>DATBRD010000001.1:0-16364 GCA_036560465.1 Methylobacter sp.
GGATGCCCCTTGTCGGGTATCCAACGAATGAAGCAGGACGGCTGGGGCCGCCGGAGGCATTGGCTGCCGCGTAATTTTTGCCGCTTGCTTGGGCTGGGATGCCCAAAACAAGCTTTCGCAAAAATAGCGGCACTTTCAAAAGGAAAAGACCAGCCTAACGTAAAGTCGACACCCTTAGTGTTTAAAATTTAAAACACCGAGACATAACGCCACCTCGGTAATTCGTAACACCGATGCCATAGTTACTCGCATTATGCGAAACAAAGCGCAATAGACTTTAGCCGTACTGCACCGTACGGATTGCGCCTTAGCGCTGGACAGATGATAAGCCGACTAAGCGCCTTTCGGACCCGCAAACCACCAAATTATCAGACCGACAACGGGCAGCAACAAAATCAAAAGTACCCATAAAATTTGCGATCCAGTTGTAGCGCCACTTTTTACGATGCTAATAATGGCCCAGATGTCCAGCACAAGTACGATAAAACCTAGAAAACCGCCGACTTGAATATCCATATGTCCTCCTAACAGGTTCGTGGTTAACGGATAAACTATTTTTTCATTATTTTCAAACTCTACGCTTAAAAATAAATTAGTTCTGTACGGTAGCGTTCATTGCTTATCTTTCATCATTTTTAAGTATTCTTTAACAGACCGGTTTATACCAGTTATTACTGAGTCGTTTTAAAAGGTCTGCATCCGTTTGTGTATTATCATATGTGTTTAATAAACTTTTAGATTGGATATCTTTTTGCATACTTTAGCGCAATTAAAAGCAGGTGAACTCAGCCAAGTCAGGCGCTTACAAATAGCCGAAAATTTGACTAAATTTCCGGATGAAATATTTGACTTGGCCGATACATTGGAAATTTTAGATTTATCTAACAATCAGCTCAGTTCTTTGCCGGAAGATTTTGGCCGCCTGCACCGATTACAAATATTGTTTTTATCCAATAATCAATTTACACAAGTACCTAAGGTTATCGCTGACTGCGCTAATTTAGATACTATCAGTTTTAAAGCTAACCGTATTTTGAGCGTTCCTGAATCCGTTTTCCCTCAGGGCACTCGCTGGCTGATTCTAACCGACAACCAAATAGAGAAACTGCCTGACTCTGTGGGGGAGCTATCACGCCTGCAGAAGTTAATGCTGGCGGGTAATAGATTAACCGAGCTTCCTTCAACATTAGCGAATTGTACTGATTTACAGTTAATGCGTATTTCAGCCAACCAGCTACTTTGCTTGCCGGACTGGCTGATGCAAATGCCTAAACTGGCCTGGTTAGCCTTTGCGGGTAATCCCTTTAGCTGCTATCCCAATATAGAGGATGCAGGTATGCATAAGGTGAGCATGTCTGATATCCAGCTGCATGAACAACTCGGGGAAGGCGCTTCTGGCGTTATTTATCGCGCAAAATGGATAAATCAGCTAGCCAGCTTACAAGGTTCAGATCAACAGATAGCAGTAAAGCTGTTTAAAGGCCACGTTACCAGCGATGGTTATCCCGTTGATGAATTGCAAGCCACCTTAACTGCCGGTAATCATCCGAATCTAGTTCAGATGACTGCACAGATATCTGAAAGCGATCAGCTAGGATTGGTAATGAGTTTGATCCCCTGCACTTTCTATAACTTGGGCCTTCCACCCTCTTTGGCAACATGCACGCGTGATACCTTTATCGATGGCTTTCAATTGACGCTGGCTGAGATTGCCAATATTGCGATCAACATAGCCGACACCCTTATTCATCTACATGATAAGGGTTTATGTCACGGTGATTTATATGCGCACAATATCCTAGTTAATCCGGACGCTAGTGTTCTGTTAGGGGATTTTGGCGCTGCATCTAACTTTTTATCGTTACCTGGCGAACAAATAGATGCATTACAAACCTTTGAAGTGCGCGCTTATGGACATCTATTAGATGACTTGCTCTTGCTATGCAGTGACAGAACTAGCAACTCAGAGTTATTTGAACAGCTAAACGTATTAAAAAACAGTTGCACGTACGTAAATATAAAAAACACATTTAACTTTTCCAAAATAAAGCATCAGCTACAAGCTATTATTCCGGATAAACAAAAAGCTCCAATAGAGACAATTAAGACGGGCGCTGAACAGTGGAATAATTGAAGGCGGTTTTGCATCTTAAGTAACAGATCGCTAGAGCCCGCCCATCAGCATGTATTTCATGCTCACGAACTCATCGAGGCCGTGACGTGAACCTTCGCGGCCGAAGCCGGATTCCTTGACTCCGCCGAAAGGAACCGTTTCCGTCGAAATCATCCCTTCGTTGATGCCGACCATGCCGGATTCCAGCGCCTCGGCGACACGCCACACGCGTCCGATGTCGCGCGCGTAAAAATAGGCGGCCAGCCCGAACGGCGTGGCGTTAGCGAGCCGGATCACCTCGTCTTCCGTCGAGAAACGCACCAGTCCGGCGACAGGGCCGAATGTTTCTTCCTGCATCATCAGCATGTGCGGCGTCACGCCGGTTAGCACCGTCGGCTCATAGAACGTGCCTCCCAGCGAAGCCGGCTTTCCGCCCAGTACCAGTTGTGCGCCATGCGCCACAGCATCCTGCACATGCCGCTCCACTTTCTGAATCGCCTTGGCATTGATGAGCGGGCCTTGCGTCACGCCGCTTTCCAGCCCGTTGCCGAGTTTGAGCTTGTCAACTTCAGCCCTGAGTTTGGCGGTAAAGGCATCGAAAATGCCGTCCTGCACGAAAACGCGGTTGGCGCACACGCAGGTCTGGCCCATGTTGCGGAATTTGCTGGCTATCAGTCCCTGAGCGGCTTTGTCGAGATCGGCGTCATCGAACACGATGAAAGGCGCGTTGCCGCCGAGTTCCAGCGCCACTTTCTTGACCGTCCCTGCCGCCTGCCGCATCAATTGCTTGCCGACCCCGGTCGAGCCGGTGAAGGTGATAGCGCGTACCGAAGGATTGGAGGTCAGCTCCTCGCCCACGACAGCAGACCGTGACGTGGTGATGACATTGAGCACGCCCGGCGGCAGGCCTGCCTGCTGCGCCAGTTCCGCCAGCGCGAGCGCCGACAGCGGCGTCTCTCCGGCAGGTTTGCAGACGACTGTGCATCCGGCGGCCAATGCCGGCGCGATTTTTCGTGCGATCATCGCCATCGGAAAATTCCACGGCGTGATCGTGGCAACGACGCCCAACGGCTGCCGAATCACCACGATGCGCGCATCCGGCTTGTGTGATGGGATGGTTTCGCCGTAAAGGCGCTTGGCCTCCTCGGCAAAAAACTCGACGAAGCTTGCGCCATAGGCAATTTCGCCCCGCGCTTCAGTCAAGGGTTTACCCTGTTCCTGAGTCAAAAGCCGCGCCAGCTCTTCGGTATGATCAGTGATGAGTTCGAACCAGCGGCGCAAAATTTTGCTGCGACCCTTGGGCAACAGCTTACTCCACACAGGAAAAGCGCGTTGAGCCGCCGCAATAGCCGCGCGCGTTTCTTCACGGCCCATATCGGGAACCTTGCCGATCACCGCACCGGTGGCAGGATCGGTCACGGACAGAGCAGGCGTTCCCACCCACGCACCGTCGATGAGGCACTGGTTTTTAAGCAAACTGTCAGAAAAAGTCGACATGGCATCCCCTCGCGAACAGGTTGTTTGGGGCGAGTTTACACTTATGGAACCAAAAGGGAAGCGAAGCGTTCGATTCTGAAACACTCCTTTTTCCCGGTCAAAATTTTACCGGTGCAAGAACTCTATTTTCGGCCGATGACAACATCCTGATAGGCTGTTTCCACAGTATGTTATTATTCAGTCCCTTTTTTTTAAGCAAATGAATTTTTAGTGGTGAGTATGCGTAGTTTATTGACGGTTTTGGTTTTTTCTGCCCTGTTGTTGACTGGATTGTCTACCAGTCACGCAAGTGCTGAGCCAGTGCCAAACTATGATCAAAGTGTAGAGCAGATACGTCTAAAGGCTGAGCAGGGAGATGCGGAGGCGCAAAACGATCTCGGTGTGATGTATGCCAATGGCGAAGGCGTAGAGCAAAATGATAAACAGGCCGCGTTTTGGTTCCGGAAGGCCGCAGATCAGGGCTATGCAAAGGCGCAGCTCATCCTCGGCTTAATGTATAGCGAAGGCCAGGGCGGCATGGCGAAAGACTACAAACAAGCCGTGTCATTGTTCCGTAAGGCAGCGGGGCAGGGCTTGGCAATGGCGCAATATAATCTCGGCGTCATGTACGCCAGAGGCGAAGGCGTAGAGCAAGATGATAAACAAGCCGTCGAGTGGTATCGCAAAGCCGCAGAGCAGGGTGAAGCCATCGCACAAAACAATCTCGGCGCGATGTATGCCAATGGCGAAGGTGTAGAGCAAGATGATAAACAAGCCGCACTTTGGTATCGAAAAGCCGCAGAACAGGGCTTGCCAACGGCGCAAAACAATCTCGGCGCGATGTACATCAGAGGCGAAGGCGTAGAGCAAGATGATAAACAAGCCGCCGAGTGGTACCGTAAAGCTGCTGAACAAGGCTATGCAGAGGCGCAAAATAATCTCGGCGTGATGTATGCCAACGGCAAGGGTGTCGCACAAGATAAAAAACAGGCCGCGTTTTGGTTTCTTCAGGCCGCTGATCAGGGCGAAGCAATAGGACAGTTCAACCTCGGCCAGATGTATTTCGACGGAACAGGTGTACCGCAGGACTATGCTCAGGCTTATATGTGGACGGAGCTCGCCGCCGTTCAAGGCTTAGAGAAAGCAGTGGAGGCGCGTGATAGTCTGATTAAAGTGCTGACGCCATCGCAGATCAAGGAAGGGCGGAAGCTGGTCCATGAATGGCTGGCTACACATCCGCAAATTGCGCAATAATTTCAAAAAACGCTGTTGCCAGCTAACCAGACTTAACCGATTGTCGCTTGACTGACAGTTTCGGCCCTCTGTATTCCCATGTTGCCAATGCCGGGTTGCAAGTTGCACTCGGCAGGTAGCTAGGTGTATAACTTTACAAATCAGCATTAAGTTTCAGGTCGGCATGAATGGCCGGAAAGTCTTCCGTTTTCGCCTCCATAGGGGGCGATGAGATCCTGCCGCAGCAGATGGCAGTGGTATTCGGTATTGCCTAATCTTTGGTTGATAAATGAACTTCAGGGTGCTTTATCATAGAGTTCATATTTGATTTTTTGGCGGAATCAGGCCCTTGTCCGTAAGGCCAAACAGGAGTAATCATGAACGAGATGCGGTACAAGAACCATCCTCAGCAAAGGCTGTGTTCGACCACCGCAGTGATAGCTGCACTATTTATAGCCTGTGCCGTTGCGCTCCCTCTTGATGCTGCCGCCGAAACGCCACTAAAAACCGCATCCCTAATGCCAATGTGGAGTCCGCAAGCCCAGTTTGCCGGATATTATGTGGCTCTCGACAAGGGAATCTATGCCCGGCATGGGATTGACCTCAAAATTCTCAGGGCCGGGCCTGGGTGTTCTCCTCCTGAAGTCTTAAAAAAAGGCGATGCCGACTTCGCCATCCTCTGGCTAACGACTGCCCTGCAACATCGCTCCGCGGGTACTGAGCTTGTCAACTTGGCCCAAATCATCCAGCGCTCGTCAGTGATGCTGATTTCAAAGAAAACTGCCGGCATCGAGACCATTGATGACATGAACGGCAAAAAGGTAGGCTTGTGGGAAGGCGACGTGTCGATACCTCCTCGTATGCTTTTCGCGAAGCACGGCATCAAGGTTCGAGTAGTGCGCCAGTCCCATACCGTAAACCTCTTTCTGCGCGGCGGCATCGATATCGCATCCGCGATGTGGTTCAACGAGTACCATACGATCCTCAACGCCGGGATCGATGCCAAGGAATTGAACGTCATTTTCCTGAGTGAACAAGGCATGAATTTCCCGGAGGACGGGATTTACGCGATGGAAAAAACTGTCCAAAAAGATCCAGCCCTGGCGGTAGCCTTTGTTGACGCCTCGTTGGAGGGATGGCGCTACGCCTTTGACCATCCCGACGAGGCGCTGGACATCGTCATCAAACACATGCGCGACGCCAAATTGCCGGCCAACAGAATGCACCAGAAATGGATGCTGGAACGGATGCAGGACCTGATGATGCCGGCTACTCCCCAGGCAGAGTTCGGCAAACTGAAAGAGCAGGACTACGAGTACGTGGTTCGTGTCCTTCTAAAAGATGGCTTGATCCGCACTTATCCTGACTACAACGCCTTTGTCTGGAGTCCAGATGCCCAGAAAAAATAGCATTGCCGTCAAGCTGGTTCTGGTCATCACGCTCTCTAGCGCAGTCATCTTTGCCGTGACTCTCGGCTATAACTATTACCAGTCCCGCGTCATCCTGCAAAACGAGCTGGAAAGCAATGCGCGCAATCTCGCCCTGTCGCTGGTCAATAAAGTAGAGACGCAACTGGCGGCGGTCACTAAAGTAACGGAAGGGCTGGCACGCTCACTGGAGACAGGTAGCTATACGGATCAGCAGCAACAGGCCCTGCTCAAAAGAACCGTCGAAAACAACCCGGAAATTTACGGCTCATTCATCGCCTTTGAGCCCTATGCCTTTAATGCTAAACAACCTCTGTATGCGCCCTATTATTACCGGGAAAAAGGAAAGATCGCCTTTAGCCGCTTGGACGAGTCCTATATCGACTATCCGTATCCGTACTGGGATTGGTACCAGATTCCGCGCGAGCTGGGCAAACTCGAATGGAGCGAACCTTACTTTGATGAAGGCGCCGGCAATATCCTGATGTCGACCTGTTCGATGCCCTTTTACAAGGAAAGCAATGGCGCGAAACAACTCCAGGGGATTGTCGGTTCAGACGTTTCCCTCGACGCCCTGACGGAACTCATCTCCTCGGTCAAGATACTCAAGACTGGTTATGCAGCGCTGCTTTCCCGCAACGGGGTCATACTGGCGCATCCGATGAAGGACGCCATCATGAACGAGTCGTTCTTCAGCATTGCAGAAGCGCGTCAGGACTCCTACCTGCGCGAGCTCGGCAAGAAAATGGTTAGGGGCGAGTCCGGATTCGTCCACTACCAGAGCCTGGTCGGTTTCACGAGCTGGATGTATTACACGCCGATCCCTTCCACAAGCTGGACGCTTGCCGTGGTCTTCCCCGAGGCGGAGCTTCTGGAGAATGTCAGGAAATTGAGTATGACCATGGCGGCGATGGGCTTTGGGGGGACACTGCTGCTGACGCTGGCGGTCATTTCCATTGCCAGAGCCATTATCAGACCGCTCCAAGTGCTGACTGCGGCGACCGATGAGATCGCTTCCGGAAACTTTGACGTGGCCCTGCCAGCGGCGGAATCAAATGATGAGGTCGGTGTTCTGACCCGCGACTTTCAGTCCATGCAGGCGTCGCTGAAGGAATACATCAAGAACCTGACCGAAACCACCGCCGCCAAGGAGCGGATCCAGAGCGAACTCAAGGTTGCGACCAATATTCAGGCGAGCCTGCTGCCGCGCATCTTTCCTCCTTTTCCCGATCATTCCGAGTTTGATATCTACGCCTCCATGGTGCCTGCCAAAGAGGTCGGGGGCGACTTTTACGACTTCTTTTTCATTGACGAGAAGAATCTGTGTTTCCTGATTGCGGACGTGTCCGACAAGGGGGTTCCCGCCGCGTTGTACATGATGGTAGCCAAAACCCTGCTGAAAACCGAAGGCCAGCGGCTCGGTGAACCGGACAAGATGCTGACCTCCGTCAACAGGATTCTCGCCTCGGACAATGAAACCTGTATGTTTACGACGGTGTTCTGCGCGATCCTCGATGTCACGACCGGCGACGTGCGTTTTGCCAACGCCGGCCACAATCCTCCGCTGATCATCGACTCGGAAGGTGTGCGCTACCTTACTTTGAAACCGGGGTTAATGCTCGGAGCGTTAACAGAAACCGTTTATACCACTGAGCGTCTCACGTTAAAGCCGGGGGATGCCCTGTTTCTCTACACCGACGGCGTAACCGAGGCAAGGAGCCAGGAACAGGAACTGTACGGCGAGCCGCAGCTGCTAAAAGCCTTGCAAGTTGCCCCAAAACAGGAACTTTCAGAAATGATCCACACTATCAGCGCAGAGTTGGCGCAGCATGCCAGCGGCGCTCCACAGTCAGACGACATCACCATGCTGGCGATAAAAATGACAGCGGATATCGGTGCTGAATCAACAGGGCAGGGGACATGAAAAAAACGACACTGTTAGCGTTGGTTATGCTGGCGGTAATCGCTTTGATGGCCGGCTGCAAAAAAAGTGAAACCGTCATCGCCAGCCTTGATGATGCCAAAAATGCCAGAATCGGCGTCATGACCGGCTCCACTGGCGAGGCCATCACTATCAAAAGATTCCCCAAAGCGCAGGTCAAAAGTTTCGACGATATCATGGACGCGGTCGCCGCAATGAACTCAGGCCAGCTGGATGCGATCGTGACGGCGTTCCCTGCGGCGCTTCAGGTCTCGAAGAAGAATCAGGAATTGGAACTGCTGTCCGAGCCGCTTGATTACGAGGACACCGCGATTGCGGTCAAAAAAGGCAATGACGAGTTGCTGGCCGCATTGAACCGGATCATCGCCGAGCTAAAAAGCGACGGCACTCTGGAATCGATGAAAAAGCGCTGGTTCAAGAAGGATTTGAGCCCTTATGAGGAAATGGACATACCGCTGCCTACGGAAGGCCAACCGCTAAAAATCGGCGTCAGCGCCACGCGGGAGCCGTTCAGTTTTGTCGACAAAGACGGCCGGGTGACGGGACATGACGGCGAGCTGGCGCGTATTATCGGCACCAAACTGAACAGGCCGGTCGAATTTTTCAACATGAAATTCATGGCGCTGATACCGGCGTTGCAATCGGGTAGGGTTGACCTGATCGTCACCGGCATGACGGCAACCGAGGAGCGCAAAAAATACGTCGATTTTACCGAGCCTTATTACGCCAACGCCCAGGTGATGCTGGTCAGGAAAAGCGCTGCCCCAACGTCGCCAACGGCAATGACAAGCGCTGATAATGAGATTGCAAAACTGGAAGATATCGACGGCAAAAGAGTTGCGGTCCTAGGCGGTTCCGCCGGAGACTTGGCGGCCCGTAGGCACTTTCCGAATGCATCGTTTCAGGTATTCGTCGCCTCAGCGGACGCCGCTCTTGCGGTCAAGGTCCGCAAAGCGGATGCCTTTATCTATGACAAGAGCGTATTGCTTAACCTTGCCGAGAAAAACCCGGAGCTGGTCATTCTGGATCAGCCGGTCGACAAACTGGAAATTGCTGCTGCGATCAGGAAAGACAATACTTCGTTGCTGGCCGAGATCAACAGGGTATTATCCGAGCTGAAACAGGAAAGCGTCCTAAAGCAGTTAAGAGGCAAATGGATTGATACCAAATATACCGTGACGCCGCAGATAGCGCCCATCAGCGGACCTGTCAGCAACGAGGTTCTGAGAATGGGAACCTGCGCTACCATTGAACCTTTTTCCTTCCAGGCAAATGGCAAGCTGACCGGTTTGGATATCGAGCTGAGCCGGTTAATCGGTCAGCGTTTGGGTAAAAAAATCGAGATCATCGACATGAGTTTCGAAAGCCTGATTCCCGCGCTACAGTCAGGTAAAATCGATTTTGCGCTATCCAACTTTAATGTCACGGAAGAGCGCAAGAAACTGATAAATTTCTCTGCTGCGTATGTTGAAAATGACATTTCAGCGCTGGTCAGACGATTGCCGGTGTCTGAGTCTGTCGCCAATAAAGACTCAAAGCTTGCCTCCGCAGCCGACTTGAAAGACAAGCGCATCGGCGTGCTGGTCGGCTCCGCTCACGACACTTATGCCACCAAAAATTTTCCCGATGCCACGAACCTGCAATACAAATCTCCCGCCGATGTCGCCTTGGCGGTCAAGACCGGCAAGGTCGATGCCGCGCTGTTCGACGCCGAGCCTTTGCGCGAAATCATGCGCCATGACGACAGCTTAGCCTTATTGGGAGATTCCTTGTTTGCCTTTGACGTAGGCGTCGGCTTCAACAAGAACAATCAAGCTCTGAGGGATCAGTTCAATCGGTTTCTAGCGGAGATCAAGCAAAACGGCATACACAGAGACATGGTTCAGCGCTGGATGGAAAAGGGCGATACGCGCATGCCGGTCATAAAAAGCGCCAAAACCAATGGCGTGATTATCGCCGGGGTCAGCGATGCGGGGCTGCCTTTTACGGCGACCCAAGATAACCGTCTGGTCGGGTTCGATATCGAGCTTTGCGAACGATTCGCGGCGTATCTGGGCAAAGAGATCAGGTTTGCGAACATGGATTTCGGCAGCCTGATCGCCGCCGTTTCTACCCGGAAAGTCGACATGATTTCCAGTTCCATTTATGTGACGGAAGAGAGGAAAAAACAGATTGATTTCTCCGAACCGTATTACGAGATGGGCACCAAAGTTTTCGCCTTGAAGAAAAATATCCGGGCCTTAAGCGATGCAGTACCGGTTCAAGCCCAGCAGAAAAAATTGTCATCGGTTGCCGATCTTAAGGACAAGCGCATCGGCGTACTTTTAGGTTCCGTTCACGATACTTATGCGATGGAGCACTACCCAAAGGCAACCATCTTGCAATATAAATCCCTGCCTGATCTGGTGCTGGCTGTGAAGCTAGGGAAAGTCGACGCCGCGATTTATACCCGCGAAACGCTGATCGAGCTCCTGCGTAGCGATAACGAACTGGGGCTCCTTGGCGACTCATTACAGTCCTATCCGATCGGCATGGGCTTCAACAAAAACAACGATCACTTGCGGGAGCGATTCAATGTCTTCCTGAAGCAGATCAAGTCGAATGGCGAATTTGAAGACATGGTGAAGCGCTGGCTCAAAAACGGCAGTACTGCGATGCCGGAGATTCCCAACGCTGGCGCCAATGGCGTTCTGGCCGTGGGCATTGTCAGCGACAAGGGGCTGCCATTCGCTACCGTCAAAGACGGCAAGCTGGTCGGTTTTGATATCGAGCTGGCAGAGCGCTTCGGGGCCTATCTTGGCAAAAAGGTCGAATACGCCGACATGGAGTTCGGCAACCTGATTGCTGCGGTGTCCAGCGGCAAGATCGACATGATTGACAGCACCTTGATGCTCACGGAAGAGCGCAAAACCCGGATCGACTTTTCCGACCCGTACTATGAGCTGGGGGCCAACGCATTTGCGCTCAGAAAGAATCTGACAGCCTATGATGAGGCCGAACGCGGCGTAGCAGCAAAGCCGCCCACGTTCTTCGAAAAAAATAGCCAACAGCTTCCGCAGCAACATCATCCAGGAAAACCGCTATCGGCTGATCTGGGACGGTTTGAAGACAACGGTGGTTATTTCGATATTTGCGACCTTGCTCGGGACGCTGCTGGGCGCGTTGGTTTGTTTTATGCGGATGTCCAAACGTACGGTCCTGAACCTGCCTGCCAGGATTTATATCAATATCCTACGCGGCATGCCGGTGCTGGTGCTGCTGATGCTGATTTTCTATGTCGTCTTCGCCTCGGTGGACATTAACCCGGTGTTGGTTGCGATTATTGCGTTCGGGATGAATTTTGCGGCCTACGTGTCCGAAATATTCAGGTCCGGCATCGAGGGGGTAGGCAAAGGCCAGATCGAGGCCGGCATCGCGATGGGCTTCACCAAGTTCAAGACCTTCGTTTACATCGTGCTGCCGCAGACCGTGCAGCGCATTTTGCCGGTCTACAAGGGAGAGTTCATCTCTCTGGTCAAGATGACGTCCATCGTCGGCTACATCGCTGTTCAGGATCTGACCAAGGCCAGCGACATCATTCGCAGCCGTACTTTCGACGCATTCTTTCCGCTGGTCATGGTCGCGATTTTGTACTTTGTGATTGCGTGGGTTCTGATGCTGGGACTGGAATATCTTGAACGGATTACCGACCCGAAATATAAACGGCGAAAGGCGGTCAAACCATGATCAAGATCGAGTACCTATCAAAAAAATTCGGCGATCTGGTCGTGCTGAAGGACATCAGTACCGAGATAAAAACCGGTGAGGTCGTCACCATTATCGGCCCTTCCGGCACCGGCAAGAGTACTTTTCTGCGCTGCCTGAACCTGCTAGAAACGCCGAGTGGCGGCTCGATTACTATCAATGGCGTGGACATTCTGGACAAAAAAACCGATGTCGCTCAAATACGCCAGAAGATGAACATGGTGTTCCAGTCGTTCAATCTTTTTTCGCATCTGTCTGTGATGGAAAACCTGACTCTCGGCCCGATCAAGCTGCAAGGGATCAGTGAGCAAGAGGCCCAGGCCAAAGCGCTCGAACTGCTGCGGCTGGTCGGTCTGGCCGAGAAAGCCGGCAATTATCCGGACGAGCTTTCCGGCGGCCAGCAACAGCGTGTGGCGATTGCCCGCTGCCTGGCCATGGAGCCGGAGATTATCCTGTTTGACGAGCCGACTTCGGCGCTGGACCCGACCATGATCAGGGAAGTGCTCTCGGTCATCCGCCGCCTCGCCAAGGAGGGCATGAC
This sequence comes from Methylobacter sp., assembly GCA_036560465.1. Lineage (GTDB taxonomy): Bacteria > Pseudomonadota > Gammaproteobacteria > Methylococcales > Methylomonadaceae > Methylobacter_A. Next base: position 12,477 of record DATBRD010000001.1, read on the forward strand.
CATGGCGATAGTCACCCATGAAATGGATTTTGCCCGGGATGTATCCAACCGGGTGTTGTACATGGATGAGGGCTTGATTTACGAAGAAGGGACGCCGGAGCAGATTTTTGAGCACCCGCAAAAGGAAAAGACCCGGGCTTTCATCAACAGAATTCTCAGCTACACCCGCCGCATCAGCTCGCCGGATTATGACCTGTATGCCATCAATGCCGAAATCGAGGCTTTTTGCGAAAAACAGATACTGCCCAAGAAAACCCGAAACAACTTGCTGCTGCTGGTTGAAGAGTTGCTGCAAATCTATGCGCCGTACCTGGGCCCCATCGTTCTGGATATAACCATCACGTATTCGGAAAAAAACGATCGCCTTGAGCTGATCTGCGAAAGTACCGGGGAGCAGGCCAATCCGATCGAAAGCGCGAGCTTGGCCGACGAGCTGGGTTTGATGATCATCAGGAATTTGACCGAAAGCATTGATTACCAGTGGATCAACGGCAAAAACAGATTACAATTCCTTATCAAAAAATAATCTCCGATGAGGAATAACGTCCATGGATTTGCACACCAGAACAGAAGGCAACGCCATCGTGGTAACGCTTAGCGGCAGGCTGGATGCGGTTACTGCGCCGGAGTTTGAAAAAAGCATTCGGGAATTGATCGATAGCGGGAATAGTCGCATCGTGGTTGATTTTGACCAACTGGACTACATCAGTAGCGCCGGTTTGCGCGGACTCTTGTTGATGGCCAAGCTGCTGAATGCAAAAGGCGGGCAATCATGTCTGGCAAACGTTAAAGGCAACGTTCGCTCGGTATTCGATATGTGCGGTTTCTGCTCGGTGTTCAAGATGGAAAATTCTGTCGCTGAAGCGCTCGCCGCGATCGCCTGATTTTTTTCGGTAAACCTTATTTCTAAGCCTGATGATGGAGGCGTTTGAGCAATATAATCAAATTGCCGGTGCCATCGTAATCAGCATGAACCTCATCCATCAGCTTTTTCACTATATGCACCCCGAGACCGCCGATAGGGCGTTCATTAATATCCAGATCCAGGTTGGGTATCGGGGCTTGCATGAAAGGGTCAAACCGGGGAGCATCATCTTTCAGAAGAATTTCCAACCATTCGTCCGAGCTATTTATTTGGACATGTATGAACCGCCCAGCAGCGCCCTTGAGGCCGTGAACAATGGTATTTGTTATCAGCTCATCCAGACACAAGTTGACGGAGAAAGCCAGATCGCGATCGGGTAGGGCGTTGTTGACAGCCTCAGCGAGTTTTTCGATTTCTTCTAGCCGCGCAGGCACTTGATAATCCAGCAACACCTTTTTGTCAGGACCACAGAGGCGGGATTCCTTGAATGTGGCTTCCTTAATCTGAGTAGGTTTGTTGGATTTGGCCATATTTGGGTCCATTAGAATTGATTGACGTTGAAGAAGACTTCGGGCGTTCAAAGATCATAAATCAATGGTATCACCAAATTTATCGACAGCTCATATGTTCGGTTCCAAAATGAGTGCTAAGTGAATTTGAGTTTGACTGATTGCTTTCGATCCAAAGCCACTCAGAAAATATTTTTAAATTAATAAATAGAGCGAAGCGTAGGTAGGTTCAGATTTAATTAATTTTTGTCCTATGTTGCTTCTATTTACGCCAAATCAGAGATACTGACATAATCTCATCGTGACTACTTAAAGATTAAAGCCGATGGAGGCAAAGTGGCATGAGAAAGTTCACGCGCTTATTCGATGTCATCATAACTGTATGGATATTAGGCTGTGCAGCAGTCCTGCTGGTCTACTGTCTGTGGTCGCTGGATCGTGGTTTAGACCTGACTGACGAATCTTATTACCTGACAGCTGCGATTAATCCTGATGCCATAATTCTCTGGGCTACAGCCATGCACTGGTTCACCTCGGGACTGTGGCAATTGAGTGGGAGTTTGGCCGGGTTTCGCGGAATGGGGCTGGCTATCTTAGCGGTCTCGTCAGTGGTTCTGGCTTTTGGGACGGTTCGTGCCTTCGCGATGAGCGGTATCGGCGTTGTGGTCCGAGGTTCTCCGATTTTATTGATCATAGCCTGTAGTCTGGCGGGAGCGCTTCTTTATCATGCCTTCGTGCCTTTTACGCCTTCTTACAATTTGTTAGCCGTTTCGGGGACCTATATGGCTTTGGGACTGGTGTGTTTTACGGCAAACATTCCACGTGGCCTACGCTTCTATTGCTTTCAGCTTCTTTCTGGATTTGCCCTGGGAATCGCTTTCCTGGCTAAATTTTCTTCCGGCGTGATTGCTTGGGGCATCGTGTGCAGTGTTGTCGTGGCTGTATTAAGCGACTCGTTTCGCCAACGTCTTTTGGGAATTGGATTGATTACGGGCGGTATGGCGGCCACGGTTGGAATAACTGTTATCTTGCACACTACATTCAGCGAAGCACTGGCTCAGTTCCGATTAGGCGCGCTGGTGTATATGCTTGGAGCCAACGAAACCTTTCCCGAACGCTTGGCCCGCTATTTTACTGAAACCAGTAGTTTTCTCAGACTCATCTTCGCCGACTTTGCGATTCCACTGGTGTTATTTGGAGTTTATGTAGCCCGACCTCGCTTCTGGATTGCTCTGATCGGTCTCGCGGCATTTATCTATGTCGTAGTAACCGAAGGCTATCTGTTGGGGGGGATGGACCGGTACGGACAGCAGACGGCACCTCTCGTAGTGGCGGTGATCCTGTCTATGCTTGCTACAGCTCGGTTATGGATGCAAAACATAAAAGCTATTTATCTAATCGGGGTACTTGCGCTACTTCCTTTCTGCATTGCGATCGGTACCTATAACCCTCTTCACACGCAGATTTTGTTTTCTCTTGCGCCTTGGGGGGTGTTGGTCAGTTTACTGGCATTCGGCATTCCCACTCTTCCCGGACCGCGTCATGCGGCCATGCTAGTTTGTTCTCTGTTTGTTACCATAATCACTTTCCAGGTCTTGACGAACGGCTTTCGAACTCCCTACCGCTTGTATCGCCCTTTGCAGGAACAGACCGAGGCCGTCACCATACCTCCCTTGGGAACGTTTCGGGTGGATCGAGAAACACGGGATAGCTACATCAAACTGACGCAATTGGCCGACTCTTGCAAAATTCAGCAGGGTCAGAAGTTTCTTGGCTTATACAACATTCCCGGCATCGCGCTCATCCTTCAAGCTGTGCCGCTTGGCTTTCCTCTTCTACAGGATCGGCCTTCTACTGAACCGATACTGGATCAGTTAAGGCCAGAGGCTTTAAAATCGGCCGTGGTAGGAATAGACCTCGATTCCGGAAGCTACGATCCAGGCATGCCAAAACAATTGGCCACATTCCCTGCCGGTTATCGATTATGTGGCGCAGTTACACTTCCCTATCAGAAGCAAAAAATTGAATTATGGGTCAATCAAGACGGCCACTAGGAAGAAGTTGCATTAAGTTTTGTGATTATGATCCAGTATCCTGTTGGTGCAGTTCACAGAACCCTGATGAGCCCGAATGTATACACAGGAGCATGCATAAAAACCAACCGGGAAAGGTTGGGACTGGGGCTGAGTAACGAGAAAATTGGAAATCAGCCTAGATCCGCATTATTACATATCAAAAACTATGATACCCCGTAATTGGTACTACAACTTTTGTAGAGACAGACAGACCTCCGCTTTTGGCCGAACTGCGCCGTTCGCGAAAGGCCGAACCCGACCCCAAAGGGGCATTGGGAAATCAAGAGCTTATTATCAACCGACGCTGAAAATCTTGGAAGCGGAGCACTGCGTAGCGAAGATTTTTAGTCCGCAGAAGCGATAGTGCATGTGTTTTCACGAAGCGTTTTTTGCGTAGTGAAAATGCAGGCTTTCCGACATCGCGTCGAGTCATTGCGAG
>DATBRD010000002.1:0-144203 GCA_036560465.1 Methylobacter sp.
GCAGACGATTTTTGAATATATCGAGGTCTTTTATAATCGAGAACGCCTGCATTCTGCCAATGACTATTTGTCACCGGTAGACTATGAAATACAGCAAAAAACTGTGTAACAATGTGTCCGGAAAAGTGTTGACACATCAGATTTGCGAGGAGCATCTGCAAGGACACTATGACTTGGAAGTCGTGGATATCTCCCAGAACCCGACGCTGGCTGAGGGTGAGCAAATCATCGCTGCGCCTACTTTGATTAAAAAATTGCCGCTGCCCTTACGCCGATTCATCGGCGATATGTCGCAGACCGAGCGCATCCTTCTCGGGCTGGATTTGCGCAAGGTGGATGACGGCAAGGCTTCTTCAGCCTAAGTTTTCCCAGATCCGTAATGTCGACTCAGATTTCCAACGAACAAACTCTTCTCGCTGAAAACGCTGAGCTGCGCGCCCGGCTGGATGAGGCGGAGGAAACTCTGCGGGCGATCCGTTGCGGTGAGGTCGATGCGCTGGTGATCGAAACGCTCAACGGCTCGCAAATCTATACTTTACAAGGTCAAGATGCCGAATTAAACCGTTTTCGCGGCGAAATTCTTGCGCAAATCAGTGATGCGGTCATCGTTGTGGACGACGGTCAACATGTAACTTATCTTAATGCCTCCGCCGAACAGCAATATGGAATCACCGCCTCCGAAGCGCTTGGGCGCCTCGTGACGGAGATTTTCCAATGCCGCTGGCTCCAACCCGGCGACGAAAACAAGATGATCGTGGCTCTCAGCGAGACTGGCTATTGGCGCGGTGAGAATGTCCATGTCAAACGTAACGGTGAAGTCATCCATGCCGAGTCCTCCGTAACTCGTCTGCACTCAGTTAACGGCCAGCATTCCGGCCTGCTCGCCGTCATCCGGGACATCACCGAACGCAAGCAGGCAGAGCAAGCTCTGAAAGATGCCGATCATCGCAAAGATGAATTTCTTGCTATGTTGGCCCATGAACTACGTAATCCTTTGGGGCCGATGCGCAACGTTGCACAGCTACTGACAATGGGGGAAATTGAGGCAACCCGGATTTCCTGGTGTGGCAATGTTATTGAGCGACAGGTTGGGCATCTGAGCCAATTGGTTGATGATCTGCTGGATATTTCCCGCATTACTCTGGGTAAGATCAAGCTTAAGAGAGAACCTCTGTTGGTGGCGGATTTCATAATACCGGCCGTTGAAACCATACGACCGCTGATTGATGCTCGCCAGCAAGAATTCTCGCTGATGCTTCCTCCGCAGCCGTTACAAGTCGAAGGCGACCAAGTCAGACTGACTCAGGTCGTAACGAATCTTCTCAGTAATGCGGTTAAATACACAGAGAATGGCGGACGCATCGAGTTGAGGGTCGAGCAATCCAACAATGAAGTTTTTATCCATGTTTGCGATACAGGCTGTGGAATCGACCCATCGGCTTTGCCTCACTTGTTCGATCTGTTCTATCAGGTGGATTCCGACATTGCCCGTTCCCAAGGCGGATTGGGCATCGGCTTATCTCTTGTCCATAGATTAATTGTAATGCATGGCGGCGATGTGCAGGCGTTCAGTGCGGGTCTAGGTCAAGGTAGCAAATTCGTGATTCGGCTGCCACTGACCAGCTTACCGGAGAATAAGGCCGCCGTGATCGCTAAGGTTCATCCATCATCTACTAATGGGGAGCTTGGTATCCTGATCGTGGACGACTACTGTGAAGCGGCTGAAAGCCTCGCTATGGTTTTGAAACATAAAGGTTACCGGGTGTGGATAGCTCATGACGGTCTGTCGGCGCTTGAAATGGCAAAGGTCAAGCGGCCGCAAGCCGTTATTCTTGATATCGGATTGCCGGTCATGGATGGTTATCAGGTCGCAGAAAAGCTACGTCAAAGCACCGGACTGGGCGAGATGCTTATTATTGGCTTGTCAGGCTATGCACTGTCGAATAATCCGGAAAGATTAGATGCCGCAGGGTTTGACGAATATATGGTCAAACCCGCAGATGTAGAAAAATTACAGAAATTTCTAGAGGAATGGCAGATACTCAAGTTTAGTAAGCGGCTATGAGCCGCTTGTTCAGGTCAGGGTTGCCGTTCTGAATTCAACAGCTCAATAACAGGCCGGGTTTTGGGGCGAACGCCTCGCCAGATAAAAAAAGCTTCCGCCGCCTGTTCAACCAGCATGCCCAGCCCATCCAGACTTTTTGCAGCATGATTTTCCAGTCCCCAACGCACAAAAGCAGTCGGTTCATTGCCATAGGCCAGATCGTAACAGTTGCCCCCTGCCGCCAGTAATCCGGCCGGCAGCGGCGGTAATTGACCGCTTAGACTGGCTGATGTCGCGTTTAAAATCAGATCGAATTGCCGATTGGTTAAATCATCAAAGCCGCAGCCGGTAACCGCTCCTTTCGCGTGAAATTCAGCGGCCAGCTGGGCGGCTTTATCAACGGTACGGTTTGCGATAACCAGGCTTTGCGGAGATTGTTCAAGTATTGGAAGTATGATGCCCCGGCTGGCGCCGCCTGCGCCCAGAATCAGAATCCTAACGCCTGATAAGACGATGCCATGATTGGTCATTAAGTCTGTTACCAGGCCTATGCCGTCGGTATTGTCGCCTAAAATAGAGCCGTCCTCCTGGAGCGCGAGCGTGTTGACCGCCTTGCTCAGTTGGGCGCGTTCGGTTTTATGGTCGGCATAGCTCCAGGCGAGCTCTTTTAGAGGTACCGTGCAATTTAAGCCTTTACCGCCCTCAGCAAAAAACATAGCAACGGCCGTCTGGAACTGTTCGGCGGGCACTTCCACTGCAGTATATCCCAGTACTTGCCCGGTCTGTTCGGCAAAAAGGTGGTGAATGCGAGGCGACTTGCTGTGTTTGATAGGATAGCCAAAGACGGCGTAGCGATCGGTTAAGACCATGATTGCGCCTTTCTTTCCATCCATAATTCCCATGCAATGGTCACTGCAACTATCAAAATGGCAATGCCCAATTCTACCCAGAGAAAGTGCGGAGTATATACGGAAACAACAGCGGCGATTCCCAGGAAAAGACCGACCAAGCTAAAGCGCCAACCTACGCGCAGACCGTCCAGTATGGTTGAAAGCGATAAAATCAGCAGGATAATCAGCCCCGCATCTTCTTCGGCTATTCGGCCGGACTGATGTATTAAGAACGCACCGCCGACGACCAGTAACGATGTAGCCCAGTGTATCGATTGCTCGCGTAGTATGATCTTGAAATCATCACTGCGGTGCTTGGATTGCACCCAGCCGATAATCATCGCAAACAGGCCAAACAGGAGCATCATAATAAGCCAGTAGCCATAACCGTCGGCGGGAGAGAAGTCCATGATGCCTATGCCGACTAGAGACAGGATCAGCAGCAAAACCAGAATGGCTTCCTCAATGTGAAATCTTCTTTTTTCGATGATTAGAATGTCTTCTGACATGAAACAGGCTCCACTTCAGTTGTTAGATTAAAGATTATTCAAAATATCCGCATCGCCTCGGCGCTCCGCTACGTTGCTCCTGTATCGCCTACTGTTGGTATGATTGCAACCACTGGGCTACAGATTTCGCGTAATAGGTCAGGATGGCGTCGCTACCTGCGCGTTTGAAGGCCAGCAAGGATTCCAGGACGACTTGTTTTTCATCCAGCCAGCCGTTCATGGAAGCGGCTTTGAGCATCGCGTATTCGCCGCTGACCTGATAGGCGAACGTTGGCACGCCATATTGGTCTTTAACTCGGCGAATAATGTCCAAATAAGGCATGCCGGGCTTGACCATGACCATATCTGCGCCTTCCTGCAAATCCAGCTGTATTTCGCGCATGGCTTCATCGGAATTGGCCGGATCCATTTGGTAGCTGTATTTATTGCCTTTACCCAGCGTCCCGGCGGAACCTACCGCATCCCTGAACGGGCCGTAAAAGCTCGAGGCATACTTGGCGGAATACGCGAGTATCAACGTGTTGACATGGTTTTGCTCTTCCAGCGCCTGTCTTATGGCGCCGATACGGCCGTCCATCATGTCCGACGGGGCGACAATATCGGCTCCGGCTTCGGCATGAGATAGCGCCTGCCGAGTCAATACCTCAATGGTTTCATCATTCATCACATAGCCGTCCTGGTTAACCAGTCCATCCTGTCCGTGAGTAGTGAAGGGGTCCAGCGCGACATCGGTAATGATGCCCAATTCGGGAACCGCTTTTTTTAAAGCCCGTACGCTACGCTGAATCAAGCCGTCAGGGTTATAGGCTTCGTTAGCCTGTTCCGATTTTTTATCGGAAGATGTCACAGGGAATAAAGCAATGGCCGGAATGCCCAGATTATAAAGCTGATGGGCCTCTTCAATCAGCAGATCCAGCGAAAGCCGTTCCACGCCCGGCATGGATGAGATTGATTCCCGTTGATTTGAGCCTTCAGTGACAAACATCGGATAAATCAGATCATCAACAGATAAGCGATTTTCGCGCATTAAACGGCGGGAAAAATCGTTATAACGCATTCTTCTCATGCGTGTTTGAGGGAAATTGATGTTATTATATGTCATCTTATCCTTAGCTCTAAGGTTTGGGGAATATCAATTTTTTCTTCTCTAAGTCAGGTAAATTTAAGGCTTAGGTATTATGCTGTTTATTGTATCAGGGAAATTACCACACTGATATTGAAGATAAAAAACAAGCACTGGTTTAATTTTAGAGGGTTTTATGAAAGCTAAACAAGTTACAATATTCGGTATATTGGCGTTTTTACTAGGCTTAATGCCTGTTGCTAAAGCAGTTGCGGAAGATTTGTTGCCTCCGCAACAAGCGATACAAATGGCCTCGGCAAAATTACAGGAAAGACTGCAAGATAAGTCGTTTACCAAAGATTTTTCTAAGATTACGCAATTTGTTAACGAAGTCATTTATCCACATACCGATTTCGACAGAATTTCAGAATTGGTTCTGGGTAAAATCTGGAAAACAGCAACTGTTGATGAACGCGAGCGTTTTAAACATGAATTCCAGACTTTGCTGGTAAGAACCTATTCACGGGCTTTTGTAGAGTTCAACGATTGGTCAGTCCGTTTTCTGCCTCTTGAAATGGGCAGTGATGATAAAAAAGTCATTGTAAAAACAGAAGTCTTACAGCCTGGCATACAACCTATCGGTGTTAATTACCGAATGCTGCTGAGCAACGGCGAATGGAAAGCCTACGATATTATGATTGAAGGCGTGAGTCTGGTGACCAACTACCGCACAACCTTTTCTCAGGAAGTTCAAACCAAAGGATCATTGAATGCAGTGATTGAAGGGCTGGTTAAGCGTAATGCTGAAGCGCTGGCGGCTAAACCGGCGGCCAATTCCTAAACATCGCAAAGACACGCCAATCCCTGCAGGGGTAATTTTAGTCGCCAGAGCGAGAGCGAATGAATTTGCCCCTACAGTTACCGCCCGTCCCACTCCGTACGATTTCCAAAACCCATGAATTCCCCGAAAGACTCCATTTCTGCCAGCCCCACTGGCGAAGTCGGCGCTTTTCAATATCTAACTTTGCTTCCATCATTGTGCTGAAATGATTGACTATCAACCTTTATATGATGCGCTAACCGATGCCAAGGCCGATGCCTGGGTAAAAATACTGCCGCAGCAGCTTGAACGGGGCTTTGATCCAGCCAAGCACGGCAACTTGGCGCAGTGGCAGGCACTGATCGATAGTGTGCCGGAAGTGTCTGCCACACACAAGGTACTGGATGCCGATACGGTGCAGATAGGCAGTCTTGATGAGTTGGGCGCGACTGCTCCCGGCAGTCTTGCGACATCCACACCATCCCTGGCGATCGCCGAGGCAGCAAAAAAACAGCTTGAAAGCCAGTTAAAAACGCTGTGCCCCTGGCGTAAAGGTCCCTACAACTTATTTGGCATCAACATAGACACTGAATGGCGGTCGGACTGGAAGTGGAACAGGCTGAAAGACCATATTGCGCCGCTGGAACACCGGCTGGTTTTGGATGTCGGCTGCGGCAACGGCTATCATTGCTGGCGAATGCTCGGCGCCGGCGCCAAAATGGTGATCGGCATCGACCCCATGATGCTCAATGTGGTGCAGTTTCAGTTGATTAGAAAGCTGTATGGCGAGGCACCGGTCTACGTTTTGCCAATGGGCATAGAAGACATGCCTTATGGCCTCAAGGCATTCGATACGGTATTTTCGATGGGCGTGCTGTACCATCGCCGCTCGCCTATTGACCATCTGATGGAATTACGGGACTGCCTCAAACCCGGCGGAGAGCTGGTATTGGAAACGTTGATCATCGACGGCGGTCTGGGCCAGGTTTTAATGCCGGAAGACCGCTACGCCAGAATGCGCAATGTCTGGTTTTTGCCCAGTTGCGATACTTTGATCAGCTGGTTAAAACGCTGCGGCTTTAGAAATATCCGCGTGGTTGATGTGACCGTAACCGGCATTGAAGAACAGCGAACAACAGAATGGATGACTTTTAATTCGCTAAAGGATTTTTTGGATGCGGACAATCCGCAACTAACTTGCGAAGGCTTGCCAGCTCCCAAACGAGCTGTTGTTATTGCCAATGCGGCGTAGGCCGGAATAAGGCCACCCAAGCGTAGCGCGAGGTGGCGTTGCCTACATGGATGTAGGTAAGGAGCGTGAGCAGGAGCGGAAGCTTTTCCGACGAATCCCGGTAAAACAAATGATTGTAGAGTTTTCGTATTTTATAGTAATTTTTTACGCTAAAAATAGCGGCTTCCCTCCGTCGTTCCGACATTAGATGACGTAAAGTTGAGCAATGAAAGGATCACACGGTTGGAGTGCAGGCTTCGCCTGCTGCGCAAGCACCAAAAATAGGCGCTTTAGGCGCAGCTTCCGCTCCTCGGCAACTGCTCCTTGCGTTTGCTAAACCACAGGGATGTGGCGAATGCAGAAAACGCAGGAGCGGTTTTCTGCCTACCTCCTGCATCCATGCAGTCGTGCTCACGCTAAGTACCTACATCCATGTAGGCAACGCAGGGAGCAGTTGCCGAGACGAAGCTTGCAACTCCGTTAAAGCGTCGATGGACGCGTCCTTCTGGCCCTGCTAAAAAACCTCCAAAACCTTCGGTAAAAAAAACTCACTCACCAGCATTTGCCGGTGCGCAATCGCATAAACGGTTCTTCTGCCCGATATCGGTTGGTCGATATGACCTTCAGCTATCGCGGGTTGCGTCCAGGTCGGCAGGTCGATTAGAGTGACATCCATCTCGATGCGTTCCAGCTTGGGATAGGAAAAAATCACTTCGCCGAGTGGACGGTTGCCGAGATGAGCCAGATTGCTTTTAGCGACTTTGACGGTTTTTGCCGGGATAACGGTTCTGGCTAAAATCAGCGGTTTGCCGTCGGCGTGCAGCAACACTTCGCGAATCAAACTGTACCTGTTTTCATGCAGTTTAAGCAGTCGGCGCTCACTTAAAAATGGTGTATTCCATTGCTGGAGCAGGATTTTAACGCCAATCGCATCGCCGTAATAATCGCGCAGACGCTGGGTCAACGATCCCGGCTCATAAGTCCATGACTGGACATTTTCCGGCAGGGTATGACGAGTGCCTGAGCGGTTCTCCAGCCATAAGGGTTCCCGCTTGAATAAAAAGCTTTTGTTCACCAACTTAGATTAAACCTCGGAATATTCTGTAGACGCACCCAGCCAACGGTCACACAGGGGGGCGATGGCTTCGGGCGATTGAGTGAAGAAGATGTCGCCGATCTGTTGAATGGCAGCCAGCAAATCGGCATCCCTGGCCAAATCGGCAATTTTAAAATGCATTTGCCCAGTCTGCCTCGTACCCATGACTTCACCAGGGCCGCGCAGTTCAAGATCTTTTTCGGCGATCACAAAGCCGTCGTTACTGTCCCGCAACACGCCCAACCGATGGCGGGCGGTATCGGACAACGGCGCTTGATACATCAGCAGGCAATAACTGTCGTCATTGCCTCGACCGACTCGGCCGCGCAATTGATGCAGTTGCGACAGACCGAGGCGTTCCGGGTTTTCGATAATCATTAAGCCGGCATTGGGCACATCGACGCCAACTTCAATGACGGTCGTGGCGACCAGCAAATCGATTTGCTGGTTTTTAAACGCCTGCATGACAGCGTCTTTTTCGGCTGACTTCATGCGGCCGTGTATCAACGCGACGCGCACGTTCGGCAAAGCTTGGGTCAGCATTTCTGCGGTTTTTTCGGCCGCCTCGCACTGCAAAACTTCCGATTCTTCAATCAGCGTACAGACCCAGTAGACCTGATTTTTTTTGCCGACCCAGCTGTTAATTCGGTCGATCACATCGGCGCGCCGATCGGCCGGAATCACGCTGGTGACGATCGGCTTTCTGCCCGGCGGCAGCTCGTCGATAATGGATATGTCCAGATCGGAATATTGCAGCATCGCCAACGTGCGGGGAATCGGTGTGGCGGTCATTACTAACTGGTGCGGCCTGATGCCTTCCTGCTGGCCTTTTTCCCTAAGCGCCAGCCGCTGGTGTACGCCGAAACGGTGTTGCTCATCGATAATAATCAGGCCGAGGCGATGAAAGTTCACACTGTCTTGAAATAAGGCATGCGTACCGATGATAATGCCCGCCGCGCCGTCCTCCAGCGCTTGTAAGACAGCTTTTCTGGCATTGCCCTTGAGTTGGCCGGTTAAATACGCTGCCTGGGTTTCAAAGCCGCTGAACCACACGCTGAAATTACGGAAGTGTTGTTCGGCCAGCAGCTCGGTCGGTGCCATCACCGCAACCTGATAGCCTGCAGTTAACGCCAGTAATGCCGCGTAAGCGGAGACGACGGTTTTACCGGAGCCGACATCGCCCTGCACCAAGCGCATCATCGGGTGTTGCTGGCGGCAATCAGCTTCAATTTCTGCGATAACCCGTTGTTGCGCACCGGTCAGTTTAAACGGCAGGGAGCGGATGAAATGTTCTGTGGCGGCTTTTTCAGCCGCGCCTACAGAGAACGAGGGCGCTTGCCAGGCTTTGGTTTTATTCCGGGTTGTTCTCAGGCTTAAGTAATGTGCCAGCAGTTCTTCAAAGGCCAGCCGCTTGAGCGCAGGTACGCTGCCGTTTTGCAGAGCTTCAATCGACACCGATTCATCCGGCGCATGAAGCGTGTGGATGGCATTGGCCAGAGTAGGGTAGTGGTATTGCTTTAAGATCGGTTCGGGTATCCAGTCTGTCAACAGCCCAGGTTCATGCTTGCATAGCTCTAAAGCCTGCTTGACCGCCTTGCGTATGACGTTCTGGCTGAGTCCTTCGGTCAGTGGGTAAACCGGGGTCAAGCGTGATTCCGTTACGCACTCGTCAGGATGGGCGATGACTTTGTATTCGGGATGAACCATTTCCAGCCCGGCAAACGCGTTGCGAACTTCGGCAAAGCAACTGATAGCCGTGCCGGTTTTCAGCGCATTATGCTGGCTGGCGGAAAAGTGGAAGAATCTCAGGTTGATAAAGCCGGTACCGTCGCTGATTCTGCAGATCAGGCTTTTCCGGCCTCTGGGTAAAACGTCGACAAATTCAACCTTGCCGGTGATTAGCACGGTCATGCCCGGCCTTAACGAGCCGATCGGGTAAACACGGGTGCGATCTTCATAACGCAGGGGCAAATGAAAAATCAAATCCTGAAGTGTGCAAAGGCCGAGTTTTTGCAAACGGTTTGCGGTTTGAGCGCCTATCCCAGCCAATATGGAGACTGGTTGATTCAGGGTGTTTGAGGTTTTCATTAACGGGTGCGTTAGTGTGACATCAACAGGCCGGATACTCCTGCGGCTTTAAGATCATGATGGCATCCATTTCCACATCGGCGGCTTTAGGCAAAGCGGCAACGCCGATAGCGGCGCGCGCAGGGTAGGGCGCCTGGAAATAACGCCCCATGATTTCGTTGACTAGCGGGAAGTGCGTCAAATCGGTCAAAAAAACATTCAACTTGACGATGTCCGAAAAATCGCCGCCCGCAGCTTCTGCAACCGCTAATAAATTATCGAATACCTGGGTGATTTGCGCAGTAATATCGCCTTCAACGATGGTCATAGTTTCAGGCACTAAAGGGATTTGTCCTGAAAGATAAACCGTGCGATCAACCCTTACCGCTTGCGAATAAGTGCCGATAGCTTGCGGCGCTTTATCAGTTTGAATGATTTGTTTGCTCATTTTGAATCCTTTATGCTTTAACTCGAGTAATTTTTAACACTATCGATAGCTCTTTCAAGCGACGCATAATTTTGGCTAAGTGCACCCGGTCTTTGACAGTCAAGGTGATTAAATCGACGCTAATGCGGTCATCCTGATCGACGACGGTAACATTTTCAATGTTGGAATTTTGTTCGGAAATGGTCGAAGCAATGGTCGCCAGTGAACCGCGTTGGTTGAGTATTTCTATGCGGATTTCAACCGGAAAATCTCCGCTGGCATCCTGGCTCCATTCGACATCCAGCCAGTTGGTTTGTTTTTTTCTGACGGCACTGTTACGGCATTCATGATGATGCACGACGATGCCTTTGCCGGGATTGAAATAGCCGATAATCGAATCGCCCGGAATCGGCCTGCAACATTTTGCCAAGGTAATGACCATGCCTTCCGTGCCTTTTATAATCAGCGGTTTTTTCTGGGATTGGTCGCCGTCATCCAGTTTAATGGTGGCGTTAATATCATCCTGAGCGATGCGTTTGGCGACTAAAAACGGCATTTTATTGCCCAGTCCTATGTCCTCCAGCAATTCATCCAGCGATTGTCTGGACATGACTTGCAGCAAGGCTTGTATTTTGTCTTTGCTGACGTTTTCCAGATGCAGATGCATGGCCAGCAGTTCTTTTTCGAGCAAACGACGACCCAGGTTAATTGCTTCCTGCTGTTTGAAATGTTTCAAATAATTGCGAATGCCGGAGCGGGCTTTGGCGGTAATGACATAATTGAGCCAAAGCGGATTGGGTCTGGCCCACGAGGCGGTAATGACTTCGACAGTGACCCCGTTTTCCAGTTTGGTTTGCAGCGGTACCAGCTGTTTGTCGATTCTGGCGGAGACGCAGGCATTACCTACATCCGTATGTACCGCATAGGCAAAATCGATAATGGTCGCGCCGCGCGGCAGTTTAATAATCGCGCCCTGCGGAGTGAATACGAAGACTTCCTGCGGAAACAGGTCCACTTTCAGGTTATCGATAAATTCCAGCGAATCGCCGGCGGATTTTTGGATTTCCAGCAAATCCCTAAGCCACTCGTTGGCACGGTCCTGAAATTTCTCCATTTTATCGTCATCGGACTTATACAGCCAGTGCGCGGCAATGCCGGATTCCGACATGCGGTGCATTTCATGAGTCCTGATCTGGACCTCAATGGGCACGCCGTAAGGCCCCATTAATATCGAATGTAACGATTGATAGCCATTGGCTTTGGGTAGAGCGATATAGTCTTTGAAGCGTCCGGGAATCGGTTTGTACAGATTATGCATAACCCCTAAAACACGGTAACAGGTATCAACATCATCACAGAATATCCTGAACGCATAGACATCAAAAACATCGGCCAGGGAAATCTTTTTGTTGAGCATTTTTTTGTAAATGCTGTAAATATTTTTTTCTCGTCCGGCAACGTCGCAGTTTAGGCAGGCCTCTTTCAGGCGATTTTTGATGGTGTTTTCTATGATGTCGACAATTTTGCGGCGGTTACCCCGCGCTTTTTTTACGGCATTATTTAAGACCGCATGCCGCATCGGGTACATTGCTTCAAAACTCAGTGCTTCGAGTTTTTGCCGGATATTATTCATGCCCAGGCGATTGGCAATCGGGGCGTAGATGTCCAGGGTTTCACGGGCGATACGGCGCTTTTTTGCCGCCGGCATGACGCCGAGCGTCTGCATGTTGTGCAGCCTGTCCGCCAGTTTGACGATAATGACGCGTAAATCCTTGGCCATGGCCAGAAACATTTTGCGGACATTTTCCGCTTGCGTTTCTGCCTGCGACTTACTGTCGATTTTGCTTAATTTGGTGACCCCGTCAACCAGTTCCGCAACTTCAGCGCCGAACTGATCCGTCAGCTCTTTTTTGCTGAGCGGGGTATCTTCAATGACATCATGCAGTATGGCGGCCATGATGCCGTGGACGTCCATGCGCATTTCAGCAAGACTGATCGCGACAGAGACAGGGTGACAAATGTAGGCTTCGCCACTTTTACGAAATTGACCTTCATGCGCGCTCGCGCCGACTTCATAAGCACGGACACATTGGTCGATTTGAGCTTGATCCAGATAGCCGGACAAGGTCGTGCATAAACGCCGGATCAGTTTGTCCTGAGGGCGTTCCAGCTCGATCGTGTCCGCTATTTCCAGCATAGGCTCTACAAATTAAAACATCGTGTTATGTTGTTGGTGATCATGTGCTTCGCCGACACGATGCAGGGCAGCGATATTTTCAGGCGTAACATGGCCCGCCGCAATTTCGCGTAACGCAACCACAGTATCCTTGTCTTTACCGCGTGGCACAAATTCAGTCGCACCGTGGCTTAGTTGGCGCGCTCTGGTACTGGCTAATAAAACCAGTTTGAAGCGATTTTCAACACTTTCTAGACAATCTTCAATAGTAATTCTGGCCATTTTTAATCCTGATGCGTTGTAGTTAAGGCAAAAGGCGAAAGGCAAAAGGTGAAAGGTTTTTTCGCCCTTCGCCTTTCGCCCTTCGCCTAACTTGTTATCGTGATTTTAGCACAGAAACGGCAGGAAGTTCTTTGCCTTCAAGAAATTCAAGGAAGGCACCGCCGCCGGTCGAGGTATAAGATATGTCATCGTTGATGCCGTATTTGTCGATAGCCGCCAAGGTATCGCCGCCGCCTGCAATCGAGAAAGCCTTGCTTTCGGCAATCGCTGTTGCAAGAGATTTTGTGCCGTCGCCGAACTGGTCGAATTCAAACACGCCGACCGGTCCGTTCCAAACGATGGTGCCGGCGGTTTTTAATAGCTCGGCATACTGTTTTGCAGTCTCGGGTCCTATATCCATAATCATGTCATCGGCTTCGACATCAGCTACTTTTTTAACGGTAGCAACAGCGGTTTCTGAAAATTCTTTGGCACAAACCACGTCGACAGGGACGGGAATATCCGAACCGTTGCTTTTGGCTGCGGCCATCAGTCGTTTGGCTTCATCGATCAGGTCGGCTTCATAAAGCGATTTGCCGACCGGGAAACCAGCAGCAGCAATAAAGGTGTTGGCGATGCCGCCGCCGACGATCAATTGATCAACTTTTTCCGATAAGGATTTTAATACGGTTAATTTGGTCGAGACTTTTGAGCCGCCGACAATAGCAACCAATGGTTTGGTTGGAGTTTCCAGGGCTTTGCCCAAGGCGTCCAGTTCGCTGGCTAACAATGGTCCTGCGCAGGCAATCGGTGCGAATTTAGCGACGCTGTGGGTTGAGGCTTGTGCTCTGTGTGCGGTGCCGAAAGCGTCCATGACGAAAATGTCGCAAAGAGCTGCCATTTTTTTGCCCAGCGTATCGTCGTTTTTGCCTTCGCCGGCATTGAAACGCACGTTTTCGCACAGCACGACTTCGCCCGGTTGGATGGTGATGCCGTCAATCCAGTCTCTTTCCAGTCTGACTGGTTTGCCGAGTAATTCGGACAAACGTTCGGCGACCGGTTTCAGTGAAGATTCTTCATCGTACTGGCCTTCAGCAGGACGGCCCAGATGTGACATCAACATGACCGCCGCGCCCGCAGCCAGGGCTTTTTCAATGGTCGGTACGCTGGCTTGAATACGAATGTCACTGGTCACTTTGCCGTTTTTTACCGGTACGTTCAAATCCTGACGGATTAATACCCGCTTGCCTGACAAGTCCAGATCTACCATTCTCTTAATAGACATATTTCGCTCTCATTGTGTTGGTTAAAAAGTTGGGTTTGGTTAATCTTGTTTCCATTTGATTGAGCAACCGATACTGTTGATTTGCTCTTTGGGGCCGTGGCCGGTTTCGGCAACCAGTTTCATGGCTTCAAATAATTCGCGCTTGGCGCCTTCCGGCGCAGTTTCTTTGCGGCTGGCGTCCAGTCGTCCCCGGTATTGCAGTTCGTAGTCGGCATTATAGCCAAAAAAGTCCGGCGTACAGACCGCGCCGTAAGCCTTGGCGACTTGCTGCGTTTCATCAAGCAAATAAGGGAAGCTGAAACCTAGCTGCTCGGACAGCTTTTTCATGTTGTCGAATGAATCGTCGGGATATTCGACCGTATCATTGGACATGATGGCGACCGTTTCAATCCCCAGCGCCTTAAGTTCCCTCGCATCCCTGACTATCCGGTCCTGTACGGCTTTGACATACGGGCAATGATTGCAGATGAACATCACCAGCAGGCCTTTGGGTCCCATGCACTGTTGCAGAGACCAAGTGCGCCCGTCAACGCCGGGCAGTTCAAAATCTATCGCTTTCTTGCCGAAATCACAGATTGGCGTTTCTAGAGTTACCATTTTTGCACCTCTCTATATGTTATAGGAAAAACGAAGTAATTATTCACCACGAAGACACGAAGTTCACGAAGAAAAGGTTAGGAAAATACGCTTTTACATATTGATCCTACATGGATTTAATCTTTAATCGTTGATTGAGATTACGGGCTTTCGGCTTGAATCCATAGATCGGCAAAATAAAAACTTTGTGTCTTCGTGGCGAATAGTTATCTGTCTATTACGAACTTTATTGAAACAGCACCGCCACACTAATGACGATCGCACTGAGCAGCATAGCCCAGACTGTTCTACGGTGATTATTATCCATCTGCTGGCGCAGCAGCATTAATTCCCTATTGTGTGCTTCGGTATGCTGCTTTGCATGGGCGGCATTGTCCAGTGCTTTATAAATCAAGGACGGGATTTCCGGAAATTGCTCGGCAAAGTCGGGAAACTGTTTGATGAGTTTGTCGATTTTGGCTTTAGGGCCCATGCGCTCATGAAACCATCTCTCAAGAAAAGGTTTCGCGGTTTGCCATAAGTCCAGGTCGGGGTAAAGCTGTCGCCCCAAGCCTTCGATATTGAGCAGGGTTTTCTGCAGCAACACCAGCTGCGGCTGGACATGCATGTCAAAACGTCGGGCGGTCTGGAACAGGCGCAGCAATAGCTGGCCGAAGGAAATGTCTTTGAGCGGCTTTTCAAAAATCGGCTCGCAAACGCTGCGTATCGCGGATTCAAATTCCTCTATTCGAGTTGATTCGGAAACCCAGCCAGACTCAACATGCATTTCGGCCACTTTGCGATAGTCGCGGTTGAAAAAAGCCAGAAAGTTTTCCGCCAAATAGTGCTGGTCGGACAATGACAAGGTGCCGACGATGCCGAAATCGACAGCGATATATTTAGCCGGCAGGTCAACGAAAATATTGCCGGGATGCATGTCGGCATGGAAGAAATTATCCCTGAATACTTGGGTAAAAAAGATTTCCACACCGCGTTCGGCGAGTAATTTAAAGTCGGCGCCGCCTTCTTTAAGCTGGTCGATGTTGCCTACCGGTATGCCCTGAATTCTTTCCATGACCAGGACTTTCCGACGCGTCAGCGGCCAATGGATTTCCGGTATATAGATAACGTCCGAATCTTCAAAGTTGCGGCGCAATTTAGCGGCATTGCCTGCTTCCCTGACCAGATCGAGTTCGTCCAATGTGGTTTTTTCAAATTCGGCAACGACATCGACAGGCCGCAATCTTCTCGCGTCAGCCCAGAAACGCTCGGCGAAACGGGCCAGTTCATAAAGCAAGCCTATATCTGAGCGGATGCGGCTTTCAATGTCGGGGCGCAGGACTTTGACCACAACGCTTTCTCCGCTGTGCAAGACGGCGGTATGAACCTGCGCGACTGACGCCGAGGCCAGCGGTTCGGCATCAAAAGCGGAAAACGCTTCGCTGATTGGCATGCCGAGTTCTTTTTCGATAATACTGCGTGCAAGCTCGTTGGCAAAAGGCGGGACCCGGTCCTGTAGTTTGGTGAGTTCATCGGCGATGTCATCGGGCAATAGGTCTTTGCGGGTGGACAAGGCCTGGCCGAATTTGACATAAATAGGTCCAAGGTCTTCCAACGCACGCCGGATTCTGACGCCGCGCGAGTCTGATGAGCTTTTGAGCCAGAAATTCGGGGAGAAAACCGCTAAATAACGTACAGGTCGGAATAAATGGGTTTTTAAAACGAGTTCATCCAGGCCGTGAAAGACCAGAACCCAGTTGATATGGATCAGGCGCAGTAATAATTTAGGTCGGATCACGAGTTACCTTTGCTTGTAGGGTGGGTGGTGTTTTTAAACCCATCAACTAAATTCACCACGAAGGCACGAAGTTCACGAAGAAAAATTAAGGTAAAACTTCGTATCCTTCGTGGTGAATAATTAAGATTTATTTTGCAACGTACTTTCCAGACGTTCAATCCGTCTTTGCAATCGGTCAAAATCAGTACGCAATTCATCAACCTGGGCGTAATGAATATCCACTTCAGGCGCGGACGGCAGGTCACGGGTTTCTTCCTGCAAAAATTCCTTGGCATTCAACCTGAAAGTTTCAAGCGATTCGCTGCTCCAGCGCTGACCGACACGGAAAAAATTGGCCACCTTATGCGCAATGATGTCGCCGGTGAACTGGGACAGTTTTTCTTCCAGATCGATGTCCAGCTTGGCGAACAGCTCTTGGAATTTGCGCCCGGTTTGCATGTCGCCTTCAATCTTGACCTCGCCTGAGAATACAGAGCGCATCGGTGTTGAGCTCAGTCCCATTAAGCCAAGCGCCCAAACCGAGCCGGTCAAGCGGGTGTCGGGTTGGTCAGGGAACTGATCCAGACACTGAATGGAATCGGTAGTCGGGCACAGGTAAATGGTGTCGTCGAATGGCTGAACGGTAACGGCAATGACTTTACCGGCCAGCGGCGCTAAAAAATAACCGCTGTCCTGATCCAATGCCAAATATTGATTCAGCGAGGCTTCCAGTGCACCAAGCAGAAAGGGTTTGATGGTCATGCTAGATTTTATAACCTCTATGAACGGCGACAATGCCTTGCGTCATGTTGAAGTATTCGCAGCGTTCCAGGCCGGCATCTTCCATCATTTTTTTCAATTCGTCCTGTTTGGGATGCATGCGGATCGATTCGGCAAGATAGCGGTAACTGTCTTCATCTTTGGCAACTACTTTGCCTATTTTGGGCAGCAGTTTGAATGAGTAAAAATCGTAGACTTTCTCGGTGATTTTATCGACCGGATGCGAGAACTCCAGCACGATCACACGACCGCCGGGCTTAAGTACGCGGTACATGGAGCGCAACGCGGCATCTTTATCGGTGACGTTACGCAAGCCGAAAGCGATGCAGACGCAATCGAAAGTATTGTCCTCAAAAGGCAGGCATTCGGCATTGACTTGCGCATAGCGGATATTGCCGACCAAGCCTCTGTCGATCAGACGATCGCGCCCGGTGCGCAGCATTTCGGAATTAATGTCGGCCAGGACTATCTGTCCTTCTGGGCCTACGCGCTTTTCGAACAGTGTAGTTAAATCGCCGGTGCCGCCGGCCAGATCAAGCACCTGGTCGCCTTTGCGCACATTGCTAAGCTGCACGGCAATGCGTTTCCAAATGCGGTGAATGCCCAATGACATCAAGTCGTTCATGATGTCGTATTGTCCGGCAACGGAATCAAATACGCCGCGGACCAGCTTGACCTTCTCTTCTGTAGCTACTTGTTTAAATCCAAAATGGGTGGTGTTGGTGGTCATCGTTGTACCTGTTCGTTTAATCGCATGTTGTTTCCGTAAGGCTCACGAAAACGGTTAATTTTGTAGCGGTTGTTTGCGTTTATAGCCGGCGGCGTCCAGCTTATGAAGATAATTGGCCCATAAAGCCTGATATTCGGCGCCCAATTTATATAACAAATCCCAGGTATAAATGCCGCTGTCATGACCGTCGCTAAATACCAGGGCAATGGCATAATTGCCTACCGGCCTGATCTCTTTAATAGTGACGTCTTCCTTGTCGACCTGTAGGACTTCCTGTCCGGGTCCGTGGCCTAATGCTTCCGCCGAAGGCGTGTAGACGCGCAGATATTCAGCCGGCAATTGAAACACGCTGCCGTCATCAAAGCTGATTTCAATAATGTTGGAAACCTGATGCAGCTTGATCTCGGTCGGATGAGTATTGGCGGGTTTTGCAGTTAGGCGCATGGCTTATAAAAATTTCAAGGCTTATCTTCGTAGGATACGCGGCTCTATTGGCATTCAATGGTACGCACTGCGTACCCTACGTAACTATTTTTGTATTGAAAACCGATTACAAGATGTAACGGCTCAAATCCTCGTCTTCAACAAACTCGGTTAAATGACCGTCTACATAAGCGGCATCGATAACGACGCTTTTTCCTGCAATATCCGGGGCGTTAAAGGAAATGTCTTCAAGTAACCGCTCCAGAATGGTGTGCAGCCTTCTCGCGCCGATGTTTTCGGTGGTTTCATTCACTTGCCAGCCGAGTTCCGCAATGCGCTTGATGCCGTCTTTGGAAAACGACAGCGATACGCCTTCGGTGCCCAATAAGGCAGTATATTGTTCGGTTAACGAAGCATCAGGCTCGGTCAGGATGCGAACAAAATCATCGGCTGAAAGCGCATCCAGTTCAACACGGATAGGAAAGCGGCCTTGCAATTCTGGGATTAAGTCCGAAGGTTTGGTCAGATGGAACGCGCCCGAGGCGATAAACAAAATATGATCGGTTTTGATCGATCCGTATTTGGTGCTAACCGTCGTGCCTTCAACCAGCGGCAACAAATCTCGCTGCACGCCTTCGCGAGAAACTTCACCGCCACCGCCGCCCAGCTCGGAACGTTTGCAGATTTTGTCGATCTCGTCCAGAAACACGATGCCGTTTTGCTCCACGGATTCGACCGCGCGCGACCGGATGTCATCTTCATTAACCAGTTTGGAAGCTTCTTCGTCCTGTAAAACTTTCAGGGCTTTGCTGATTTTCATTTTACGGGAGCGGGTTTTGCCCGAGCCCAGATTTTGAAACATGCCTTGCAACTGGTTGGTCATTTCTTCCATGCCGGGAGGCGCCATGATCTCAACGCCCACTGGTGCAAGATGCACGTCAATTTCAATTTCCTTATCATTCAGGTCGCCCTCGCGTAATTTCTTGCGCATTTTTTGGCGAGTCGATTCCTCGGTGTCAGACAGCATGCCGCCATTTGCCCTAGGCAGTAGAATATCCAGAACCCGTTCTTCGGCGGCATCATAAGCCTTGTTTTCAACTTTCTCCATTTCGAGCGTGCGGGTCATTTTGACAGCGCTATCGACTAAGTCGCGGACAATGGAATCGACGTCGCGGCCGACATAGCCGACTTCAGTGAATTTGGTGGCTTCAATTTTAATAAAAGGCGCATTGGCCAGACGTGCAAGGCGGCGGGCGATTTCAGTCTTACCGACCCCGGTAGGACCGATCATTAAAATGTTTTTAGGGGTGATTTCTTCGCGCAGGGCAGTGTCGACCTGTTGGCGGCGCCAGCGGTTGCGCAGTGCGATGGCAACGGCGCGTTTGGCATTGGCTTGGCCGACAATATGCTTGTCCAGCTCGCTTACGATTTCTTTAGGAGTCATTTGAGTCATTTGTTTACTCGTTAGGTTCGGTGTCGAGTTCTTCAATACGCAAATTGTGGTTGGTATAAATACAGATATCGGCGGCTATATTTAAAGATCGTTCGACAATTTCACGGGCGCTAAGATTGGTGTTCTCAAGTAATGCACGTGCGGCGGCTTGGGCAAAAGAGCCGCCGGAACCAATTGCCATCAAGTCGAATTCAGGTTCGATCACATCGCCGGTACCGGAAATAATCAGGGACGTCTTTGCATCGGCAATGGTCAGCAGTGCTTCCAGTTTGCGCAGAGCGCGGTCGGTACGCCAGTCTTTGGCCATTTCCACTGCTGCGCGCGTTAAATGGCCACGGTGCTTTTCCAGCTTGCCTTCAAAATGCTCGAATAGGGTGAACGCGTCCGCCGTTGCTCCGGCAAAACCGGCAATGACTTTGTCGTGATATAGACGGCGTACCTTGCGTGCATTGCCTTTCATGACTGTATTGCCCAGAGTGACCTGGCCGTCACCGCCGATTACAACTTTGTCGCCCCGGCGGACGGAAAGTATCGTTGTTCCTCTAAAACTCACTTTAATACCCTAAGATTACCAAATACATGGAACTAATTTTACATGGTCTGCATTTAAATGTGCGAAAAATTGAGAGCATGAGCATATGAGAGAGGCGGATACGGTTTAGCCTTGATTCAGAAAACTATGCTACGCTCGCTAAAATAGGCAAAAAGAGGCACTTTTATGGACGCACTGGACCAAATATCAACAACTCTGGCATTATCGATGGGGCTGGCGTGGGCTAGCGGGATTAACCTGTACGCGACACTGTTTACCTTGGGCTATCTTGCCAATACCGGCAATATCGATTTGCCGCCGGATTTGCAAATAGTGGCTAACCCGATGGTCATGGGAGCGGCAGGGCTGATGTATTGTATCGAATTTTTTGCCGATAAAACGCCGGGTGTAGATACCGGCTGGGATGCGATACATACGTTTATCCGCATCCCGGCTGGAGCCATGCTCGCGGCCGGAGCGATAGGTGATTTGAATCCCGCCGTTGAGTTGACAGCCGCCATCTTGGGAGGCAGCTTGGCGGCAGGGTCGCACGCCACCAAAGCCGGGAGCCGGGTGTTGATTAACACTTCGCCGGAACCGTTTAGCAACTGGATTGCTTCGGTTAGTGAGGATGTCATCGTAATAACCGGCGTCTGGGCAAGCATTAATCATCCAATATTTTTTTTAATAGCACTGGCAGGTTTTATCCTGTTAATGATCTGGTTGCTGCCGCGGATATGGGCTGGTGTGAAAAAAGTCTTTGGCTTTATTATCAATCTGTTCAGAAAAGAAAACTCCTCGGCTGGTCAGGATTTGTCCCAATAAAAGAACATTATTTATTGACTGACGGCGCATAATCGAGTCTAATGGCGCTCTTTTGTAGTTCCGCCCAGGTAGCTCAGTCGGTAGAGCAGAGGACTGAAAATCCTCGTGTCGACGGTTCGATTCCGCCCCTGGGCACCACTGCAAAAAAACGCAACATCTCAAAATGCCCAGGTAGCTCAGTCGGTAGAGCAGAGGACTGAAAATCCTCGTGTCGACGGTTCGATTCCGCCCCTGGGCACCACGAATACCAAAGGCTCCGATCTGATCGGGTGTGAAGAGGCGGGATATTTGGAGGCGAAGCCGGAATGAGGCGGAATGACGCGGAACCAGACGGAACAAGGGTTCAGCGGGATTTTTGCGTTTTTTTAGATTTGCGAGATATTTGGCGTGATTTTTAGAATTTCAAGAAAATTTGCAAGATATTTGGCGTAATTTTTTTTCAGCTTTTGGCCGCATTTAATAACCCGTTAAAATCCACAGTCATGACCCCAAGACCTTGCGCTATACGGGGTTTAGACATTTTCTACGCACTTCATCGCTTTAATCTTGCCGCGATACTCATGTCGCAACAGTTGCGGTCAATTGAGACACATTGAAGAATTAAATTGCGACACGTGACGCAATTGCAACGCACTGAATTAAAAGAAAATTATCATATTACAAAGCAAAAACATCACGCGCTAATTGCGACAAACAAAATATTGTTCCCATTAGGCTGAGAAAAGCTTTGGCATGCGTCAATTGGAGCGGTCAATTGACGCAAAACAGATGTTTTAATTGTCGCGCTCGCATCAATTGCAACTATTTGAAATTTATCTACAAATACAATAATAATCAAATGTTATCGATTGGGCAATTGACGCATTAACGCCCCTTAAAATTCCGTGATACAGCGCCGCATGACTGGTGGCTTGCATCATCCCGTTTGGATCTATTTATCAGCCGTTTATTGCCTTAATCTTTCCAAGATAGTCATGCATCGCTACGGCGTTGCTAGCGTTGCGTAGCGGACTTTTTTAGCGATGCAACGCTGTTAAATGCATATTGTTGATTATCTTAAACATTTACTGTTTTCTTTCTGATAAAAAAATCTTCTAGCGGTGCATTAAATTTATTGCCAGTTACCCCATATACTGCGGCACCAATTGCGGTAACTGTTACCGCATATCATTAAAATCAGTTACCGCACATGCGGAAACCACAAGTCACTGATATATAAATAAAAATATAACAATCGCTAATTATTTTAGAGTAGACGGTTACCGCAGATTGAAAAAGCTTGAGCTTGTTTTCATTGCGCACCGATTTCGCACCGGTGCGAAATTTCAATAAAAATCGGTGCGAAACGTTGCGCACCGCTATCTATTTGATAAATAAAATAATTATCGAATTTTAACGAAATTAAAAATTTATCCGGTGCGCAATGAAAAATTCATCTTTAATTGTGTCGATTGAACATAGGATCATGCGGTAATTGACGCGATCAATTGCCGCAAAATGTTAAAACCAATTGCCGCGCTTGCGGTAATTGTAACTATATGAAAAATAGAAGGAATATTTAAAATAAAGAAATACTCTCAATAAGCAATTGCCGCATTTAAAAAAATTAAAAATCCGCCATTGCTTCAATCTATATCCGATACTCATAGCGCAATCAGTGGGGCAATTAGTGCGTTCAATTGCCCAATTACCGTAAAATTAATTGCCCCATATGGGGGCAATTGCAACATATTGAAAATGCATTAAAAAACCAATTTTCATGGATTAGATTCGCCGTTCCATTTGCCCCATTTACACATTTAAGAAAATCCCGCCTGGTCAGCACCTAGTTAGTATTAATACCCAACCGCAGCCAATCCTCGAAACGCCCTGATCTTAGTCCACTTGGTTTGATATCATTGACAATTATTATCAGCGGCTTTATGCTTACACCGCTTTCGCAAAAAACGAAAGTCGGGATTGCAGTCCTGAAATACCCTACGGCACAAAGCCGCGTCATGCGGTTTTTTTATGTGCAAAAAACTCAGCTTATCGTTATGTCGGGCTGGGCGGAGCAGTCGCAAGACTGGCCGGTTCGTAGGTTCCGGTACTGCAACTTCGCTCAGTCCGGCACCCATGATTGCAGTCGTGTTGCCGGGTAATTAACCTACAATCCGGAGCTTATCATGAACCCATTACAAACCTTCCAACTACAATCCCATCAATTAACCGTCATTACCGATGAATTCGGCGCATCGTGGTTTATTGCCAAAGAAGTTGCCGAGATACTCGAATACAGTGACGCCGAAGCAATGACTAGAAAGCTGGATGATGATGAAGTTCAAAACCTACAAATCGTCGGTTTGGGTCCAGATACAGGCGGTCAAGGCGTTAATATCATTAACGAATCAGGGTTATGGTCATCGGTACTACGGAGCGCTAATCCCGAAGCCAAGACCGTTAAAAAATGGCTCACCTCAGAAGTCCTTCCCGCCATTCATAAAACTGGCAGCTATACGACCGCCCCCGCTCTTCCATCACGCGACTACGAAACCTTGCAAAACAAATACATCGCCCTGCTAGAGCAGGAAAACGCCCGACTGAAAGCGTTGGCATCGCCGCCAGTGGTCCGCTTCGGCCAACACCGGTGCTGGACACTGGCTCAAGACCAGGAACTGCTGGAATTAAAAGCGCAAGGTCTTGGCTATACCGCTATTGGTGCCAAAGTAGGGCGCTCGCGCGAGAATTGCCGCTATCGCTACAATGTGCTGATGGCAAAACAAGGGGGTGAGCTATGAGTGCCGCTTTAGACGCCCTGGACCGCATAGACAATATCGCCGCCTGCCTGGAAGCGGTAAGAGACTTGGCTTCTCCGGAAACAGACCTGCATCTGGTCAGTCGCGATAAGTTCGCCATCCTGCTGGATTTTTTGCTGGTAGAGCACCGCGCCGCCAGCGATGATCTGGCAAAGGCGCTCAGATCGGGCAATGTTGCCAGCACCAGTTTATTGGATTAGTCCGGTTACAGCATATGATTAATGGCATATCCACGGCTAAGGCTCCGGTATTCAGCTTAATCTATTAGATGATACCTGCATTGAGTAAAGCCATTGCTTAACGATCCCCAAGGCCGCTGAGGAAACTCGCGGCCTTTTTTGTGCCTATCATTTAACCCCAACTATTACGCACCCGCAAAACTAAAAAACGCCATTTAAGGCGCTTTATGAGGTCCAGCTACGCCGATCTATGCGTTTTGGATTTTTACCCCGTTAAATTGCCGTTAATTTGAGTTCTAGAGCTATTTTGAATGGCCCGCGAGCCTGTAAGAGACAAAAAGCCGAACACCGAGCAAACTCGCGGCCTTTTTTATGCCTATCTCCCGCCCTGTTACGAACCGTTTCGTTTTCCTAAAAAGTTCTAAATCGTTAAGAATTATATCTTCACAACCGTCCCAACCATATCGACCATATCAATATGCCCATACTCGAACTAAGACAAATCGACCGCAATGAATGGCCTAAAGTAATAAATGAAATCGCCGAGTTTATAGGCGATGAAGCCGCGATGAATCTGTTTGTTCATTTTGCGGGTAGACATTTTCGAGCGCCAAAAAACTTCATCAATAACCCTACCATTATCTCAATTATTGGCGAAGAAAAAGCCACGATATTTAGTCATGTCTTTGGTGGTGAAGTATTTGGATTCCCGATGGGGCATAAGCAGCTTATCAAGATTCGAAACCGGCAAATTATTGAGGCATGGAAAGGCGGTATGACGCGGGGCGATATAGCTCAACAACATAAACTCAGTGATCGGCAAATATGCAAAATTATCACTGAATTTTAAAATCAGGAGAAATCATGGCACTGAATAAAGACCGAAATACCCCCGTTAGAGATGGGGCGAATATCAACCACCCCGTAGCCGCCGCCAAGAAGATTTTCGCGGGATCATTAGTCGTCTTGAATGCGACCGGCTACGCGGAACCCGGATCGACGGCCACGACCTTGACCGCCGCAGGCCGCGCCGAAGCCCAAGTAGACAATAGCGCAGGCGCTAACGGCGCGTTAACCATCACTGTGCGACGCGGTATATTCCGCTTTGCCAACCATAGCGACGCGGTAACGCGTACGGAAATAGGCAAATCCTGCTATATCGTAGACGACCAGACTGTTGCTAAGACCGACGGTACTGGCACGCGCTCGGTGGCTGGTAAGGTTATCGATTTGGACAGCAGCGGCGTCTGGGTGGAGGTTGGCTGATGAGCGCTACTAAAACCCAACCGCGTATCGGTTCCTGTGTCGGCAGTGTCGCCCTGGCGTTAGCCGTTACCGCTAACGAATCCCAAGCTGAGCAATGGATACACGTGATGCCGTCCGGAGAGTTCAGCGCCCGCGATGGGCGCGGGCCTTGGGCAATGCACAATGCCGAGGCGGTCATTGCTGCGTCATCCGCTTTTGCCGGTAAAAAGCCGATTCCGGTGGATTACGATCACCAAATTGATCATGCCGGTAAAAACGGTCAGCCCGCCCCCGCTGCGGGCTGGATCAAGCAACTTCAAGCAAGGCCAGACGGTCTTTGGGGGCTGGTCGAATGGACGGAGAAAGCCAGCGCCCATTTAGACGCTAAGGAATACCGCTATCTAAGCCCGGTTTTCAATCACACGCCCAGCGGCGAGGTGACGCGGGTATTGCGGGCAGCTTTGACCAATAACCCCGCTCTGGAATTAACCGCCCTCGCCAGCACCCAGGGAACCGACATGCTCAATCAAGATCCTATGGTTGAATTACGTGGTCTGTTGGAGTTGCCTAATGATGCCGATATGACCGCTATTATTCAGATGGTTAGCGATTATAAATCGGCAGCTTGCGGCACTAAGCCAGATGTTGACCAGTTTGTTTCCATTGGAGAATTTCAGGAAGCGATAGCCAGCACTACGGTGGCTTTTCAAAGGCAGGCAGAAGAAACTGCTTGGGCAACGGCGGTTGATCAAGCGATTCAACAAGGTCACATTTTACCGCAGCATAAAGAGGTAGCTTTAGCGTTATGCCATAACGATAAAGATAAGTTCGATCAGTTTGTTGCGACCATATCACCCTTTTTAAAAGGGATACGATCCATGCAAACCGGCGGCCTTGCCCCGGAGCAAAGAGGCGCAAGCGAGCGCCCGGCCCACATTGATGAGACGGCCAGGGCCGTCTGTAAAGCGTTGGGCCACAGTCAACAAGAATTCATTCAATTAGGAGTAACCCATGCTAATTAACGGCGCAAACATAGCTTCCCTGTTTCAGGGCTTCAACACGTCATTCAATAAGGGACAGCAAGGAGCCCCTAGCCGCTATAAGGACGTAGCGATGGTGGTTCCCAGCACTACGCTGGAAACAACTTATGGTTGGTTGGGGCAGATGCCCCGGATTCGTGAGTGGGTCGGCGATCGGGTCATCAAAAACCTTGAAAGCCACAGCTATGCGGTCAAAAACAAGTTGTTCGAGACGTCCGTAATGGTCAAACGTACCGATATTGAAGACGATCAATACGGCATTTATGGGCCTTTGATGGAAGAAATGGGCCGCGCCGCTGGCGACCATCCCGATGAGCTGATATTCGCCTTGCTGTCGCAAGGCTTCAGCACGCTTTGTTACGATGGACAAAACTTTTTTGACACCGATCATCCGGTTGGCGGCGAGGAAGGCGTAGCCAGTGTTTCCAATATGCAGGCGGGAGCTGGTGCGTCGTGGTTCTTGCTGGACACTAGCCGCGCAATTAAGCCGCTGTTGTTTCAAGAGCGCATTCCTTACAGCTTCCAAAGTTTAACGGCGGATTCAGACGAAAATGTCTTTAAGCGCGACGAATATCTATATGGCGTACGGGCGCGGGCCAATGCCGGTTTTGGCTTGTGGCAGTTGGCTTTTGGCTCCAAGGCGGCCTTAGACGCGACTAACTACGCCAGCGCTCGCGCCGCCATGGCGGCCATCAAGAGCGATGAAGGCCGCCCAATGGGAATCGTCCCGAACAAGCTGGTGGTCGGTCCCTCACTGGAGCAGGCGGGCCGTGTGCTGGTTAATAATGAGCTGGTTGCGGCAGGCGGCGTAGCAGTCAGCAACGAATGGGCGGGCAGCGTCGAGTTGGTGGTTGTGCCTTGGCTGACTTAAAGTTACCGTGTGATTTAGCGGCTAAATACAAATTAACAGATCGGCTTCATCGTTAACACGACAAGGCTATAAGCCTTAACCAATACGCTGATTTTAGAACAGAAACTTATTATTAAATTTAGAAAGGAATTTTATTATGGCCGTTATTAAGCTCAAGTATCCCGTTATATTTAACGACGAACAGGTCGATGAAATAACCATCCCAGATCGATTGAAGCTCAAACACATGAAGGAGATGGACAAAGCCCAAGGTGAAATCGGCAAAATTGCCGCGCTGATTGCCTCTATGGCCGATTTGCCGATGTCGGCAGTCGATCAGATCGATGTGGAAGACTTTAATGCCATAGCCGAGGTGGCTGGCGGTTTTTTAGGTCGTTCCCCAGCAATTGGCGTCAAGTAATGGGCGATATTGCCTACTTCTTTCATTTTCAGCCATCCGAGCTGTGGAGGATGGAGGTGGATGAATTTTTGATGTGGCACAGAGAGGCGATCAGGATCAATGAGCAGCAATCTTAACCTCAGTTTAACCCTGCGCGCGGTCGATCATTTGACCGCGCCGTTGCGACGTCTCAATAGCCAGATCGAGGCGCTGCAAGCGCCTGTCCGCAATTTTGGCGGCGCGCTGAATAGATCATTGCAATTGACCGGATTAACTCAGGTCCGGGACGGCTTGGCCAGTGTTGGCCGTGAGGCCGGGGCGCTGACATTCAAGCTGGCAGCAATGGGCGGCGCAGCCGGTTTCGCATTTAAGAATATGTTTATCGATACGGCTGCTGAGTTCGAGACTTTAAAAGTTGCCCTGACCACTATCGAAGGCAGTTCCGAAAAAGCGCAAAAATCTTTGGGCTGGATTAAACAATTTACCGCTAAAACCCCGCTAGAGCTTGATGGCGCTACAAAAGCTTTCATTATGTTGAAAAATGCCGGCATTAATCCTATGAATGGATCGATGCAGGCCATTACAGACGCCAATTCGGCACTTGGGCAAAACCAAGAAAACATGATCGAAGTAAGCCGCCAATTAGGCCAGGCTTACATGAAGCAAAAGCTTCAGCAAGAGGAAGTTAACGTATTGACCGAGCGAGGTATCCCCGTGGTTTCCTTGCTGGCTCAGGCGATGAATAAGAACGAAAAAGCGATTACCGAAATGATCGGTAAAGGCAAAGTAGGCCGTAAGGAAATCGCTTTATTAATAGAAGCAATGGGCAAAAAGTTTGCTGGCGCTTCGGAGGCGCAAAGCCGCACTTGGTCAGGAATGATGTCCACCCTTTCAGATACCTGGAAGAGTTTTGTTGACCAGTTGATGAACAGTGGTGGGGCGTTTTCTTTCCTGAAGGATGCGCTTCAGGCAGTGCTGGATAAGCTGAATTATCTGCAAACCCCTGAAGGGTTAAAAGAAACGGAACAATGGGGCGTCAAGTTAAGGAAGGCTTTAGAAGACATCAAGGCATTTGCCGGCGAAGCTTGGACAGGAATCAATCAGCTGGCCGATGCTGTCGGCGGCTTTGGCAATTTGGCCAAGCTGGTGTTTACGGGCATTGCAGCCATTATGGCGGGGCCGCTGTTGCTGGCGATTACCAGCACTATAGGTGCCATGGTGACATTAACGACGGTGCTGCTGGCGAATCCGTTGGTGCTGGCCATTGGGCTTATGTCGGCCGCCGTGTACTTGTTGTGGAAAAACTGGGATGCTGTGGTTGCAGGGTTTAAAACTGGCATTGACAGTGTAAAGAACTGGTTTGCCGTAGATTTAATGGCGGCTATTGATCATGTGTTCAACGGCATTAAATCGGGATTCTCTGCATTTATTGATGGCATTGTCGGTATCGATAGGGCCATTAAAAATATCATGCGGCTTAAAAGCCCGTTTGCCGGTGGAGACTTGATGTTTTCTATGCCCGACGGTGTTCCCGGTGTTCCCGGTGTGCCTGGTACTGCCGGTGCTCCCGGTGCTCCCGGTGCTCCCGGTGCTCCCGGTGTTCCCGGTGTTCCCGGTGTTCCCGGTACTGCCGGTGCAACTAGCAATCTGGGTAATCCAATTCAGCTACCTTTATTGTCTCTGGGCATTCCGGTTCCTGCTCTACAGCCTCTGGGCAAGCCCCTGCCTTTAATACGCGAAAAATCCCAACTTGAAGAAAACAAAAAAGATAACCCGAGTGGCATGGCGAACACTAAGCAAGAGCCTATCGAGGTTAATGGGCTGGTGACCGTTAGAATAGATCAGGATGGGCGTGGTCGTGTCTCTAGCGTCAAATCGAATAATCCGCGCATTAATTTTAATGTTGATTCAGGCTTAATCATGCCGGGGACATGGTAAGAAAATTTGTGCTATCTGTCTTTTTTAACTACGCCAAATATCTCGCAAAACTACGCCAAATATCTCGCCTCGTTACACGGGGCCTTTTTTATTTCCGCCTTCCGGTCCCCGGCTGGGAACTGCGTTTCACTTCCTGCGGTTCAGTCATAATTGTTTCGAGCCGAAAAATTCCATTTTTTCGTAAAACAGGAATGTGTCGCATGTTAATTACCGTAAATGATATGGTTGGAAAAAATCTTCCCGTTTGTCATCAAGTCAGGCGTTACGCTCACAATATTTCAGTTGCTCCGATAGCCCTTATCAATGATTGCAAGCAAAAGAGCGTTAGAACTTTGCCAGTTTTATTAGTAAACGCTGTCCCATATTTTCACTAATCATTCTTATCTTAATTGTTTAAATCACCCTTGCAGGGTTCTCTTACGGAACGGGCTGGCAATCTGAAATTTGAACTCAAATTTAGAGTCTTACTCTATACTCGAAACCGCCGACTCAATATCCAACTCAAATGGTGTAGCCTCGTGGAACAGATCCACTATTCTTTAGATCCTGGTAATCGCTTTGTAATTGAGCACTACAACGACCTTGCCCCATTCGCCAGTTTTTTGCCCGGTATCGCCGGTACGATGGGTCGCCCGGCCTGGGTTTTTTATGTCAACCGAGGCCAAGCCGTAGCCAGTTTTGGCGTGCGCAACAAAGATGGGGCCTTTTTGGAATTTTTTCCTGCCGACAAGGCTTATCAACTCACGTCGTCCCGGGGTTTTAGGACTTTCTTGAAAATTATCGACAGAGATCAAACCCTGACCTATGAGCCTTTCCAACGGGGGGCGGAGCCGGAGGTCAAACAACGCCTTTACGTCACGCCTCATGAAGCCGGTGTCGAAGAGATCAATCCTCAGTTGGGATTCAGCATTCGGGCCGATATGTTCACCTTGCCCGAAGCGCAGGTGGCCGGTTTAGTGCGCAGGGTTGAGATCGTCAATAGCTCCAACCAAGCCAGAAAAATAGAGATTGTAGACGGCTTGCCGCAAGTGCTTCCGTACGGCATGAACCAATGGATTCTGAAGTTTATGAGCCGGACTTCGGAAGCATTCATGCGCGTCGAGGGCGTAGGGGAAAATTTGCCTTTTTACCGGCTGAAAGTATGGCCTACCGACTCGCCGCAAGTGGAGCCGGTGATAGCTTGCAATTTCTTCGCCGGTTTTTTAAACGGCGAACGCACTCGCGTACTGGTCGATACGGAGAGGGTTTTCGGCTTGGCTGGAGATTTTTCCAAGGCGGAGCGATTTTTTTCCGGTGCGCCGCTGGACTTTAATAATCAAGTAATCGGTAACCAAACACCGTCCGCGTTCCAAGCGATGACGCTCGAACTCCAGCCCGGCGAGAGCCAAGTCTTTTACGGCTTTTACGGCCATGCAGCGTCGCAGTCGGTGCTTGAGCAATTCATAGCGGAGGCTGACAAAAAAGATTACTTCGAGGTCAAACGGGAGGTAAACCGTCAATTAATTGAAGGCATCACGCAACGGATATTTACCGCGACGGCCAAGCCGCTGTTCGATGCCCATGCCCGGCAATGTTATTTGGACAATGGTTTGCGCGGCGGTTTTCCGACGAAGGTGCCAGGAGGTGCACAATTGTATTTGTTCGGCCGCAAGCACGGTGATCTGGAAAGGGATTACAACGATTTTCTGTTGCAGGATACGCCCTTTTCCGAAGGCAACGGCGATTTTCGCGATGTGCTGCAAAACCGCAGGATGGATTTGTTCTTCGATCCTGCGCTGGATGCAAAAAACATCCGCTATTTCTTCAACCTGAATCAGCCGGACGGCTACAATCCTTGTTCGTTGCGGAACTCGCGTTTTGTCGTGGACGCTCCTCAAATCCTTGAGCATCATTTCGCTCAGTTTGCCGACCTGGAGCAGCTACTGTCTCGGGAGTTTAAATACGCCGAATTATGGCAGCTGCTTAAAGGTGCTACGGAAAACCCGGAGCCGATTATCAAGGAAATTCTGGCGCAAGCGCAGGAAGTGGAAGATGCCGAATTCGACCGCGGTTATTGGTCTGACCACTGGACTTATTTGCTGGACTTGCTGATTAGCTACCAAGCGATTTTCCCCGATCGTCTGCCCGGCTTGTTGCTGGAAAAGACCTATACCTTCTTTGACTCCACCCATTTTGTCGTCCCGCGCTGCCAAAAATACGTGGTGACGCCTAAAGGCGTTCGCCAATACGGCGCGGTACAGGGCAGCCCTGAGAAAGAATCTCTAATTAACTCCCGCACCCGACGCCGCCACCAAGTCCGTGCGCAACACGGCCACGGCGACATCGTTTACACCACGCTGCTCGGAAAAATTCTGACACTGGTCGCCAACAAACTGTCCACGCTGGACCCGTTCGGTGTAGGCATAGAAATGGAGGCGGATCGCCCAGGTTGGTGCGATGCTTTGAACGGCCTGCCCGGTATTTTCGGGTCTTCGGTGAATGAAACCATTGAGCTCAAACGCTTGGTAAACTTTACTTCAAGAGCCCTAGCCGATGTCGATGGAGCATTTTCCCTGCCGGCGGAGTTGGCGGATTTTATATCCGGATTGGAAGCGCTATTAAATCGCCCTAACCTGACGCCCGAGTTATTCTGGCAGCAAAGCGGAGCCCAAAAGGAGGCTTATCGGGAAAAGGTGTTCATGGGCTTTGACGGCGCTGAATATATTCTCTCTATCGCAGCGGTGCAAAACTTCCTGGCGACGGTTTCGGGCTATCTGGATGCTGCGATCGACAAGGCCCGGACGCCGGAAGGTATCATCACCTATTTCTGCTATGAGGCCGAGCAGTATCAGGAAATCGCGGACGGTAAGGCGGCTGTGACCCGCTTCAAGCAAAAATCGATACCGCTGTTTCTGGAAGGCTTTGTCCATGCCCTGCGCATCGCCGAACCGAAGGAAGTCCGGCGGTTGTATGATGCAGCGCGTAACTCCGAACTGTTCGACTATAAATTGGGTATGTATCGCGTCAATGAACCGCTGGGGGAAAACGCCCTAGAACTGGGACGGATCGGAGTTTTCAATTACGGCTGGCTGGAGAACGGCTCCATCTTCCTGCACATGCATTACAAGTTCGTGCTGGAGATGGTTCGGGCCGGGTTAATCGAAGAGTTTTACGGCCAAATCGAACAGCTGCTGGTGGCTTTCCGCGACCCGGCCGAATACGGACGAAACCCGGTCGAAAACTCCAGCTTCCTGGTCAGCAGCGGTTTCGCCGTCGATCCACGGCAACACGGAAGAGGCTGCGTTGCCCGTCTTTCCGGTTCCACGGTGGAATTTTTGCACCTTTGGACGCATCTTTTCTTGGGGCCTGCACCCTTTGTATTCGAGGAGGGCAAGTTGCTGTTCAGGCCTGCTCCGGTCTTGTCGAAGTCGTTTTTCTCTGCGAACGAGCAGTGTGTTAATCCGTTCGGTGTTGAAGAAATATTGCCAGCGGGCAGCGCGGCTTGTGCTTTATTGGGGGCAACCTTGTTGGTCTATATCAATCCCAAGCGCCGGGATACTTTTGGCGACGCTGCCGTAAAGCCTTGCCGCTATGTGTTGTATGGGCGGGATGGGGTTATGCAGACGGTGGAAGGTTTGCATTTGGAGGGGCAAGTTGCTGAAGCGCTACGCCTCGGCCAATTCCGGCGGGTAGATGTGGTGCTTGGGCGATGAACCTTCAGCGTAGAAACCTTAACTAAATGCTTGTTTGTCACAATGCAAGACACCTTCGCCGTGGCTGAGAAGATACGTATATTTGCCTAGTCTAGTATTTGAAGTTAGTATCTTTCGTCGTGAATATTTATGGGTTAACTTGCACGTGTATTTAATGATGCACCTATATTTATTTTAGGACGAAATAAATTTATTCAACCGAATGAAAAACAATGATCTTTAGCTTTTATAACGCATTAGGCAAAAAAGGAAAATTATATTAAATGGCCGGATTAAGAATATTTGTTTCATCTACTTGTTATGATCTTGCAGCAATAAGATCACAGTTACGCACATTTATTCAGTCTCAAGGTCATGAGCCCTTGATGAGTGATTACAACGATATTTTATATGATCACAGGCTTCATACGCATACGAGCTGTGTTGATGAAGTTGCCACTTCAGATATTGTTGTTTTAATTGTTGGCTCTCGATTTGGCGGAAAAAGTGTACCAGAAGCTTTATCTAAGGTGGATTTTGAAAAACTTGATAAAGAAAGTAAAAGTACTGAATCCCTTAAGAGAAAAGAAAATCTATCTGTTACGCAACTGGAAATTCTGAAGGCTGTCGAAAGCGGAATACCTGTTTTTACATTCATTGATGATGGGGTTTGGCATGATCATGCTTTATATGAAAAAACAAGAGTAAGGCGATAATTGGTGAAATTGAGTTTCCTGCCATCGAAAAACCAGAGACAGCATCATTTATATTCGAGTTCATTAATTTTCTTAGACATCGTACTAGAGGTAATAGTGTCTTTCCTTTCACAAAGATACAGGATATTGAGGAGATACTTAGAAAGCAGTGGTCTGGTCTTTTTCAAAAGCTCCTTCAAGAACAAAGAAATCAAGCGATTGAACGAAAGAGAATCGATAACCTGAGTGAACAGTTCGCTGATCTAAAAACGGCGATTCTTACTTCGATAGGTTCTTCAAATGAGCGTGATGTAGCTAGAGGTGTTGTTCGATTTAGACGGTTGCTCGATTTTGTTAGAAGCCTTGGTCTAAGAGATGAAAACTTTTTATTTAGAGGTCGTCCAACGTGGGACAATCTCCTACATGAGGCTGATATCAAAGAGTTGATAGATATTTCTGAAAGCCCAGAGTTCCAGATGCAAAGGCGTCATATGGGGGCAAGGGGAGGGATTTTTTTGGTAAAAGAAGATAGAACGTACTATGAAATGAGAATTCCATCCGATTTTTTTCATAGTCTTTCTCTGGAGTGGGATTCTTTTGTTGAGCTGGCAGAAGACACAAGAAAAATTATTTATGATGCCCTAAGTGAAATGAGAATAGGGCCAGGTCCTATTAGATATGTTCGTAAGCCTATTGATGAAGTGATGAGAGAGCTTAACTACGGCAGTCAGCGTCATATACTTGATGAGGAAATTTCAGCGAGTAGCCTGGATGAAGCGTAGCGGAATCCGGGAACTTCGTGGCACTGATCGCCCCGTATTCCGCTACTCTACATACGGGCTACGCAATTTTTCAAACTTATGATGGTGCGGCATGGTGTTATATCGGCGGAACCGGGTTGCTGGAGGGACGTATTTTTTACGGTGACATTGCGGGATCGTTCTTTCGATGCTTTGGTACGGCATGTTGGGTTATTGCGAAACGCGTTTCGCACGGTAGGGCGGAACGGCCTTTCACCATCGACGCCATTGTTATTCTGCCGGATCACTTGCATGCTGTTTGGACGTTGCCTGACGGCGATGCCGATTACTCGGGACGCTGGCGGGCGATCAAATCCAAATTTACCCACGAACTGCGGCTATCGGGAATGCCGTTAACTCCCGACAAACGTGGTGAATATCGGCTTTGGCAACGGCAATTTTGGGAACATACGATTCGCGATGACAGTGATTTTCAAGGCATGTCGATTATATCTGCTGGAATCCGGTCAAGCATGGGTTGACGGAACGCGTTGCCGACAGGCCGTATTCTTCGTTTCATAGATACGTCCGACCGCTGTGTCCTATGCGTTGCTGGTTATCTGTAGGCCGGAAACGTCCGTTCTCGATGTAGCTCGAACCGGCTTGTTCCGGCCTACGGCGCAGCTCTCTATTTCAGCACATTGTCTGTGGCTCACGATAATACGCAAATCAACTGAAGCTGTAATGTCAATATGCCTATGACACGAATGTCGCATATTCTGGGAATTTTAAATGACTCAGTTTATTGAGTATAGGTAATCGTCCTTATTGAGAAGTTAAGCTTTTTGTGCAGAATGTGTTTTTATGCCCGTATTTCCGTGACTTCAAAGGAAAGTGTTGTGCTGAATAACCGGCTTATCACTACTGCTTACACTGCTATGCTTGATGCTCGCCCAAACTCTTTATGCTGATTCCATTTTCATTTAAAAGTGTTACAAGGTTTATAACTTTAGTCTCTGACCCCGTATTCCTCGCTAGGTACATAAGTATTCAAAGATCCTCAAATACCCGCTGGATTCGCACCGACTTATTTAATCAGGCCGAAATGGAGAGTAGTCAAACCTGAAAAAAACCAGCTCTCTTTTGGTTTCAATAGATGAGGAAATGGCAAATGATATCCAGAAGATTATCAATTGTACTCATGATTTCTATTGCATTGTCGAGTAGTCAAATATCTATGGCTCGCAGTGGAGGCGGAGGCGGTTTTGGTGGTGGTCAGGGAGCAGGAGGACACGCGGGCGGTTTTGGCGGTGGCCGGGGCGTTGTAGGGCGCGGAGGCAGTTTTGGTAGTGTTCAAGGTGGCAGTGGTCATCGAGGCAGTTTTGGTGGTGTTCAAGGCGGTGTCGGGCATCGGGGCGGTTTCAGCGGCTTCCATGGCGGTGAATTTAGCGGTGCCCGTGGAGGCGCTTTCAGAGGAGGCCATGTTGGAGGTGGACATTTTGGGGGATTTCACCACCATGGGCATAGTGGGTTTGGTTTCTTTGTAGGATCTCCTTTTGTCTGGCCATCCTACTATTACTGGCCTTATTATTCCCGCCCTCCCTATTATTCTTCTCCGGCCGTCATCATGCCCTCTAGCCCTCCCGTTTATATAGAACAAGGGGCTGTACCAAGAATCCAGCCGCTCGAATCGAATAAGTGGGATCATTGTTTAAATCCTGAAGGCTATTATCCCCATGTGAAAGAATGTCCGGAAGGATGGATGCAAATTGATCCTCAGCCCGACGGTCAGGAAGCCGGCTATTGGTATTACTGCACTGATCCTGCCGGTTACTATCCCTATATCAGGCAGTGCTCCGCTGTCTGGCAGAAAGTTATTCCTTAACGGAGGCGCATCCAATGTTACAGATTCTGGCCATCCTAATATCAGTTTTCTTGCTCAGCGCTTGCTCGACGATGCCGAGCGGCCCGAGTGTTTTAATACTGCCCGGTACCGGTAAGAACTTTGATCAGTTCCATAATGACGATCTAATGTGCAGGCAACTTGCCCATACACAAATATCAACATCACAAAAAGAACCCAATTCTGCAGAGGAAGGCCAACAAAATTACGACATCATCTACATTCAATGTATGTATGGTAAGGGGCATCGAGTTCCTGTGCCTGGAGAATTAATGTACGATACTCAGCAGGAATGGCATCCGCCTCCACCCCCCCAATATGCCAGCGCCGCTTAACCGAACGACGCGGTAAAGTGCAAGCCCGTCCCTAATATTTCCTAGCAGGGCTAAGGGGCTACATTTAACTGCCGCCTTACGTTTCGAACGAGGCAACATGTCCCTGTTCAGCCCGGCTTAACTTAATGGCATTGGGTTAAACATAGGGACGTGGAATCTGTGTCGGATTTACCAGAGGGCATAAATGCTTTATTCAACTTTTCACCTCTGGGTTAGACAAGGTGTTTACTCAGCGGATTGTGGTTGTAAAGTTCAGGGGATTATTCAATTCGATGATTTGGATGCTTCTGTTATGGAATAAGGGAAGCTGTATATTCGTGCTTGAAGGTACGCACAGCGTACTACAGAACTACAGGAGGAATTTTAACTCTTTCAACATCCCGTCTGTGTGCTGCCGTACCGACGGCGTCTAGTTTTTTGATCATATTATTTATCAGGTTTTGACAGAGACACTCGTGTTGCCTCGAAGTCTGGCTATCCGGCGAGATAACTTGCTCATCCGTAGCCAACTTGTTCCTGTGCTTTGAGGAGAATACTATGAACGACCGACAACGCAAAAGCGGCTCCTTACTAGTGCGCGCACTAGCATTGATAATTTTCGCGATTTTCTGCAACACAGCAGCGGCTATTGATTCCTCAATGAAAGCCGATACTGCGACGCCGTCTAATACCGAGTGCCTGCTGAATTGGGCGCAAACATTTTATCCCAGCCTGTTTTCACCGCCGGTATCAGGCGAGCAATTTAATTCGCCTTATACCTATCGCTACTATCCCAACACCAATACTTATCTGGGCGTTTCCTCGGCCGATAACCATGTATATCTCCTGAGACCGAATGATGCCTCGCCGCAGGATGTGGGGAATTTATCGGTTTGGCTGAAAGAATCAGGGTGTGGCGAGATACCGTACCCCGTCATCTTTATTCATGGCATAGCGTCTTCCGCAGATACATGGATACCATTTAGAGATTACCTGATAAACAATGCCGGCTGGTTATTCGGTGGGATACCTACTTACGATCAAGCCACAAAAACTGTGACTATCAACTGTCCCTCCAACCCAAGCCAGCCTGTTTCATGT
Source organism: Methylobacter sp. (assembly GCA_036560465.1). Classification (GTDB taxonomy): domain Bacteria; phylum Pseudomonadota; class Gammaproteobacteria; order Methylococcales; family Methylomonadaceae; genus Methylobacter_A. Next base: position 37,837 of record DATBRD010000002.1, read on the forward strand.
ACGGGCATGTCCGGCAACTTCTACACACTAAATTTCTCTGATAATCAGGGCTTATCTCTTGATGTCCAGGGAGGCGAACTGGCAGCCATCATTAAAGCGGTTTTAGATGAAAACTCAGGAAAAACAAAAGTTCTTCTAGTTGCTCACAGCATGGGCGGTCTTGCTGCAAGGGAATATCTACAAGGATTAGCGCAAGAATCAAATGCAGCAACGACAATTCCGTATCGGCAGGATGTTGCGAAACTTATTACTGTTGGGGCGCCGCATCAAGGAAGTTTCTGGGCCAAGGAATGTTACAACCATTTTGATGTTTTGAATGTTTCCGGTAATGTCGGTATTTGCGATCTTCTATCTTTGGATATCGACCCGAACAGTGTTGCACTCGAAGACTTACAACCCAATAGTTCGACTCTGAATATTCTTAATGACTTAACGACTCATCCCCTTCCATCCGATGTATTTTACGTTTCGATCATTGGAACGGGTCAACCTACCTTATCCAGGTTAGTTGCTTTCAAAGATGGGGATGGCATCGTATCGGATGTCTCCCAAGATTTGGCAACGGTAACCGGGAATCTTCCTCTCCAACAAAAAACGGCCAAAGTTGATGTTCTTTTCCGGGAATGCGCTAATAAAGTGAAAGCACCTTTTATCGGAAACATTGGCGAAACCCACACCTGTGAAACAACAGATCCGGGCGTAGCGGCGGAAATTTTGAGGGACTTACAATAGCATGTAAGCTATATAGGGCGCGCGCGATGCGTATCTTAAGGCGGATCGCATCACTATCCTGAAAATCCGCACCCAATATCTTTCGTGCATACATCGCGCCCATTTTCGATGTCGCTAATATGCTGAAATCCGGAAATGGCGCGCGCTGCGCACCCTACTTAAATTGTTAGCCGAAACTTTTACACCGCCTGCCAGACATAAGTAGCCACCGCGCTTGGCGGTAAGGTAGCTGCTGCATTTTTCTCTTGAAACCGGATAGTAAAGGATTGGGATTCAGCTCCCTCATTGAGAACAATCAAAACAATGTAGCCATCGGGCGTAACAAAAGCCACATTCGGTAAGGGCGTCTGTTGGTCGGAATAAATCCTGACCGAGCCGGGGCGTACGAATTTCGAGGCGTGGGCGATTACATAATAGGCGACGTTGCGGGCAACCTCTTCGCCTAGAGTCAAAGCACCGACACAACGGGTTCCACCTCCAGGCGTATGAGGGCGGCAAAACGGGTTGGAGGCCAGGTTCCATTCGAGCACGACCCGGCTCCAGTTGCGTAGGGAACCTATTAGGACATTTCTTATATGCCACAGCAGATCTCCCCCGAACTGCCCGTCCGAACCCACCCATTGCTCGGTGAAATACAGTTTCATTTCCGGGTAAAGTTGGTGTACTTCGGAAAGTGCCGAAATGTCGCCCCCGTAGAGATGCCAAGCCGATCCGGCCAAATAGCGACGCGCGTCGGCATCAGCGAAGACTTCCAAAGGATACTCAGGGACATCGCAATTATGGTCCCAACAAAACAGTTCCACATCGGCCAATCCAGCTTCCCATAAAGCCGGTCCTAGATGATTTTTGATGAACTCGGCCTGCTCGCCCGCTTCCATGATCATGCTGGGTTCGTTTTTTTTGTTCAATGGTTCGTTCTGCGGGGTGATCGAATGGATGATGATGCCTTTCTCCCGCATGGCTTTCAGGTATTTGACCAAGTAAGTGGCGTAAACAGAGTAGCAGCCGGGCTTCAGTTTACCGCCGCGGAAGCTCTGGTTGGTCTTCATCCAGGGGGGCGCCGACCAAGCCGTAGCCATGATCTTGATCTTTGGATTAATAGCCAAAATTTCCTGTAACAAGGGAATGACTTCAATATCGCCAGACTCGATGTTGAAATGGGCAAATTCGGGGTCCTCTTGTCCTTTCGGCCTGTCGTCATAAGTGAAGCAACGCTCGCTCAGATCCGATGCGCCTATACTCAAGCGCAGAAAACTCACGCCGATGCCGTCCCCGTCGGGCAAGAACAATTCCCGCAATAATGCGCTCCTGTCAGGGGCAGGCAAGCGGCTGATCAGCATCGCGCTGCCTCCGGTCAAGGAAAACCCGAAGCCTTCGATGACCTGATACTTCTGCCTGGCATCAACCGTTATCACAGGGAGACCGGTGGTATTGTCGACGAAACGAAGATCACTCATCTGCTGTTGCAACAAAAAGGCTTGGTCGGCGCTAGTTAGCCAAGCCGCCACAGAGGTGTCTTCTGAACGAGGGGCATCAGGGCTGGATTGTTCAGGCAGGGAGTCCTCTTGGCGGCGTAACTTTAGTTTATACATGATGAAGTCTTACAGATTGTGATAATTGCCTGAAAACACTTTACTGTGCGCAGGCAAGGTAACTGAATAGTGCAGCAAGAAAACCGGTTTAGGTTTGCATGCAATAGACAGTGACTTAGTATAGTCTGATATCAATTGCTTTGGTTTAGCCCCGGCAATCTGGACATCTCCGAGGTGTTTGATGATTTTCTTGAGGATCTATAAAAAGCCTTGCCTCTCGAACCCATGCAGCACAACTTATCGGGGGCAATACGATTGAGTGCCTTGCTGGATCCGGCAAGCATACCATCTTTGTTTAGCGAAATAATGCGTGCTCCCTTTTAGCATGGGACTTTGACGCTGTTTGATATCTATATGATTTTCAACTGCAAGTTTGGGTGGATGTGCGGTATAATCGCACTATTTACAAATTTATCCTGACCTAATAAATGGCTCAATTTTTTGAAATACATCCGGAAAGTCCGCAGTTGCGTTTGATACAGCGTGCGGTGGAAGTGATTCGTAACGGCGGCGTCATCGTCTATCCGACCGACTCCTCTTATGCGATTGCCTGTCATATAGGCGATAAGCAGGCGCTTGATAAAATTCGCCGCATCAGGCAGTTGGACGATAAGCACAACTTTACGCTGGTCTGCAAAGATCTGGCCCAGGTTTCCATGTTTACGAAGATCAGTAACAATGCTTACCGGCTGATCAAGGCGTTAACGCCGGGGCCTTTTACTTTTATTTTGGACGCTACGCGCGAAGTGCCGCGCCGCTTACAGCATCCCAAGAAAAAAACGATAGGCATACGGGTTCCCGATCATCCCGTTGCCCAATTGTTGGTTCAGGAATTGGGTGAGCCGTTATTCAGTTCTACCTTGATGTTGCCGGGAGAGGATGAGGCATTGACCGATCCTTATGAGATTAAAGATAAACTGGATCATGAGCTGGATCTGGTGATTGACTCCGGCATTATTCCGTTTGAGCAAACGACGATTATAGAATTTTCCAACGGCGCCGGTGAAATTATAAGGCAGGGCAAGGGCCTTGCTCCGATGTTGGCTGGGTGAGGATGCAGGCATGATGAATGAACTGACGCTTTTGCAGCGTATCGTGGTCTGGATCTTGCCGGTGATTTTCGCGATTACCGTGCATGAAGTGGCGCATGGCTGGGTGGCAAAAAAGTACGGCGATAACACCGCCTCGGCATTGGGCCGGTTAACGCTAAACCCGATCAGGCATATTGACTTACTTGGGACGATTATCCTTCCAGGGCTGCTATTAATAACGGGCACGGGTTTTATTTTCGGTTGGGCGAAGCCGGTACCTGTCGATCCTCGGCATTTTAAAAATCCACGGCGCGATATGGCGATAGTCGCTCTGGCCGGTCCGGTTGCCAATTTATTGATGGCTGTCGGCTGGGCGTTAATAGCGCGGCTAGGCGTGGTGATAGGCATGCAGATGGAGGCCATCTCATTGCCGCTGATTTATACCGGAATTGCCGGTATTTCGATCAATCTGGTATTGGCATTGGTCAATTTATTGCCTATTCCGCCCTTGGACGGCAGCCGCATTTTAACGGGTATTCTGCCCAACTATTGGGCATGGCAATATAACCGTTTGGAGCGCTTCGGATTTATCATTCTATTAGTGCTGTTATACACTAATGCCTTGAGTGCGGTTTTGGCTTATCCGATGTTCATTGTGCAGAAAATGTTTTTTTCAATTGCAGGGATGTAGGTTGATTTTTATACGGATTGTTAATTCTCAGTCCCCTGTTCGTAGTTGCGAAGCCAGGGCATGAATGAAACTATGAATCAAGGCACGGTTGACGCTGTAGAGTCCTCTCCGGCCTTGGTCGCGCCGTCACTCGCAATAGTTAACGGTGCGCCGTTTAATAAGCTGCCGGACGATCTTTATATTCCGCCGGATGCGTTGGAAGTGCTGCTGGATACCTTTGAAGGACCGCTGGATTTATTGCTGTATTTGATACGAAGGCAGAATCTGGATGTTGTAAATATTCCGATCGCACAGATTACTCACCAATACATTGCCTATATCCAAATAATGGGGGAATTAAATCTGGAGTTGGCGGCGGAATACCTGGTAATGGCCGCGCTGTTGGCGGAAATTAAGTCAAGGATGCTGTTGCCCAGGCAGCCCGATGCTGAAGAGGACGAAGAAGACCCGAGAGCAACGTTGATTCGCAGGCTGCAGGAATATGAGCTGATTAAAAATGCGGCTGAAGAAATCGATCTGTTGCCTAGAATTGAGCGTGATATATTTGAAATCGGGGTCGATGTTTCGTCGGCGCTGAAAGATCGCAAACAGAACTTGCCGGATATCCAGTTAAAAGAAATGCTGCTGGCATTTCAGGATGTACTTAGAAGAGTCGAGCAGCTCAGCCACCATCAAATTACTAAAGAGCCCTTATCTGTCCGTGAACGCATGTCAACCATTCTGGAAAACCTTAAAGGAGCGGATAGTCTCCTTTTCTCGCAGTTATTTATCCGAAAAGAAGGTCGACACGGAGTTGTTGTCTCGTTTCTGGCAATCCTCGAACTCAGCAAAGAACGACTCATCGATATTATCCAGTCAGAACCCTTTGCCGAAATACGAGTCAGAACCGCCGGCGCCGCCGGTAGTTAAGCGTGTACCTAAGCCCAAGCCTTCACCGCCGCCCCTCGACCGCGCCTGTCCCGAGTGCAGCCGAAGAGGTCAGGACAGGTCTTTCATAACTGAACAACGTGAAATTAATGTGGAAATTAAACGTGTAGTTGAAGCCATCTTATTTGCTGCAAATCGTCCTATGACCTGTAAACAGGTGCAGCAGGTTTTTCCTGAAATTGAGCAGCCGGAGATACAGGAAATACAGGCGGCATGCGAGGCGATCATGGAGGATTACAGGTTCAGGCCGGTTGAATTGAAACAGGTAGCCAGCGGTTACCGTTTTCAGGTCAGGCAAGAGCTGTCACGCTGGGTATCGCGGCTGTTTGAAGAAAAGCCGCCTAAATACTCCCGGGCATTGTTGGAGACTTTGGCCATTATTGCCTATCGTCAACCGGCAACGCGCGGAGATATTGAAGATATTCGCGGTGTCAGTGTCAGTTCCAACATCATTCATACGCTGCTTGAACGCGAGTGGATTCGAGTAGTAGCGCACAAAGAGGTGCCGGGCAGACCGGCTTTATACGGTACCACAAAACAATTTCTGGATTATTTTAATATCGCATCATTAAATGAACTGCCGACATTGCAAGAGATTAAGGAGCTTGGTATGTCATTGGATGAGCCGCCGTTAAATAATACGCAACAACCCATGCAGGTAAAGAGTGAAGAGCAAGAAACAACCGAACAGATCACCGAAACAGCCGCCGAGCAATTCAGCGAAACAGCCGAGCAGGTCTCCGAAGCAACAGACTGAAAGCAAGGCAGCGAAAACGCCGAAGAAAACTGGTGCTAATGAGTCAGTCGACGGAGAGCGCATCCAAAAAGTGTTGGCGCGCGGCGGCGTTGGCTCCCGGCGGGAAATTGAACGCTGGATAACTGAAGGGCGGTTAAAGATTAATGGCAAGCCGGTGGGCTTGGGCGACCGGTTGAAAGAGGGGGACCGACTGTTCCTTAATGACCGAATTGTTAACTGGGAAAAATTTGTCGAGCAGCCCACCCGAGTGCTGCTTTATCATAAACCGGTTGGCGAAGTGGTAACGCGTCGCGACCCGGAAGGCCGTCCGGTGGTGTTTACGCAATTGCCAAAATTGGCGGTCAGTCGCTGGATAGCTGTCGGTCGGCTGGACATCAATACTTCAGGATTATTGCTGGTTACCAATAATGGCGAGCTGGCTAATCGGTTAATGCATCCGTCAACGCAAGTGGAGCGTGAATATGCGGTGCGTATTTTGGGCGATGTTTCAGAAGCTACTCTGGCAAGGCTCAAAGAGGGCGTGGAGCTTGAAGACGGCAAGGCCAAGTTTGACGATATTAAGTTTTTCGGCGGTGAAGGTGCCAATAAATGGTACAACGTTATCGTTGCCGAAGGCCGCAACAGGTTGGTAAGGCGGTTGTGGGAATCACAGGAGGTTGTCGTCAGCCGTTTAATGCGGGTGCGCTATGGGCCGGTGGTGTTGCCGGAACGGTTGAAAGCCCGTACATTTTATGAGTTGAACGACAAAGAACTGGAGCTGCTGTTTGAATTTGCGGGTATGGCCAATGAAAAGCCTGCCATTGCCGCCAAGCCCGAATCTAAAGCACATAAGCTGGGTAAACGTTAACGGCGCAGTCGAATTGCCCTGAAAGAGCACAAGAGTCTGATATGCCAACAGCAGGCGATCCGGCTCTGGTGGCTTATTTAGCCACGGCAACTTGATTTCTGCCTTTGCTTTTGGCTATATACATGGCTTTATCTGCGCGCTGGACGAAAGACTCGAGAGTATCATTGTCGCGTAAAGTGCTAACGCCCAAGCTTGCAGTGATCTTGAGGATTTCCATGCCGTACGCTATTGTATGGTTCTCAATTGAGGTGCGAATTCGCTCTGCCAGCAACTCTGCACCGTTGGCGTCAGTGCCGCTTAATAACATCACAAATTCTTCCCCGCCATAGCGAAACACAATATCGCTATCTCTCAGGCTTTCTTTAATCCATTTTGCGCTCAGGACCAGTGTCATATCGCCGCACTCGTGGCCATAGGTATCATTGATGGCTTTGAAATGATCGATATCAAGGAAAATCAGCGATAAACTCTTAGTATTGCGTATCGCAAGGCTCATTTCCCGTTTAATGGAATCATCAAATGAAGTTCTGTTGTGGGTTTGGGTGAGTGGGTCCGTGTAAGCCTTTTTTAAAGCCTGATGAAATAAAGTTGCATTTTTCAGCGGATAAATCAAACAGCAAAGCAGTGTTTCCAGCAGCTGGAGATCTGCATTGCTGAATCTATGGTTACGCATCAGCATTAATTCACCCAATTGTTGCTGCTCAACTTTAAGTGCGTAATTGCAGGAGTGGCGCGTAAAAACCCCGCTTTTGACCTCCAGATCAAATTCTGTGTTTGTATAAACAAAGGCGCTGTGGGGAATCTTACTTACGATCTTACTGCTGAAAATAGCAATCAGTTCGCTAAATTCCAAAGTCGTTTGTAGAGCGCTGCTGATGTCATAATTATGAAGGTTAACCGCTTTTGTCGCTTCAAAAGTGTTATTGCTGATAATCGCTAGGTTTGCTGATTTACGGTTCATGGACGCTTCCTCATGGATTGGAGCTATTACGTTTCAGTAATTAAAGCGAAGGATGTGCCACTTATTAAAATATCAATAATAATTAGTATCTTAGATAATGTATTTTGGTTTTGATTGGATCGGCGCCATAAAGTTGACGTTAAAAAGTGGCAAGAAATTGCCGAAGGCGCGGCTTAAGCGGTTGTTCTTGTAATTTAGCATTAGTTTTTGCGGGCTCTCCCAAAATATTTCACAAAAAACAGTAGGATAATGACTTACATGGTCAGTTATGACCCCGTTTACCAGTAAATACCGGGCGTTGAGCGACAGCACGGCTAGTCGGAGGGCAAAGAGTGGAACCAGGCCAGTCAAACGTCGAGGAAGGTAAATGCTTTCCGTCACATTCCTTATGGCAGGATTGAAGTTGTTATAACGCAGACCGCTTTGCGCCAGCCGGTCCAGGAGGCGTGGGAACCTGCCCTCCGAAAGTACCCCACTAGCCGAAGCCGGAGTCGTCGATTAGAACGACCAGAATATTAGGCGCTCCGGACGGCGCCTTGACGAACGAGAACACCAGCAGGATGAGCGCCATGCACAAGAGGCCTGAGCCCTGTGTTCAACCGCCGTTGTTGAAGATCGGTTATGTTCATTACAATCCCCTTGCGTTGCTTGAGGTTGATATCGCTCGTTCGGGCATTCCTGATGAGCACTGAGTGGCTCTCTTTTTTCAAGATATTTTAGATAATGAGATCTTTAGCGTAGCCACTTCATTGGTCATAGATGATAGGTAATTGCACTAATATTTTTTCTTTGCTTTCATCCTAGTATAGAAATATTGGCATTCGTTTTTATTTCATACGGATCAAAAGATTTAAGAACAGCAATAGAACGCTTGCTTAACAAAGAAACAATTTACGCCTTTGTATACGTATGTCGCGTAATAACAATTAAGCCAAACTACTTTCTATAGTTGAGAGGAAAGCATGGCGATCACTGACGAACCATCGGCCGAGCCTTTCGACTGCCAATTTCAGTTCATTACAAAAATACATCGGCCCGAATTTGTCGAGCAGGACAGCGGCTGCTCGAGCCTTAACAAAGGAATTATTAAAGAAGCTGGCTTCGGCCCCCAATTTATCCTTGAATCATGTTAAATAACAGGTCGAAGTATGTTCTAGTCAAGCCAGCGGCAGCCTATCTTCATGCCATGAGAGGGCTCGGTTTTATGCGCGCGAATCATAAAACAAACGGTAATAACCAAAGGATGAACAGATATTTAACTTGTCCGCGAGCGCCGACTCTACCTTATCCGGAATCCGAAATGCCCGACTCGATCCCGACTGGGCAGAGGTGGAACGCCGCACTCTGAGCATCGCCGGCCGCGCCATTAATTCGCTGATCCAAAGTCAGGGCGTAGGCGACTTATACAAGATCTATGCGGAGACTCAGCGGGATGGTATCGATTTCAATCTTGTTTAAATCCCGAGAAGCTTCAACGCCCCTCACAAGGAAGAATTCGACACGGACTAAATGCGCAAGCTGTTCCAGACCTGATACGATCTGGCTGTCAAGGGATACCGCTGGGATAAAACCCCGCCGGGCGTGTAAGAACAAGGGCACGCTTTTATGCGGTCTCGGCAACCGCAAACCAGACAAGATGTTGGCTGATTCACTTCCTCTCACAAGACGGTAAGCCTCTCTACACTTACAACTTCCTTGGTCTGAACAGCTACACCGTGAGCGCCCAAGAAGCATTGCCGGCGGGCAAGGTCACGCTGCTGTTCCGGAAATAAAGTATGTAGAAGACAGAATTGAAGGTACTCATGTGAATGAAGTTGCCAATCGTTGAGAAGAGAAATGCCATGAAGCTACTACCGGCGTTGAAACATGAAATCAAGGAAATAGGTTTGGTTTCTCTTTACTTTTTCTTTTGTTTCGGAGTGATACTCACTTTAAAAAAGCTTTTTCTAGCTGACTACCAGATCGAAGTCCCTGTGCTTTCGACGGCGGTTATTAGCGCACTCATCGCCGCGAAAATCTTGATCATTCTCGATAAGACGCATGCCGGCCGCCGATTCGACGCCAGTTTTCCCCTAGGACTGGCCGCTCTTTACAAGACGCTGGTCTATATATTGGCGACGTTTATCGTCTTGTTCCTGGAGAAACTATTTCATGCTTATCGTGAGAGCGGCATGCTTACGCAAGCCATTTCGGATATGTGGGAGCATAGGGATCGCAATCTCATATTTGCCAAAGTGCTCTGTGTTGGGCTGGCGTTTTTTGCGTATCACCTGTACGCGAGGCTCGACCGCCGCCTCGGTGAAGGAACGCTTCGCCGGCTGGTTACGGCACCCCCGAAACTGCCGGAGGAGGCGCCGACTCCGGGTAAGAGATAAGAAGCAGGGTTTAACTCCCAAGAAAAATGAGACGGAAGGCGCCCGGGCGCAATTGGGTTAATGTGGCGGTATTCGCTGCCATAATCGCCGGCACAGTCTATGTGATACTCGATATCGAGTATCCACGGGTTGGCCTGATTCGGATCGATACCGTGGATCAGGTGTTAGTGGACCTGAGGAAAACGATGGAATGAATTTGAAAATCATAAACCAGCCAGCAGAAAGACAACTGGAGGCAATGACGCGATCCATTCGGCGAACCGTTATTGGCGATTATTCGTTGCCGGCGTGATCGCTACGCTCGCCATCGGCGCGCTGTGGTTTGCGATGTTCAAGTATGCCGGTCGGTGGCAAAACCCGCCGTAGCTAAGGATATACTCAAGCGCATGGCCGAATTCCTGACCGAGACATTGCCTTCCTCGCGCAGTTGCCTCAAGTCGCACTTGAGGGACTCACAAACCCAGGGTAATCAGGAGGACAGAAATGAATACCAAACCCTACTTTATCGTTACGGCTATTACGGCCACAATCGTTTTGCTCATGGGATCCATGGATGATGCCGTCGCCCGCGGTCATGGTGGCGGCTTATCCGGCGGTGGATTTTCTCGTAGTGGCGCCGCCGCAAGCGGCAGTTTTTCGTCCAGCGGGACGATCCGGCTCAATGAGTGCCGGGGGAGCCTTTGCCTCGCAGTCGGTTAGCCGATCGCAGGCCGCCCAGACCTATTCCACTAACCAGTCGCAAACTGCTCAGGCGGCTTCTGCAAATCGGGCGACAACCCAGCAGGGCCGTCAGTCGACTTCAACGGCGAATCAGGCCCAACGTCAGCAATACTTAAGTCAAAACGTCGAGGGGCGCCAAGAAGGATACATTGCGCGGACTGGTGCGCGCCAACAAGGAGCCACGGACCGGACGCAAACGAGGCAGTAAACCGTGCAGTCTTATCAGGGGGCTACCCACCCGGCTACCACCCACCCGTAGGGTATTATCCTTCACCGCCGCCACCGTCAGGATATTATGACAACAACAACTGGGACGATGGCGAAGTCGCGGCCGTGGCGGTCGGGGCGGCGACGTTGGGTGCGGTCGGTGGTTATGCCGCAGGCCAGTCATCAGCCTCCCAAAGTACGTCGGCTGCTCCATCCACGACGGTCGTTTACAGTGCCCCTCCTTCGGGCTCTGGGGGGGGCATGCAACCCCAATACGACTGTTGTCAGAGGCATGGCCTACTTTCAATGCGGTTCCGCTTGGTATACCCAAGCATACGATAACAGCGGTGTCGTTTATACGCCTGTGCCGGCGCCCTATTAGGCCGCGGAGGAGCAATGGAATTCTTTCTCTATACCTCTGATTAAATCTATTGGGTAAGAAGGAAACCATTGGTCAGGAATCCAGCCAAATGAGTAATTTAAGGATAGCTAGGTACGTTGTTGCCACAGCACCAAACGTAGAGGCCTTCTATGCGAAAGGACAGGATCTTGAAACGCGCGCCTACGCCAGCACGCCGGTCGGGCTCAATTTTCTGATCATGGGCTACAGCCACCTGTAAGGCGGCGTGGCGACCGATCCCGCGCTGTCGATCAACGATGCGCAGGTCGAGGTTTATTCCACGGTTTTTGCCTATGCCCGTTCACTGGATGTTTTGGCTCGCTCAATCGACGCTGACGTCTATCTGCTTTGTCTGGCATGTGCATTTTTTATTGTTTCTTGGCAGATGAGTTCATCGAAATAGTCATCATGACGAGTTGCCAGCCTTTGTATTCTGAAAATGATTAGTTCTGAAGGAAGATAATAAATTCAAGACGGGCCTGGGCGCGATCGGAATGCGGCGTTTGTAGTAGTTCCGATGGCGTTTAATGAGATATTGAGGAGGAAGAGGTATGTGATTTCCCTTCTGTTCGGCATATCGTGTGTAACAATATGTGTAGCAGTTTGTGTAATACAGAGAAAATTATTCTCCATGTTTTAAAAAAACATGGGTAGAATCAGTAAGAACAGGGTACAATCGAATGGTGCCGAGGAGAGGACTTGAACCTCCACGGGGTTGCCCCCACCAGCACCTGAAGCTGGCGTGTCTACCAATTTCACCACCTCGGCAGAGGCTAGCTGTAAAAGCTAAAGTGAGCGCGCACTATACCCATCCTCCCTGCTTTTGTCAATTAAGTGCGAAGTTTTTATATAAACTTAAATGATTTCGAGATAGACGTCGTGGCGTTATCTCGAGCTAACGGGGAATAGTTTTTCGCATAAGGCCCAAAAACTTTTCTCTTTCAATCCTAATAGATATACTAAGCCTATATATTAAAGATATGTTTAATAATATCCATTCTCCTAGTTAATTATTTAAATGACATTGAAGTCTAAAAAAGACGTTGATTTTAAATCAACAAAAGATCCATATGCTCAGCGCGAAGCTGAGAAATATGAGAACCCGATACCCAGCCGCGAATTAATTCTCCAATTGATCGAACACGCTGGAAAACCGTTGCGCCGTGAAGAAATTGCCGAAGCCTTTTCTCTTGAAGATGAAGATCAGCTAGAGGCCTTACGCCGCCGTTTGCGGGCCATGGAAAGAGACGGGCAATTATTATTTAATCGAGGCAAAAAATATTGTCTGGTTAACAATGAGGATTTAATTGCCGGGCGCGTCATTGGCCATGCGGACGGTTTTGGCTTTCTTAAGCCGGATGATGGCTCGGATGACCTGTTCTTATCGCCACGAGAAATGAATCCGTTGCTGCACAATGACCGGGCGTTGGTGCGTATTGCCGGGGTTGATAAAAAAGGTCGCAGGGAAGGCGCAGTTGTTGAGGTTCTACAGAGAAATACTCACCAGATTGTAGGGCGGCTTTATAAAGAAAACGGTTTTACCTATGTGGTACCGGATAACAAAAATATAGCGCAAACCGTCCTGATTCAGAAAGGCGGTGTCGGCAAAGCAAAGCAAGGGCAGATTGTCATTGCGGAAGTTACCGAGCAACCGACGCAGCTTCATCAGCCCATTGGCCGGATCATTGAGGTCATGGGTGAACACATGGCGCCGGGAATGGAAATCGACATGGCGATCCGTTCCTATGAGCTGCCAAATCATTGGCCTGATGAGCTGTTGGAAGAAATTAAGCCGCTTAAAAATGAAGTGCCGGAGTCAGCAAAACAGGGCCGGGTCGATTTGCGACAAACCCCATTAGTTACAATTGATGGCGAAGATGCCCGCGATTTTGACGATGCCGTTTATTGCCAGAGAACGCCCAAAGGCTGGAAATTGCTGGTGGCAATTGCCGATGTTTCGCATTACGTACAGATTAATTCAGAATTAGACAAAGAAGCTCAAAAACGCAGTACGTCGGTCTATTTTCCTGAACGGGTCATCCCCATGTTGCCGGAAATTTTATCCAATGGCTTGTGTTCGCTCAATCCTCATGTAGACCGCTTATGCATGGTATGTGAGCTGCTTATTAACGAGCAGGGTCTGGTCACGCGATCGCGCTTTTTTGATGCAGTGATGAGCTCGCATGCCAGATTGACCTATACCGAGGTCGCAAAAATGCTGGTCGAGGGCGACACGGCATTAGCCGAGAAATATGAAGCGTTGATGCCGCATTTACAGGAGCTATACGCTCTTTACAAGGTTATGCGAGTGAGCCGGGAAAAGCGCGGCGCGATGGATTTTGACACTCAGGAAACCCGCATTATTTTCGGCTCAGAGCGTAAGATTGAAAAGATAGTGCCGGTGGTGCGTAACGACGCGCATAAATTGATTGAAGAGTTTATGATCACCGCGAACATGGCGGCGGCGCGTTTTTTAAATAATAAAAAAATGCCCAAGTTGCTGCGGATACACGACGGTCCGAGTGCCGACAAGTTGCTGAATCTGAGATCGTTTCTTGGCGAATTGGGTTTAAGCTTAGGCGGAGGCGCTAAACCTACGCCGCTGGATTATATGCATCTGATCGAGTCAATCAAAGACCGACCTGATGCGCATTTGATCCAGACCGTATTGTTACGTTCGATGTCACAAGCCGTTTACAGTCCTGAGTTAAAAGGCCATTTCGGTTTGGCGTTAGAAGCTTATGCGCATTTTACTTCGCCCATCCGCCGCTATCCGGATTTACTGGTTCATCGTGCGATCAGGCATTGTTTGCAGGACAAGTCGGTCGAAAGCTTTCATTACGGTTTTCCCGATATGGTCGTGTTGGGTGAACAATGCTCCGCCAATGAGCGACGAGCTGATGAAGCCACGCGGGATGTGGTGAGCTGGCTCAAGTGCGAATATATGATGGATAAGGTCGGAGAGGAATTCCCCGGCATTATTTCAGCGGTTACCTCGTTCGGTTTCTTTGTTGAACTTGCCGAAATCTATGTAGAAGGCTTGGTTCATATCAGCAATCTGGCGCAGGATTATTTTCATTTTGATGCGACCAGTCATCAGTTAAGAGGCGAGCGTAGCGGTGTTAATTATCGCCTGGGCGACAGTGTCATCGTCAGAGTCGCACGTGTTGATCTGGATGAAAAGAAGATTGACTTTGAGCTGACGAAAAAACAGGACGTAATGAAGAAACCTAAAAAGAGACGCCGTAAAAAATGAAGTTAAGCAAAATATACGGCATACATTCAGTACAGTCGGCATTGGATTATTCTCCTAAAAAGATCAATAAAGCCTGGGTTGACAGCCAAAGACAAGACAAGCGCTTAACGCAGCTGGTCGAGGATTTGTTGGATTTGGGCATAGGGCCGGAAAAAACCGACAGGAAAAAGCTGGATCGTTTTGCAGAAGGCAATAATCATCAAGGCATTGTTATCGAAGTTGAAATGCCGGAAGAGTTATCGGAAAGCAATCTAAAGGACGCTGTGTTAACGTTATCGGGAGCGCCGTTATTTCTGGTATTGGATAATGTTCAGGACCCGCACAATTTCGGTGCCTGCCTTAGAACCGCGGACGCTACCGGCGTACATGGAGTCATTATCACCAAAGATAATGCCACGGGCATTACCCCGACAGTCTGCAAAGTGGCTAGCGGCGCCGCTGAAACGGTACCGGTTTATCAGGTGACTAATTTGGCAAGAACCTTGCGCTGGCTGAAAGATCAAGGCATTTGGGTAATGGGCGCGGCAGGTGAAACAACGCAGACCGCCTATCAAACCGACTTTACGGTGCCTCTGGCTTTGGTCGTCGGCGCTGAGGGCAAGGGTTTAAGACGGCTGACCAAGGAACAATGCGATGTGCTGGTTAAGTTGCCGATGCTGGGCCAGGTAGAAAGTCTTAATCTGTCTGTTGCAACCGGTGTACTGCTTTATGAAACCATGCGGCAGCGGTTACTGGCCGGCTGATTTATCTTATCCTTAATGCAAACACAAGCAACACACTCTCTTGAAGGCAGGGGCTTAAGCTGTATTCGCGATGACCGGGTACTGTTTGAAGAACTGGCCTTTGAATTGGTTTCAGGGCAGGTTTTATTGCTGGAAGGCAAAAACGGCAGCGGCAAAACCTCGTTACTGCGTATTCTATGCGGATTTCGTGAGCCTGATACAGGCAAGATTAATTGGTGCGGTGAGGCTGTAAAAGACAGTCAGTTTTATGCGCAGATGGCTTATGTCGGCCATTTGGATGGCATTAAGAAAGAGCTGACGGTCCTGGAAAATTTAAAAATGTCCTTGGCACTGAGTAGTTCCGGGCAGTATTCCATTAATGAGGCTTTAACCAAGGTTCATTTGTTGGGCTACGATGATGTTCCGGTGCAAACTTTATCGGCAGGTCAGAAAAGACGATTGTCATTAGCCAGACTGCTGATTACCGAAAACGTGTTGTGGATTCTGGATGAGCCTTTCACCTCATTGGACAAGCAAGGCATTGCCCTGATCGAAACTTTAATGACCGAACATTGCGCCAACGGCGGAATGATCGTACTTACATCGCATCATGATATAGATTTACATGGTGTCGATGTCCAGCGTATTAATTTATCCTGATGTCTTTATCCCGTGCATTTTTTGCCGTTATTCGGCGCGACCTGGTTTTGGCTTTACGACGGCGCTCGGAAATAGCCAATCCGCTACTTTTTTTTATCCTGGTAATAACCCTGTTCCCGTTGGGAATCGGCGCGCAGCCGCATTTATTGCAAGCCATCGCGCCGGGGATTATCTGGGTTTCCGCATTATTGGCGGCCATGCTGTCCCTCGACAGCCTGTTCCGTTCGGACTTTGATGATGGCTCGCTGGAACAGATTCTATTAAGCCCACATCCGACGTCAGTATTGGTATTGGCCAAAATCGTCGCCCACTGGTTAGTGACCGGTTTGCCGCTGTTGATCGTGGCGCCGCTGTTGGCGGTTTTTTTAGGTCTGCCCAATCACTCTTTAGGTATCTTATTATTGACCTTGCTGTTGGGAACGCCAGTGTTAAGTCTGATAGGCGCCATCGGAGTTGCACTGACCGTAGGTCTGCGTCGGGGCGGCATGATCTTATCGTTGTTGGTTTTACCGTTGTATGTGCCAGTGTTGATTTTCGCCGGTAATGCAGTACAGATGGCAAGTGGTGGATTGCCCGTCGATGCGCAAATCAATATCTTGATTGCCATTTTATTGATGGCTTTAGTGTTGACGCCTTGGCCGACAGCGGCCGCATTAAAAATGAGTATTAATTGATAATATCTCGTAGAATATCGGGTCATATTGATAAGTGATGCAGGCGTTGCCTTTCGTTGGATTGCTGCCGAATCTTATAAACAGACCATCTTTACATCTTTTATCTGGAACCTGATTGCTTCATGTTTTTAATTCCCGATCCCGTAGTCCGCTTCTTTCACCGCATGGCTTCGCCGCCGCATTTTTACGCATTTACCGAGCGGCTAATGCCATGGCTGGTGGTTATCTTTTTATTACTAACAGCGGCCGGCCTTTACGGCGGCCTGTATTTAGCGCCGGCCGATTACCAGCAGGGCGATAGCTATCGCATTATTTATATTCATGTGCCCAGCGCCTGGATGTCGCTATTTATTTATGTGGTCATGGCCATTGCCGGGGCCATAGGCCTGGTCTGGCGTATCAAATTGGCGGAAATTGTGGCGATCAGCAGTGCGCCGGTCGGCGCCAGCTTTACCTTTATCGCGCTGGTCACAGGCTCCTTGTGGGGCAAACCGATGTGGGGAACTTGGTGGGTTTGGGATGCACGGTTAACGTCGGAATTGATACTGCTGTTTTTGTATCTCGGCGTCATCGGGCTTTACGGCGCGATAGATGACAAGCGCACCGCGTCCAGGGCTGTGGCTATTTTAGCGTTGGTCGGCGTAGTCAATATCCCGATCATTCATTATTCAGTCGAGTGGTGGAATACCTTGCATCAAGGCCCTACGGTAACCAAAATGGACAAACCGTCGATACATGTCAGCATGTTGATCCCACTGCTGTTGATGGCGGTAGCGTTTAAATTCTATTACCTGATCGCGATGTTGCAACGGGCGCGTACTGAATTATTGCTGCGCGAACGCAATGCGCAGTGGGTCAAGACTATGATCTCGGAGTCAAGATAATGAGTTTGCAGGAATTTTTTGCAATGGGCGGTTATGCCTTTTATGTCTGGACCTCTTACGGCCTGACTTTAATCGTGCTGCTCGCCAATATTATTATTCCAGTGGCGCAGCGAAGACAGTTTTTACGCTCTCTTTCGCTCAAGCAAAAACGGCAGTAAATTATGAAACCAGCCAGAAAACAGCGATTAATGTTGATCGGCCTGATGGTCATCGGAGCGGGGCTTGCCACCGGGTTCGCGCTTAAATCCTTCAATGAAAATTTGATGTATTTTTTTTCCACTACCGATGTCGTGGCAGGCAAGGCGCCAAAAGATACCTTGTTCCGTTTGGGCGGCATGGTCATTAAAGGTTCCGTGGAAAGACCGGGTGATGGGATGATGGTGCGTTTTAAATTGACCGATTTCAGTAAGGATGTGACTGTTGAATATACAGGTATCCTCCCGGATTTGTTCAGAGAAGGGCAGGGCATCGTTGCGCACGGCAAGTTAGATGAACAGGGCGTGTTTATTGCCGAAGAAGTGTTAGCCAAGCATGATGAAAACTATATGCCGCCGGAAGTAAAAGGCAGTTTAAAAAACCAACCGGCGCCGGTTGCAGGCCAAAAATCATGATTGCAGAGCTGGGGCATTTTGCACTGATTCTGGCCTTATGCATGGCTATTGTTTTAGGGGTGCTGCCGATTATCGGCGCTTCCCGATCCATATCCGGCTGGATTGCTGTAGCAAGGCCCGCCGCGTTTGGGCAACTGTTATTCATGGCGATTTCATACGGTTGCCTGACTTATGCGTTTTTAACCCATGACTTTTCCGTAGCCTATGTTGCCAGCAACTCCAATACCGCATTACCGGTTTTGTATTTGGTTTCCGGTGTCTGGGGAGCGCATGAAGGCTCGTTATTACTTTGGGCATTGATTTTATCCTGCTGGACAGGCTTGGTGGCGTTGTTTAGCCGCGATATTCCCGATGCTACTGTTGCTCGTGTTTTAGGCGTAATGGGACTGGTCGCTATCGGCTTTATCCTGTTTTTATTGCTGACTTCCAATCCGTTTGAACGGTTGTTTCCTGCTCCGCTGGAAGGTCGCGATTTAAATCCCTTGTTACAAGATCCCGGCTTGGCAATCCATCCGCCAATGCTTTATATGGGCTATGTCGGCTTTTCGGTGGCGTTTGCTTTTGCGATTGCCGCATTGCTTGAAGGCCGGTTGGATGCGGCTTGGGCGCGCTGGTCAAGACCTTGGACCAATATTGCTTGGATGTTTTTAACTATCGGCATTGCCTTGGGCAGCTGGTGGGCTTATTACGAACTGGGCTGGGGCGGCTGGTGGTTTTGGGATCCGGTTGAAAACGCCTCGTTCATGCCTTGGCTGGTCGGCACGGCATTGATTCATTCTTTAGCCGCGACCGAAAAGCGCGGCGTATTCAAAACCTGGACGGTACTGCTAGCGATTTTTGCTTTTTCGTTAAGCTTGCTCGGCACCTTCCTGGTGCGTTCAGGCGTATTAACTTCGGTTCATGCGTTTGCCAGCGACCCAGCTCGTGGCTTATTCATTCTGGTATTTTTGGCTGTTGTAGTAGGCGGCTCATTATTGCTGTATGCGATAAGAGCGCCTTACGTCAAAAGCAGCGCGACTTTTGAGCTGGTGTCCAAAGAATCTGCAATATTGCTGAATAACGTACTGTTAGTGGTGACCGCTTCCAGTATTTTGTTAGGTACTTTGTATCCTTTGGTTATTGACGCGTTGGGACTGGGCAAGATTTCAGTCGGACCTCCATATTTTAACGCCGTATTCATTCCGTTAATGGCGCCGCTGGCGGTTGCCGTGGGCTTGGGCGTATTGCTGCGCTGGAAAAGAGACAATATCAATGCGATTGCATTGAAAGTGCGCTGGATTATTTTAGCCTGCGCCGGTGGCGGTTTGCTGATGCCGCTGCTGATGCCGTTTTATTCCTGGGGCGCAGTCTTGGGCTTGACGCTGGCGTTATGGACAGTCGCGATAACCGTCCTGTCTTTTATTGATCGCATGGGGCCGCAAGGCTTTTCCTGGCAAAGGCTGCAAACCGTACCGGCCGGTTTTTACGGCATGACCGTGGCGCATTTGGGTATTGCGGTATTTGTGGTCGGCATTACCCTGACCTCCGTTTACAGCGTCGAAAAAGATGTGCGCATGACGCCTGACGACAAGCTGGATATGTCCGGTTACATTTTTGAATTCCACGGCGTCAAACAAACCCAAGGGCCTAACTACGTTGCGCAACAGGCTAAGGTGACCGTCAGTTACAACGGCAAGGAAGTTGCCAAGCTGGAGCCGCAAAAACGGGTGTACCGGGTGCAAAAAATGCCGATGACCGAAGCGGCCATCGATGCCGGCTTGTTTCGGGATTTGTTTGTTGCGATAGGCGAACCATTGGGCGACAAAGGCGCATGGAGTCTTAGAATTTATTACAAGTCATTCATTCGCTGGATTTGGCTGGGCGCGCTATTCATGGCTGCGGGCGGTTTAATCGCCGCTTGCGACAGACGATATAAAATAACATCTGCAAAGGTGCCGGTTAATGCTTAAGTACATCCTCCCGTTACTATTATTTATCGTCCTGGCGGTATTTCTGGCGCTGGGCTTAAACCTTCATCCGAATGAGATTCCGTCGCCGCTGATCAACAAATCCGCTCCGGCGTTTTCTGCGCCCAAGCTTCAGGCACCTTCGGAAAAATTATCCCAAACCGACTTAAAAGGCAAAGTCTGGCTGTTCAATGTCTGGGCATCGTGGTGCGCCTCGTGCCGTTCTGAACATCCGGTACTGAACCAACTGGCCCAGCAAAAAGCCGCCATTATTGTCGGCCTGAATTACAAAGATGAGCCGGAAGCTGCGAAAGGCTGGCTAGAGCAATTGGGCAATCCTTACGACGTCAGTATCATGGATCAGGACGGACGCATTGGCATCGACTGGGGCGTTTATGGAGTACCGGAAACCTTCGTCGTTGATAAACAGGGTGTGATCCGGTACAAACATACCGGCCCCGTCACATCTGAAGATGTGCAGCAAACGTTCCTACCTTTAATAGCCAAGCTACAGGCTGAAAATTAATGAAGCGTTTATCCATTATTTTGTTACTGGTACTGTCCGGCATAGCTTGCGCCGGTGTCGAATACCGCGAGTTCGCCAATCCTGAGCAACAAGAAGCATACGAAAACCTGACCTCGGAACTGCGCTGCTTGGTTTGCCAAAACCAGACCATCGCCGATTCCAATGCCGAACTGGCCGCGGACTTACGCAGACAAGTCTATGAAATGCTGCAACAAGGCAAATCGAAACAAGACATCGCCCAATTTATGACAGATCGGTACGGTGATTTCGTTTTGTACAATCCGCCATTTAAGCTCAAAACCGGCCTGCTCTGGATGGGACCGGTAGTATTCCTGTTAATCGGCTTGATCGCGGTGTTTTTGTTTACGCGGCGAAAAAAGACCGCTACAACTGTCGAAATCAGTGCTGAAAAACAGCAAAAAATTCGCAGCTTATTGGAAAAAGGTGATCAGTCTTGAATATGTTGTTTTTGCTTATCGCCGGCGTAATGATCTTAATCGCTTTCCTGATTGTACTGCCGCCATTGTGGCGCAAGCACCCTATCGCATCGGCAGACCAGGACCAACGCAATATCGCCATTGCCCGGCAGCGACTGGCTGAGTTGAAAGAACAACTGGAATCAGGAGCGTTAAGTCAGGCACTCTATGATGAGCAGCTTGCCGAGCTTGAATTGGCCTTAAGCGATGATCTCGAAATAGAGAGCCACGTTAGAGCATCATCATCGCAAGGCCGGTGGATGGCAACTGTGCTGGTTTTGGCAATTCCCTTGTCAGCAGGATCGCTTTATTGGGCATTAGGCAACTATCAGTTAATAAACCAAGCGGATCAACCTGTGGCAGCTAATCAGGCTCCACTTGAAATGGAGCAAATGAAAAGCATGGTAGCGGGACTTGCCGAGCGCCTGCAAAAACAACCGGATGATGCGCTGGGCTGGACTATGCTGGGCCGCTCTTACAAATATTTGCAGGAGTATCCCAAAGCCGTTGTAGCTTTTGAACATGCCTACAAATTAATCGGCGATAAGCCGGAAATCATGCTGCTTTATGCCGATGCTTTAGCTTTTGCCAACAATGAACAAATGGCCGGAAAACCCGCAGAACTGGTGTTTAAAGCCTTGGCGATGGAGCCTAATAACGTGACCGGTTTGTGGCTGGGCGGCATGGCAAAAGCGCAAACAGGCGATTTTGTTGCCGCGATGGATTTGTGGCAAAAGCTTGAGGCGCAGCTGCCGCCAGGTTCCGAAGCTCAGCAGGAAATACAAGGCCTGCTGGCTAAGCTTGCAGCCCAGATACCTGAAAGTGTTGGCGCTCAAGTGGAATCAAAACCTGCTACAGCGGCCAGCATTGAGGTTCAAGTAAGCTTGGCGCCCGAGTTGCAACAATCGGCCAGCCCTAACGACACCGTTTTTATTTATGCTCAGGCCTTATCCGGCCCAAAAATGCCACTGGCTATCGTGCGTAAGCAGGTTTCCGAATTACCGTTAACCGTCAGTTTGACGGATGCAATGGCGATGATGCCGACCATGAAATTATCGAATTTCGAACAAGTCAAGCTGCTGGCGCGCATTTCCAAATCCGGCGATGCGATGCAGCAGCCCGGCGATTTGATCGGCGTTATCGAACAGGCGGCCCTGACTGATAAGAGCCCCCAAAAAATAGTCATCAACAGCCAAGTAAAATGATGGATCAGTCTATAAAATTCGATTTAGACCTTATCAATCGTTACGATAAGGTCGGTCCCCGTTATACTTCGTATCCGACTGCATTGGAGCTGCACGAAGGCTTCGGCGATCAGGAATATCGCCGGCACATCATAAAATCCAATGCCGCAGGCGGGCCGCTGTCGCTGTATTTTCATATCCCATTTTGCGATACCGTCTGTTTTTATTGCGCCTGCAACAAAATTGTCACTAAAAACCGCAAACATGCGGAGCCGTATTTGGCGAATCTGTGCAAAGAAATTGCGATGCTGGGCGATTTGTTCGACTCCAACCGGGTCGTCAACCAATTGCATTGGGGCGGGGGAACGCCGACTTTTTTAAGCTACGAGCAAATGAAAAGCCTGATGGCAATAACCCGCGAGCATTTCCATTTAAGGGATGACGACAAGGGCGAATATTCGATAGAAGTCGACCCCCGGGAAACCAATGGCCAGACCATGAAACAGCTGCGCGAACTGGGCTTTAACCGGGTCAGTTTGGGCTTGCAGGATTTCGATCCGGCCGTGCAAAAAGCCGTCAATCGCCTGCAAAGCGAAGAGCAGACTTTTAGTGTATTAGCGGCTGCCCGAGCCGAAGGTTTCCGCTCAACCAATATCGATTTGATCTACGGCTTGCCGCTGCAAACGGTAGATACTTTCGCCAAGACCTTGGATAAAATCCTGGCGGTAGCACCGGATCGGTTCTCGATCTTCAACTATGCGCACATGCCGGCACGGTTTAAAACCCAACGCCAGATCAACGATGCCGATATGCCGACACCCGACGTCAAACTGGCTATTTTGCAGATGGTGGGGCAAAGGCTGACCGAAGCGGGCTATCTCTATATCGGCATGGATCATTTCGCCAAACCCGATGACGAGCTTGCCGTTGCGCAACGCGAGGGGCATTTGTACCGCAATTTCCAGGGTTATTCCACGCATTCGGATTGCGATCTGGTGGGCTTGGGCATTACTTCGATAGGAAGGGTAGGCGATGCTTATATCCAGAATGTCAAAGAGCTGGACGAATACGGCCAGCTGATCAGCCAAGGACAGCTGCCGGTCTTTAAAGGCGTTGAACTGGATGATGACGACAAGCTGCGCCGCGCCGTGATCACCCAATTGATTTGCCATTTTGATTTGAGCTTTGCCGCTATCGAGCAGCAATTCGCCATTAACTTTGACGATTACTTTGCCGAGGAACTTGAGGCATTGGCGCCAATGCAGGCCGACGGTTTGCTGGATTTGTCAAAGGAAGGCGTCAAGGTGTTATCCGCTGGTCGCTTACTGATCCGCAACATCTGCATGGTATTCGACAAGTATCTGGCACAAAAACAACAACAATTTTCAAAAGTTATCTAAGTCCCTGTATGAATGATGATCGAATAATTGAATTGGAAATAAAAGCCGCTTATCAGGAAGATTTGCTGCAAGAATTGAACAAAATAGTCGCCGGGCAGCAGCAACAGATAGATCGTCTGGAAGCTACGTGTAAAATGCTCAACGAGCGCATTAAAAGCTTGTCTATCGAGGGCAGTACCGGAGAGAATGTCGAGGAAGTGCCTCCACATTACTAAGAGCTGCTTGATTCATAGTTATAGCTCAAACCAGCTGCAAACAGCATCAAGGAATTATCTAATAAAAAATGAAGCAGAGCATTCTCGTGCGCCATCCAGGCGACTTAACGGTTTCCTGGGCCCAACACATTGTTAATCAACATGATGCCAACACCATCGTTGCCAATGTGGATGTTGTTGCTGTCGACATCGGCACGACAACGCGCGTTTGCGTCGCTGTCGAACATGATGGCCCGGATACGCTGCCGAATCGGTGGTTTGTAAAGCTGCCGTCACTGTCGTGGCGGGCGTGGTTGATTACCGCGTTACCCAGGCTGCTACAGACCGAAGTACGCTTCTATAATGAATTGGCGGTGGCTGTTCCCCTTAGCAAGCCTGTTTGTCTGGCGGCGCAAAGCCGGTTTGGCCGCGGTTCGACGTTGGTGCTTGCCGATGTCGCGGAATTCGACGGAGTTCCCAGTGCTGCCAGCGATATCTTGACGTTTGAGCAAGCGGCTTTGGTTGTCGAGCAGCTTGCCTGTAGCCATGCGCGGTTTTGGAATAACGTGCACCTTGACCCCAAATACCGCTGGCTGGCGGGACCGATCCGGTTTTTGGAAGATTTCCTGGGCACGGCTTTGGCTGTGCCATTGATGAGGCGCGGCTTACGGCTGGCGGGAACACATATACCTTCGGCTCTACATGTTCCCGCCATTCATTATGCCCGGCACCGTCGAGCAGCGATGAGCTTCCTTTCCGGCGCGGCCAAAACGCTGGTTCATCATGATTGTCATCCGGGTAATTTATTCTGGAACAAGAACAAGTCCAAGGTAGGTTTCCTTGACTGGCAACTGGTCCGCATCGGCGAAGGCGTTAGCGATGTGGCTTATTTTATGGCTACCTCGCTGAGTGTGGAGAACCGGAGGCTTCATGAGGCAGAGCTGCTGGTCAAATATGCTCAAGCGCTGGCGGACAATGGGGTGGTAGATGTCGATAGCACCCGGTTAGTGCAACGGTATCGCGCACATCTTGTTTATGCTTTTGAGGCGATGGTCGTCACACTTGCTGTGGGCGGCATGATGAAGCTGGATTGTAACCTGGAGCTGATACGCCGAACGGCTACAGCGGTGGAAGAATTAGACGCTTTCTCCGCTCTGCCGATTTGAAATAAGAGCACGGCAGAGCATGCTCCTAAGCGTCATACTTTTCAGCCAACTGAAGCAGCACAAAAACCGCTCCGGTTCCGCCGTCTTTGGGTGGTGCGGAGCAAAAAGCCTGCACGTCTTTATGCTGCCTTAGCCATAAATTGAGGTTGTTTTTCAGTACGGGATGGTTATCGGTCGAGCGATAGCCTTTGCCATGGACGATATGCACGCAACGGCAGCCGTCTTCTACGCAGTCATGCAGAAAATGCAGCAGCTGCCGTTTTGCATCATTACTGCTGAGTCCATGCAGGTCGATTTCCGCATCCAGTCCGAACTGTCCTTTGCGCAGTTTTTTTAGGGTATTGTGTTGCAGCCCGGGTGCCGTATAGCTCAGTGAGTCTTCAAGGCCCACTTTTTCAATATCAAACTCAGCCGAGCCGCTTAAATGTTCTTCTACGTTGACAGCTTGGAACTTAGGGTAGGGTTTGGGTTTGTTTTCCACTGTTAAAGGTACTTTATCGCTTTTTACAACGTGTACTTTACCAATGGTTTGACGAAATAGATCTCTATCTTCTGGAGTAAGGTTTTTTTTTGCCACGAAAGCTGATTTTGTTGTGTATTGTTGCTAATATGGTTGATTTTATAGCTTAATCTGCTTCAGGGCGATTGATAATGCATATTTTGTTAAGTAATGATGACGGGTACTTGGCTGAAGGGCTCAATGCATTAGCCAATGCATTGAGCGCACATGCTGATATATCGGTAGTAGCTCCGGATAGAAACCGCAGTGCGGCGAGTAATTCGTTAACGCTGGAAATGCCGTTACGTGCTTATGCTGCGGATAACGGTTTTATAAAAGTTGACGGCACGCCTACCGATTGCGTGCATCTAGCAATAACCGGTCTATTGAAAAACGAGCCGGATATGGTCTTTGCCGGGATTAATCATGGCTCCAATTTAGGCGACGATGTGCTTTATTCAGGTACTGTTGCGGCGGCATCCGAAGGGCGCTTTTTAGGCTTGCCTGCCGTTGCCATTTCGCTGGTGGGCAGTAATCCGGTTCATTTTGATACTGCTGCCTATGTTGCTGTGACGCTGTTGCGGCAATTGATTAGTAGTCCCTTGCCGGAAGATACTATCCTTAATGTTAATGTGCCGGATGTCACTATTAAAGATTTAAAGGGCTATCAGGCAACCCGGCTGGGCCAGCGTCATAAATCGGAGCCGGTCATTAAAAGCGAAGATCCTCGCGGGCGAATTATTTATTGGGTGGGGCCGCCGGGGGGCGAGCAGGATGCCGGTCCCGGAACCGATTTTTATGCCATCAATGCAGGTTACGTGTCGGTTACGCCGTTGCAGCTGGATTTGACCCGATATGAACGGATTAATGATTTAAGGGCCTGGTTGCCCAAGGAGCATGTTATATGATTCAAAGCCTGCAAGGCATAGGCATGACCTCTTTGCGCACCCGGGAGCGCATGATCAAGCGGCTAATGGATCAAGGCATCAGAAATCATAAAGTTCTGGATGTCATGCGCGATACGCCTCGGCATATTTTTATGGATGAGGCCTTGGCCAGTCGGGCTTATGAAGATACCGCACTGCCGATTGGTTACAATCAGACAATTTCCCAGCCTTATATTGTCGCGAAAATGACGGAACTGTTGCTGGCACCATCAAATCGCTTGGCAAAAGTGTTAGAGATAGGCACCGGCTGCGGTTACCAAACGGCAATATTGGCGCAATTAGTCGAGCATGTGTATTCCGTTGAAAGAATTGCGCCTTTACAAAAAAAAGCCAAAGATCGGCTATGGGATTTAAAGTTCAAAAACGTCAGTTACTTACACAGCGACGGCGGCTGGGGATGGCTGGATCATGCGCCGTATGATGGCATCCTGGTTGCTGCGGCACCGACTGAAATACCGGAAATGTTGTTACAACAAATGGCTGTCGGCGGCGTGATGGTTATCCCTGTTGGCAAGGGCAGCAGCCAGCGGTTACAGAGAATTACGCGTACCGAAAGCGGCTATGAGGTTGAAAAATTGGAGCCGGTTGTTTTTGTGCCTTTTTTATCTGGAAGAAAATAAACATCTTACAAAAATTATCATAGTCCTTTGTAGGGAGGTTTGATTATTCCAATAGCGCCTACCGAATATGATGACCGGTCGCCATGCCCATAAAGCCATGCAAATTAGGTCTTTTTGACCAGGCTCAGTAAACTCACTCATCTAAAAATATAGATCAGCACTGAAGAAGGCTGTCGGCTTGAAAGATTATGTAGCCCATTGAATGCGTAGCAAGCGGATCTTGCTGCTTTGACTCTTAGTGAGCTCTGTATAGAGTAATTTTAGGTTTTCTGATCTGGTAAATATTGAGCCGTACTTTTGCCGATATGATTATGAATGCGGTAACAGCAGGGCTTGATTTTAATGGATTTGCTGTGGCGGGGAGTGTAGCCGGGCAGATGGTCTGCCCGGCGTACCTTTCTAGCTTATTTCTTTTTGTTACGTTCGTTCACTTCTTTGATTACTTCATCAGCCACGTTTTTCGGGCACGGTAAATAGTGCGAGAACTCCATGGAGAACTGACCACGACCGGAAGTCATGGTGCGTAAGTCACCAATATAACCGAACATTTCACTCAGTGGTACATCCGATTTGATACGAACACCAGTTGCGCCTGCGTCCTGAGATTTAATCATGCCGCGGCGACGGTTAAGGTCACCGATAACATCGCCGACATGGTCTGCCGGTGTAAAAGTATCAACTTTCATGATTGGCTCGATCAATTGCGGACCAGCTTTTGGAATTGACTGGCGGAAAGCTGCTTTCGCAGCAATTTCAAACGCAATCGCAGACGAGTCAACCGCGTGGAAAGCACCGTCGGTCAAGATAACTTTAAAATCCAAGCAAGGGAAGCCGGCCAACACGCCTTTGTCCAGCATGCTCTTAAAGCCTTTTTCAACCGCAGGCCAGTATTCGCGTGGCACGTTACCGCCGGTAACCGCTGATTCAAACACAAAACCGCTGCCTGGCTCGCCTGGCTCGATAATGTAGTTGATCTTGCCGTATTGACCAGAACCACCTGATTGTTTCTTGTGGGTGTATTCGTCTTCAACCGGTTTGGTGATGGTTTCGCGGTAAGCTACTTGAGGTTTACCAACGATAACATCAACGCCGTGAGTACGTTTCAAGATATCGACTTTAATATCAAGATGCAGCTCGCCCATACCTTTCAGAATGGTTTCGCCACTGTCTTCATCGGTTTCAACGTGGAAAGACGGATCTTCCTGAATCATTTTGCCCAGCGCGATACCCATTTTTTCGGAAGCCGCTTTGTCTTTCGGTGAAATCGCTAATGAGATAACGGGATCAGGGAAAACCATCGGTTCCAATGTTGCAGGGAATTTAGGATCGCACAGTGTGTGACCGGTTTGTACGTTTTTCATACCCAATACAGCAACAATATCGCCAGCTTGAGCTGAATCAAGTTCATTACGGGCATCAGCATGCATTTCCACAATACGGCCGATACGCTCGGTTTTGCCGGTGAAGGTATTCAATACTGAAGTACCTTTTTCCAGTTTGCCGGAGTAGATACGCAAGAACGTTAACGCACCAAAACGGTCGTCCATAATCTTGAACGCCAATGCGCGTAACGGTTTATCAGCATCAACGATAGCAAAGTTGCCAGTTGGGTTGCCTTCCAGGTCAACTTCAGGCTGTGGCTTGACTTCTGTCGGGCTAGGCAGGTAATCGATGACGGCATCAAGTACCAACTGCACGCCTTTGTTTTTGAAAGACGAGCCGCAGTAAGTCGGGAAGAAATCCAGGTTGATTGTGCCTTTGCGGATACAACGCTTGATGGTGTCGATATCGGGTTCTTCGCCTTCCAGGTATTTTTCCATGACATCGTCATACTGATCGGCAACTTGGTCGATCATTTTTTCGCGCCATTTTTCAGCATCAGCCACCATGTCGGCAGGGATATCTTTGATCTCGTAGTTCATTGGATCCCCGGAATCATCCCATATCCAGGCTTTACGAGTCAGCAGGTCGACCACGCCGGAGAATTGATCTTCAGTACCGATAGGCAAAGTCATAACTAATGGCACAGCGCCGAGCACTTCTTCAACTTGCTTAACCACGCGATAGAAGTCAGCGCCGATGCGATCCAGTTTGTTAATGTAAATAACACGGGATACTTCAGAATCGTTGGCATAACGCCAGTTGGTTTCTGATTGAGGCTCTACACCGCCTGAACCGCAGAAAACGCCGATACCGCCGTCAAGAACTTTCAATGAACGATAAACTTCAATAGTAAAGTCAACGTGTCCTGGGGTATCGATAATATTAAAACGGTGATCTTTCCAGAAACAAGTAGTCGCAGCAGACTGAATGGTAATACCGCGCTCCTGCTCCTGTTCCATGAAGTCTGTGGTCGCCGCGCCATCGTGCACTTCGCCGATTTTGTGGATTTTACCGGTGAGTTTTAAAATCCGCTCGGTAGTCGTTGTTTTACCGGCATCGACGTGAGCGAAGATGCCAATATTTCTGTAATGCGCTAAATCTGTCATGTTTTTACTCTAAAGTTGGGCATAAAAAACTTTTTGGTGACCGCTCTCGGTAAACGCTCAAATTATGAACGGCTACTGAGGACTCGTACCGGGGCGGTGGGCTACATATCATAATCGCAGTCATACAACCTAAGACCGCGGTGGCGGTAGCCATCGGAATGGATGAAATGCGTCAGGTACATGCTGATAGCTCAAAGCCGAGTGAGGTGCATTTTTTGGGTCACCATCGCTGCTCACTCGTCCAGCTTCGAAAGTTTTCTATTTTAACCTAAAAAGCGTTATAAAAACATAGAAAACCCATGTGTTATGTTGTGGCTGCGTTAAAACGGTTTAATCTATTTGATTATTTGGTGCCGGTAGATTAGATAAGGATAACCTTGAAGCCTTGGTGGGACAGTCCCAGCCGTTTTTAGATGTATAAAGACGAGTTGTGCAATATCCATGTGTTTTCAGCAGTGGTTCTGTTGGTTTTTGGCATTGTTGATCGGCAAGGGTAGGCATGGAATATGCTTTTTTAATGTTCTTAAATACGGAGGTAGTCGGTTCCGGCCGTTGCATCCTTTCAAAGATAGTGTTTGGAAGAAGTGTCGCATGAAAGTGATATGAATAGAGATTTATTCTATATATAATTGAGTTAAAGTCTCGCAAAAACAGCTACATTTGCTGATATGTTATTGTGAAACATTCACTTGAAAGCGTGGGATTAAGATTGTCCCTGATATTATGGGCGCTATAAATGTCCTGTTACGAAGTTTTTAGTGATAATAAAATCAATAGCGAAGCGATAAAAGCCGTTTTCTCGGCACGAGAAAAATGCCGCCTGCTTAGCAAGGCTTAAAGTGAAGTATGACTGGTAAATACCCAAAATGACATCGAAGAATAATCCTTTAGACCTTAATTTAATCGAAATGGACCCGGAAACGGTTTCTTCCAGAACTATAGCGGAGCCCCGCTCTCTTAATGAGTGGACGCACGTGTTATGTAATGAAGAAATGCCGATATTTTCCAATACTGCACTAAGTGTTCATGATGTGCTGAGCGATGATAGGAAAGGCGCTATGGAATTGGCTTCTGTTATTTTGCAGGATCCGAATCTGACGGTTAAGTTGTTAAAAATCAGTAACACTCCTCATTACAATCCGTCGCGCCAGAAGATGGTTACTGTATCACGGGCCATTATTATGCTGGGTTCCGAGGTTATTCGTGAATTAACTCTGGTTTGTTCCTTTTTAGAATGCATCCTATCTGCGACTAACAAACAGCAGGCCAATGAAGAAATAGCTCAAGCTATTCATGCTGCGGTACATGCAAAGTCCATAGCCATTGCGTCAAACGATGCATTGCCGGAAGAAATTTTTATTGCCACGTTACTTAACCATATTGGCAGTATCTCTTTCTGGTGTTTTTGCGGTGAACAGGGAGAGCGCATTCAGGCTTTAATAAATAAAGGAAATTGCAGTCGCGAAGAAGCAGAAATACAAGTGCTGGGCTTTAAATTGACGGAGCTGGGTGTTTGCTTAAGTAAAGCCTGGAAATTAGGCGGCCTGATTGAGGAGTCTATCAAGCCAGGTGGAAGGTCTAAAAATCCTAGGGTTGGCTTGGTTCACTTAGGGTATGAAATTGCCGAGGCGTTAAAGGAAGGGGCTGGTTCAGCAAAATATAATGCCTGTATCAGGAAGATTGAAGCTCTTACCAAGGAGCCCAAAAAAGTTATAATTGAAAAGCTCGAAAATAATACCGCTAATGCCTCTGATATGGCTTGCCAATTTGGCGCCACCGATGCCGCCATGCTCATTCAAAGCCGTCTGAATAACGCTGTCGACTTGGAAGAATCAGCACCGGTTATTGATAAAAAACAACTGCAGCTTCATATTTCTCAAGACATAATTTCAATAATAAGCGACCAATTTGACATCAATTTGCTACTTGAAACGGTGCTTGAGGGGATTCATCGAGGTATCGGCATGGATCGAACTATCTTTTCCCTGTTAGCCTCCGACAAACAGTCACTTAAAGAAAAGCTGTCATTGGGCTGGCGCAAGGACTCGTATGAGCACAAGGTCATTTTCAACCTATCGGAAACACCTCCTAATATCTTTTTCCATGCTCTGGCCGGTACTCAAGCTTTCTGGGCCAAACCTTCGGTTAATAGTAAGCTGTACATGCTCAGGGATATCAATGTGGTCGGAAAAAATGAATGTTTTATGATGCCGGTTTTTTCCAACAATATACCGATTGGGCTAATTTATACCGATCGAGGGATCACTAACCAGCCATTAACTGAAGAAGATTTTAATGCGTTTAAATATTTTTCCCAGCAGGCGAATATAGGCCTTAGAGTTTATCGGATGCAGCGCACAGCCAATGGGAAAAAAGAGGGCGGCATTGATTAGAGCGGCGGTTATTGAGCTTGCCAAGCGGACGGGCTGGCAGGGCTATCGCAGTATTGATCAAGTAACTTTATAAACCAATCCCGCTCAACCTCTTGGGCGCCAAAGCCTTCCAAATGCGTTGTATGCACTTGACAGTCTATCAACTGGTAATCCCAAGATTTAAGTCGCTGAACCAGGGTAGCAAAAGCTACTTTAGAAGCATCAGTTCTGGTATGAAACATGGACTCGCCAAAGAAAACCTGCCCCAGCGCGACGCCGTATAATCCGCCAACCAGTTCGTCGCCAATCCAAGTTTCAACTGAGTGAGCAAACCCGGCCTGATGCAACTGATTATAAGCGGCATTGATTTCTGCTGTTATCCAAGTGTCTGCGGTATCTCTACGGGGGGTTGCACAAGCTGAAATGACTTCATTAAAAGCTTGGTCAAAGGTCACTGAAAAAATATCTTTCCGCATGGTTTTGCGCAAGCTGCGGGAAATAATCAGTTTGTCCGGAAATAAAACCAGGCGGGGATCCGGCGACCACCACAAGATAGGCTCGCCGGGGTTATACCAAGGAAATATTCCATGCCGGTAGGCATTCAACAGCCGATGTTGGGATAGGCAACCGCCGACCGCAATCAAGCCGTCCGGTTCGCGGAGGGCTTGATGCGCTAAGGGGAAATCTTGCTCCGGATTTAAGGGGTCAAGAACAGTCAATCGCATGGTCTAATTTAAGGTATGGAGCGGAAAGACTAGGGCAGTCATTATGTCCAAATGTAGTTTAACCGACTAATTCATCAAGGAACTTTTCTGCATCCAGCGCGGCCATGCAGCCTGCGCCCGCTGAAGTAATGGCTTGTTTATAAACGGAGTCCATCACATCACCGGCAGCAAATACGCCTTCAACGCTGGTTGCAGTGGCGTTGCCGTGAATCCCGCTTTTGACTTTAATATAGCCGTGTTCCATATCCAGCTGGCCCTCAAAAATACCGGTATTAGGCGTGTGGCCAATGGCTATGAATACGCCATGCACATCCAGTTCCTTGGTTGAACCGTCCAGAGCGTTTTTGATTCTAAGGCCGGTAACACCCATATCGTCTCCCAACACTTCATCCAGCTGATGATCCCATTCAATGACGACATTACCGTTTTGCGATTTTTCAAGTAGCTTGTCAGAAAGGATCTTTTCGGAACGGAATTTGTCGCGGCGATGCACGACCGTGACCTTGGAAGCGATATTGGATAAATACAGGGCTTCTTCAACAGCCGTATTACCGCCGCCGATGACCGCAACCGGTTTGTTTCTATAGAAAAAGCCGTCGCAGGTCGCGCAAGCTGAAACACCCTTGCCTTTGAACGCTTCCTCTGATTCCATGCCCAAGTATCGCGCTGAAGCGCCGGTTGCAATAATCAGCGCATCACAAGTGTAAGTTCCGGAATCCCCAGTTAAAGTAAAAGGGCGAGCGGATAAATCGGCCGTGTGAATGTGGTCGAAAATTATCTCGGTAGCGAAGCGTTCGGCATGCTTTTGCATTCTTTCCATGAGCGCCGGCCCTTGTAAACCCTCGATATCTCCAGGCCAGTTATCTACTTCAGTTGTTGTCGTTAACTGCCCGCCTTGCTGCATACCCGTAATAATAACCGGATTCATGTTGGCTCGCGCGGCATAGATCGCGGCCGTATAACCGGCGGGGCCGGAGCCGAGAATCAAAAGGCGGCAATGTTTGGTATCACTCATTAAAAATCCTTTGCAGTGGGTAAGACAAAAAAATAATTATGAAGACGAAAGTATGATTCGTAAACTGTTTTATCGGCTTAGCCGCCGTAAAATTGCCAAAATACAGACTGGAGTTTAATGCGGATATTATTAATGTGAAACATCCTGTTATTGATCTATAATCATGTTTTATGGGTAATTTATGTGACGAGTTGTAGAGTATGGCTGCTGTAATGGAAGAAAAAACCTTTCGCGGTTTGCGAGAAGTCGCTTTATTAGGCTTCATTGCAAGCGGATTATTTTTTTTAATTTCGTTGATCACCTTTAGTAACGAGGATGCGGGCTGGACGCATAGCGGATCGGTGCTGGCAGTCTCAAACGCTTGTGGTGTCTTTGGCGCGTGGATTGCCGATTTCATGCTCAGCTGTTTTGGCTTGGTCGCTTATCTGTTTCCGGTCATTATCTTCTGGCAAGGCTATTTAATTTACACTCGGGGCAGACAAGGCCGCGAGAAAATGATTATCGCGCTGCAGTGGGTAGGGTCTATAGCAACTATTATCTCAGGTGCTGCGTTATTGAACTTGTATCTATTAAGAACAGGAATCGAACTACCCAGCAACACCGGCGGTATTTTAGGCCAGGAAACCGGCAATGCGTTGTTAGTCGTGCTCGGCAATTCGGGGGCGACATTACTCCTGTTAGTAGTTTTATTGGCTGGTGTGACCCTGGTTACCGGCTTGTCATGGGTAGCGTTAATAGACGCTATCGGCAAATATACCGTACTTATCTGTCAGTTTTTGGGCAGCAGCGTTTTGAGCTTACTTCAGGATCGCTCGGTCAAACGCGCCCAGATGCCGGTCAATAATCCGGTAAAACAGGAACCTAAAAGAAAAATTAGCGCCAAAGCCATAATACCGGCTGTCGAAAAACCGGCAGAGAAGCCTCCGGTAAAAAGCAGCTTTTCGCTCAAAAAACAACAGCCGGCGATCAAATACGATGCCAGCCAAGGCGTTTTACCTTCGCTGGAGCTGCTGGACCATCGCGACACCCGCGTTATCGGCTATTCGCAAAGTGACTTGGAAGAAATGTCGCGCCTGGTGGAAGACATTCTGGCCGATTTTAACGTCGTTGTGTCCGTAGTCGGTTTCCATCCGGGCCCCGTTATCACCCGTTTTGAATTACAACCTGCGGCAGGTGTTAAAGTCAGCCGCATCAGCACGTTGTCCAAAGATTTGGCCAGAGCCTTGTCGGTTACCAGCGTCCGTATCGTTGAAATCATCCCCGGTAAATCCGTAGTCGGCCTTGAGATCCCTAATCGGGAGCGGGAAATGGTGACCTTACGCGAACTGTTAGTGTCTGCACCGTTTGAGAAATCCAAATCCCTGCTGACTCTGGCGATGGGCAAGGATATTTCCGGTACGCCGATGGTCGCCGACCTTGGCAAAATGCCGCATGCATTGGTCGCAGGTACCACAGGTTCCGGTAAATCGGTCGCTATCAATACCATGATTCTAAGTCTGCTTTATAAGGCGACGCCGGAACAAGTGCGCTTGATCATGATCGACCCGAAGATGCTGGAGTTATCGGTTTACGAGGGTATTCCGCATTTACTGACCCCGGTCGTAACCGATATGAAGGAAGCCAGCAATGCATTGCGCTGGGCGGTTGCTGAAATGGAAAGACGCTATAAATTAATGTCCAAAATGGGCGTCAGAAACCTTGCCGGATTTAACCAGTTGATAGAAGACGCGACCGCAAGAGGCGAAAGTATCAGGGATCCGATGTTCCAAATGATCAATCCGCTGGAGGAAGGGGAAGAGTACCCCACCTTAAGCACTTTGCCCAGCATCGTCATCGTCATCGACGAGTTAGCCGACATGATGATGATCGTCGGCAAAAAAGTTGAAGAACTGATTGCCCGTCTGGCACAAAAAGCCCGTGCGGCCGGTATCCATCTAATTCTGGCTACGCAGCGCCCATCGGTCGACGTGTTGACCGGGTTGATCAAAGCCAACGTGCCTACCCGGATTTCATTCCAAGTTTCCTCGCGTATCGACTCGCGTACCATTCTCGATCAAGGCGGCGCGGAAACGCTGCTGGGTAATGGCGACATGTTGTTTTTACCCTCAGGCACCAGCATTCCGGTTCGCGCGCATGGCGCATTTGTCGATGACCATGAAGTGCATCGCGTGGTTGAGTTTTTAAAACAAACCGCGCCGCCTAATTATCTGGAAGACATTACCCGCGATTCTTCCGATTCGAGCGATGGCTACAGCATGGGCGGTGGTGGCGGCAATGGCGATTCCGAAACAGATGCCTTGTACGACGAAGCCGTGCAGTTTGTCACAGAAACCCGCAAAGCCTCAATCTCCAGCGTACAAAGACGCTTTAAGGTTGGTTACAATCGTGCAGCAACCATGATTGAAGATATGGAAGCCGCCGGTGTTGTCAGTTCTCCTGAAAGCAATGGTTCAAGAGTCGTGCTGGCGCCGCCGCCGGTAAGGGATTAACTATGAATATTGCGTTGACCGGAGTCGCCGTCGCGCTGATGGCGATCCTCGGCGGTATCGTTATGGTCAGACGCAATTCTCCCCAGCAACCGATGCAAGTCAAAATTGTTCTTTTCGGGATTTATTTCTGGGGGTTAGTGTTTTTTCAGCTGGTTGTAGTCGGGTTGGCATATTATTGGGTTAAGGCGTAGATGGATTTAATCTCCTAGGCTTCAATAAAGCGATGTCCCAATGCCATAAAATCAAAAAGCGCACTTTGAGTTATATGTTTTTAATAAGAATGCGAAGCTAAAAAAGCAGGTAAGATTCGTATATATCAAGAGAAATATAATTATTAATCGAATTTTTAGGCTTATTGACAATAGCCCGGTGAGCTGATACTTTGCCTCGCTGGCACTCGCCTTGATGGAGTGCTAATTTTAGTCGCAGAGGTTGGTGTGAGTAAGACGCAGGTTTTAAATGAGCGGTCGCTACAGCTATTAAAAATGCTGGTTGAGCGATATATCAGTGATGGTCAGCCGGTGGGGTCACGGGCTTTATCAAAAGATTCGGATTTAAATTTAAGTCCGGCAACTATCCGCAATGTCATGGCCGACCTGGAAGACCTTGGGTTGGTGCATTCGCCGCATACTTCAGCAGGACGGGTCCCTACGGTCAGCGGCTATCGCTTATTTGTTGATAGCTTGCTAACGGTTAAGCCATTGGAGTCGAAGGATTTAACCCGGCTGTATGAGGGGTTGTCGTTAAGTGAGGACACCAGTGATGTGATCGGCGTCGCCTCGCGGCTGCTGTCTGAGTTAACGCAGATGGCCGGTGTGGTGACCTTGCCTAAAAGAGAGCTGGTCTGCTTGCGGCATATCGAATTTCTATCTTTATCTCATACCCGTGTTTTGGTCATTTTTGTTACCAATGAGCAGGAAGTCCACAATAAAATCATCCATACCAGCAAGGTTTTCAGCCCCGCCGAACTACAGCAGGCGGCTAATTATTTGAATTCGATTTATTCCGGACGCAGCCTGGACGCGGTGCGCAAAGCCGTTTTAAAGGAACTGCAGGACGATCAGGAACGCATGAACCAAGGCATGCTGGATGCGGTAAAAATGGCTCAGCTGGCGTTCGACCAGGATAATAAAAAAGATGATTATGTGTTGACCGGCGAAACCAATTTAATGGGTTTTTCCGAGCTATCCGATATGGAGCGGCTCAGGAATTTGTTTGAAGCGTTCAGCCAGAAGCAGGGCGTTATTCATTTGCTGGATCAATGCATGAAAGCTGACGGCGTACAGATATTTATCGGCGAAGAATCCGGCTACCGGGCTTTTGATCATTGCAGTCTGGTGACCTCATCGTATTCGGTCAGCGACGAAGTGGTCGGGGTACTGGGCGTCATAGGGCCAACGCGCATGGCTTATGAAAGAATCATTCCTTTTGTCGATGTGACGGCAAAATTATTAGGCGCCGCCTTGAATCCAAAATCAACGACCCCACTATAAAAACATCTTTTGTGCCGTCGGGCATGGATATTAATTTTAAATGTTAAGGAGCTATAAATAATGAGCATTGATCAGGAAGCGCCTGAATCCCAGGTTAAAACTGAAAACGAAACGGTTGTAGAGCCACCGCATACCGAACTGGCCGAGCACGAGCCTACGGTTGAGGAGTTACAGCAGGCATTGGCCCAAGCTGAGCAAAAAGCTCAGGAGAATTGGGACAAAGCGGTTCGCGCACAGGCGGAAATGGAAAACCTGAAAAGAAGAACGCAAAAGGATCTGGAAGATGCGCACAAATTTGCTCTAACGAGTTTTGCCAAAGAGTTATTGCCGGTATTGGACAGTCTGGTGTTGGGCTTGCAGGCAGCGACAGGCGATAGCGAGGAAGTGAAAAAATTCCGTGAAGGCAGCGAATTAACGATTAAACAGTTCGAATCAGTATTTGCTAAATTCAAAATTGAAACGATTGACCCGATCGGCCAGCCGTTTAACGCGGAACAGCACCAGGCCATGGCCATGCAAGCTGTAGAAGGTGCTGAGCCGAATACAGTGGTCAATGTTTTCCAAAAAGGATATATGTTAAACGGACGTTTGCTTCGTCCTGCGATGGTTTTGGTTGCCAAAGCAGCCGAAAATAAGCCAACAGATACTCCTAGCATCGATGAACAGGCTTGAAATTAAACATAACAGCCTCATATTTGTAACAACTTTTACTTTTTAAATAAATTCAGGTCTGGAGAATTCAATGGCTAAAATAATTGGCATAGATTTAGGAACAACAAACTCGTGCGTCGCGGTGTTGGAAAACGGCGTAGCAAGAGTGATTGAAAACAGCGAAGGTGCGCGCACTACGCCTTCCATTATCGCTTTTACCAGTGACGACGAAGTATTGGTTGGGCAATCGGCAAAACGCCAGGCCGTTACCAACCCCAAAAATACTTTATTTGCAATCAAACGTTTAATCGGCCGCCGTTTTAAAGATGATGTCGTACAAAAAGATATCAAAATGGTGCCATATAAAATTATCGAAGCTGAAAACGGTGATGCCTGGGTTGAAGTTCATGGCAAAAAAATGGCGGCTCCCGAGGTTTCGGCGCGTGTTTTGATGAAGTTGAAAAAAGACGCTGAAGCTTATTTGGGCGAAGAAGTCACTGAAGCGGTCATTACCGTGCCGGCTTATTTTAACGATTCGCAACGTCAAGCCACTAAAGATGCCGGCCGTATTGCCGGTCTGGAAGTTAAACGTATTATTAACGAACCGACAGCGTCTGCATTGGCTTTTGGTATGGACAAGCCTAAAGGCGACACCAAAATTGCGGTGTATGACTTAGGCGGCGGTACATTCGATATTTCAATTATTGAAATTGCCGAGATAGAAGGCGAGCACCAATTCGAAGTGTTATCAACCAACGGCGATACTTTCCTGGGTGGTGAAGATTTTGACTCAAGAGTCATTGAGTTCCTTGCGTCAGAATTCAAAAAAGAAAGCGGCGTTGACGTGCATAACGATCCGCTGGCCTTGCAACGTTTAAAAGAAGCGGCGGAAAAAGCCAAGATCGAATTGTCTTCAAGCCAGCAAACCGACGTGAATCTGCCGTACATTACCGCAGACGCATCAGGTCCTAAGCATTTGAACGTTAAATTGACCCGCGCCAAACTGGAATCGCTGGTTGAAGAACTGATTAACCGTACTAAAGGCCCATGCGAAATGGCGCTGAAAGATGCGAAGTTAACGGCAGCGGATATTGATGACGTAATCTTGGTGGGCGGTCAAACCCGTATGCCGAAAGTTCAGGAAATGGTTAAGAGCATTTTCGGTAAAGAACCGCGCAAAGATGTTAACCCTGATGAAGCGGTAGCCTTGGGAGCGGCGATTCAGGCCGGTGTTTTGGGCGGCGAAGTTAAAGATGTATTGCTGTTGGACGTTATTCCATTATCGTTGGGTATCGAAACCATGGGCGGCGTCATGACCAAGCTGATCGAGAAAAACACTACGATCCCGACCAATGCATCGCAAGTGTTCTCTACTGCGGACGACAATCAAACCGCAGTAACCGTGCATGTATTGCAAGGCGAGCGCGAAGTTGCATCAGCGAACAAGTCCTTGGGACGCTTTGATTTGGCCGATATTCCGCCAGCACCGCGCGGTATTCCGCAAATTGAAGTGGCGTTCGACATTGATGCCAACGGTATCTTGAACGTGTCTGCCAAAGACAAGGCGACCGGCAAAAAGCAATCTATCGTCATCAAAGCATCCAGCGGTTTATCGGATGATGAAGTTGAACGCATGATTAAAGATGCCGAAG
The DNA here is from genome assembly GCA_036560465.1 of Methylobacter sp. Lineage (GTDB taxonomy): Bacteria > Pseudomonadota > Gammaproteobacteria > Methylococcales > Methylomonadaceae > Methylobacter_A. The sequence goes on from DATBRD010000002.1 coordinate 77,728, forward strand.
CGCATGCTGATGAAGACCGTAAACTGACTCAGTTGGTAGCGGCGCGTAACCATGCAGACAGCATAATCCATGCGACTGAAAAATCGCTGAAAGAGCTGGGCGACCAAGTCGGCGCAGATGAAAAAAGCAACATTGAACATGCGGTTGAAGCACTGAAAACTGCGATTAAAGGCGACGATAAAGAGGAAATTGAAGCCAAAACCAATGACTTAACCGAGTTGTCCGGTAAACTGGCTGAACGCGTTTATGCACAAAAATCAGCATCTGAAGGCGAAGCGTCCGGCGCCCATGGCGCTCATGCTTCTTCAGAGCATCATGCTGCGGCGGATGACGGTGTTGTCGATGCCGAGTTTGAAGAAGTTAAAGATGACGACAAGAAGTAAAATGTAAACCGGAGGCGTATCGTATTCCTCCCTATGCATTAACTTAAGACATAAAACTACAAAGAACACGAAGCTCGCGAAGAACAAACTTCGTGTCCCTTCGTGTTCTTTTTGCGGTTTAGTAACCCGTCTCTTATCCTCTTCACGGGTATCTCGGACAAAATCAGACGATAATCATCAAAATCCAACAATAGAATATTGAACCATGGCAAAAGAAGATTTTTACAAGCTTCTCGGTGTAGACAGAAACGCCAGTGATGCTGAGATTAAGAAAAGCTATCGCAGCAAGGCGATGAAGTATCACCCGGACAGGAACAAAGACAACCAGGCAGAAGCTGAAGCCAAGTTTAAGCAGATTAAGGAAGCTTACGAAGTCTTATCAGACCCCAAAAAGCGTTCCGCTTACGACCAGTTCGGCCATGCCGGAGTCGATGCTTCAATGGGCGGACGTGGCCCCGGAGGCTTTGGCGGTTTCAGCGGCGCTGAGAGTTTCAGCGATATTTTCGGGGATATCTTCGGTGGCGGACGGCAGCAGCGCAGCAGTGTTCAGCGCGGTTCGGACCTGCGTTACAACCTGGAATTGACGCTTGAAGAAGCCGTATTCGGCACTGAAGCCAAAATCCGGGTGCCGGTGCTGGTTACCTGTAAAGAATGTAGCGGTTCCGGCGCTAAAAAAGGCTCCAGCCCGATTATCTGCTCAACTTGTCATGGTCACGGCCAGGTCAGGATGCAGCAGGGTTTCTTTTCGGTTCAGCAAACCTGTCCAACCTGCCGTGGTACCGGCAAACAAATCAAAGATCCTTGCGGCGCGTGTTATGGTCAGGGGCGTGTTCAGGAAAACAAAACCTTGTCGGCAAAAATTCCTGCAGGCGTCGATACCGGCGATCGCATACGTTTGGCCGGAGAAGGCGAAGCCGGAGAAAATGGCGGACCGGCAGGCGATTTATATGTTCAGGTTCAGGTAAAAGAACATGAAATCTTTACCCGTGACAGCGCTAACTTATATTGCGAAGTGCCGATCAGTTTTCCGACTGCTTGCTTGGGCGGCGAGTTGGAGGTGCCGACCTTAAACGGTAAAGTGCTGTTGAAAATTCCCGCCGAAACGCAAACCGGAAAATTATTCAGGCTGCGCGGCAAAGGCGTCAAGCCGGTTAGAGGCGGCCCGGTTGGCGATTTACTATGCAAGGTGCAGGTAGAAACGCCGGTGCATCTGACCAAGGAACAAAAAGCCCTGGTGCAGCAGCTCAGCGAAGCTTTATCCGGCAGCGGCAAACATCACAGTCCGCAAGAGACTTCATGGACTGACGGCGTGAAAAGCTTTTTCGATAAATTAACGGGATAAACCAATGATGCGTATTGCTGTAGTAGGTGCGTCCGGCCGCATGGGCCTTTGCCTGATTAAAGCCGCGGCGCTGGCTAAAAATGCCGAACTGACCGTTGCCGCGTCCCGCCCCGAGAGTCTTGCCATAGGCCGCGACGCCGGTGAACTGGCGGGCATTAGCGAGATTGGCGTTAAAGTCGTCGCTGACTTGGCGTCCGTTGTCGACCAATTCGACGTGCTGATCGATTTTACCCGCCCCGATGCTTCAATGGACTTCATCGAGGTTTGTCGGCAGGCCGGGAAAAAGCTGGTCATCGGCACTACCGGTTACAGCGATGCGCAAAAAGCTCTAATTTCCGAGGCAGCCAAAGACGTGGCGATCGTGATGGCGCCGAACATGAGCGTCGGCGTCAACCTGTCGCTTAAACTGCTGGAGATGACCGCCAAAGTCATGGGCGATTACACCGACATTGAAGTGATCGAAGCCCATCACCGGCACAAAGTCGATGCGCCGTCCGGCACCGCATTGCGCATGGGCGAAGTGATAGCCGATACGTTAGGCAGGGATTTAAAAGACTGCGCGATCTACGGCAGGGAAGGCAATACCGGCGAGCGCGACCGGAAAACCATCGGCTTTTCAACCATACGCGCCGGGGACATCGTCGGCGAGCACACCGTCATGTTTGCCGACGACGGCGAGCGTGTGGAAATCACCCACAAAGCCACCAGCCGCATGACTTTCGCCAATGGCGCAGTCAGGGCTGCGGTTTGGCTGGCTGATAAGGACAGCGGTTTGTACGACATGCAGGATGTTTTGGGGCTTTCTTGAATGGTTGGGTCGGGGGAATATTGATGTAATTTCTCGATATAATCACGTGTGTAGTGGAATACCGGATGATCGAAGCCGCAAGCTTTCACCGGAATTCCGCAAGGCTTCATCAGAGCACTTGCTATTGTACTTATGGCTGAAGTGACTTGGGAACAATGCCATTTTCAATTATTCTTTCGAGTAGCTTATAGAAAGTTGTTGAAGGGTTTCCGTAAGGATTATCAGTTGCTTCATGATCTGCTAATTGGCTTTCAGCCCTCGATCTAGCAGAATTAAAGTCATTTTTTATTAGTTCATAATCAATTATTTTGCTTCCATTAGGGTGATAGCTGGTCATATATCTAGCCAATTCACGTTGAAGAGCATGCCTATGAATATAAGATTGATGAAATGTAAAATGCAATAAAGGCCAAATTTCTATGCAAGGATTAGATATGGCTGTATGAACGTTATTACCTCTTGCCAAATCAATCGCTTGTGGAATATTTGGATGTTCGTCTCTATCAAATACCGCCCAGACTTCATAAAGACTATCAAAACTGTCTGTTTTCTTCTTAGCATCTAAGTCTTTTTTTCTTGTAACGGCTTTTTCAACAATTGTTAATGGAACACCAGCTGGAGCAATTGGTTCTATTCTTACTAAGCCGTTGCCATGATGTTTTGCAAAGCTTTTGAGATATTCGGGTTCAGTATTCTTTCCTTCGCAGAAAGCAATAATTAAAAATTTTGGTGATTTCGTTCCTAGCTTCCGGCTAGTCGATCTTGATTTAGGTATTCTCCTAGCCATTGTTATTATTTTCAATTTGGAATAGTTTTTGGATATCGCCTAAAAAAGGAATTGCACCAAATCGGCCTTCTAAATAACCTTTTTGAAAGTTATCGGTAGCGCGTAACTCATAATCAGTTAAGGGTGCAATAATGGTTTCACCTTCGAAATTTTTTTCTGAAAACCAAATTTGATCCCGCCTCAAAATATTGCTGCACAGAATATTGGTTTCATGGGTGGTGAAAAGCAATTGAGCGCCTTTGGGATTGGTTTCTTTATGGCTGAACAATTTAACTACTTGAATGGTTAATAGGACATGGAGGCTTGATTCAATTTCGTCCACAACAAAAATTCCACCTGAATTTAAAACTTTAAATACAGGTGCTAACAAAGCGATCATTGCTCTAGTGCCGAGACTTTCATCCTCAAGCTTAAAAGAGATAAAATTTCCATCTTGATCTTTATGTATTAATTCTAACGTATCGTCTTCGTTAGACACTATAAAGTCTTTTGCGTTATCACCTAAAACATCACGCAGAATATTTTTTATAAAATCTTGAGTTTTTTCTCTAACAACAAGATCATCTCCTTCACATTTTTTTACCTTTAATTCAATCGTTTCAATTCCTGCGCCTAAGTTTTTTAAAAAATGACCTACTTGTGTTACTGTTCCGTATTCTTTAAGGTGTCTTGCTATAAGCAATGAATCAAGTAATTGATCAAATCTAAATAGAATATTTAATCTAAAATATTTATATACTTCACTGAGAAGATCATGATTATTTTGCGCCGCCGTACTTAAATATAAACTATTTGGTCTTGTAAGCTTAGCAATTACCCTATTTTCACCTTTTAAATACTTACTAAATTTATATTCAGTGGCTTCTTCTATACTTCTATGAAATAGAACTGTCCTGGATTTGCGATTTTCATAGGCATAAGAAAATAGCCACTCTTCCAAAACAATTTCATCATTAATTTTGTATCCATAGTGATAGTGTTTATTCCCTAAAATAAAGTCTACATCGAATTCACTCGCCTGTTTTTTTGCTGCTGAATTGAGCTTAAAGACAGGCCGACTAATGCCATTAGGTGCAGCTTCTCTATAAGAACTTCTAATAAAACGGACAAAAAATTGTAAAGCTTCAATCATGTTTGTTTTTCCAGACGCATTTGCACCATAGAGAGCAATACTCGGTAAAATAAGTTCTGGAATGCCTATATCCTTAATAAGGTCCGATTGAGAGTCTTTTAATGTAGATGCTGTAAAGATCAGTTCTTGATAATCAAAGATAGATTTGTAATTGGAGCACCCGAAACGAATAAGCATTATGATCAGAAGATAATTATTTAGAATGATTCAAGTGTAGCCTATAATGATACTTTTTGCACAATTTCAGCATAAAGTCTAATTGCAGGTGGTAAATTTATACTAAACAACCTGCTGATCCCTGCTTTAGGAATTTGATATCTGGTAATTGTTGGCTGTTATCGCGATCTTCACAGTAAATCTTCTCGAACTTTAGATTAATCATTTGTCAGTTAAAAACGATTGATCTTCTAAAACAGCTTTTCTTTGTTATATTGCTCACCCAAATCCTATAACAAAGAAACCCAATGGTAAGAATATTCCACACCGCAGACTGGCATCTGGGGCATCATCTGCACGGCGTCTCTAGGCAACTGGAGCACCAGCGGTTCCTCGACTGGCTGCTGGACGAGTTGCACAACAAACAAGCCGATGCGTTGATTGTAGCTGGCGATATTTTCGATTCGGCCAATCCATCTTCCGCTGCCCAGTCGCAGCTCTACGACTTTCTGGTCAAGACTAAAACCCGGCTGCCGAATCTGGATATCGTGTTAGTTGGCGGTAACCATGATTCCGCGTCACGGCTGGACGCTCCATCGCCGATACTTAATGCACTGGGCGTTACTGTGATCGGCGGTCTGTCGCGAGACGGGCAGGGCAATATTGATTGGGATCGCTTACTGGTGCCGCTGACCAATGCGGCGGGCGAGATCAAAGCCTGGTGCGGGGCGATGCCGTTTCTGCGCAATGCCGATCTGCCGCCGACCGCCAGGGATGGTGGCAGTGTCGCAATCGGTCTGGAGCCGATGCGACCAAGCGAACAAGACAGCGATCCGTTAATCTCCGGCATGAAAATGCTGTATGCCGAACTTTTTGAGCAACTACAACAAAAGACGGGCAATGCCGGGAGCCTGATCCTGACCGGGCATTGTTATATGGTCAACGGCGCGGTATCCGAATTAAGCGAGCGCAAAATACTGGGCGGCAACCAGCATGCGCTGCCGGTTGAATTGTTTCCTGACGATATTGTTTATGTGGCCTTAGGCCATTTGCATTTGGCGCAAAAGGTCGGCGCTAACGAGCATATCCGTTACAGCGGTTCGCCGATTCCGCTGTCGTTTGATGAAAGCGATTATCCGCATCAGGTCATTCAGGTCGATATCAAAGCGGGCCAGCTGGTTGAAACCGTCGCCGTTAAAATCCCCCGCAGCGTCCAATTGCTAAGAATTCCCAACGGCAAGGATTTTGCCGTGTTGCCAGAAGTAATCAAGCAATTGCAGAATCTGACTTTTGACGATCTGTCGATCGAGCAACGGCCACTGCTTGAATTGCGCATCAGGCTGGAAAAACCGGAGCCCGGATTGCGCCAGCAGATTGAGGAAATCATCGCCAAACTGCCGGTGCGCTTACTGAAAATCTCCACCGCCTACAGCGGCAGCGAAAAAAGCCTGGCCGATTTAAAAATCGAAGAACGCCTGGAAGAACTGCAACCGTTGGATGTTTTTCAGCGCTGCTACCAAAACAAATATAACAAGGACGCACCCGAAACCATGAATGCGCTGTTTAACGAATTGTTTGAAAGCCTGCAAGGAACGGAATAGTGCGCATTTTAGCAATACGCGGAAAAAATCTGGCCAGTCTTGCCGAGCCGTTTGAGATTTTACTGAATGCAGGCCCTTTGGAGCAGGTCGGATTATTCGCCATTACCGGGCAAACCGGGGCCGGTAAAAGCACGATACTGGATGCCTTATGCCTCGCTTTGTATGACAAAATACCGCGCCTGCCGGACGGCCACGGTTTTGCGGTAGGCCATAAAGATGAGGATGAGAACCTGCGCGTGGTTAGTACTGATGTGCGCTCGATATTGCGCCGAGGCACCAGCCATGCTTATGCCGAAGTGGATTTTATCGGCAAGGACAAGCAGCACTACCGCGCGCGCTGGGAAGTCAGCAAAGCCCGAGGCAAAGCGGATGGTCGCTTGCAGGCGCAGGAAGTCGCGTTAAGCAGAATTGACGACGGCCAGCGCATCGGCCAGGGCAAAAAAAACACGCTGGAAGCGATCAGTGAACTGATTGACCTAAATTTCGACCAGTTCCGCCGCTCGGTGCTGCTTGCTCAGGGCGATTTTGCCGCGTTTTTGAAAGCCAAAAAAGACGAGCGTTCCAGTTTGCTGGAACGCATCACCGGCACCGAACTTTATTCCGAGCTGTCTATCGCGGCATTCGAACGAGCCAGACAGGAAAAAGAAGCGCTAAGCCAGATTGCTAACCGGATGCAGGATCAAATCCCGCTGGATCAAGACGCCCGGCAACTGCTTGAACAGCAACGCGATCAGTTCATCAGACAGATGGCCGATCTTGATCTGCAAATCGCCGGCAACCAGAAAATTATCGACTGGTATGCCGAGCTGAAGAAACTGCAACAAGCTGAACGGGATGCTCGTGACAATCTTGCAGTGAGCCAACAGACATGGGATGCGGCGGAAGCCGATCGGCAGCTGATACGAAAAGTTGAAGCGGCTCAGCCTTTAAGACCATTGTTGGCTCAGTACCAAACGGCAAATGCCGAGTACCGGGATGCCGAGCAAAAACTCAAAGACAGTAGCGGCCAGCAAGTAGCCGCTGAAGCTAAATTGCGTAGCGCAAAGGAACAGCTTGGCACTCTTGCCGTTGCTTTAGCTGAAGCAGAACAGCAACAACAGCAGGCGCAACCGGTCTTAATTAAAGCGCGGACCTTGGATACGCGTGTTGATATTATCCGGCAAGTGGTCGAGACCCTAACCGCGGAAGAGGACCAATTGCTTAAGGCGATAGTTGTGGCCGAGAAAGAGCATCAATCGCTGTTAAGCCGGCAGACTGGACAAACCGTGGCGCTGCAACAGCTTAATATCTGGCTGGAACAAAATCAGGCGGTCAAACCCATCGCCGCTGAATGGGGCCGATGGGATGCAGAGCTGGAACGCTATCAAGCCTTGAATACCCGAAAAACAGACGATGCGCTCAAAGCGGAGCAGTTAAAGCAGTCAGTTGCCAAGGATGAATGCAGTCTGGCGGGGCTAAAGCTTGCGATTGAGGACAGTCACAAAAAGCTGGAACAACATCAACAGGCGCTGGCGCAACTGAAAACACAGGACAGCAAGCAATTGCTTGACGACCTGTATCAAGCAAAAGGCGAGCTTGAAAACAAGCGCGAGCAGATCACGCTGGCGCTGAGTCTGGCGAATAACGCCCAGGAGCTGCAACAGACCATCAAGCAAAACAAGGATGAACTGGCAGCAGCAGAACAGGCGGTTAATGACGGTACGCTACAACTGCAAACATTAAACCAACAACAGATGGTTAATGGCATTGCTTTGAACGAGGCAAAAAAAGCCTTGGAGTTGATACAGGCGACCATGCATAAAAACGCCGAGCAGTTTCGCGCGTTGCTACAGCAAGACCAGCCTTGCCCGGTCTGCGGATCGCTTGAGCATCCGTGGAAAGATCAGGCGAGCATAGGCAATGAACATGCCTTAGCACAGTCAGCACGGGTCGTTGAGCTGGAAAGCCAGCATGAAGCGCTGATTAAAGCTAGCGCCGAATTGACCAAGGGCATCAGTCAAGGACAACAGCAAAAAACGGCACTGGAAGGCAGGCTGGCCGAGGCGCAGATAAAGCTCGATATTTGCAGCAGCGATTGGGCGGCTCTGGCTATGCAAGATAAGGTAGCATCGGTTCCCGACCGATTGCGACACTTCTGCCCTCTAGGGACGGAGGAAATGCCGAGGACTGCCGGGAGCAGTCTCGGCCACCATCCTTGGCAGTCGCCTGATTTTTCGGTTACGGATATCCAGCTTTTGCCCGCACTGAAAAGTCATGAGGAGCAGATCAATTTCGCGCTGGAGCAAATCAGGCAGCAGGAAAAAGGAGCTCTGGAATTGCAAAAACAGTTAAAAGTGGCACAGGAATTATTCGATGCAGATCAGCGAAATAAGGAAAAGCTGTCTTCCGAATACACCGAGCTGGATAAGCAGCATGCCAAAAATAAAGCCGATCTGGAGCATGTCGCTGTTGGTGTTCAGGAAATGGATAAGCAGCTAAAAGCGATTATTGAACTATTGACTATACCGTTTCGGCAGTTCGACAACTGGCAAGCTGATTTGCACGATTCCAGCTCTATGTTCAGGCAGGATTGTGCGGCAAAAGCGCAGCAATTCCAACTTACCGAACAGCAGATTGAAGCCGCCGCCAAAGCCCTGGAAAAAATCAGCAGTGATGAAAAGCTTGCCGAGCAGGCGCTAAAACAATGCCTGCAACAACACCGAATTAAACAGGCCGAGTTAACTGTCCAAACAGCAGAACAGCAAAAATTGTCAATCGAGCGCGAGGCGGTTTTGCCAAGCATTACCGCCGACAGTTTCGAGCAAACCGTTAACCAAAGCGTACAGGCTGCAAGAGCTGTTCATCAGCAGGCCGGTCATACGGTCAATCAGGCCGAAACGGAGTTGGCAACCCATAAACAAAATCAGCAGCATTGGCAAACCGAGACCGGCAGGCGTTATAGCAGCCTGGAAAAAGTCCTGAGTGCGCTGAATCAATCGCTGGAAAAGCAGGCCATCGATTTGGAACAGTTAAGCCGGTTGCTGGAAAAAGATGACGGTTGGCTGGCGGAGTACAAAGCCCAAATGGCGGCGCTGGAGCGCAGTCTGCAAGAGTCTTTGGTGTTGTTGAAGGTTAAGGCCGACGATTGTTTAAAACATCGGCCGCCATGGCTGGTGGAAGTATCGCAAGGAGTAGGGAACTCCTGCGACCAAAGCTATTCTGTCGAATTAAGTGAGGAAGATGCTAATAAACTGTCGGCCGAATTGCAGCAGCAAAGACAGCTTGCGCATAGCCAAAAAGAAGAGCAGGTCATACTGCTGCGGGAAGACGACAAAAAAATCGAAGCAGGATGCCTTCTGAAAGCGGAGCTGGACAGCCAACGGGAGCGCTGGGAGCAATGGGAAAGTCTGAATGAATTGATAGGATCGAAGAACGGCGCCAAGTTCCGTACTTTTGCCCAAAGCCTGACCCTGGAAGCGTTGCTGGCTCACAGCAACAGGCATCTTGAAGATTTCGCCAAGCGCTATGCACTGCAACGCGTGCCGGGCAGCGATCTGGAACTGCAAATCATCGATCGCGACATGGCCGATGACGTGCGCAGCGTACACAGTCTGTCCGGCGGCGAAAGCTTTTTGGTGTCGCTGGCGCTGGCCTTGGGTTTGGCCTCATTGTCATCCAACAAAACCCAGGTTGAATCGCTGTTTATCGATGAGGGCTTCGGCAGCCTGGATCCGGAAACGCTGGATATCGCCATCGCCAGCTTGGATACCTTGCAAGCCTTGGGCAGGAAAGTCGGCGTTATCTCGCATGTGCCTATTCTGGTAGAACGTATCGGCGCCAAGGTGGTGGTTGAAAAGCAGGGCGGAGGACGGAGCCGTGTGGAGATTGTTGGAGGATATTAAACCAAACGCTAACGCTAACGCGGCAAGGAAGGCACAGCGGCGCTGGTTGAGGTTCTCTTATCGGTTATGACGGGAGCCGGAAAGACGGACATTGTGATCGATGAACATTATTTCTTGGAGGATATCTAGAATCATAAATTTGCTTAGTTTCGGCCTCGGGTATAATGGCGTCTTGAAATAACACCCGTTAAAGTCGAATGCCATACCGGTCAATATCTTTCGCTTACGAGTGTTGCAACATCCATAGTTCAGTCTATTTTTGGGGGATGTATTGTTGGGCATCCCTGTTGTCTTACTCGGTTTTGCCGATGGATTTGCTGTGACAAGAGCTTGCTGTAATAAGATTCAAATGGACCAAAAATGCTTTACAACGGGATCAATAATGAAAAATACAGCAGGAATATGCGGTATTTCTATTGGTATCGGGCATTCTGTTAATAATAAAAATCCTTATAAAACTGGAGAGAGAAATGAAAGAGTTGGTTAAAAAGCTGTTGAATTATTTTTTGATTGGAGTTCTTGCGGTTATTCCGATTGTCATCATTTTACAAATTATGATTTTTGTAAAAGATCGGGTTTCCGATTTGTTCCAAATGGTTTACGGCTACGCAGATAATTATCTTTATACGATCCTGGTTTTCGCGATCAGTTTTTTTATTCTGGTATACATTGGCCGAAAGTTAGTCCAGGAAGGCCGCTCCTGGGTGATTGGCGCATTTGACCATATTATTGATCGAATCCCGTTGATGAACACGCTTTATCGCGTGCTTAAAAAAGTTATCAATATGTTTACATCCCACGACCGGACTATTGCAAAGGAAGTGGTTTATGTCGAGTATCCTAAAGACGGCGTGTGGATGACTGCTTATGTTACCAACCGGTACGATGATAAATATGTGCTGTTTGTTCCTACATCGCCTAACCCAACATCCGGTTTTACGGTGATTGTCGAAAAATCGAAAGTAATTAAATCAGCTATGAATATTGAAGAGGCTAGCAGTTTTATTATTAGTGTGGGCGTTGATTACGGCAAGGTTTCAGAAATGAGTCAGCTGCCCTAAACCTGAACAACAGCAAGGAAACAAGATGAAACTATTAATTAGAGTGGCGGCAATCCTGATGCTGGTTGCAATCGCCGGTTGCAACAAAGACGATAAGCAGGTTGGAGTTGTAGATCCAGGTCTATTAAAAACGCAACGGGAAACTTTGGAGCAGGCCAAACAGGTTGAGCGACAGGTTCAGGACGCTGCGGATCAACAGCGTCAAAAAATAGAGGCGGGAACTCAATAATTCGGAAGGTAAGAAGTGTTTGCCATCATCTGGGGGTTGTATCGGCGGAAGTAAAGATCGCCGATACAGAAGCCGTTGAAAGCGTTTTGTTTGTTGACTTTAAGCTAGTTGTTTGTTATGTATGAGCCTGCCTTTATTGGCAAAACAATAATAAATATAAACAATTACATAACGGGGGTCGATGATGGCATCTGATAACGGCACTAAAACAGGCAAGTTGGCGAAACTAACTCAGCTGGAAGCGGAGGTGGTCAAGCTTTCCGAGCAGCTGAAAAAAAATAAGAAGACTATCGTTTCGCTAAAAAAATCTTTAACTGAGCGCGATTTAAAGATTCATGAACTAGAATTAAAGTTGGTATATGCGCAACAATCGTTGTTGAAAAGAGCCCTATTTACAATTCACCAATGCAGGGATCAAATCAAAAACGGAATTGATGAAAAAATAATCAACCCTGCTTTAGCGCAAATTCAGCAGCAGATTGAAGTCATTCGGGGCATTGTTTATGAAGCCAAGGATTTCATCAGCAAGAAAAAATTGCTGATTCACGAAAATATCCATACGACTTCAAATATAGTCCATCAATGCCCTGATCAAGCAATCATGTATTTTGAAAAATGGGTTGTTGAGCCGGCCAGATTAATGATCAGTGAAATTGTTGAATTGATCGACAGCAATGTAAAAAACAGCCAATCCCAGGTCGAGCAAAAAATCATCTATCCGTGCAAACTGTGGTACGACAAGATTGCCACTGTGGTACTGGCACTACCGATGCAAAGTCAGGTCATTTTTCAAGCATGGTTAGCAGCGCCGGTAATACAGAAGATAGAAGCATTACCTGTTATTGGAAAGGAACTGGGCGCCAATGCAGAAGCATTGCTGAAGCATTTGATTGACCAGTTAAAATCCGGAGCGGAACAAGGACTTGAAAAAACAGCCGAAGCAGTAAAAAAATCATCTTTTTGGGATGGAAAGCGCAAGATCGAAGCTGCTTAATAAGGGATAGTCACCTTCAGGTGCTTAAAATGACGAGGCGACCTAGGGCTCGGTCGCCTGTCTTCATCATGAACGGTTTAAGGCAATAGGATTGCCTCTCATACTACGATGGTTATTTAACCAAACTTAATAAAATTCCCGCCGCCACCGCAGAACCAATCACCCCGGCGACATTAGGCCCCATGGCATGCATGAGTAGGAAGTTATGTGGGTTGCTTTCCAGACCGACTTTGTTCGCTACCCGCGCGGCCATCGGCACTGCGGAAACACCGGCTGCGCCGATTAGCGGATTAATCGGAATGCTGCTGAATTTATTCATTATTTTCGCCATGACTACACCGGCTGCAGTGCCGATGCTGAAGGCGATCGCTCCCAAAGCTAAAATACCCAAGGTTTTGACTTGCAAAAAAGCATCGGCGCTGAGCTTTGAACCTACCGCTAACCCCAGGAAAATAGTGACGATGTTGATCAGCTCGTTTTGTGCTGTTTGGCTCAAGCGCTCAACCACGCCGCAGGCATTCATCAGATTACCCAATGCGAACATGCCGATCAAAGGTGCAGCTGACGGCAACAATAGGGCGCAGATAACCAGCAGCATTAACGGGAAGACGATTTTTTCAGTTTTTCCGACTACGCGCAGCTGCTGCATTTCAATTTTGCGTTCATCTTCGGTGGTTAAGGCGCGCATTATCGGCGGCTGTATTAACGGTACTAGAGCCATATAGGAGTATGCCGCGACCGCGATAGCGCCCAACAAGTCAGGCGACAGTTTCGAGGCCACATAGATAGCGGTCGGGCCGTCGGCTCCGCCGATAATACCGATTGCAGCGGCATCTCTTATGCTGAATTCCAGCCCCGGTATGGCGTTGAGCGCCAGCGCTCCCAGCAATGAGGCAAAGATCCCGAACTGTGCCGCAGCGCCCAGCAACAAAGTTTTAGGGTTAGCCAGCATGGGGCCGAAATCGGTCATTGCACCGACGCCCATAAATATCAGCAACGGAAATAGCCCGGTTTTAATGCCGTAATACAAGTAGTACAAAATACCGCCTTCCTCGGCGATACCGGCAACCGGAATATTACTGAGTATGGCGCCAAAGCCTATTGGCAATAACAGCAAGGGTTCAAAGCCTTTTTTGATGGCTAGAAACAGCAGCAAAAAGCCGACCAGCATCATAAAGGCCTGTCCGCCAGTGAAATTATATATGCCGGTGCTATGCCAGAGTGAAATGATATTTTCCATGAGATGTCTCTTTATTAAGTCATGTAGAGCGGCCGGATGGCCGCCCTTTATGCTCTGTGGGTGCTACGGTTTCTCGAATCTTATGCAGTTTTATCCTCTTATAAAGAAATCAGCACATCGCCCCCGGCAACGGCACTGCCTTCCTTTATGTTAATAGTGCTGACGATGCCGGCAGTTTTGGAACGGACTTCGGTTTCCATTTTCATCGCTTCCATGATGACTACGACATCACCTTCGGCAACGATGCTGCCTACATCGACCAGAACTTTTAAAATATTGCCGGCCATCGGGGACTCAACCACGGCACCGCTGCTGGCTATCAGCGCGGCATGGGTCGCACTGGCGGCGGGCTGAATCGTCAGGGCTGCGTTGTTGGCTCCAACTATAACACTGAAATTCCTGCCATCGACGTTGACGGTATAGGTTTCCGTTTGCGGCTGGGGTGGCGGGGTGGGGGCTGAGGCCGGGGACGCGTTGGCGGTAGCAAAGGCTTGCGCATCCGGCGCGGCTTCAAAGGCGGCCGGATTGCCCCGGTTAGCCAGAAACTTCCAGCCGACTTGCGCGAACAAGCCGTTGATCAACGCGTCTTCTTCAATGTTGACAGAGAGAGTTACGCCCTCGGCTTGTGCTTTTTCCTTGACTTCGGTAATCAGCTTGTCCATTTCCGGCGCGATCAGGTCGGCCGGCCGGCAGGTAATTGCTGGTACGCCGTTCAGCACTTTGTCTTGCAGGGCTTTGTTGACCGGCGCAGGCGTTGCACCGTATTCGCCTTTTAAAACACCGGCTGTTTCCTTGGTGATGTTTTTGTAGCGTTCGCCGTTCATCACGTTAATCACGGCTTGGGTGCCGACGATTTGCGAAGTCGGCGTAACCAGCGGAATAAAGCCCAAATCTTCGCGAACACGCGGGATTTCCAGCATGACTTCATCGAACTTGTCGGCAGCTCCCTGTTCTTTCAGTTGGCTTTCCATGTTGGTCAGCATGCCGCCCGGTACTTGCGATATCAGGATACGGCTGTCGACGCCTTTTAAGCTGCCTTCGTATTGCGCATATTTTTTGCGTATGTCACGGAAATAGGTGGCGATATGTTCCAGTTCGACCAGATCCAGGCCGGTATCGCGGCCGGTGCCTTCCAGGCTGGAAACGATAGTTTCGGTGGGGCTGTGCCCGTAGGTCATGCTCATTGACGAAATGGCGGTATCGACATTGTCCACGCCCGCTTCGGCGGCTTTGATCAGAGTGCCGACACTCAAGCCGGTAGTCGCATGGCAATGCAGATGGATCGGGATTTTGGTGCTTTTTTTCAGGCGTTTGACCAGTTCAAAGGCATCGTAAGGCTTGAGCAAACCGGCCATGTCTTTGATGCAGATGGAATGCGCGCCCATGTCTTCGATCTGTTTGCCTAGATCCACCCATAAATCCATGGTATGCACGGGGCTGGTGGTGTAGGAGATGGTGCCTTGCGCATGGGCATCGGTGCGCAGTACGGCTTTGATCGCATGCTCAATGTTGCGCATGTCATTCATCGCGTCAAAAACGCGGAACACGTCGATACCGTTGATGACGCACCGTTCGACAAATTTATCCACCACATCATCTGCATAATGACGGTAGCCCAGGATATTTTGGCCGCGAAACAGCATCTGTTGAGGAGTTTTGGGCATAGCGGCTTTCAGCAAGCGCAGTCTTTCCCAAGGGTCTTCGCCCAGATAACGGATACAGGCATCAAAAGTCGCGCCGCCCCAGGACTCGATAGACCAATAACCGATCTGGTCGAGCTTTTCGCAAATCGGCAGCATGTCTTCGATGCGCAACCGGGTTGCCAAAATGGATTGATGGGCATCACGCAGAACGACTTCGGTGATACCTAAGGGCTGCTTTTTAACAGTGGACATGCTTATTGTTTCTCCTGAAACCTTCGTAAGTTTTTAATCGTTGACCTAAGGGGGATTAGTTATGTTTTTTGCGGTACTGGTGTACGGCGGCAGTTATCGCCGCAACAACGCTCTTGTCAATATCATTGGTAATGCCGGGGACTGACCTTGATACGGGTATTTCCGGGAAGTAGCGTTGCACAAGTGCCGACATGAGGTTGATAGCAACTACCAACATGGTCAAAAACAGGAATACTATGCTCATCCCGGTAAACATTAATTCGATTCCGCTAGTCATTTGTTCTGTCATGGTTGATCACGCATTTTAAATTCAATAACTATTGCATTGTATCATAGGCAAAAATCATAACTAATCGATGTTTTTTTTGATATCAATTATGGCGTGCAGTCTTTTGGCTATGCGGCCTTGAGCGCGTACAATACACGGCATTGTAAATGCTTGTTATAGGGGGTGAAAATATGACAAATAGAGAACACGACGAAAATATACAGTGGCAAGACAAATTAACGCCAGAGCAGTTTAACATTTGCCGTCAGAAGGCTACTGAGCCGCCTTTTACAGGCAAATATGTCGATTGCAAAAAAGATGGTATTTATCATTGTATTTGCTGCGGCAATCTGCTATTTGATTCGACAACTAAATATGACTCAGGCTCCGGCTGGCCGAGTTTTTGGGATGTGTTGTCTGAGAATAGCGTTGCTGAACATATTGACGTCAGTCATGGCATGCGTAGGGTGGAAGTGACCTGCAAATCCTGCGGCGCGCATTTAGGCCATGTCTTTGAGGACGGCCCGCAACCGACAGGACTGCGCTACTGTATTAATTCCGCCGCATTAGACTTGAAAGAGAGATCATGAGTGCTAGATTGCAGGTTCAAAATTTACTGGATTTCATCGATGCCAGTCCTAGTCCCTGGCATGTCGTTAAAACCATTGAAGAGCTGCTTGCGGTGCAAACACCGGCATGGCAACGCCTTGACGAAACGGCCAAGTGGACATTGCAGCCGGGCGGGCGGTATTACGTGGTACGCGATGATTCGTCTATTATCCTGTTTATACAGGGACAAAAATCACTGGCTGAAACGGGCTTTAAAATTATCGGTGCGCATACTGATTCGCCCGGGCTAAGAATCAAGCCGAATGCCGCCAGTAGTGCGGACGGTTTGATGAGATTGGGCGTTGAGATATACGGCGGCCCGATACTGGCGACGTTTACCGACAGGGATTTAAGCCTTGCCGGAAGAATCGCTTATAAAAACGATCAGGACGAGATAGCCAGCATGCTGGTCAAATTCGATCAACCGCTGCTGCGTTTGCCTAATCTGGCCATCCATATGAACAGGGCGGTCAATGAAGAAGGACTGAAACTGCAAAAGCAAACCGAATTGCCGTTGATCTTGTCGGCATCGGCAGAAGAACAGTTGCCGCAAGCTTATTTTTCCACGTTGTTACATCGGCAAACCGGCATCGCCGCTATGCGAATCTTGTCCTGGGACTTGGCGGTGTACGATACGCAAAAAGGGGCTTTATGGGGATCTGAAAGCGAATTTTATGCAGACAGTCAGCTGGATAATCTGGCATCGTGTCATGCGGCGTTACAGGCACTGCTGGATAACGACTGCATGGATGCACGAGGTAGAGCAACGCAGGGAGCAGTTGCCGACGCCAATTTACAGCCGGACGCCACGCGGGTATGTGCGTTGTTCGACCATGAAGAAATCGGCAGTCAAAGCAACAAAGGCGCAGACGGCAGTTTCTTGCCCGATGTGCTTAGACGCATCGCTTTGGCGACCGCAACCGACGGAGAGGATTATGCCAGAGCGCTGGCTAAAAGCTTCATGATCAGTGCCGATATGGCGCATGCCTATCAGCCCAATTTTCCCAATGCCTACGATCCCGGCCATAAAGTCACCGTCAACAAAGGCCCGGTAATTAAAATCAACGCCAATCATAATTACAGCTCGGAAAGCGTGTCGGCAGCGATGTTTGTTGACTGGTGCGAACAGGCCGGTGTGCCGTACCAGAAATATTCGCACCGCTGCGATCTGCCCTGCGGCAGTACCATAGGGCCGATTACTTCTGCAAAACTCGGCATTCGTTCAATCGATGTCGGCAATCCCATGTGGGCAATGCACAGCATCAGGGAAAGCGCCGGGGTGCTGGATCACGATTACATGATTAGGGTGATGAAACGGTTTTTTGCTGCACCTTAATGACAACTAATTTAGTCCCCTTTGACGGTGAGCTGTATTTAATCAAGCAGTTTTACAGTTTGCCGGAATCCGATCGGTTATTTGCACAGTTGCAAACCGAGCTGATTTGGCAGGAAGAAGCCATTTTTATCTACGGCAGATGGGTTAAAGTGCCCCGTTTGATGTGTTGGCATGGAGACAAGGATGCCTGGTACCGCTATTCGGGCGTCAATCATCGGCCGCTGCCGTGGATTCCAGTGCTACAAGCCATCAGGGAAAGAGTGGAGAAGCAATGCCAGTGCTCCTTTAACAGTGTGTTGGCCAATTTGTACCGCAATGGGGAAGATTCGATGGGGTGTCATGCCGATGATGAAAAAGAGCTGGGCCTGAATCCGGTGATTGCATCTTTGAGCCTTGGTGGTGAGCGGCTATTTAAACTGCATCATAAAAAAAGCAAAGAAAAGCTGGATATTGTTTTAAGTCATGGCGATCTGCTGGTCATGGCCGGAACCTTGCAACACCATTGGCTGCATTCAGTGCCGAAAACGAAACAACTGAAAACGCCACGGATTAATTTGACGTTTAGGAAAGTTAAGGTGGAGTGACTCATTCGCCACGTATGATCGGCTATAATGCCCGGTCGTTTACGTCAGGGTGGGATCATGAGTATACGGTAAAACAAAATGATGTTTTACTACGCGTTAGTCGGCAAAAGTTACATAAAAAAAATAATAAATACTTCGAAATAATGTCTATACTCATTCAATTATCCCACGCGTCAAAGTAGATGAAGATTGTCAGTTTATCAGCAGGTGTTTTTTTTTTCATAGTCTTGTTGCTTACACAGCAGGCTATGGCTGATGACGCCAATGTCGAATATAAAGTAAAAGCCGGCTACTTATATAACTTCACCAAATTTATTACCTGGCCTGAGGATAAGAGCGAAACCTTTAACCTTTGTATTGTGGGCGAAGATCCTTTCGGTGATTTAATAGATCCCATCGAACAACGCACTGCATTTGGACGACCTATTAAACTATTCAGAGTTAATAGTCTCAATAAAGAGCAGCACTGCCATATACTTTTTATCAGCGCCTCTATCAAGGATAACTTCCTGCTCAAAAGCATGTTGGCTATTCAAGAAATCAACAAATCATTGACTGTGGGTGAAAGTAAAGATTTTGCTGCTCAGGGCGGAATGATTGGCTTTGTTAATAGACAGGGCAATATAAAGTTACAAATTAATCTAAAAATGCTGCAACAGAGCGATTTAAAAATCAGCGCAAAATTATTGGAAGTCGCTGAGCTTGTTGGGGGAGAAAGCAATGACTAGATTTGTCCGTAACCTGCCTATAAATCGAAAACTACTGCTAATTTTAACATTTTCCAGTATTACTTCCTTGTTGTTTGCCGGTTTGTTGTTGATAGTGCTGGAAATAACGGAGTTTCAGAAGAATACCCAGGATGATTTATCAACCTTGGCTCGAATGGTAGGTAATCGCAGTACCGCTGCATTAATGTTTGGGGACAAGGATTTGGCCAATGAAAACTTGGCGGTCTTCGGTAATGTGCCTGATGTGCAATCGGCATGTCTTTATGATGGGCAAGGCATCGTTTTTGCTCAATTACAGAAAAAAAAGGTATCAGAGTGCCCTTTATCCATTAAGTCCGAATCAACCCGATTCGAAAAAGACCATCTACATATAACTGAGTCAATTAATGTCGATGGCGCAGAATTAGGTACGGTCTATATTTATGCTGATTTGACCCGAGCCTATTGGCGCAGAATACAATTTTCTGGGCTGATACTTCTAGTGTTGGCTGGGGTATCAATACTGAGTTTCTTTTTATCTACACCGTTATTGAAACTTATTTCCTCACCGATAAAAAAGCTTGTTGATAAGGTTAAAAAAATTAGCGATACCAAAGATTATTCGCTGAGAGCGGTTAAAGTTAATGATGATGAGTTAGGTGTTCTGGTTGATGCCTTTAATGGCTTGATTGGTACGGTTGAAGCTCAAAACCAGGCTTTGACGCTGGCAAAAGACCGTTACCTGGCGCTTTATAACGATAACCCGACGATGGTTTTTAATCTGACCATAGACGGGCGTATTTTATCCGCTAACCGGACCTGCGCGCGGCATCTGGGCTTGTCCGTTGACGAACTGCAAGGTTGTTCGATTTTTGATTTTGTTCATGCGGATGATATGCCTATCCTGCATGAATTAATTGAGTATTGCCTGACGAATCCTTTACTGGTCTATAAACAGGAGCTTAGACAGGTTTGCAGTAAAGGAAGGATTATTTGGGTTAGAGCCACAGCGAGACGGGTTGAAAATGAACATCGGCAGAGCAGCTTATTGCTGGTGGGGGAAGACATAATGGAAGCCCGCTTATTGAGCGAAAAAGTTGCTTATCAGGCCAGTCATGATGCCTTGACAGGCTTGGCTAATCGCAGTCAGTTCGATAATTATATTAAGCACGCCGTAGCATTGGCTCATACCGATAGTTCGGAACATGCTTTATGTTATCTGGATCTGGATCAATTTAAAGTGGTCAATGACACCTGCGGGCATCTTGCTGGCGATGAATTGCTTAGACAGTTGGGAGAGCTGTTAAGACGGCATATCAGGAAGCATGATTTTGTAGCTCGACTAGGCGGTGACGAGTTTGGCGTGTTGATGGGCAATTGCTCATTAAATGATGCGTTTCAAGCCTGTGAGCATTTACGGGATTTGATTAAAGATTTCCGTTTTGCCTGGGAAGACAGAAGCTTTACCATCGGCGTGAGTATTGGTATTTCAGCTATCAACAGCTCCAGTGGTAATGCCGTCAACCTGCTTAAAGAGGCCGATGCCGCCTGTTACGCGGCAAAAGACAATGGCCGAAATCGTGTGCATGTTTTCCGTCCTGATGATGAAGAGTTGGCCATGAGGCAGGGGGAAATGCAATGGGTAGAAAAAATTCAGCACGGGCTGGAACAAAATCGGTTTTGCCTGTACGGGCAGCCGATAGTCGCAATCGCTCATCACGAGGACGGCCTGCATTTTGAAACCCTGGTTCGTTATCAGGATGAGGATGGACGCATTATTCCTCCCGGCGCATTTTTACCGGCGGCAGAACGTTATAACTTGGCGTCTGAGTTGGATCGATGGGTAATTAGTCACTTATTCGAATGGATGGCGAATAAGCCCGATTTTCTGGATAATTTGTCAGTTTGTTCGGTTAATTTATCCGGCTTGTCGATGTCCGATGAAACCATGCTGGTGTTTCTTTCCGAACAATTCTCCAAGTGGGCAATTCCTGCACATAAAATCTGTTTTGAGGTAACCGAAACAGCCGCTATCGCCAATTTATCCTATGCGACCAAATTCATTAATCAATTAAAAGAGCGCGGTTGTCTGTTTTCACTGGACGACTTTGGTAGCGGCTTATCCTCCTTTGCCTATTTAAAGAACCTGCCGGTCGATTATCTTAAAATTGACGGTTTGTTTGTTAAGGATATTCTGCATGACAAGGTGGATCTTGCGATGGTGAAATCAATTAACGAAGTCGGGCATGTTATGGGTAAAAAGACCATTGCCGAATTTGTTGAAAACGAACAAATCTTTAATTTATTGAGTAGCTTAGGCGTAGATTATGCGCAAGGCTACGGTATTGGAAAGCCGGTGCCTCTGGAAGAACTTAAACTTATAACCCCCTTTACAGGGACGTCAAAATGAAAGTCAAAACCACGCTCGTTGTTAACTGTTTGACGCTGATGCTTTATTACAGTGATTCTGTTAGGGCGGAGCCAGAAAAGGTGGATGATTTTTTTGCGATGTCACCGGCTGAACTTGCCGCGACACCGATCGTCAGCATTGCCACCGGAACGCCAAAGCCTATTTTCCAGTCTGCCGCAGTTACCAGTGTCATTACCGCTGAGCAAATCAAATCGATGGGGGCAACGGAGCTGCATGAGGTTCTGGAAACAGTGCCGGGGGTTCATGCCGGTATACAGGACTCGACAGGCGATTATTATTACAGCATGCGGGGAATAAGTAATACGACCAACTCACAAGTTCTGATGATGCTGAATGGCACGCGTATTACTACGCCATTTCGTGGAACAGTAATGGATTTTACGGAGATACCCCTTGAAGCGATTCAGCGCGTGGAAGTCATCCGGGGACCGGGTTCAGCATTATATGGCGCGGATGCGTTTGCGGGTGTTATCAACATCATTACCAAAAAAGCCAATGATATCAATGGTACGGCTTTAGGAGCTCGAGTAGGCGATCATAGCACTCAGAGCGGATGGGGGCAGTACGGTGCTCACTTGGCTGGCTGGGATGTTGCGACCAGTCTGCAATATCAGCATACTAATGGAGATAAAGGTAGGATTATTCAAGCCGATAGTCAGACGACTATAGATAATGCGTTGGGCACTCACGCTTCTCATGCGCCAGGACCGATGAATACACGCTATGAAACTCTCAATGGGCACCTCAACTTGCAGCGCAAGCATTGGGATATTGGTTTCTGGGCGTTTAATTCAATTGATAGCGGTCTTCGTGCCGGCGCTGCGGCAGCATTGGATCCGAACAGCAGAGCTAATGGCGAACAATATATGGGAGATATTCGGTTCTCAACAGAAGACTGGCTTGATGACTGGGAGTTGATGGCGCATGCGAGTTATTTGCAGACTGGTTTTCAGACACAATTTCAAGTTTTTCCAGATAACGCTGTCTTACCGATCGATAGGAATGGAAATATCAATTTCGCGTCCAGTTCATTAGTTTTATTTTCCAATGGAGCTGTTGCTGATTTAGGTCGAATACAAAAGGTCCCTTCAATAGAATTGAGTTCACTCTATCAGGGCTGGAACAATCATCTGTTGCGGTTGAGTAGCGGTTTTCGGTATGAGGAATTAACTACAAACCAGCGCACAAATTTCGGCTATGGTGCGCCGCTGCCTGCAGTGGTTAATGGCACTTTAACTGATGTGACTGGTACGCAGTTTGTGTATTTACCCAATACCCATCGATCAATTTGGTCGGCTGTAGCGCAGGATGAATGGCAATTCGCTAAAAACTGGCAGCTCACAGCTGGTGTACGCTTCGATGACTATTCAGATTTTGGTAGCACCATCAATCCACGTGCCGCTCTGGTTTGGGATATTAATGAACGGTTGACCAGCAAATTGTTGTATGGCAAGGCCTTCAGGGCGCCTAATTTTTCAGAGCAAGGCAACCAGAACAATCCGGTCATTGTAGGCAATAAGCAGTTAAAACCGGAAACTATTAACACCGTAGAATGGGCTTTTGATTATCGTCCGTTTTCTTCCCTGAGAACAGCGGTCAATCTATATTATTATGAAATTAATAATCTTATTGCTATACCTCCAGGAACGGTGACCTATAGTAACAGTGGTAACCAAAACGGTTACGGTTCTGAATTTGAATGGAACTGGCAAATAGCTGAACAATGGAATGTGATGGGTAATTACGCATGGCAAAATGCTCGTAACAGCGCCACTAACAACCGGGTAACAGGCGTACCAGAACATCATGTTTATACAGCAGTCCGCTGGCAGTTTTTACCGCAATGGCAATTACAGCCACAGATTAACTGGGTGGGCGGCCGCACAAGGTTATCGGGCGATAATAGGCCGTTACAGGATTATGAAACCTTTGACTTAACCTTAAGGGGTAAAAAACTATTGGGTCAACTTAATACGGCAGCTTCGATACATAATATGTTCGATGCCAATAATTTTGATCCTGCTGTTGCTTCATTGCCGCAAAATATCCCAATGCCGGGAAGAAGTTTTTATTTCGAAGTATCGACGAACTTTTAATCCATATCTAATATGGCAAACTAATGGGATATAGACATGATTTTGTAGCGGAATCTGATAGCTTGAGTTCAATAAGATGACCGTTATTAGTCAACATATTCCAGTAGCTTACATTTTTTTTAGCAACGCTGTCCAAAAGATCAGTTACTTTTATTATACAAGGCCGTCGCATTCCGTGGTAATCCACTAATGGACCAATTCCAACGAAATGTATGCCTAATGCCGAAAAAACACGCATCAGCGAAGGCTCCATGATGGCGTACCAATAGTGAATGTTATTTTCATAGCTCATTCTAATGGCACATGAAAATAGGGCGAGTGTCAGATTAGACGAGTTTCGTTTTTCTTCCAGCGTAAATACAGTTTCTGATTCATCATCATGAGTTATTATTAAATGTTGCTCATTTTTTCTTCGTCTAAATTTCTTCGATACGCAGAATCTCGATAATTCAGCTAGATTTTTCCTAGGTATGGTTTTTACTAAGTCAACATTATCAATTTGACTATTTATTTCGATTGGAAAAGGTTTGTTCAGGCTATTGCCATGAGGAAGAATAAGGCGAGTTGTTGCGATATATTCTGCAGACCTGCGGTGACGAATCAGGTAATGAACTGAATGCATGTCATATTTGTCATATTCAAATTCATCCGGGAATTGCCAAGCGGATTCGAAGTTATTCTCAATGCAATACACTTGATAACGTAGTTTATATACCTCACGTTTAAGTACATCAGAAATCGCGGGTACTATCTCAAAATATTCATTAAAATGATCAGTAATATTATTAGCCAAGGTGTAGCCTTCTATTTAACAAAAGTGGAAGGTAATGTAGCTGTTTAATTTTTAGCATCAAGAAAATTGCAATTAAAGTGATAAAGGTGCATTTCAGAAAATGCTTTCAGTTTCCATTCTAGAAAAAATTTAATGGAGTATAGTTTTCTATCAATATAAAACTATGCAGATTCAATTTATGAGTTTCTTCACTCATCAAATCAGAAAGAAGGATACCATGCCGATCTAATGAACAAAACTAAGTTTCGCTTGTTCAGATATACGCAATTCATTTTTGACGAAACTGGTTATCTACAGGTTTTATCTGTAGATAAGCTAAACAAAACTTGAAAAGACTAGTTCTTATATTTCTACTTCTCGATTTAGTTTTGGTAAAACTATTTGCTACCTTGCGAATTAAAGATTTCAATTGCTGAATTCTCTGGAAGCAAACAATAAAACAAGATATTTCAACAAAAGGATAAAAAATGTCACAACGCAAAGGCTATGTGGCCCCCGAATATCTCCGTATCATTGGTGATCAGCTTAGCCACATTAAACAACGCTCCTATGCTTTGATGCAAATTCAGTCTGGGCATAAGTTGCTGGATTTAGGGTGTGGCCCAGGTACTGATACGATTCCTTTAGCACAATTGGTTGGTGTAACCGGACAAGTTATTGGCGCGGACTATGACAAAGCCATGGTAGCCGAAGCCGAGCAGCGCGCCGAGCAGGCAGATGTAAACACATGGGTCAGCCATAAGCGCGTAGATGCTGTGTCGTTGCCGTTTGAAACTGATTATTTCGATTCTTGCCGTAGTGAGCGATTGTTTCAGCATTTATTTAACCCTACACAGGCCTTAACTGAAATGATCCGAGTAACAAAACCGGGTGGATGGGTAGTCGTTGCTGATACCGATTGGAGTAGCTTATCAACAGATAGTGATGAGACTGATATCGAGCGCCGTCTGGCTCGTTTTTTGGCCGAATCTTGTTTGCATAACGGTTACTCGGGACGAAAGCTATACCGCTTATTCAAGCAGCAAAATGTGTCTGATATTTCGTTTGAGGTATTTCCTGTCGTTTTTTCCAATTATGCCTTAGCACGCCATGGAACGCAGGCAGAAAGAGTCGAGCAAGAAGCTCTTAAGGCGGGCGTTATTACTAGCGATGAACTCCATCGTTGGCAGACCAGTCTTGAGCAAGCTGACTCTGAAGGTACCTATTTTTGTAGTTTAAATGTCATGTTACTTGCTGGACGCAAGAATTGAATTTGCTGTTATTGAGGCTGTAATGACTCAGCATAATTGCTGTCAATAGCTAAACCGGCATTATGATTTTGAAAAATATAGTCTTTTTTGATGGTGTGCTTTATCTGATTAAGTAATTCTACCAGCAGCTGGAGCATGCCTAAGGTTAAATGTAGTGCTCGAAAAAAAACGATCGAGAGGAGCTCTCGATCGCTTTCCCCTTAGTCTTTTATAGCCTTAAAGCCAATATCGGTACGGTAATAGATATTATCCCAGTGGATGCCGTTGGCTAGCGCATAGGCTTTGTTCTGGGCTTCTTTGATATCATGACCTAAAGCGCAAGCGCATAGCACCCGTCCGCCAGCCGTGACTAGGTCGCTGCCAGCTTGCTTGGTAGCGGCATGAAATACTTTGCTGTCTTCGTGTTCTTCGCCAGGCAAGCCGGAAATGACCGCACCGTTTTGAAAGGCGTCGGGATAGCCTCCGGCTGCCAAAACGACGCCTAATGCGGCGCGCTCGTCCCAGTCGCTGCTGGTTTTGTCGAGATCGCCAGCCAGTGCGGCTTCGCAAAGCTCCACCAGATCGCTTTTCAAACGCATCATGATCGGCTGCGTTTCAGGGTCTCCGAAGCGACAATTATATTCTAGCACTTTAACAGCGCCGTCTGCGGAGATCATCAAGCCGGCATACAGAAAGCCCGTGTAAGGCAGGCCATCTTCGGCCATACCTTTTAAGGTCGGCTCGATGACTTCATGCATGACCCGCTGATGAATTTCAGGGGTAACGACCGGGGCTGGGGAGTAAGCGCCCATACCGCCAGTGTTAGGGCCTTTGTCGCCATTGTCGCGGGCCTTGTGATCCTGGGAAGTCGCCATCGGCAAGGAATGCTTGCCGTCGGCTATGACGATAAAGCTGGCTTCCTCGCCAGTCAGGAACTCTTCAACGACAACACGACTGCCAGCTTCGCCGAATACATTGCCGGATAACATATCTTCAACCGCGGCTATCGCTTCTTGTTCGGACTGGGCGACGATAACGCCTTTGCCAGCCGCCAAGCCGTCGGCTTTGACCACAATCGGCGCGCCTTGTTGCTTTATGTAGGCGATGGCTTGCTGCTTATCCGTGAAGGATTGGTATTTTGCCGTTGGAATGTTGTGGCGGATCATGAAGTCTTTGCAAAAAGTCTTCGAGCCTTCCAGTTGTGCGGCTTTTGCAGTCGGGCCAAAGCACTTGAGGCCCGCTTCCTGAAAACGATCAACGATGCCTAAGACCAGTGGCACTTCGGGGCCGATGATGGTCAGGCCGACTGCTTCTTTCTGGGCGAATGCCAACAATGCGTCAATATCGCTGACGGCAATGGCGACATTTTCAACGGACTCTTCCAGCGCAGTACCGGCATTGCCAGGTGCTACAAACACTTTTTCGACTTTGGATGATTGCTTGGCTTTCCAGGCGAGGGCGTGTTCACGGCCGCCGCTGCCGACGATGAGGATTTTCATGGTGCTTCTCGTATTTTGTAGGGGTGGCCGGCTGGTCACCCATAACTTAACGTATATTCAATTAAGTAGATTAATTCACCACGAAGAGTACGAGGTTTTACCATTGTTTTTCTTCGTGTCTTCGTGGTTAATGCCTTTTAAATTATCAATGCCTGAAATGACGCATGCCGGTAAAGACCATCGCGATATTATGTTCATCGGCTGCGGCTATGACTTCATTATCGCGCATCGAACCGCCGGGTTGAATGACGGCGGTGATGCCCGCTTCGGCGGCAGAATCAATGCCATCCCTGAAGGGAAAGAATGCATCTGACGCCATCGCGGAACCCGGAACATCCAAACCTGCATCGGTGGCTTTGATGCCGGCGATTCTGGCCGAATAGACCCGGCTCATTTGTCCGGCGCCTACGCCGACAGTTTGGCCGTTTTTGCAGTACACGATCGCGTTGGATTTAACGAATTTAGCGACTTTCCAGGCAAACAGCAAATCCGCCATCTCCTGTTCGGTCGGGGCACGTTTGCTGACTACTTTGATGTCAGCCGCGCTAATTTCGCCCAAATCCTTGTCCTGAACCAATAGGCCACCGGCAACGCGCTTGAATTCGAGTGACGGTTGCTTATCGCTGCTCCATTGGCCGCATTCCAGTACGCGGACATTTTGTTTTTCTGCCAAAACGGTTTGTGCAGCCGCATTGACAGACGGCGCAATGATGACTTCGACAAATTGGCGTTTGACGATTTCAGCAGCGGTTTGTTCGTCCAGCTCACGGTTAAACGCGATAATGCCGCCGAACGCGGAAGTGGGATCGGTTGCATAAGCTTTATCGTAAGCATCAAGCAGGCTGCCGGACTGGGCTACGCCGCAGGGATTGGCGTGCTTGACGATAACGCAGGTCGGTTGGTCGTCAAAGGTTTTGACGCATTCCAGCGCGGCATCGGCATCGGCGATATTGTTGTAGGATAACTCCTTGCCTTGCAGTTGCTTGGCAGCCGCGATCGTGCCGTGAGCCGGTGTTTTTTCACGGTAAAAAGCGGCGTTCTGGTGTGGGTTTTCGCCATAACGCATGGTCTGGTTGCGGTAAAACTGCAAATTCAGCGTTTCGGGAAACTGTACGCTGTTAATATTGCCAAGATAGGTTGAAATCGCGGTGTCGTAACGTGCTGTGTGTTCAAAGCTTTTTAGCGCCAGATTGAAGCGGGTTTGATGGGAAAGCCCGTTGCTGTTTTTCAGTTCGGCGATAACCGCTGCATAATCGGCCGGATCGACGATCACTGCCACGTCGGCATGATTTTTGGCCGCGGCGCGGATCATGGTCGGTCCGCCAATATCGATGTTTTCAATGGCGGTATCTAAATCGCAGTCAGGATTGGCGATGGTCTGTTCGAAGGGATACAGGTTAACCACCACCATATCGATCGGTTTAATACCATTTGCCGCCATCACCGCGTCATCAATACCTCGGCGGGCCAAAATGCCGCCGTGGACTTTGGGGTGCAAGGTTTTAACCCGGCCATCCATCATTTCAGGGAAACCGGTGTAATCGGAAACTTCGGTCGCTGGAATATTGTGTTCAGCCAGTGTCTTGGCAGTGCCGCCGGTAGACAGGATTTCGATGTCTAATTGATGGAGCTCCAGGCAAAAATCCACGATACCGGATTTATCGGATACGCTGACCAGCGCGCGAGTGACTTTTTTGTTCATGCAGATCTCAGAATGAAAGGGAGGGGGTAAAACCAGCCTTGTTTGGGCATTAGGACAGGCCGTAGAATTCCAGTTTTTTACGCAAGGTGCTGCGGCTCAAGCCCAGCGCTTTAGCTGCTTTGGTTTGGTTGTAGCCGGAATGTTCCAGTGTGGCTTGCAATAACGGCTTTTCGACTTCACCGATAACCATTGCATGCAAATCCACTGCATCATGACCATTCAGGTGCAAAAAATATTGCTCCACTGTCTGCTTCACATGCGCGGATAAGGGAATGGCGGCGATTTTTTTGCTGTCTATGTTAATGACTTCAGCACTTTTTTGGGATGCGTTCATATTATTCAGCACGGTCGGTGGTTAAAGGTTTAAATGCCAAATTAATCAGCGCTATTTGTTGGGATGGACATTGTGCCTGATTGATGATACTTCGAGCATCTTGAGCTACGGATTCAATATGTTTGAAATACCAGGCTATATGTTTTCTGGCTATTCTAACACCGCTCGCTTTGCCGTAGAAGCTATATAGTTTATCCAAATGATTCATGAGAGTGCTGTGTATGTCGTTAATTGTTGGTTTTTCAAGGTGTTTGCCGTGATTAATAAAGTGACTTATTTGACTAAATAGCCATGGATTTCCTTGGGCGGCGCGGCCGATCATTATGGCGTCCGCGCCGGTTGAGTGAAGCACAAACTGAGCTTGCTCTGGGGAATCAATATCGCCGTTGGCGATAACTGGAATGCTGATTGTTTGCTTCACCCTTTTAAGGGTTTCATGTTCGGCCTGGCCATCAAATTTGCAGGCACGGGTTCGTCCATGAATGGTCAGCGCCGCAATGCCTGAATTTTCGGCTATTTGGGCGATTTCAACAGCGTTGCGGCTATGCAAGTCCCAGCCTGTGCGGATCTTTAACGTAACCGGAATATCGACAGCGTTAACGACCGCGTCAAGTATGCGCTTTACCAGCGCTTCATCCCTTAATAATGCAGAGCCTGCCGCGACTGAACAGACTTTTTTGGCCGGGCAACCCATATTAATATCGATAATCTGAGCGCCTTTTTGGGCGTTGATTTTTGCCGCATCGGCCATTTGCTGGGGATTGGTACCCAGAATCTGCACGGAACGTATGCCGACTTCACCGCTATGGTCCGTTTTTAATAATGTTCTTTTATGTCGGCTTAAAGCCGGATTGGATTCGACCATTTCAGATACAGTCAAACCTGCGCCGAATTGCTTGCACAACTCTCTGAATGGACGATCGCTGATACCGGCCATAGGCGCCAGAATCAGATTGTTTTCCAGTTGATAAGGACCGATTTGCATAAGATAAGGCAGAGAGAGCTGAAAGCAAGGTTTTTCCCTTGCTTTCAGCCTAAAAACTATTTGTCTGCGTCGTCATTCCAGATGGGGTTATCGCGGTCTTCCGGTTCCAGTTTGGCAATATCTTCAGGATAGATATGCCAGAAAGACTTATCGATCTTGGCATTGTCATAACCTTCCTTTTTGTCATGGCCGAACGGGCACCACCAGTTCTCGACAATTTTGACCATATAAGCATGCCATTCGAACAAGGCGACGCTGTAAGGGCAGTACCAGGTACAGTTCAGTATCCAGAACAGTTTTGACTGGGAGGTGCTGGCTTTAAACGAGCCGTGCATAGTAATTTGGTTTTTTAAGGTATAGCGATGACTGGCCCGGTCAGGCAGAAAGTCAGAGTAAGTTTTGAGGTTTTTGGCGCCAATCAGCAGCAGGTGCCAGTAAGTCATATAGGCGCTGGCAAACACAAACGGAAGGGTAACTATAGGCAGGTAGACCAAGACCATGCCTATGCCTCGTTGCAGTACCGGAATTTTCTGATGATTTTTGCCGATTTCAACACGGCTACAAGACTCACAAGCTTTCATTATTTTTATATCCTCATTTTTTTGTTGTTAGCAGGGGGGTTATCGTCGGTTTGGCATTGTCCTTATTCAGTAACTGATAAATGCTCAGGCAGCCGGCACAGCAAAACTTTTGCAGACCGTCGCTTGTGGTTAGCGAAAAGCCGGTAATTTCTACCGGTTGACCGCAGAGTACGCAGGGCTCCTTAGTTTTTGCATTGACCATAAAATACCTTACATTTTACAAGCTTGAAGAGACGGAACAAAAAAAAGTTTTCAAGTATTCCGTTTCGGGAGCAGCCGGGTCGATAGGATGGTCAGGCCCCTGTCCTCCGGCAGCAAAAAACACCAAATGACGGTCTATATGTCGTCCTGACGAGCGTAAAATCTCATGCAGATTTTCACGGCTCAGGTGATGAGAGCAGGATGCCGAGACCAATATGCCGTTTTTGGACAATACTTGCAGAGCAAGATGATTCAGGCGGCGATAGGCTTCATAGCCTTGCTTGAAATCTTTTTTGCGTTTGATTAAAGCTGGAGGATCGAGCACGATAATGTCGTAGAGCCGGTTTTCCGATCGGGCTTGCTTTAAAAACTCAAATACATCGCTACGCACAAAGTGCATTTTATCCTGAACCCGGTTCAGTGCCGCATTTTCTGCGGCCAGTGTTAATGCGCTTTCCGAGGCATCGACACAGGTGACTTCCAGGGCTCCGGCCAAGGCCGCTGGAATGCCCCATGCCCCGGTATAGGAAAATAAATCGAGCACACGCTGGTTTTTGGCTATGCCCGCCAGTTGGGCGCGGCTACTGCGATGATCATAAAACCAGCCGGTTTTTTGCCCTTCAAGAATATCGATTTTAAATTGAGCACCGTTTTCTTCAATGATCAGCGGCTCGGACAGCTTGCCATAGGCTAGCTCGGATTCCAGGCTTAAGCCTTCCTGCTGCCGCTGGCTGTTATCGTTTTTCAGGATAATAGCCTCCGGATTCAGTAGTTCAATCAGCGCGGCAAATAATGATTCTTTGCGCTGCTCGATACCGGCGGTGGTTATTTGCACCGACAACACCGCGCCGAAACGGTCAATGACCAGGCCTGGCAGGCCGTCGCTTTCGCCGAAAACCAAGCGGTAGTACGGTTTATCGAAGAGTTTTTCCCGCAAAGCCAGCGCGGTAGTCAAGCGCTCTTTGAAGAAATTGGCGCCGCATTTCAAGTTGGCTTTTCTGGACAGAAGCCGGGCGCATATCAGGGCTTGAGGGTTGATATAGGCGGTGCCCAGCACCTTGCCGTCGTCGCTTTTTACTTGTACCAAGTCGCCTGCGTTGAACTGTTCAAGCGGCGAACGCTTGGTGTCGACTTCGTTACTGAACACCCATAGATGGCCTTTGCGTAAACGTTTGTCTTCGTTCTTTTTTAAGTAAATTTCTGGATGAGCCATATTAATAAATGAGTTCGAAAGTATAACTGCCGACTTTGGTTTTCAGTTCGCCAACGATCAGTCTGGTTGCTGTGGCCGAAATGTCGGGTTCCGGCTGGGTGTGCCTTCAAAAAACAGATTGTTTACCCGGACCTGGTCAGCAACCCTGTGCGCCACCAACCGCTATAAGTCACGCAAGCATGACTGATTAGCGCTTGATGCCGTCCAGCCTGATCCAGTCTTCCTGCTGCACCGGCGCGTTGAATGTTATGTATTGCTGATACGCGTTCATCACTGACTCGGCCTGTTCATGCAAAATGCCGGACAGAACCAGATGGCTGCCGGGAGCGACCAGATTGGAAATCTGCTCTGCCATGTCGATTAAGGGTTTTGCCAGGATGTTGGCCAGCACGATGTCCGCCTGAAACGGCGTAAACTGTTCGGGCAGATAACAGGCGATTTTATCCTGCACCTTGTTTTTTAGCGCATTGCTCTGGGTGGCGGTTATTGCTTGCGGGTCTATATCTACCGCGTGAGCTTCTGTAGCGCCCAATAGAATCGCCGCAACAGCCAATATTCCGGAGCCGCAGCCGTAGTCGATAACAGTTTTGCCGGTCAAGTCGTGGCTGGCCAGCCATTCTAGGCATAAGGCGGTCGTCGGATGAGTGCCGGTACCGAAAGCAAGCCCCGGATCGAGGGTCAGGCAAACCGTGCCGGGTTCATACTGTTCCTGGTCGGTCGGGCAAACCCAGAGCTTGTCGGCAAACTTCATCGGCTTGTAATATTCCATCCAGGCGCGCTCCCACTCCTGGTCAGCAATCTGCTCATGACGCCAGTTGCGTAATTGCTCCGGCTTGAACTGCGCGTAAGTCAGAGCCTTGACCAGCGTGGGATCGGCGTCCAGTTCATACAACGCAATGACTTCAGTATTGCTCCATATTTTGGTTTCGCCGATAGCCGGTTCGTAAACCGGTTCGTCTTCGGCATCCATATAAGTAACGGATACCGCACCGAGATTGTCGAAAAAGTCGGCAAGCCGGGGCGCAAGATCTTCATTGGTGATAACGGAAATTTGGTGCCAGGCCATAGTGGAAGACTTTATAAAAAGGGATAACTAAATAGAGCCGTAAGGATACGCGCAGCATATCCTTACGGTTTCGTGGAGATATTTTTAAGCTTAATAAATCCCCAGCTTTTTTTCCAGGTAATGGATGTTTTGCCCGCCGGCTGCGAAGGCGCTGTCATTCATGATGTCGTGCTGTAGAGGGATATTGGTTCTAATACCGTCGATGATGATCTCGCTTAACGCGGTGTTCATTCGGGCAATGGCGCTCTTGCGGTCTTCGCCGTGAGCAATCAGCTTGCCGATCATCGAGTCGTAATAAGGCGGCACTTTATAGCCATTGTAGATATGAGTCTCGCAACGAATGCCGGGGCCGCCGGGCATATGGAATTGGTCTATCGTGCCGGGGCAGGGCATGAAGGTTTTGGGGTCTTCAGCATTTAGCCGACATTCGATGGCATGTCCCTGAATCCTGACCTGATCTTGAGTAATAGACAGCTTTTCACCCGCCGCAATGCGCAATTGTTCCTTGACGATGTCAAAGCCGGTCACCATTTCAGTTACAGGGTGCTCAACCTGCACGCGGGTGTTCATCTCAATGAAATAGAACTCACCTTTTTCATACAGGAATTCAAACGTACCTGCACCCAGATAGCCGATGTCGATACAGGCTTTGGCGCAGCGTTCGCCGATAAATTTGCGTTGCTCTTCAGTGATGCCGGGCGCAGGCGCTTCTTCAACCACTTTTTGATGACGACGTTGCATAGAGCAATCGCGCTCGCCTAAATGGATCGAGTTGCCATGAGAATCCGCCATGACTTGAAACTCGATGTGCCGAGGATCTTCCAGGAACTTTTCCATGTACACGGTGGGGTTGCCGAAAGCGGTGCCTGCCTCGGCTTTGGTCATGGCGATCGCGTTTATTAACGCGGCTTCGGTATGCACAGTGCGCATGCCTCGGCCGCCGCCGCCGCCGGCAGCTTTAATAATAACCGGATAGCCGATTTCCTGGGCCAGCTTCAGGTTCTTTTTGTTGTCATCCGACAACGGGTCGTTGTTGCCAGGAACGCAAGGAATTCCTGCTGCTATCATCGCGTTCTTGGCAGAAATCTTGTCGCCCATCATGCGGATGGTTTCCGCGTTGGGGCCGATAAAAACAAAGCCGCTTTGTTTTACTTTTTCAGAGAAATCGGCGTTTTCAGACAGAAAGCCGTAACCGGGGTGAATGGCTTCCGCATCGGTCACTTCGGCGGCGCTGATAATGGCCGGAATGTTCAGGTAGCTGTCAACGGATGCCGCAGGACCGATACAGACGGACTCATCTGCCAAGCGTACATGTTTTAGATCCCGATCTGCTTCGGAATGCACGGCAACCACCTTAACGCCTAATTCTCTACAGGCGCGTAAAATACGCAGTGCTATTTCGCCACGATTGGCGATAACGATTTTATCGAACATAAGTTCCCCGTCCTTGGTGTTATTCAATGATGAATAAGGGTTGGCCATATTCGACAGGCTCAGCGTTTTCAACCAGAATTTTGGTGACGGTTCCGCTTTTATCCGCTTCAATCTGATTAAGGATTTTCATGGCCTCAATAATGCACAATGTATCGCCGACTTGGACGGATTGGCCGACTTCGACGAAAACCTTGGTACCCGGCGAAGCGGAACGATAAAACGTACCGACCATCGGCGACTTGACCACATGGCCGGTGATTTTTTCTTCTGTAGGCTGAGCGGCAGGCGCTGCTACGGCAGGAGCGGCAGCAGCAGGTGCCGGAGCATAGGAAACGGCAGCAGGGGCAGCGGAATAACGGCTAATGCGAATGGATTCTTCGCCCTCTTTGATTTCCAGTTCGGCAATTCCTGATTCCTCGATAATCTCGATGAGTTTTTTTATTTTTCTAATATCCATGGTTTATTGTCTCTCGGCTAATATCTGATGAGCGGCCAGTAAGGCCAATTCGTATCCTGTTGCGCCTAATCCGCAGATAACGCCTTTGGCAATATCCGAGAAATAGGAATGTTTTCTAAAGGGTTCGCGTGCGTGGACGTTTGATAAGTGAACCTCTATAAATGGGATCTTGGTTGCAAGCAGCGCGTCACGAATGGCAACGCTGGTATGAGTGAAGGCTGCCGGGTTGATAATGATAAAGTCAACATGGGTTTGGTAAGCCTTATGTATCAGTTCTACAATTTCATGTTCTGCATTGCTTTGATGAAAGCTAAGCTGATGATTCAAGTCTAAAGCTTTTTGTTCAAGATGTTGCTTAATGTCGGCGAGGGTTTGATTTCCGTAAAGACCGGGTTCGCGAATACCCAACAGGTTTAAATTCGGCCCATTTAAAACGGTGATAGTCGCCATTAATCTTGAAATCAGTTAGAGGTGAAAAAGCATTATTAACCATCAATTTTGCCCAATTTATAGGGTTTTGTCCAGATATTATGTTTTTAGCAAAAGTTAGCGGCAGAATTCGCGTTGATTGGAGTCATTACGCACAAATCGGCTGATTTTAAAAGAAAGTATTGCTTTGCGCCCTATTGTGCGCTTAGTTTTTGGAAGATTGGCACAAATTGTATGCGGTTATATAAATAAAAGCTCCGCAGCATGTCGTCGCGGCTTAGGCTAGAGAAGAAGAACATGAAAGGTCACAATTTTGCCGGCGCATTAGCAGTCATTGCTTCGTTGTTCATGGGAGAGATTACTATCAATAACGCGATGGCAGCCGAATCAGAGTATTCGTTCAAAGTGCACAATAATACCCGCATTAAAATGACTAAGCTTCTGGTGTCCGAGGACAAGAAGAATTGGGAATACTTCGATATTGGTCAGGGTATTGCAGCAGGCGATAACCTCATGCTGGTTTGGGATTCGAGCACCAATAACGAAGGTTGCAATCAGTATGTCAAGGCGGCCTATGCCGACGGTTCAGAATCCGAGGAGGCTAAGTTTGATTTTTGCGAAGCCAATTTGGAACTGGAGTTTTAACAAAATTTGCCTTAAATGATTTGCTGCTGAAAATTTATTTCAGCAACGGCGCAATAATCTCCAGTAATTGCTCTTTAGATAGCTCTCCCGGATGCCGGTATATAATTTGCCCCTGCCGGTCAACAATAAGCGTATAGGGAACGGCATCCACACTATTTCCCAACTGATGAGCCAAGGTGATGCCATTGTCGCCGCCCAATAAAATCGGATAATTGATGCGAGTTGTTGCGGCGTACTTGGCAACCGCTTCCTTGTCCTCCAATGCGATCCCTATAAACTGCACATCTTTGTCGGCATATTGCTTCTGCAAATCGATAAAATCGGGTATTTCTTTAAGACAGGGCGGGCACCACGTTGCCCAGAAGTTGAGCACTAATATCCGGCCTCGCCATTCGGAAATGTTGTGTTGCTGGCCGGACAGGTCGGACAGGTTGAATTCGGGTAAAGCGCTAACATCATTTTTTGGGATGGTTGAAAAAAAATGCCGGGAGGATATGCCCAGAACCAGCGCAAGAATCGCGGCAATAATAATCAGGCCTGCTCGTTTCATCATTTGCCTCGTTGCAGTGATTTAAGGAAAGTTTCTACATCCTGATAACCGATAACCCGGTTGGCGGTTTTTTCCTGATGATCCAAACCGAAAAACAAAATCGCCGGCGGCCCTATCAAGCTGAACTTTTCCAGCAGAGCTTTATCGTCATCCGAATTTTTGGTGACATCGGCTTGAAGCAGCACATAGCCTTTGAGTGCCTGTTTAACGCGTGGATCGTTAAAAGTATAAGCTTCCATTTCCTTGCAGGAGATACACCAGTCGGCATAAAAATCCAGCATGACCGGTTGATGGTTGGCTGTGGCCTGATTGATTCGGGCTTCCAGTGCGGCTAGCGAGTTGATGCGTTCAAAGCTGATGCCCGGTTCTGCGGCTTGAGCTGTACTCAAGCCGAGCCCTTGCAGCGGCTTTAATGGGTTGCTGTTGCCCAGGCTGAAACCGATCAACAATAGCAGGCCGTAAGCCAGCATCATCAAGCCTAAGCCTTTCCATAATTTCCGCCAGCCGGAGCTGTCTTCGGGTAATGGATCAACAGCGCTGAGATAGATAGCCGGAAATATCAGCAGCATCGCCCAGAGAACCATGATCACGTTGCCCGGCAAAATGCGGCTGAGCATCCACACCGCGACCGCCAGCATAATCACGCCGAACACGGCTTTAGTGGAATTAAGCCAGTTTCCGGCCTTGGGCAGCAGTTTCCCGGCGGAAGCGCCCAGCAGCAGCAACGGTACGCCCATGCCTAGACCTAAGGCAAACAGGGCGCTGCCGCCTAACACGGCATCTCCGGTCTGGCCGATAAAGATCAGCGCGCCTGCCAGCGGTGCGGCGACGCAGGGGCCGACGATCAGCGAGGAGAGTGCGCCCATGATGGCCGCGCCCCAGAGCGAGCCGTCACGGTGTATCTCGCTGGAATTATGCAGTTTGACCTGTAAGGATTTGGGGATTTCCAGATGGTAAAAGCCGAACATGGACAGGGACAGCACCACAAAAATAGTGCTGAACAGGCCGATAATCCAGGGCTGCTGGAAAGCGGTTTGCAGATTGCTGCCAAACAGCGCGGCCAGTATGCCGAATACCGTGTAGGTCAACGCCGAGGCGACCACATAACTAAGCGACAGTAAAAAGGCTCTGGTAGTGTTAATCCGGTTGCCGTGGCCGACGATAATGCCCGATAAAATCGGGATCATCGGAAAAATGCACGGGGTCAGCGATAACAGCAAGCCGAATCCGAAAAAGCTGAGCAAGGTCACCGCGAAACTGTCCTTATGCAAGGACTGCACGATTTGATCCTGTTCGGAAAGTTCCTGCGCGTCAAGTTGCTGAGCCACAGGTAAGGACAGGTCGACTTTCTTGCTCATCGGCGGATAGCAAACGCCGCGGTCGGCACAACCCTGGTATTTTGCCTGCAGGGTGACGGTTTGCGCTGCTTGGCTGGAACGGATAACCGGCAGGTCGAAACTCAGTGCATTATGAAAAGTTTCGACATTCCCAAAGGCTTCATCCTGTTTGGGCGTTCCTCTGGGAATGTCGTAAGTGCCAAGTTTTACACCGTCGGCGTTAACCAATTCAAGCTGAACTTTTTCCCGATAAAGATAATAGCCGTCCGCAATATGCCAGTTAACGTGCAGGGTGTGGTCATCTTTGACCGATGCAAAAAACTCGAAAGCCTGTTCCGGCTGAAGCAGCTTATCTTCAAATAAATTGAGTTTTAGGTTTTGAGCGCCTTTTATCAGTTGCTTGACTGGATCGGCTTTGGCGGCAGGCGCGGGCAGTTTCAGGTCGAAAGTGGTTTTCTGAGGAGGATAGCAAATGCCCCGGTCGGCGCAGCCCTGATATTGCACCAAGAGTTGCAGTGCATTTGCACCGTTCTCCGCGCTTACCGCAACCGGCACGTTCAAGGTGTTGCGGTAAATAACCACATCACCGAAGTTTTCGTCATGGTGGGTTTGTCCGACCGGAAAAGCGGGTTCGCCTAACTGGATTTTCACGGTTTTGGATTCAAAACGCATTTTATTGCGGTACAGATAATAGCCTTCGGCGATATCCCAGGAAATTTCGATTTGATCCGCTGCGAGTGCTTTTGCAGAAACCTTGAAGGCCTGGTTGGGCGGCAGTATTTCGTCAGCGCCCAACGCAAAGGCCGATGGGCTGGCAACAGACAGGAAGCAAAGAAAAATTATTTTAAAGAGTGGCATGAATCTATCCATTTCAGGTATCCAGGTAAACCGCGATCAATAGAGACGGCAATTATCTCGGGTAGTTCGTAAGGGTGATGATTGCGCAAGGTTGTTTCAATAGACTGATAGTGATCCTTATGCGCCTTAATTAGCAATAAATGTTCCTGGGCGGACTCAATTTGTCCCTGCCAAGCGTAAACGGAAGTAATGCCGGGTAAAATATTTACGCAGGCGGCCTCGTGATATGTTACCAATAGTCGGGCTATTTTTTCCGCCGTGTCTTTGTCAGGGCAAGTACAGAATATTATTTGATGGTTAGCTGGCATGGTACAGGTCATAAAAACTGGGGCATCAGATATTATCCTAGAAATTAACTGGAATTGCCCTTATATTGTAACGACGACGATGACAACAAGAGTACTTTAGATGAAAAATTTTCAAATACTATTTCTGGCAGTCCTGATTATTCCTTTTGCAGAAATTTATTTGCTGATACAGGTGGGGGGGATTATTGGGGCATTCCCGACCATTTTGCTGGTAGTGTTTACTGCTGTGCTGGGTGCGTGGCTGTTGAGACAGCAAGGCTTTGCAACTTTCCAGCGCTTTCAGGAGAATTTGGCGCGAGGCGAGATTCCCGCTTATGAAATGGTAGAAGGCCCGATTATTCTGGTAGGGGGAGCATTATTGCTCACGCCGGGGTTTATTACGGATATAGTTGGCTTTGCCTGCTTAATTCCGCAGTTACGCAGAAAAATTGCTCAATATGTGATTGAACATTATCTCGTTCAGGCTGGGACGCATTTTCAGCAGTCAAAAGCGGCTGAAAATAATGTGTTGGAAGGTGAGTTTCATAAAGAAGAGTAAGACAGTCAAGGCACAAGACAAACCGGAATTTAGCCTTGTGCCTGAGCTAACTTAGCCCTCTGTAGAGTCGTTTTCTGTCGGAGTGCTATCAGTTGAGCCGCCTGCAGTTTCGCAAGTATTCTTGTTAAGCCCTGAGTAGACCGGGCACCAGCCTGAATAACTTGTTGCGACAAGAACCAAGCCTATCAATAATAAAAGAACCTCACCGCCGGGGATGAAAAGTGAAATGACCAGAAGCGCCGCCCCTGCGTATAAACGGTATTTCTTTTCCTTCTCGCCAATATTATGTTCAAATTTAAGCATACGTTTAAAATCAAAATTCATCTTAAAATCCTCTGGGTGTAGTTATTATTATCTTTAGCAAAGCAACGGTTCAATCTGTCATTATCGAACTCAAGCAATATACACAGCTCCAAAAAATGTGCAAGCGAAAAAATTACCAACAGCAGGTGCTTTAGGCAATGGATGTTACCTCAATAATAGATCCCCTCAATGACGCTCAGCGTCAGGCAGTTACCGCGCCATCCCAAGCCATGTTGGTTTTGGCCGGCGCCGGTAGCGGCAAAACCCGCGTTTTAGTCCATCGCATCGCCTGGCAAATCCAGGTACTGGGCGTGTCTGCGCACAGTATTCTGGCTGTAACTTTTACCAATAAAGCGGCTAAGGAGATGCGCGGCAGGATTGAAGATTTGCTTAACATGTCCGCACAATCCATGTGGATAGGCACTTTTCACGGCATCGCGCATCGGTTGCTGAGACGGCATGCCAAGCAGGCCAAATTGCCAGAAACTTTTCAGGTGATGGATTCCGGCGACCAGCTGCGGGTTATAAAGCGCCTTTTAGCTACGCTTAATCTCGATGCGGATAAATGGCCGCCTCGCCAAGTGCAGTGGTACATCAATGCACAAAAAGACGAAGGCATCAGAGCGCGGCATATGAGAGAAACCGGCGATCCCTTCCAGCGGCAAATGCTGATCATATATAAAGCTTATGAAGAGCTGTGTGACCGCTCCGGTCTGGTGGACTTTGCCGAGTTGCTGCTGCGGGCGCATGAATTGCTGCGCGATAATCCTGATGTACTGGAACATTACCAGCAGCGTTTCAGGCAAGTGCATGTCGATGAATTTCAGGATACCAACACCATACAATATGCCTGGCTGCGGCTGTTGACCGAGGGCAAGGATAATATCTTTGTGGTCGGCGACGACGATCAGTCCATTTATGGCTGGCGCGGCGCGAAAATCGAGAATATCTACAGCTTTCAAAAGCATTACCCGAATCATCAAGTCATCAAGCTGGAGCAAAATTACCGCTCCACCGGCAATATATTGAAAGCCGCGAATAAGGTCATTAGCGTCAACGACGGCCGCATGGGTAAAGAATTATGGACCGATGCCGGTGAAGGCGAATTAATCTCCCTGTATGCGGCATTTAACGAACAGGACGAAGCGCATTTTGTGGTCGATCGCATCAGGGCCTGGGTCAATGAGGGCGGCATGCGCAAGGATATCGCCATTCTTTATCGGTCGAACGCCCAATCCCGGCAGTTCGAAGAAAGACTGATGGCCACCGGCACACCCTACCGGGTTTACGGCGGGTTACGCTTTTTTGAGCGGGTGGAAATTAAAAACGCGCTGGCCTATTTACGGCTGATGTCCAACCGCAATGACGATGCCTCGTTTGAGCGGGTGATCAACACCCCAACGCGCGGCATAGGCGCCAAAACCATCGACGATATCCGCACCATAGCTAGGGATCAAGGCCTGTCACTATGGGCGGCGGCCATTGTGCTGATTAATCAGCGAACCTTATCGGCCAGGGCGACCAATGCCTTGATAGGCTTTTTGGAATTGATCAAACAGCTTGACGCACAGGCGGAAGGCCTGGAGCTGTATGAAAAGGTTAAGCTGGTGGTCGAAAAAAGCGGCCTGATTGAGCTGTATCAAAAGGATAAAGCCGACAAAGGCGAAGAAAAAGTAGAAAACCTGGAAGAGTTGGTCAATGCGGCGCGGCTTTTTGATCCGACTTCCATTGGAGACATGGAAGATGAGGAAAGCCTAAGCGAGCTGGATATGTTTCTGGCGCATGCCACATTGGAGTCCGGCGAACTGCAAGGCGACGACTTCGACGACTGCGTACAGTTGATGACCCTGCACTCGGCCAAAGGCCTGGAGTTTAAGCAGGTATTTTTAGTGGGCATGGAAGAAGGCTTGTTTCCGTCGCAGCAATCCGTTGACGATGTCGGAAGACTAGAGGAAGAGCGTAGGCTTTGCTATGTCGGCATTACCCGCGCCATGCAGCGGCTATACCTGACCTATGCCGAATCCAGACGTTTATACGGCCGGGAGACTTATCCCAGACCGTCGCGTTTTTTGCGCGAGATTCCGTCGGAACATATTCAGGAGGTCAGAATGCGTGCCACCGTAAGTCATCCGGTGACTTCGGCAAAACCGAAAGCGCAGTCTTTGCAAATAGAAGGGAAATTCAAGCTGGGTCAACGTGTCAGCCATGCCAAATTCGGGGAGGGTGTGGTGTTGCAGATGGAGGGTGCCGGCGCACAGGAAAGGGTGCAAATCAACTTCAAGCAAGTCGGCATCAAATGGCTGATGCTCGCCTATGCGCAATTGGATGCGTTGTAACAGCGCTTTAGCTATAAATAATCGGCAATTGGCAAGTAGCCTATTATTTGAACACACTTTATAATATCCGGCTGACCGCATTGGGCTATGGGTATTTTTATCCGCAACCGCAATGACTTTCGGCTTGATCTCCCTCAACGTAACAGATTGAAACAGGAACCTTTAATGTCACAGAAAATTTCAGATGTAGTAAAACCCGGTGTTGTCACTGGCGATGATGTACAAAAAATCTTTGCGATCTGCAAAGAAAACCATTTAGCATTGCCTGCGGTAAATGTCATTAACACTGATTCGATTAATGCAGCGTTGGAAGCGGCCGCGAAAGTAAAATCGCCTATCGTTATCCAGTTCTCCAACGGCGGCGCAGCATTTATTGCCGGTAAAGGTCTTAAAGCGGAAGGTCAACAAGCTGCTATCTTGGGCGCTATCTCCGGTGCTAAACACGTACACAATGTGGCTGAAGCTTATGGCGTGCCAGTCATTTTGCATACCGACCACGCGGCTAAAAAACTGCTGCCTTGGATTGACGGTTTATTAGATGCAGGCGAAAAACATTTTGCGGAAACTGGCAAGCCTTTATTCAGCTCGCACATGCTGGATTTGTCTGAAGAAAGCCTGAAAGAAAATATTGAAATCTGCGGCCAATATCTGGCACGTATGTCCAAAATGGGCATGACGCTGGAAATCGAATTGGGCTGCACCGGCGGTGAAGAAGACGGCGTTGACAACAGCGATATGGATCATTCCATGTTGTACACTCAACCTGAAGATGTAGCTTACGCTTACGAAGAATTGAGCAAAATCAGCCCACGCTTCACTATCGCCGCTTCTTTCGGTAACGTTCACGGTGTTTATAAGCCAGGCAATGTTAAATTGACGCCTAGCATTCTGGCTAACTCGCAAAAACACGTTTCTGAAAAATTCGGCGTTCCTGCAAACACGCTGAACTTCGTATTCCACGGCGGTTCTGGCTCCAGCGCTGAAGAAATCAAAGAATCGATCAGCTACGGCGTGATCAAAATGAACATTGATACTGATACCCAATGGGCAACTTGGGAAGGCATCATGAACTACTACAAACAAAACGAAGGTTATTTGCAAGGCCAAATCGGCAACCCTGACGGTGACGACAAGCCAAACAAAAAATACTACGATCCACGCGTTTGGCAACGTGCCGGTGAAGTCGGCATGGTGACACGTTTGGAACAAGCTTTTAAAGAATTGAACGCTGTTAACAGCCTTTAAATCGATGAGCTAAAAAAGGCCGGTGCCTGTGCATCGGCCTTTTTTTTGTCCGGCAAATAGCTTAATGCCGGCAATATAAGCATCCATGATATGCCGGTATAATGGATGTATTCTTATTAAATCAGGTATCATGAAAAAACTGTTCGAAAGAACAACATATGACGAATAACCCACTAATATAGTAAACTATATCAACCTCAGATCACGGTTAGCACGATGACAGCATCAAACAATGTAAACCCGCAGGAAATCCATAAATTCGGTTCGATGGCGGAACGCTGGTGGGATACCCAGGGCGAGTTCAAAACCCTGCACGATATCAATCCGCTGCGTATCGAGTTTATTCGGCGCTATGCGGAGTTATCAGGTTCCCGCATTGTTGATGTCGGCTGCGGCGGCGGCATTTTAACCGAAGGCCTGGCCAAACAAGGCGCTGATGCGTTGGGCATTGATTTGAGCGAAGACCTGATCGATATAGCCGATTTGCACGGGCTTGAGTCCGGCGTTAATGCGCATTACCAAAAGATCAGCGCTGAAGACTTGGCCGAGCAACAGCCGGAAAGCTTCGACCACGTAACCTGCATGGAAATGCTTGAGCATGTACCTGATCCCGGTTCGATCATCTCCGCGTGCGCCAGAATGGTTAAACCCGGCGGCATGGTGTTTTTTTCGACGCTGAACCGTAAACCCAAAGCTTACCTGTTGGCTATTTTTGCCGCGGAATACGTGTTGCAAATGCTACCTAAAGGCACGCACGACTTTAAAACCTTTATCAAGCCGTCGGAGCTGTGCCAATCGGCACGCGTGGCTGGTCTTGAGCTACAGGGCATGGTAGGCATCGAATACAATCCGTTCACCAAGCATTTCAGTCTAGGCAAGGATATAGACGTCAATTACATCGCTGCGTTTAAGCGCTCTGCATAACCCATGTCTGCCGATTTTAAATTATCCTGCGTGTTGTTCGATTTGGACGGCACTCTGGTCGATACCGCACCGGATTTGATTTCATGCCTGAACCGGGCGCTGAACCTCCACGGTTTTGACGCCGTTGCGCCTGAAATCATCAAGCCGTTTATTTCGTACGGCGCTTTAGCTATGATTAATGCAAGCCAGCCTTTATGTGATGAGCTGGTAAAGGCGGGCATTCTCGAAACCATGCTCGAGCTGTATCAGGACAATATCGCCGAACACACGGTATTCTTTGCCGGCATGGCTGAGACGCTGGCAGCGATTGAAGCCCAAGGGTTGAAATGGGGTGTGGTTACCAACAAGCGCGAACGCTTCACTAATCCACTGATGGATGCTTTAAAGCTGACAAAGCGCGCCGCCTGTATCGTCAGCGGCGATACTACCGCTAACCCCAAGCCGCACCCGGAAC
Source organism: Methylobacter sp. (assembly GCA_036560465.1). Lineage (GTDB taxonomy): Bacteria > Pseudomonadota > Gammaproteobacteria > Methylococcales > Methylomonadaceae > Methylobacter_A. The sequence goes on from DATBRD010000002.1 coordinate 122,689, forward strand.
CGATGCTGCTGGCCTGCAAACAGGCTGACGTTAATCCGCAGGAATGCGTTTATATTGGCGATGCCCAGCATGATATTACCGCCGGGAAAAGCGTACAAATGAAAACACTGGCCGCGCTTTACGGTTACATTAAGCCCGGAGATACTCCGGAAACCTGGGGTGCGGACGCATTAATCGAGTCTCCCGATCAAATTTCAACCTGGATAGCATCGGTAACTGCTCCAGGCGTTACTCTACCTCCTCCATCCATGGAGTCGTCATCGACATGCCGTTAACAAATCAAGTCATCTTAATCACCGGCGCAGGCGGCGGCCTAGGCAGTACGGCTGCTTTGGCATTGGCCAAGCACGGCGCGCATATTATTCTGTTGGATAAAAACATTCCCAAATTGGAAGCGGTTTACGATGCGATTCTGGCAATCAAGGCACCCGAACCGATCATTTATCCGTTTGACTTGGCGGGCGCCAATGAAAACGAGTATCAGGAATTAGCCGACAAGATCGATGAAAGATACGGCTCCCTGCAGGGCATCTTGCATTCCGCAGTAGAGTTCAGTGCTTTTTCGCCAATCGCCACGCACAAAACCAAGGATTGGGGACATACCTTAAACGTCAACCTGAATGCGCCTTTCTTGCTGTGCAGGGTGTTGTTGCCGGTACTGCAAAAGAGCAAACATGCCTCCATCGTGTTCACGTCCGATTCCTCCGCCAGAAAGGCTCCGGCCTATGCAGGCGCTTACGGCGTTTCAAAAATAGCTTTGGAAGGCTTCGCAAAGATTCTGGCCGAAGAGCATGAGTCTTTCGGAAAAATCCGGGTCAACACCTTGATACCGGGACCTGTAGACTCCCCCCTAAGAAAACGGGCTTATCCGGCTGAAGATAAAAGCAAGCTGCCGTCAATGAAATCGCTGGCCCCCATTTATCTGTATTTATTCGGCTCAGAAAGTGTAGGCATAACCGGCCAGGCTATCGATGCACGAACCTTCTATTTATAACTGAATTATTATGGCTGAAAGAGAAGACGTAGTTTTAACCCGAGATGTCAATGTTGTTACCATTCCTGACGGCAATACCGGTACTTTAAGCAAAGGTCAGACGGTTACTATTTACCAGGCGCTCGGCGATAACTATACCGTGGTCACCGAGCACGGGCACATGGTGCGGGTTGCCGGAGCGGATGCCGATGCATTGGGCAAGGAACCGAATCAACTACATACGCTGGTATCGGAAACCGATGCGGCGGCAGTTGAAAAAAACTGCTGGGAAGTGATGAAAACGGTTTACGATCCGGAAATCCCGGTCAACATCGTTGATCTTGGCCTAGTTTATGAGTGCAAAGTAACGCCGACAGCCGAAGGCCTGAATGACGTCCATATCATGATGACTCTGACCGCGCCGGGCTGCGGAATGGGGCCGGTGATACAGAGCGATGTGGAAAGATGTATCCGCGCGCTGCCCGGCGTCGCCAATGTTGATGTTGAAGTGGTGCTTGATCCGCCTTGGTCACGGGACATGATGTCGGAAGTCGCACAACTGCAATTGGGCTTGTATTAACGGTCGTATAGAAAACGCATCTTTAGCGTCTGGATGAGGATTAGGATGGCCACTTTTAAAGAAATTAATCTGCAAGTCGGTGCCCGCTTGCAAATGATGTTGCGGCACAGCCCCAAGCAGCCGGCTTATTATACGGAACTCATCGGCTATGTAGATGGAGAATACCTGATAGTAAAGATGCCTTTTGAGAATGGGCTTTCCATTCAAACTCAAGTAGGCGAGCAGGTTACCCTGCGGATATTGGCAGGAGTGGATGTTTTTACGCTGACATGTCGGGTAAAAAATATCTTCAGGGCCCCGCATCACTACATGCACCTCAGTTTTCCCACCGATATTCAATCCTATGCGCTACGCGGCGCCGTCAGAGCCAAAGTGGCTTTGCCAGTGAAAATCAACGGCATTGCTGGGGCAGGGGTGATCAGCGATATCAGCGTCACTGGCGCCGCGATAGTCGCCAATAGTGCACTGGGCGAGCCAAATGAAGATGCCTTAATATCTTTCGATTTTCCTATAAAACCAATCAACCAGAGTGCGCATATAAATACAAGTGCGACGATTCGTAGTATCCAACAGTTACCCGGCAAGAAGAAAGACGCGCCGCCAAGATTCACGCATGGGGTTTCGTTTCATGAGCTTGATCTCACCAGTCAGGTGATGCTGCAAAACCTTGTGTATGAATCGTTGCAGCGGGTGAGTTAGAGTCATAGATAATCCAGTAAGCTTAACTCGTTAATAGGACTTGTAGGCTAACGGAAGCGTGAGGCGTATTGGAATAAATTATAATTGTATTGATTCGATACCATGGTTTAAAATAAAGCACCAGCCATTAACAATAGATGCTTTATGTCAAAAAATTTCTAACGACTGTCGCTGCACAGCGATATGGTCGGCGTTTAGCGCTTATAGCTCATCAATGTTTGCAGCAATTCATCCTGTAATATTATTGCCATGTATTTGCTATAACATTTAATATCTCGGTGGCATTACGGCAACAATATATAACTGTTGGCTCAAGTCTCAAAAGTAAAAACTCGCGCACTGCCTATAAAATTAACAGGGCATGGTTGCAATCATGCAGCTGCATAGTTGATTGCGCGGTTCTTTTGAACCATAGGATCTATTGTAATCGGTTGATTTACACCCTGAGCAATAAAGTCTTCTAAAAAATACCAGCTGAATACGGTAATGTACTGGTGTTAGTTAGCGGCATATAAATTGCTTGTTACATTTTATGTAAGCAAAAAATAATTTTAAAACTCTGCCAAGACCAAGCGGTATATGCACTCACGTTTCGTTGACGCCAAAAACATGGATGGCGTAAGTGAGTAAATTCTATGATTAACTACTCCCCCTCAATATAAATGCAATTTTATTTAATGGAAAATAAGTGCTTGAAGCTTACTTTCTTAGCAAAAAGTTATGAAATGCTAAATTTTAAGGCCTTATTATGTCTGGTTTTTATTTTATGGACGATGACGTTGCAGGCGGAAACCGAGGTAACCGGGACTGGGCTAGCTATTACAGAGCAGCAAGCCATAGCACTGTTTTATCAGCGGAACCTCAGTTTGATCGCAGCAAGCTTCAATATTAATGATGCTCAGGCACAAGAGATTATTGCAGCTGCAATCCCTAATCCGGTGTTCAGTTTCACTGTTTCATCGCTCAGTTCGAATATGTTTCATCAGCAATACAACAACACGCCGCTGCCAGCAGTATCGCCACAAATTCAGCAATTAATCGAAACGGCCGGAAAACGAAGATTACGAATAGAAAGCAGCGAGCTGGCGACCGAAGCAGTAAGCCTTGATTTGAAAGACACTGCACGCGTACTCACCAATGCAGTACGGCGCAGTTATTATAACTTGCTGCTGGCGCAAAAAACTGCCCAGGTGGCCAGCGACAATTTCGAGCGCTTTCGTGAAATTCTGCGGGTCAATGCCATCAGACTTAAGGTAGGAGATATCTCTGCGACGGATTTTACCCGTATTGAGGTTGAAAGTCTTAAGGCTCAAGGCGATCAAGATCAGGCTAAGTCGGCATTAAATCAGGCTCGCGCCGACCTGTTGCTATTGCTGGGCTGGCCTGAAAACAGCCTGGAAATCTCTGCTGTCGAGGCTTGGCCTAAGGCAGATCCTGGAATCGCGAAAGCAGGGCAGAATCAATTGGCTGAACAAGCGCTGGCGCGGAGGCCGGACCTGCAAGCTGCGCGCGTGCGTATTGAACAGGCTGGGAAAGTGCTGACATTGGCAAACCGGCTAGCCATTCCCGACGTGACCGTCAGTGCTTTTTATCAGCGTGATCCCGGTAACTTCTTTACCGATAGCGGGGGGGTCGGCATCAGTGTACCGCTGCCGTTGTTCTATCGCCAGCAAGGTGAGATATCAAAAGCGCGTGTCGGTTTAAGCTCGGCCGAATTAGCACTGAAACAGACTGAGCAAGGTGTACAAGGCGAGGTTATGAAGGCTTTGGCGGCATGGCAAAGTGCGGACGCTATTGCGCAACGTTTTGAAACAACCGTGGTAAGGCGGATTGAAACGTTGCGTAAAGCACAGGAGATTGCTTATCAGAAAGGTGCAGTAGGACTGCTGGATTTGATTGATGCAGAGCGTAATTACAAGGCGATGATGTTGGATTATTACACCGCTTTAGCCAATCGTAGCAACGCTTGGGCGGACTTATTGATGGCTTATGGAGAAGAAGTCGAATTATGAAAATGAAGTTTGTCGATCCGATCCGGCTGGTTGCCGGACTGCTAGTTCTGTCTTTGCTGGCCTGTCAGCCGCACAATAATGAACCTCAACATAAAACCGCGGCACTTCCCAAAAATGAAGTAATACTCAGTCCTGACTCACCCAAGCGCGCTTATATCAAGGAAGCCATTGTCGAATTAGTGAGACGTCCGTTAATGGATCCGGTAACCGGTAAGATTACTTATGACGAAACCCGCACCGCTCGCGTTTCCTCACCTATTGCCGGACGAGTGGTCGGCACCATTGCTGCATTAGGCGCCCATGTTAAAGCGGGTGATGCTTTGGCGGAACTGGATAGTCCTGAGCTGGGGCAGGCGCAATCCGATTATGCCGGAGCACTGGCCGATTTGAATTTGGCTAAACGGGCTTTTCAGCGCATGCAAGAGCTTTATGACAACGGCATTACTCCACGCAAAGAACATGAGCAGGCGCAAGATAACCTGACACGTGCTGGCAGCGAAGCGGAGCGGGCGCGGCTCAGACTGGAAAATCTAGGAGTACGGACTGGGCGTACCGATAACCGTTTCGTGTTACATGCGCGAATTGCCGGAGTGGTCACCGAACGTAACATCAATCCTGGCATGGAGGTCAGGCCTGATCTGACTGCGCCGCTGTTTGTCATCTCCGACTTGAGCCAATTATGGGTACAGATGGATATTTTTGAAAAGGATATCGGTCTGATTCATACCGGAGCACAGGTATTGGTGCGAGTACCGGCTTATCCCGGCGAGATTTTTACCGCAACGGTCAGTTATATTGGGCAGGTGGTCGAAGAAACAACGCGTACGGTGAAAGTACGTTGTACTTTGCCTAATGACGAGTTCCGTCTGCTGCCTGCGATGTACACAGCGATCGAAGTGCAAAGTGACCCGAATGATAAAGCCGTCGTTGTACCCTTAACAGCCCTATTTACTGAAGAGGAATCCGATTGGTTATTTGTGGCTCTTGGTGACGGACATTATCAAAAACGTCCGGTCAAAGCGGGGCTGCGCCTTAAGGATAGGGCGGTGATTCTTGAAGGCTTGAATCCGGGAGAGCACTTGGTAGTTGATGGCGCCCTGTTATTACGCACCGAAGAAGATGCCGAACAGGATGCTGAACACAAAGGCGGAGAAAGCCATCCATGATCCATAAAATTATAGCGTTCTGTTTACAGCAACGTCTGTTAGTTATCGGTGCGTCTGTGGTATTGGCCGTGATCGGTGTTATATCGTTTGAACGCCTGCCGGTGCAGGCTTTTCCCGATGTACAGAATGTTTTCGTGCAAGTGGTCACCCAATATCCCGGTCAAGCTCCGGAAGAAGTGGAAAAGCTGATCAGTTTGCCGATTGAGAAAGAAATGAACGGCTTACCGCATCTGATCAATATGCGTTCTGTATCCATCTTTGGTTTGTCGGTTGTCACGCTAACTTTCGATGATGATGCTGAGGATTATTTTTCGCGGCAGCAAGTTCTGGAGCGGTTGCGTGCAGCCAGCTTGCCGGATGAGGTCAGTCCCGTGCTGGGACCGTTGACCACCGGTGTCGGTGAAATTTACCGTTATCGTATTGAAGCGCCTAATTATCCGTTGATTGAACAGCGCGCTTTGCAGGATTGGGTGATCGAGCGTACCTTGCGCTCAGTACAAGGTGTCGCCGATGTCGTGGCTTTTGGCGGCGGCGTCAAGCAATACCAAATAGAGGTCGATCCCAACAAGCTGAGGGATTATAAATTAACGCTCCCCGAAGTTTACCAATCTGTCGCCACTAACAATGCTAATACCGGCGGCGGCTATATCGAGCATGGCTACGAAGCGCTGGTCGTGCGTGGCGCGGGTTTACTAAAGACTGCTGATGAAATCGGCGATATCGTCGTTGCCAGTCGAGACGGTGTGCCGGTGTTGGTTAAAAATATCGCTACGGTATTGGTAGGGCCGCAACCACGCAACGGTATCGTTGGTTACAACGAGCGCGATGATGTGGTCGAAGGCGTGGTCCTGCTGATAAAAGGTAAGGACGCGATTGACGTATTGCAGGGCGTGAAAGAAAAAATCGAAGCGCTTAACCATCATATGCTGCCCCCCGGCGTCAAGATAATCCCTATCTATGATCGGACGGAACTGGTGCAGCACACGGTACACACCGTCGAGCATAATATGCTGGAAGGTGCGGCGTTGATTTTAGCCATTCTGATTATTTTTCTGCGTCGGGCGCTGGCATCGGCCGTTGTTATTACCGTGATCCCGTTATCGCTGATGTTCGCGTTCATTTTGATCGATGCTGAGCATGTTTCCGCGAACCTGATTTCCCTGGGCGCAATCGACTTCGGCATTATCGTGGACAGCGCTGTGGTGCTGGTCGAGGCGATTATGGTCAAAGTGACTTTAGAAATGGCTCAAAAGGCCAGCGTCGCACATATGCGTCAATCCATGCTGATGACAGCGGTTGAGCTGGCGCGCCCCATCCTGTTTTCCAAAGCCATCATTATCATTGCCTTTTTGCCGATCTTCACCTTTCAACGGGTCGAGGCGAAAATATTTTCACCGATGGCGTTCACGCTCAGCTTTGCACTGTTGGGCTCATTGATTATCAGTTTAACGCTGGTGCCGGTACTGCTGAGCTATTTGATCGGCCCCCGGCTTATCGAATCGCATAATCCGTTAGTGGAGGGGATGGAGCGGCGCTATCGATCGGCATTGGAAGCGGTATTGCGCCATCCTCGCAAATTGTTTATTGGCGCAGGACTGACCTTGGCTTTATCGATGGCTTCAACGCCGCTGATCGGAACAGAGTTCATGCCCAAGCTGGATGAGGGCAATATCTGGTTGACTATCACGCTGCCGACACCGGTCTCACTGGCTAAAGCGAAAGTACTGGAACAGGATATACGCGGGCACTTACGTGAGTTCAACGAGGCCAAGTCAATACTGACCCAACTGGGGCGCCCGGAGGATGGTACTGATCCCAAAGGCTTTAATAACCTGGAAGTTCTTATCGATCTTAAGCCCAAGGACACTTGGGCTTATAAAAACAAGGACGAACTGGTCGAAGCCATGCAGAAACGCTTGGCGGTGTTTCCCGGTTTGCAGTTCAACTTCTCCCAAGTTATCCAGGACAACGTGGAAGAAGCTATTTCCGGTGTCAAAGGCGAGATTGCGATCAAGATTTTTGGAGAAGATCTTAAAGTTCTTCAGGAAAAAGCTAATCAGATTACCCGCATTCTTCGTTCTATAGAAGGATCTACCGATGTGGCGGCCGAGCAGCAATCGGGGCTGGCCCAGATGGTTATTTCGATTGATCGAGCCAAGATCGCCCGTTACGGCATCAATATTAATGATGTGGAAGATGTCATTGCAATGGCGGTAGGCGGTAAGTCCGCCACTCAAATGCTGGAAGGTGAGCGTCGTTTCGATGTTACGGTGCGGCTAGCCGTACCGGCACGCGATTCGGTCGGGGCAATTGAAGATATTACCGTGTTATCTCCGGACGGCAGCCGTATTCCGTTGGCTGAATTGGCCGAGATCAAAATCAACCAGGGTGCTTCGCGTATCAGCCGAGAAGACAACATGCGCCGCATCGCCATCAAGTGCAACCTGATCGGACGCGATCAAGGCAGTTTTGTCGCTGAGGCGCAGCAAAAAGTCGCCGAACAGGTTGTTTTGGAGCCCGGATATCGCGTTGTATGGAGCGGTCAGTTCGAGAACCAGCAGCGTGCTATGAAGCGGCTTTCATTCATTGTTCCGATCAGTTTGGTTCTTATTTTTATCCTGCTGTTCTGGGCCTTCCAATCGCTTAAAAACGCCTCGCTGATCGTGATGAACGTCCCTTTTGCAATGATTGGCGGATTAGTTGCCTTGTTGCTGACCGGCATTCACTTGAGCGTATCGGCAGCGGTCGGTTTTATTGCGTTGTTTGGCATTGCGGTACAAAACGGTGTTATCCTGCTAACCCAGATTAATCATCTCAGGCGCGAAGGTATTCCGTTGCAAGACGCTATCTTGCAAGGCTCCGTCAGCCGATTGCGTCCGGTGGTGATGACTGCACTGATGGCGATACTGGGGCTATTGCCGGCGGCGCTGTCAACCAGTGTCGGTTCGGAAACCGCAAAACCTTTCGCAGTGGTTATTATCGGCGGACTGATTACCGCGACATTATTAACGTTGACGATGTTACCGGCGTTGTACCGCTATTTTGAAGGACAACATGAAACTTGAGACATGCCATGAAAGAAATACGAGCTTATATTCAGCCTTTTATGCTATCTAAACTGACCCAGACCCTGCTTGAGATACCTCATTTTCCGGGGATGAGCGTATCTGATTGTGAAGGCTTTGGAAGTGAAAAGGTTATCGAAGGGCAAGACTACAATCCGTTCATGCCGAAAAAGCGTATTGAGATTTTTGCCAGAGATGAATTGGTGAGTACTATTTTCAATGCCATCATGACCGTTGCCAATACTCATCAGCATGGCGCAGGCAAGGTCTACGTTATCGATGTTGATGAAGGCGGGCATATCAGCACCGGTGAGCGGGGAAGTGATCTGTCGTAAGATGCGTTATGAAGCGATGAATTTTTATGGTTCTATCGCTTTGGCTTCAGCTCTTGGCAAAAGAGCTTTTTGAGTCTTAGCATTTCATCTCATCAAGATCGATAAAACTAAACATCAAGTATATGAAAATCAAACGCGATGGCGCAAATAGCAAAAGGTAGCTGTAAGCCGCCTGAAAATAATGCAGTAGCACAAGCCGGAATAATCCCACGCGAATACGGTTCGCCTTGGCCCGATTACGAGCTGCTTGATGCGGGCGATGGCAAGAAGCTGGAGCGCTGGGGAAAGGTCATTACCATACGCCCGGAAATCCAGGCCAATTTCAAAGCGGGATGGCCTTACGCCCAATGGCTAGACATGGCGCATTGGGAATTTGAAGAACAATCCTCAACCCAAGGCTGTTGGCTTAATATCAAGCCGCATGCGCCCGAGCAATGGCTTATTGCCTATGAAAACCTAAACTTCGGTTTGAAGCTGACCAAGTTCAAGCATGTGGGTCTGTTTCCGGAACAACAGGCAAACTGGCGGTTTATTAAGGAACGGGTTAGCGCCGGTCAAAAGGTCTTGAATTTATTTGCTTACACTGGCGCGGCATCGCTGGTTGCCCGAGACTCCGGAGCGGATGTGGTGCATGTGGATTCGATCAAACAGCTGATCACCTGGGCCAACGAAAACAAGGAACGCAGTCATCTTTCCGACATCAAATGGGTGCATGAGGATGCGTTAAAATTTGCTCAACGCGAATTGAAGCGGGGCAATAAATACGACGGCATCATTATGGATCCGCCTGCCTGGGGCTTAGGCGCCAAAGGCGAAAAATGGAAACTGGAAAATCATCTGTCCGGTTTAATAGAAACGGCGCACGGGTTGATGAATCCGGGAGCTTTTTTAATTCTTAACACCTACTCGCCTAAAGTTGAGTTGGCGGATTTGGCAGAATCTGCCGGGCAGTATTTTTCTGCAAATCAACTGGAAATCAAGCAACTCTGGATGCAGACAAAAACCGGTAAGGAACTGTATTACGGAAATTTATTGCGGGCGATCAAGTAAGGCAACGGAACCTTGCGCTTATCTGCTTTGAAGTAGACGATACCGCTCCAAATCCTCCAGCGCATCCACATCCCATTGCTCGTTCAGTTCGTGATGGCGAAGCTCACGGCGATTGATACGGGCGCGGGTTTGGGCCAGTACCCGTTCAGTTCCCCAAGGCATGTTCTCAAAAAGTTCCGGGTGGGGCTGGCTGAGTCCGATCATAACGTAGCCGCCGTCCTCTGCCGGGGCTAGCACGACATCATTTTCCTGACTTAAAGCCATTAACGCTTGTTCCAGATCCTGTTCGGTCATTGACGGGCAATCGCAGCCCATTAGCAGGGCGTGCGAGTAACTGGCAAGCGCCGAGCAAAAAGCGAGGTGCATGCGTTCGCCCAAATCGGCCCCTTGCTGTTGCTTTAGAATTAACGGATAGGCGGCTTTTGCTTCACTAAAAAATATATGGTCGATTGATGGCGTACACCACAGCTGTACGGGGCATAAGTTGCTTAATGTCGCCCGTTGCAGCGTTTTTGTGCTGAGTTCGATATGAAGCTCGCTGGCCTGTACGGCAGTTAAGTCCGGGATCAGGCGGGTTTTAACCTGGCCTGGGACCGGGGCTTTGCAGAAAACCATCAGTACGGCATTGGGGTATTTGTAAGTCATCGTTTCCGCAACGCCTTAAAAGGCAGCAGCAGTAATTCCACAAAGCCCAGTTCACGCACATCGCGGAAAGGCGTCAAGCCGATGTCCATAGATGTATGCGGCTGCCTGGGTTCTTCGGTGTAGGTGTCGCACAGCCGGTCCCAAAAAGAAAACGAAAAGCCATAATTGCTGTCGGTTTCGACCGGAAAAGTCGAATGGTGGACGCGGTGCATGTCCGGGGTGATAATCATCCAGCGCAGTTTCTTATCGATTTCCGGCGGGATATTGATATTGCTGTGATTGAATGTCGCGGCGCCGTTCAGCAGTATCTCAAAAGCGATGACCGCCCACGGGTTTGCGCCTATTAAAACAACGCACAGCACTTTGTACAGCATCGAAATCATGATCTCCAGCGGATGGAAGCGCACGGCGGTGGTCGCGTCAAACTCCAGGTCGGTATGATGCACTTGGTGCAAGCGCCAAAGCGGCGCCCATTTGTGCATAACAACGTGCTGGCAGTAAACCGCAAAATCCAGGAGCAACAAAGTGATGATGACCGTCAGCCATTCCGGGGCTCGGACAAGGTTCAACATGCCGTAGCCGTGCTCTGCGGCGACGGCCGCGCTGAAAAAGGCTGCGCCGCCGAGGCTGAAACGCATGATGAGGACATTGAATGCAGCGAGACCCAGGTTGGTTGGCCAGCGCTGCTTGCGGTCGATATGCTGGGTTCGTCTGGGACTGGCATATTCCCAAGCTATCATCAGAAAAAAAATAGCCAGTGCTACGGATAAACGGATTACGGTTTCCAAAATCGCCCCCTCGAATACAGTTCGGCTAGTCGTTGCGGGTCAGTGTTAAAGAAATAACGCAGTCGTAAAGTCCACATCAGCAGTATAGTCCGGTAAATGCCGAAATGCTCCCATCTTCGTCCGGAGCTGGTGACTTTGGCATGAAGGCAAAGCGGCGAACTGATTTTTTTCAGCGCCTTGCTCAACATAATGTCTTCCATCAAGGCGATTTCAGGATATTGCCCTGCCGCTACAAATGCTTCATGCGTCGCAAAAATCACTTGGTCGCCGGTGGCAATGCCGGTCAGGCGGGAGCGGCGGTTCATCATCCAGGCGATAATGTTCAACATGAAATGATCGCCACTTAACTGAATGTCGAAACGTCCCCATTGCTTACTGCCAAGATGTTCTTCGATTAATTGCAAGGCGTTGTCGGGCAGATAGGTGTCGGCATGAAGGAATATTAATACGTCGCCGCCGGCATGGCTTGCGCCAAGGTTCATTTGCCGGGCGCGGCCTTTTGTTGAGCTGATGATTTTGTCGGCCAGATGGGCGTGAGGGAAATTAGACGATGCGTTTCCGGCATCGACAATGATAATTTCACAGTTATTGCGCAATGGCTGCAACGGCAGCAGGCACGAGGCAATGGTTTTTTCTTCATTCAAGGTCGGGATGATGATCGAGAATTTCATTGCGGAGTATCTCGCTGGTTCTCAAACTCAAGAGATTATTAAAGTGTTAACTGTTTGGAGTACAAACCTAGGTTTGTACTCTGGCGCTCCACTAAAAAATCAATGGCTTAAAGAATAAGAGCAAAGTTTTCTAAGGTGAATTTTACAATATTTTCACAGTCTCCGAGTGTAGCAACGATACAATATCCTCGGAGACTTCTCATTCAGGCAGCGCTTCACTTAACGTTAGGCAGACCTTCCAGGTTTTAAAAACCTGGAAGGTCTAACTCGTAGCGTGTTGTCGGTAACTACAATCATCTTGTTTGATGCTGCAACGCCGCCCTGATGCACCGCAAAACCCCGTAACTGTATTGCCCGCCAAACAGTTCATAAACCGGCTTGAGCGAGTTCCGTTGCTCTTCGGGCAGCTCCATAATAGTTTCTTCTATGCGGCTGATTTCCTGCTCGGGCAGTTCAACGACATCGGCCAGCACCAGCATTCCCTGTTCCAGAGATTGGGCCAGATGCCCGTAAACAGTGGTCTCTTGCAGCTCCCGTTGCTGGGCGATCTGCTTGACGCTGTAGCCCAGCCGGAATAAGGCCACCGATTCGGCCATAGTATCCGACAGGCCAATCGGCCCGTTTTTGTTGATATCGACAAACTCGCTGATCACGGCCAGGAATTCATCGGCATAAAGTTCCAGCTTGCGTTCGCCGATACCGGACAGCAGGCTCATTTGCTGGCGATTGGTCGGCTTGGCTTCCAGCATTGCCATCAGGGTCGCGTCATGGAAAATGACATAAGGCGGCACATCCTGGGTATCGGCAATCATCTTGCGTTTGGCGCGCAATGCATTCCATAGCAAGGTGTCATCTGCCTTAGCAAATTCTCGGCTGGTCTTCTTGCTGCCTTTGACTTTCTCAGGTTGCAAGTCTTTGCGCAGCATCAATTGCTGTTCGCCGCGCAAAATCGGCCGGCAGGCCTCGGTCAGTTGCAGCGCGCCGAATTGGTCGAAATTGACAGCGACCAGACCCCGTGCGACCAGCTGCCTGAATACCGAATGCCACTGTTGTTCATCAATATCAATGCCGATGCCGAACGTCGATAGCTGGTCATGAGCGGACTTTAGAATCCGGTCAGTAGACTTGCCGCGCAATACGTCGATCAAATAGCCGACGCCGTAACGCTGCTGGGTACGATGGATGCAGGACAGCGCTTTTTGCGCCGCTACTGTTCCATCCCAGGTATTGACCGGTTCCAGGCAGGTGTCGCAGTTGCCGCAGGGCTGGTTAAGGCGGTCGCCGAAATAGCTCAGCAAGGCTTGCCGACGGCAATGAACCTGCTCACACAAAGCCAGCATCGCATCGAGTTTATGGTATTCAATGCGCTTGTGCGCTTCATCGGCGTTGGAATCCTGAAGCATTTTCCGCAGCGTGATCACATCCTGCAAGCCGTAAGCCATCCAGGCGTTGGCGGGCAAGCCGTCGCGTCCGCCACGGCCGGTTTCCTGGTAATAGGCCTCAACGCTTTTGGGCAAATCCAGATGCGCTACAAAGCGGACGTTGGGCTTGTCGATGCCCATGCCGAACGCGATGGTCGCGACAATCACCAAGCCCTCTTCCATTAAAAACTGGTGCTGATGCTTGGCGCGCAAACCGGCGTCCATACCGGCATGATAGGGCAGGGCATTGATACCCTTGGTTCTGAGCCATTCAGCGGTCGAATCGACTTTTTTGCGCGACAGGCAATACACAATCCCGGAATCACCGGCATGTTCGGCGCGGATAAAATCGATTAATTGTTCGCGGGAGTTTTGTTTCTGCACGATCCGGTAACGGATGTTCGGTCGGTCGAAACCGCTAAGGTAGAGCTTGGCTTGCTCTAGATTCAGGCGTAATTTGATTTCTTCCCGGGTCTTGTCGTCTGCGGTCGCGGTCAGCGCGATCCGGGGAATGTCAGGGAAGCGCTCATGCAACAGGGAAAGCTGGAGATAGTCGGACCGAAAGTCGTGCCCCCATTGCGATACGCAATGTGCCTCGTCAATTGCAAACAGTGCGATTTTGATACGTTCGAAAAGTGCGCCGGTGCGAGCCGAGGTCAGTCGTTCCGGCGCGATATACAGCAAATCCAGTTCGCCGTTAAGCAGTTGCCGCTCGACTGCTCGTGATTCTTCAAGGGATAAGGTCGAGTTCAGGAATGCGGCCTTGACGCCCAATTGCAGCAAGGCGTTGACCTGGTCCTGCATGAGGGCGATCAGCGGGGAAATCACGATGCCGACACCGGGCCTGATCAGGGCCGGGATTTGGTAGCACAGCGACTTGCCGCCGCCGGTCGGCATCAGCACCAAGGCATCCTGTCCGGCTATCAGCTGTTCGATGACCTCTTGCTGCTGGCCTCTAAATTTATCGTAACCGAAAACGGTTTTGAGTATTTCAATGGGTTTGTTATTCATAATGCCTTGTTTGACCGGCACATATAAATACAGTCTTGCGCCCGCGAGGCTGTTGCACCAATTAAATCATTATACTCTTGATTTCCATCCGGCAACTTTATGAAACGTTGATAATGAATTAACCACGAAAGCATGAATTTTTACCGTGGCTTCTATTTGAGGGGGCATGCGGCAGCTTTATAATGGCTCAAACAAAGCCGCCAGATCTTCTGCTGTCAGCTTCAGCGATTCTTCCTTGACCCCGCCTTTGTAAATGCCTTCGGCCAGCGCACGTTTTTTGTCCTGCATCGCGATAATTTTTTCCTCGACGGTATTTTCGGTAATCAGTTTGTACACGAATACCGGCTTGTCCTGGCCTATCCTATGAGCACGGTCTGCGGCTTGGCTTTCTGCGGCGGGGTTCCACCACGGGTCGTAAATAATCACGGTGTCGGCTTCGGTCAGGTTTAAGCCGACCCCTCCGGCTTTAAGACTGATCAGGAAGACATTCACTTGGCCGCTTTTAAACAGCTCTATGGCCGTGTCGCGGTTGCGGGTTTGGCCGGTCAGTTTGGCGTAGCCGATGTTTTTTGCGGTTAATTCATTTTCTATCAGCGCAATCATGCGGGTGAATTGCGAAAACACCAGGATGCGGCGGCCTTCTTCGAGCTGTTCAGGCAATAGCTCCATCAGCAGGTCGAGCTTTGCGGATTCCTGCACTTTTTGCGCTTCTTTCAGTGACAGGGTGCGCGGGTCGCAGCAGGTTTGGCGCAGTTTAAGCAGGGCGTCCAGGATGGTAATGTGGCTGCGCGACAGGCCTTTCAGGGCAATCGCATCGCGGACTTTTCTCTCCATGGTCAGGCGGATGCTCTCGTATAACGCAGCCTGTTTGTCATAAAGCGGTACGGAGCGGATGATTTCGGTTTTGGACGGCAGTTCAGTGGCGACTTCCTGTTTGGTGCGGCGCAGCATAAACGGTGCTACTCGGCGTGATAGCCGCGCTCTTTGTTCGCTGTCGCCATGCACTTCAATCGGGGTGCGGTAGAGTTTTTTAAACGTGGCGATGTCGCCCAGAAAACCCGGCATCAGGAAATCGAATTGCGCCCACAGTTCGCCCAGATGGTTTTCCATCGGCGTGCCGGTCAGGCAAAGCCGGTGATTGGCTTTGATGCGGCGCACCAGTTGCGCAGCTTTTGACAGTGGGTTTTTAACGGTTTGGGCTTCGTCCAGGATCAGGTAATGGTAGTCATGCTCCAGCAGGGTTTCCTCATCTCGGGACAACAAAGGGTAAGTGGTCAGGATCAGGTCGTAGTCCCTGATTTTGTAGAACAGCTGTTTGCGTTCGTTGCCTTGCAAGATCAGGATTTTCAGGTCGGGCGTGAAGCGTTCGGTTTCCCTGCGCCAGTTGCTCATCAGGCTGGTCGGCGCGATGATCAGGCAGGGCAGGCTCATCCGGCCGTTTTGTTTTTCAAGCAACAAGTGGGCGAGGGTTTGTATGGTTTTGCCCAAGCCCATGTCGTCGGCGAGTATGCCGGAGAATTTATATTCCCGTAAAAATTGCAGCCAATTGAGTCCCTGCTGCTGATAAGGCCTCAGTTCCGCCTGCAAGTTATTGGGCAGGGCGACATTCTGAATGCCGGTAAAGTTTTTCAGTTTTTGCCCCAGCTCCCGCAGCTCTTTGCCACCGCTTATGCTGAACAGGCCATGGTTTTGTTCTTCTATATCAGCCAGCGTTGCGGCGTTAAAACGGGATAGTTTCAGTGTCCCGTCTTTGCCCATGGTGCTGGTGTTAAACAGCTCTATCAATACGTTCAGAAACGGTTTGATTTTATCGCTGGGCAAGTTCAGGTAGTTGTGCTCGCCTAGCGGTATGCTGAGCATTTCCGGCAGGTGTTCGGGGTCGTAGTTTTCCAGTACCGGCATGATCAATGGCAGCAGAGGCAGAGGCTGGCCGTCGACTTCGATGGTAAAGCGCATTTCAAACCAGTCCTGTTGGCTTTCGCTGATCTGGGCATCCCAGTTTTGGGCGGTTTGGAAATTAAGCAGGAAACTTTCGTCGATGTCGATAACCCAGTCGTCTTGTTCCAGCTCCAGTATGGTGTTTTGGAGGAAATCTCCCCAACGTGTGGCGCTGTCCATTGCTGTTTTTGCCGGGCTATATAAAAGCAGTTCTTGTATGCCGGTTTCGATGGATGGGGCGGCGATAAAGCCGAACTCGGTCAGGCGATGTATTGCCAATTGCTCGGTTTCCAGGTCGCGCTTAATCCGCACTAGTCCCTGCCCGGTTTTTACTACGCTGTAGTCTTCAGGAGAGATCGCAGAAAGTGTCCATTCACCATAACTGAAGCTGACTGCCATAAAATGGGTGTACTGCTGGGGCGTTACCTGATGCCCGAACAGCAATAGCTGAGGGGTAGGCGCCAGCTCGTCGGCTTCGATGAGTTCGATTTTCTTTGGAGCGGGCAGCGGCAGGCTGGGGTGATCGATAAGCAAGCGCTGGCTGAATTCATCGGCATACTCGGCCGGGATGAGCGGGGCGGCCAGAATGCGTTTGAGCTGCTCCATCGACAGATTATGAGTGTTGACTGAGCCTATTATCCCCAACGATTCGTCCAAGTATTGCGGCGGATCGGTAAGCAGCAGGGTTGCGGGCGGGTCGATTTCGGTGGTTAATTGATAATCGCCTTTATCCGCAGTTTGCCAGCCGAATTTCAAATCGCGGCCGATTCCTTTTGTTAACGGCGCTTGTTCAGTATTTTGCCAGAATAGTCGGCCTGTTTTCAGTAACTTGGACAATGCCAAGTAACCGGTAGTCCCGGCAATTAAGGGTTCGTCCTTAAAAGCGGGGTTAAGCGCAGTCAGCAGTTTCGCAATTTCCTGATCTTCCGGTTGGACATAATTAAGATAAGAATAGCTGTAGCGGAGATTGTTTAAGGTCGT
Source organism: Methylobacter sp. (assembly GCA_036560465.1). Lineage (GTDB taxonomy): Bacteria > Pseudomonadota > Gammaproteobacteria > Methylococcales > Methylomonadaceae > Methylobacter_A. Next base: position 140,024 of record DATBRD010000002.1, read on the forward strand.
TCTTCTGCCCTTATTCAGACCGCCGGTTTTTTTCGCTTTGGTGATTAAAAATTCAACAGTGAATTCGTACTTTGTATTGCCGGGCTTGAGGATGTAAGCGATGAAATCCTGGTAGACATCGCGTTGTTTTGGTACTTGCTCATGAAGGCTGTCTAGCCAATCCAGACAATTGGTTTTTTCATCCGCAGCAGGAAGGCTTTGTTTGGGATTTTGATACCTCAGGCAAACAGCGACAACATGTTTGCAGTTGTAACCGATAGGACAAGTGCAGTCGCCTTCAATCTCTGCCGCGCTATAGTCCGGTCGCCAGATGATGCGAATATTCTGCCGGTATGGATCTATATTGCTACCTTTGACGGCAGCATTGAGTTGTACAAAAAGAGCTCCTTCGCTTTTTATAGTGAAATCAATCACCATGCCTCTTTCAAAGTAACTGCGTCCACGCTCATAGAAAGCGTCGCCACATTCGTAGCGTATATCGGAGCGGAGCAGTTTTTTTTGATTAATCATATCTGATATCGGCAAACAGTAGGCAAAGCGCTTATTGTACTGCAATCCGGTGTAGTTGCAGGAATAGGTATCTGTAACAATAGCCTTATCGTCGGGTTTCTGCTTAAGTATGACTTAGGAAATCATGGCTGAAAATGTATATAGCAGGAGAAAAGATATGAAACGGTACTTGTCACTCACCTTTTTATTATTGAGCGCTTGCTCAACTTTACCGGTTGCGATAAAAAATCCTCCTTCAAACGATATTTCCTATACGCAAGCAGTCCAGAATATTAACAATTATAAAAATGCACCAGTGCGTTGGGGCGGCATTATTGTTGATGTGGAGAATGAGCAAAATTTCAGTCTGGTGCAGGTGTTGTCTTATCCTTTAGATAGCGACGGTGAGCCGCAGATGGATAAACCACATGGAGGGCGATTCGTTTTTAAAACCCCAGAGTTTCTTGATCCGGCTGTTTATACCAAAAACTCCGAAATCACAGTTGCGGGAACTCTTATAGGCGACATCGAACGCGCGATAGGCAACAAAGTTATGCGCATGCCGCTGGTTTCAGCCACGACTATTTACCTGTGGCCGGATTATGATTATGACAGTTATTACGATGGTCTCTGCTATGGCTCTTGTTACACCCATGAACGTCGGCATTAAGTTGTACAAAAAGAGCTCTTTCGCTTTTAACGGTGAAATCGATCACCATGCCTCTTTCAAAGTAGTTGCGTCCACGCTCATAGAAAGCATCGCCACATTCGAATACCAGAGCGGAGCAGTTTTTTTTGATTAATCATATCTGATATCAGCAAATAGTTGGGCAAAGCGCTTATTGTACTGCAATCCGGCGCAGTTACAGGAGTAGGTATCTTTCCTAATAGCCTTATTGCTAATTTTCTGGTCTAGTACGATCAAGATGCGATAATTGCAATTGTAAATGCAAATAGCAGGAGAAAAGATATGAAACGGTATTTATTCATTATCTGTTTGTTATTGTTGAATGCTTGCTCGAATTTGCCGAAGGCGATAAAAGAGCCTCCTTCGAACGATATTTCCTATACGCAAGCAGTCCAGAATATTAACAGTTATAAAAATGCGCCAGTGCGTTGGGGCGGCATTATTGTTGATGTGGAAAATGAACAAAGTTTCAGTCTGGTGCAGGTATTGTATTATCCTTTGGATAGCGACGGCGAGCCGGAGATAGATAAACCGAACGGAGGGCGATTCGTTTTTAAAACCCCAGAGTTTCTTGATCCGGCTGTTTACGCTAAAAACTCCGAAATCACAGTTGCGGGAACCCTTATAGGCGACATCGAACGCGCGATAGGCAACAAGGTTATGCGCATGCCGCTGGTTTCAGCCACGACCATTTACCGATGGCCGGTTTATGTGTACGACAGTCGTTACGATAGTTTCGGCTATGGCTATGGTTACAATCCTTATTATGGAGGGTATCCTTATTATTGGGGAAACTACTATTGGCCCTCCGCTAGCCCATTTGCTCGCCCAGCCTTTCGATATCGTTAAATACAACATTTAAATTAGATGTGACCTTTTTTGGATATAGGTCTAGTTTATTTTTTTTGTTGCTATATAATATGCGGCTTACCAAAGTTATCGATGCCTCGGTGGCGAAATTGGTAGACGCAAGGGACTTAAAATCCCTCGTTCGAAAGGACGTGCCGGTTCGACTCCGGCCCGAGGCACCATGGAAAACAAGAGCTTAGGCCTAAAGCCAAGTTCTTTTTTTATGCCTGTCGTTTTCTATGGGCATTGGTGAAGCGTTTCAAATCAAAAAATCACAACCAACCATAAAAAGCTGCTTCAGCAGTTCAAGCGCTTTTGCTGTCGGCCATTATTCCGGCTATTAGGCTTCTGAAGCTCGTCGCCTTCTGTATCTGTAATAGGCCTTATCCGCTAACCTGTACTGCCTGTCCATGCAATGTATTGAAATGTCCGAGATAAGCTCAGCATTTAAGATTTTTAGATAAAGAATCCAAGCTTCCATTGTTAAGTTTTTAAACATAATTTTTATCCTTCAATCTAAGCCAAAAAATGGCATAAATGATTGCTCTGGTTGAAATTAAAATTCAAGTTTAGCGCGCAAGCAAACCTCAAAAACAGTTTGTTTTTTAAAGTTTTCTGTAGCATAGAGAGTTAAACTTTTTCAATCAATAAGTGCAATTACTTATCAGATGAACGCAATTTCGAGTTGTGTGATGCGCATCGCTAAACAATCGGAAATATAACTTTATTTGTAGACTACCGACGTTCGACAAAAAAATCACCGGCCTTTAGCAGTAAAAACGTCATGCACTGGAAGAATATTCGGGGCAGGGGAGCACTTTGCATTTGGAAAGTAATACCGTGTTACGGTGAATGCTAAACCAAGTAAGGTCAAACGTTTTACTTGTGTCGCTATTAAATGACTACTTAAGTTTGAATATTTAATCGCACACTTTTTTGGAGTCAATAAATAGCCCTTCGGTCTGTGGATATGACGTTTGAATTAACCTAGGAATTCTCTCTACTCGGATGATGGGTTATATATTAGCGAATGGTTGCCATGATTAAAGAAAGTGCAAAAAATCCCCATCCAAGGAGTCTAAAAACATCAACAAAGAATTTATAGCAGGTTTCATTATTCCGTTTGTCGTAGTGGTCAATAACTACTGAAAGCATTACCAGACAGGCGCAAATAATAGCCCCATACATTATCCAGGCAGGGACATCATGCAGATGGATGCCCTTAGAGCGCTTGCCTGGTATATACAGATCATTAATCTGCACTCCGTATGTGCCATAGGCAAATAGCAGAATTGAAAAAATAATATTCTGCATCCTTTCTTTTGCCGGAATATGGTTAGGAGTGTAAAAAAAGTCTTTCCTCATAACGTCCCGCTTGATCGGCGAGTTAGATAAAAGATTATTTTTCATAGAAACGCCCATTTTTGAGTACAAGGGTAATGGTTGACTTCTTACTCGCGAAATTGGGTGAGTAGTAGTCAGTATTTTCTAATGCTTCAATGGCTATAGTTGCTTCATCGCTTTTTAGTTCTGGAGAAGATTTGGCGTTTAGTTTTTGTATGACTCGCCATGCACCGCCACCGATACGCATAACATCAATTAGCCTGAAAGGCTGCTTACCGTCTTCCATAGTTTCTGGAGAAAAAGCAACCAGATACTGGCTATAGTTGTTTCCACCATCGAAGCCTTCGATCGTGAAAACTGCTAATGTGACGTCGGTATTGCCCCCGCCTTTAATTGTTTGAATCATTGTTGCTTTTGGATAACCGACGGCGTACCCGGCGCTGAGTACGGTGACGAGGTTTTGAATTTTTTCAGCTAATGGTTTTGGAATGCTGGTAGCAGCAAAGGTAGTGGGTGATATCAAAAGAATAAAAATAAAGAAAGTTGATAGCGTTCTAAGCTTCATGAAATTCCTTAAATGTCTAACGTTTTAATTAACCGGATTAACTTGATTAACGTAGAGCTAACCGGGCGCGGCCCGGAAAGCTGAAATACAAAACCGCATTATAGCCGCGCTCCGGTTGAGCGCCATGTTAGCGAAGTAACCACCTAAAGCCGGAAGGTGTTTTAAAGAAGCTCAAGGAGGCGGTGCTACAATTAACAGGTAGTCTACATCGCTAAATACCGATTGGCCAATGGTGCGTTCGCGCC
>DATBRD010000003.1:0-32580 GCA_036560465.1 Methylobacter sp.
GGCGCGAACGCACCATTGGCCAATCGGTATTTAGCGATGTAGACTACCTGTTAATTGTAGCACCGCCTCCTTGAGCTTCTTTAAAACACCTTCCGGCTTTAGGTGGTTACTTCGCTAACATGGCGCTCAACCGGAGCGCGGTTATAATGCGGTTTTGTTTTTCAGCTTTCCGGGCCGCGCCCGGTTAGCTTTACGTTAGGTTGCTTATGAATATCCCGTCCATTCCGCTTGTCCCCGCGCCAGAGTCAGAGGATGCAAAGGCCGCCATTGGCTTCAAGTGGGCAGGTGACCCAATCGGTAAAAGGCATCGCATTGGTGGTGAGCCAGATTGGATACAGGGTGAAGATGTTCCGTCCTGTGCCTGTGGAGAGAATATGACGTTCTATGGGCAACTCGACTCCGTCGGTGACGCAGTGTGTATGGCGGACTGCGGCATGATTTATGTGTTCATATGTTTTAATTGCTTTGAAACAAAGAGCGTGTTCCAGTGCTATTAAACATGTGCCAGCAACCTAACCCTACGCTCAAGCGGGACTGCGCAAAAGCGCGCAGCCCCTTAGCCCCACGTTAGACGCATCGTTATCCTATGACTGACATTGAATGGAAAACCTTCTTTGAGGTGTGCGCCATAACTCTTGGAACTGGTTCGTACCGTGCGTCTGAGAGCGAAACATGGTGTACGTGGACAACGTTCCAAAGAGTTAACGAAGACATTCACTATTGGACTTCTGGCTTGCCCAATCTTGATGAGCTTGAATCTACTTGGATTAAGGACGGCGGTACGTGGGGGCAGCCATTTAGATATCAAGAAATTGCTCACATTGTTATTCCCAGTGCGTTTTCGTGGGAGTCTAAGGAAAGGGAGACTTGGCAAATGGGGAAGAAGTTTCAAAATATCGAGAAGCTTTCCCATGCGTTAACTAAAGCAAAGATTGCGCATCGCAAAACGGGGGTTATAGTTGAGATCAAACTGTACTAGGCGCCATACGTTTAACCCTACGCTCAAGTGGGACGCGCCAAAACCGCCGTGCCCCTTAGCTCTACGTTAGATGCTATAGGAATGAACTGTCAGCCATGAAATTGATGATCCCTATTACGTTCCTCCTGATGGCCATCGCTGCATGCACTACCGTTTGGTTCGTGAGCACACTTAAGCCGACCAGCATTGGTGTCTTCGTGTTTTTCGACGTCTGGCTAATTTCCCCTTACGCAATTATGAGTGCGGTGCTGATGTTTTTAGGACCCAAGGACAGGCTATCTTTTCATTGGTATGTTGTCGCAGTCATAGTATCCGCTAGCGGTATTCTCTTTCTGGCTGACGTCATTTTTTGGCACCCAGATGCACAGGGGGCTATTGCAGTGTTAATGACTCCAATACTCCAGGGAGGCGCATTGGTTCTTTTGCTACCTGCTGTCTGGTGGATGTCGCGAAATGCACGCGCCTAACCCATCATTCAACACGGACTGGCGCGATAAAGCCAAGTAGGGTGCGCATCGCGCACCATTTACGAATATCGGAATGACCTAAAACATTGCAATGGGCAGTCCATTTCAGGTATCAATATTTCCAGTAGGATTGGATTCCGAAAAGGGGCGCGGTGCGCCCCCTACAATAGCTCATTCTGAGCTGCCACAATAAAGACTGCATAACATCAGTTATAATCACGGATGAAATCAAATTGCATACCCTATCGATCAATAATGCATTCACTCCGGTTTAAATTTTCATTAGCGCTTATCATCACCAGCATGAGCGCTGTCATTGTTGTCGGTATTATTGCCGAGTGGCGGGTATCGACAAGATTCGATCAAATGGCGATGGAGCGCGCTTTTGAGAATTTTCAAGGGGATGTTAAGGCCTATATTGCCGCTTACGGGTCTTGGGACGAGGCACGAAAGGCCGAACGGTTTGGCCAGTTCGTCAGACGCAGGCGCACGTTAACCGGTCCGCATCCCGATGAGCCGTTCTTTTCCGGATCAAAAGATCGAATAGTGCCTACCGGGGCACGATCAAAGCCGCCAATGCCGGATGAACCTGAATGGACTCCGCCGTTCCTGTTTATATTGCTCGATCCGCAGGGCAAGGTGTTATTGGGCGGTGGAAAATATGAAAATGGAGAATTTGTGCCGGTGTCGGACCGTTTGGGAGTGAGCCCCATTATGCTGGAAAATCAGCTGCTGGCATTGGCGATTCCACAGGGCAAGCCCAATTTATCAGCGATAGACCGGAATTATCTGGCGATAATCAGGGAAGCGCTGATATATGCATTTGTTATTGCCGGCACGCTGGCGATTTTTCTCGGCTTTCTGTTCAGTAAACGCTTAAGTAAGTCGCTTCATGAACTGACAACGGCTATCAGAGCCATGAGTCAAGGGGAACTCCGCCAAACAGTGACAGTGCGTGGTAAGGATGAAACGGCTACCCTTGCTGAAGCATTTAATCGTATGAGTGCTGATCTCGCTCATGCTTATGAGAAGCTGGAGGCGTCCAACTGCACTATCAGTGAACAGGCATTGCTTTTAAAAGAGCTGAGTATCCGCGACGAATTGACTCAACTCTATAATCGCCGCTATTTTAATGAGCAGGCGAATAAGCTTTTTATTCAGATGAAACGGTATAAGCATCCATTGAGTTTTATGATTGGCGATATTGATCATTTTAAGCAGGTAAATGATAAATTTTCTCACGCTATCGGCGATGAAGTGCTAAAAGCAGTTTCCGGTATATTGGAAGATGGCACACGCGCAAGCGATGTTGTCGCCCGTTATGGCGGCGAAGAATTTGTCGTTATTTTTCCTGAAACGCCGTTGATGAGCGCGGTGGAGCACTGCGAAAGACTACGTAAGAAGATTGAAAATTTCCCTTGGTCAGCCATACATCCTGAGCTTCAGGTCACCATGAGCATAGGCCTGAATGATGATCTTAGCTTTGATAGCTTTGAATATATGCTGGCGACTGCCGATAATAATCTGTTTCAAGCAAAAGCCGACGGCAGAAACCGACTTTGTTATTAATTTTTGGTGGATTTGGAGCTTCACAAGAAATAAGTAAATTCGTGTGACTGCTTATTTTCAGCAAAGCAGGTTTGGTTGAATCTTTTCGCAACACAGCACTTCGTACGGAAATGTTGGGTTACCGATATCAACATTAGGTGCTTCGACTGCAAAGACAGATTTGCTCCAGGCAAAATCTGCATTCGCCACATCCTTGTGGGTTATGCAGGAGGTACGACCCCACGGATGGGGGAGGTGGAATCGCGTCTGGAACAGCGATCGAGAGCACCAAAAGTAGGCGCTTTAGGCTCAGCTTCCTCTCCTCGGCAACCGCTCCCTGCGTTGCTCTACCTCCTGCATTCATGCAGTCGTGCTCACGCTAAGTACCTACATCCATGTAGGCAACGCAGGGAGCGGTTGCCGAGGCGATGCTTTTGACCCCAATCTATTCGTATCTGATGGCAATGTCCATAATATGTGAAGGCGGTCGGAAATATGACCGTTGCATTAATTTGAAAGAGTCAATGTGTCTTCTCGTCACGGATGGCTTCGGGCAAAATATCCACTGCTTCCTGACAGCTAATAATGGTAATTAGCGGAACATAACCACGATGAAAAAATAGGTGGCTCCGAATGTGTAATCTCGGCGATACTGCGTGCGAATATTTTAATTGTTTTGATGTATGTAATGTCGGTATAAAAGTTTGCCCAATGTGACTCAATAATAATAATCGACAAGAAGGAATAAAATGAATAAGAAAATTTTAATGTTTATCGCGGTCTTATGCCTGGGCTTATTGGCATGTAGTGCAGAGAAGGAAAATGGCTATCAAGTTAAATCAGTTTTCATTAATAACTGTATAAAGCAGGAAAGTGCCACTCGTTCAGCGGAACAGGCCAAATCTTACTGTGACTGTGCAGCGGATTCAGTGTTTAGCAACAGTAATATTTCTGATGAAACAAAAAATCTAATGCCTACTATGAGTGATAAGAATAGTAAACTCTATAAACAGAGTGATATTGCAACGGTCAGAGGGTTGCTTATGTCCTGCTACACTAAAAAGTTTTACAAAAAATAAGTCTGAAAAAACGATGTAGTTTATAGGATGGGCTGAGGTAAGAAGCCCATCAACAATCGCGAGCGATGGACTTCCTGTTAGCCCATCCTATAGCAAACGTTGCCCCCGTCATAAACGTTTTGTTTTCAGCCATCGTACCATTTACGAATATTAGAATGACCTGCAATATTCCAATGGGCAATCCGTTTCAGGTATCAAGATTTCCAGTCGGGCAGGGTGCACTATGCGTATCATTGAACTGATAAGTTAACCTCTTACATAAAAAAATATATGAAGCCTATATCGAATACTGCCTTTTATTGCTGCGGAGTCCGCATGCAAGATGCCGAAAACGAGAAATCGGTATGCCAAGATATTTATGCCAAGAAGTTTATGGATGAAAGAGGGCTGGAAATTCTTTCTGCTTTTAAGACAGAAAAAAATCCCAATGCCGGCAATGTTGCCAGGCATCGCATCATTGATGATTACATAAGGAAAGCGTTAGCCAATAATCCTGGATTATTAATAATTTTGATTGGCTCCGGTTTTGATAGCCGTGCTTATCGGCTTAACGGTGGCAGATGGATTGAATTGGACGAGCCGCAAATTATTTCGTACAAAAATGAGCGGTTGCCGATTGAGAACTGTAAAAATAAACTTCAGCGCATAGCTATCGATTTTGAAACGGAGGCACTTGCAGATAAATTACAGGAATTATCTACGGATCAGCCCGTTATCGTGGTCATGGAAGGTGTCTTTATTTATCTGTCGGAAGAGGTTATTAAACAAACCCTGCAAACTTTGTATAAGTTGTTCCCAGATCATACCTTGGCTTGCGATTTAATGACGGAGGACTTTTATAAAAAATACAGTCATACACTGGGTCAAAAAATTGGTGAACTCGGGATTAAATTTATGTTTACTTCGCAAAAACCAACTGAAGTATTCTGTAAGTGCGATTACCAACTTGTTGAGAAACATTCGATCATTGGCAAAGCCATTGAATATGGTTCAATTAAAGTGCCTAAGTTTATATTTAAAATCTTCCTGAAAACGCTGGAAAACGGCTACACAATTTGTATTTTCGAATCGGGTTTTCAAAAACTTGAAATAAGCTGAAAATGAACAAAGATATACTGTCCAGGCTTCTTATAATGAATTCCATCTGATACCGGCCCGGCATGGAGCTGCTGCCGAAAGTGTTTACCGACATGGAGGGTGTGAATTTATTGACTATGTTGATGGGGATATTGATCGCTCGCTTCCCCAACAAAGAAAGGTACATAAATCCGTTCGGGTTTATGCAAGGCGGAATAATAGTAGCGGCTATTGATAATACCGTAGCGTCATTGAGTTACCTTTTGGCTCCGCCTAATATCAGCAAAGAAATTAGCGCTGTATTCAAGTGGTCCGTTACACGGGATGACCGCTACATTGATGTCATTGCATCATTGATTGAGAAAATCTCAACGCAATAGTGTTACAGACCGAGATCAGAAATGAAAAAGGGAAACTGGTAGCCAGAGGGACAGGAAATTGCGTTTCTATCAAGGAAATGAAGCCGGCGTGACAGGCCTTGTAATCAAGCTAAAGCCAGTGGAGCAGGTTGTATTTCAAGCATAAAGTAAAAAACCTTATTCCTTGGCTGGCGTCGCTGTCTCCGTGCTTGCTTCATCGCCCACACTATGCAGAATCTCTTGTTCGGTTTTTTTATTCATGACAATAATGGAAATTCTTCTGTTAATCGGGTCCAGTGGTTCTGTGGTGGGGGTGTAAGGAACGCTGGACGATAAGCCGATAACTCTTAAAACCTTTTCTTCAGAAAGTCCGCCTTGAGTTAATTCATATCGAGCGGCATTGGCCCGGTCAGCAGAAAGTTCCCAGTTAGTGTATTTTTTTTGATTCGGCGGGAAGGGCCGCGCATCGGTATGGCCATTGAGGCTGACTTTATTGGGCAGTTCATTGATAGTCGGCGCCAACGCTCTCAAAATCAACTTGATTTGCGGCTCGGTTTCCGCGCTGGCCAGTTTATACATGGGCCTGTTCTGGGCATCGACGATTAGGATTCTCAGGCCTTCGGAGGTTATTTCCAGCTTGATTTGCTCTTTGAACTCGTTTAATTCCGGGGTCGAATCTATTTTATCCTGGATTTTTTGCTTTAGGTTTTCGAGCTTCTCCTTCTCAAGTTCTTCGGCTTTATGTTCAATTTCCTCTGGCGTAATCTCCACCTCTTCAGCTGTCTTGCCTTTGTCGACCTGGCCTAGGTCTTGCGAGGTAATATCTGCGCCGCCGGCTTGAATAATGCTGGTCCGATCGCCGACATCCAGTCCTCTTTCTTCCTTGGATGCCTTAAAAGGATCTTGAAAGTATTCAGCAATGCCTTTGCGTTCCGGTTCGCTGGTTGTCCCCAATAGCCACATCAGTAAAAAGAAGGCCATCATGGCGGTAACGAAATCCGCGTAAGCCAATTTCCAGGCGCCTCCATGATGAGCATGGCCGCCTTTTTTTATTTTTTTTATGATGATCGGTTGTTGGTCAGACATTTTTAAAATTAACCTTTATTGGCTCTCAACTGTTCTTCCAATTCCTGAAAGCCGGGACGCATTGCGGAAGCAATCATAGTGCGCATATATTCCGCGGTCATGGCGGGGGATACACCCTTGGCGCAACACAACAAGCCTTTTTGGGCACATTTGAAGACGTTGCTCGACGCTTCGACGCGTTCCGCCATTACGGCCGAGACAGGACCGATATAGCCATAGGCCAGTAAAATACCTAGGAAGGTCCCTACCAGAGCCGCCGCAATCAATTTGCCCAGCTCTGAGGGCGGAATGCCGACTGATTCCATGGTATGTACGACACCTAGTACGGCCGCGACAATCCCAAAAGCCGGTAAACCGTCAGCGATATTCTGGACGGCTTTAATGGGCGCATGGGCTTCTTCATGATGGGTTTCGAGTTCTTGATCCATCAGTTCTTCCAGTGCATAGACCTCAACCCCGGTAACGATCAATCGCAGGTTGTCGCAAATAAACTCCAATAAATGGTGATCGCCGAGAATTCTGGGCGTAAAAACCGCACTGCTTTTTGGGTCGTCGATAATGCTTTCTAGCGATAATAAGCCTTCCTTGCGTGTTTTAGTGGTAATTGCATAGAAACACAGCAGCAGCTCAAGATAATAGTCTTTAGTGTATGGTGTGCCTTTTAAGGTGGCGGTAGCTTGGCTAACAGCCGATTTTATAACCGTCATGGAATTCCCGCAGATGAAAGCACCTAAGGCAGCACCAATAATGATAACAAATTCAAATGGCTGAAAAAGAACGCCGGGGTGTCCGCCGCCTCCGATAAATCCGCCCATGATTGCTATGGAAAGGACCAAATATCCAACAATAACTAACATGTATTCCCTTTTGTGATTGGTTTATATTGAAATAATTAAATGAAATGTACACGTTAATATTTGAGCAATGAACAGTACATGATTATATATTGGGGATTTTAAATCTTGGTTTTTTCCTTATTCCCTATTAATAATCTTGAGGATATTTTAACTTGATTTTGAGACTCAAGGGCTAATCTTTCATTGTTTTTTATTACGTATATGATGAACCAAACCATATAGAAGTTTAACGGACACGAACAGCGGCACTGAAAAAAGCCTGCTTTAGATTCACAATCATAGAATAACCAGACGCTGTTGGCAGCATAGATTGAATTTCCTTGGACATTTCATCGCGTCTTTCTAATGTCGTCAGTAGTCGGAAAAATTGAAATAGGCGGTGATAGCGTAGATGGATGGGCGGCGGCGGATACTGAAAAGATCGGTTGTGCGCCATGCGGGATCTACATAGATGAGATAAAAAATAAGGCTAGAGATATTGCAATGCAAAAAGCTTTCGTCCATTACCTACATCCATGTAGGTAATGTCTCTAGTTGACGATTGAAGCTATTTATTAAGCAGTTTACGAACACGGTCAATAATCATTTGCCGATTAATGACCAGTGCGTAGCTTAATAATCCCAATATCAAGCCGAACATCAATTTTTCGAATGCAGAGCTTTCCTCTTCAGTTGCTGCCGGAGTTGTTGGCGCCCATTGGGGTTGTACGTTTTGTACTGCAACTTTAGAAGGCTGATAGGCTGCTTTCAGGTCAGGCAGACCTAAGCTGCGCCATTCATCAAAATCCTGCCAGATCGGATAATTGCGTTTCCAGAATCCTTTGGTGAAATAGGGCGCAAGACTCATACCGTGCGCTTTGGGGATGCCTTTTTCATCAAGGAAGCCGTCATAGACCACCAGACTGATGTCGCCGCCTTCACCAACGCCATTTGTCGTAAACGATTTTTCGACATGGTCATGGAACATCCAGATACCTTGACCAAAGCTATTCAAACCATCGTCCACACCACTTAATTCCAGGTCAATACGTTGCGCAGGCACCATGCCATGTACATCACGCTGGATATATGAACCAGGGCCATTATCGACGCCGTCATAATGGGTTATGGTCGGCTTGTGGCCGTGGATATGCAAAGCCAAGGATTCGGTGTGACCATTCAGAACCCGCAGTTTTACTTTTTCATCCTGTTTCATCTCAATCAGCGATTCCCTTAAGGTATAAGGGAACGAGCGGCCATTAAGCATGAAATAATCATCGGTGGCCTCGGTCGTGTCGTATTCCATGTTCATATGCTTGGCAATCAGCCTTGGATCGTTGGCTGACCGGGCGACAAGCTCATGCAACTCTCTATCGGCCGATTGATAATGCAAGTCATACTCTCTTGCGTATTTTTCAAGTACCGCCACCGATGGATGGCGTACTTGGCCGGCGCCGACGTTAAGCGTTTGCACCCAGTTGTTAGGCCGGTTTTCCTCAACGATAAAAATACCTTGCAAGCCCATTGGTATATGCGTATGCGGTTGAACATGGCAATGGTAGTACATGGTACCCGGTTGGCGCGGCTTGATCACATAGGTTTTGCTTTGTCCCGGCATCGTGTCCATGTTGCTGGTTTGCGCAACCCCTTCATTACCGCTACCGCTATGATCCATGAATGGGTGATCGATACCATGCAAGTGTATGGAATGCGGCAAATAATGGGTGTTTTCCAGAACTAGCCAGACCACGTCATCCTGTTCGACACGAATGACCGGAGACGGTGCGCGCAGCAATGGATTGGCGACCGGTTCGTAAATACTCAACGTCGACATGTCACGGGTTTTTGGGGCAAAGACCCAAAAAGTCGGTTGAATGCCCGGCGCGATATCGAAGGTCGTGGTTGGGTCTTTCATGTCCGGTGAATGACCGTTGAGTTCGGCAACTTCAAGTTTGATAATAATTTTATCAGGGTCGCCGTCGCCGTCGACATCGTCAGATAGGGTAACGGCGTCGGCAGCGAGCTGAGTCTCCATCAGTGTTGACATGGAAACGCCATTGGTACCTTTCACAAATGCGGCAATTTCGGCTGGATTGTCGGGATTGCAGAGGCGTGAAGCCTGGATTTTTACACCATCAATGACTTGCTCTTTTCGCCATTCCGGATCAGTGAAGTCGGAACATGCCTCTTCTACCGGTCCCAGTTCTACCTTGGCCGTTGAGGGTAAATCACTGGCCGCTTGACTCCAAGAATGTGCAAGGAGCAGCGTGGCACCGCACATGAAGGTTAGAAAATTTTTATGCATACAACGACCTCAAAAAATACTACTAAATAAAATCACACACCGCTAACTTAAAGCAGAGGCTTTTTAACTTGACTATTTTAACTGAATATCAAGGAAAATTCATTTTTAACGTTAGAATAAGATTAAATTATAAATTACAGATTTTATGGCTATGTGGAAACATCATCATTAACCGAAAACAGCCAGTAATTTCTTGCAGATAAAAGGTAGAACGGATGAATTCCCAGACAAAAACTTGCGGGCTCGATGCCTTGGTCTTCGACAATCGTTTTATTCGTGAGTTGCCCGCCGACCCGCAAACAGCCAATACTCGCCGTCAGGTATTCGGTTCCTGTTATTCGCGGGTGACGCCGGCTCAAGTTGCCAAGCCGCAATTGGTCGCTTATTCCAGAGAAGTTGCAGAGCTGCTGGGCTTGAGCCCGGAAGATTGCGAATCCGATGATTTTACCCAGGTGTTTGTCGGCAACCGCCTGTTACCCGGCATGTTCCCTTACGCAACTTGTTATGGCGGTCACCAGTTCGGGGTCTGGGCGGGACAGCTTGGTGACGGTCGTGCGATCAATTTGGGCGAAGCGGTCAATCGCCGTGGCGAGCATTGGACATTGCAGCTGAAAGGCGCAGGTGAAACGCCTTACTCAAGGACAGCGGACGGTTTGGCGGTGCTGCGTTCCTCAGTGCGCGAGTTTTTATGCAGCGAAGCGATGTATCATCTGGGGGTGCCGACTACACGGGCATTGAGCCTGATACTGACTGGTGAGGAAGTTATCAGGGACATGTTTTACAACGGCAATCCCAGACCCGAACCGGGCGCTGTGGTTTGCCGTGTTGCGCCATCATTTACCCGCTTTGGCAATTTCCAGATTTTTGCCGCCCGAGGTGAGATTGACTTGTTAAAAAAGCTGGTCGATTTCACAATTCGCACCGACTTTCCGCATTTAGGCGAGCCGTCGCTGGACGTTTATCTTAAATGGTTTGAAGAAGTCTGCCGCAGAACGGCGGATATGATCGTGCACTGGCAGCGGGTCGGCTTTGTCCATGGCGTAATGAATACCGATAATATGTCGATACTCGGCCTGACCATAGACTATGGCCCCTACGGATGGCTGGAAAATTACGACCCTGGCTGGACGCCGAACACCACCGACTCGGCGGAGCGCAGGTACCGTTTCGGCAACCAGCCGCAAATCGCGTTCTGGAATCTGGGGCAGTTAGCCAATGCGATATATCCGCTGATAGAGCAGGTCGAACCCCTGCAACAGGCAATCAATAGCTACGTGGAAACCTTTGAGCCGGGCTGGCAAGTCATGGTCGCCGCCAAGCTGGGACTGAATGTTTATGATCCGGCAACCGATGATGCGCTAAATACCGAGCTGTTGATTCTGCTGCAATTGGTTGAAACGGACATGACCATTTTTTATCGCAAGCTTGCGCAGCTGGTTATGGATGTTGAACTCAGCAATGACGCCCTCATGGCGCCGTTGATGGATGCTTATTATGTGCCGGAGCAATTAACCAATGAATACAAAACGCGTCTTGGCAACTGGCTTAAATCTTACATAAAGCGGGTGCAGAGTTCCGGCATAGCCGATGCCGAGCGAATCAAATCCATGAATGCCGTCAACCCCAAATACGTATTACGCAATTATCTGGCGCAACTGGCGATCGACAAGGCAGAGCAGGGCGACTTTTCTATGGTTAACGAGCTGCTGGAACTGTTGCGCCATCCCTACGACGAACAGCCCGGCAAGGAAGAATTCGCCTCAAAACGCCCCGATTGGGCAAGGCAGCGGCCGGGTTGCTCGATGTTGTCATGCAGTTCTTAAGCGTAGCCACATATATCATAACAGGCGCGCAAGCTCAGCTTGTCCCGCAATTCATTGCAAACTTGCAGGTCAAGCCTTCACTCCATGTAGTTTAAAATTTTAAACTTATGTTGACGGATGGCTGCCATGCCGAGTTGTCAGGCGGTTAAGTTAAGTCGTCTTGGTTGTTGCTTTTTTTATGTTCCACACTTTCGATTTCACTTTTGATACGTAACAGCAGCATATCAAGGTCTTTTTCCTTTTCGCTATACATGTAGGTCAGGGTCATCAGACTCAAGCAATGAATGCCGATGGTTTGAGCGATGGTATGGATTTTATCCAGAGTGGGGCTCTTTTTGCCTCTTTCCAGGATACTGAGATAAGTGCGGCTGGAAACGTCGGAGAAATCTTCCTGGGTTAGGCCGCGTGATTTTCTAGTGTTTTTCAGTGCTTTGGCAAAAGCGACTCTCATTATTACGGATCATTTTGTGTTAAGTTGGCCGCCCATCTAGCCAAAATGAGCACTATAAAGCTACAATCTATAGTATTCATTTCATTCCAGGATTACAGCATTTGAGCATCTGATGCCGGAGAGACCCCTTAGATTGTAATCTAGAGAGCTTGTCGATTGTGGGGCGGAGCCGCCGTAGACCTCGTGTGGAAAAGACATAAAGCCGGTTCAGTGTAAACGTCGCTGTACTTTTTGGGTCGGCCAATGAGCCTTATAACAGGTCACATTGGCCGACAAAATACCGCCTTCAAGCGGGATTAAACATCTATTCATGTATACAAGACTGAAACATATACCGCGGTTTGGCGTTTGGGCTTTGATTGTCGCCAAGTCGGCGTCGGCATTTGCTCAGAACGATAGTTCCGCCGACGATGAAAGAACTATCGTTCTTGAGGATATTCTAGTCGTCGGCAAGCATGCCAGCCTAGCCTCCGCGCAAGAGATCAAGCGCGACAAGATGGAAATCGTCGATTCGGTGGTTGCCGATGACATTAACAAACTCCCCGATATTAACGTCACTGATGCACTTTCCCGGATTACCGGCGTACAGATTCTTCGCGACCGCGGCGAGGGGGCCGGCGTAGCGATTCGCGGTCTCACCCAAATGGAGACACTGCTGAACGGTCGGGAAGTTTTCACCGCCGGCTCAGGGCGCACCCTAGATTTTGCCGACATCCCTTCCGAAATGCTGGCAGGCATCGACGTTTACAAAACCTCCTCAGCCAATCACATCGAAGGCGGCGTCGGCGGCACCATCGATTTGCGTACGCACCGACCTTTCGATTTCAAAGGCCGGCAACTGCTCGGTTCTGCGCGGGTCATTCACGGCGATTTGGTTAACGACGAGCGACCGCAATTCTCCACATTATTCAGTGACCGCTGGCAAACTGAAACCTTTGGAGAATTCGGAGCTTTATTGAGCGCCGCCTATCAGCAACGGGCTTGGCGCGAAGATCAGGACAGTTTCGGTAATCCCAAGACTATCAGTCTGAACGGACAAACCGCAGTTGCCGCCAATGGGGCGATTGATACCATAACGCGCGGCCAGCGAGAACGTATCGGCGGTAGCATGATTCTGCAATGGCGGCCGAACGAAAAATGGGATTTATATGCGGAAGCCCATCATGCCCAATTCAAGACCTGGCAGGACGGTTACCAGTTATTCATGAATCCGTCAGGCAGTTTCGATGCCGCCAGCGTATCGCTGTTTCCGGGAAGCCGCGACGTGCAAAGCATGACCTGGACCAACCCAGGCATTTCCAACTGGGGCTCGGCGCGCGACACCCTGGACCGGACATCACAATTGGCGGTAGGCGGAAGTTGGAACCGCGGAGCACTCACGTTGAAATCGGACCTGAGTTATACGCAGAGTCATAACAATCTGTTTTATTCGGTCATTACTCGTAATGGCACAGCGACAAGTTTGAGACAGGACGTCTCCGGCCTAAGCACAGCTCTAACCGGCGCCGGCTTTGATTCAGCGGGTATGGTTTACGCTAGCCGTCCGTTCGACGGTGCACTGTGGGCAGGGCAATTAGACGGTGAATATAACTTCGGCAACAGATTCATCAATACGCTGTCGGCAGGGCTGCGTTATGCGCGGCGCGATGCGACCGATGCGCCGGGACAAGTCGTATTTTCGTCGCCGAACGTCCCGGCTGCAAATGCCTCCGGGCTGACAATTTCCAGTCCTTACAGCGATTTCCCGGTCGGTAGCCCAGCGGCTGCGCGCGATGTCGAAGCCGTGCGCAATGCTTTGGGGATTACATCCGCAATCCCCACAAGCAACCCGCTCGGCACATGGGCGATAGCCGAAGACACTCATTCCGGCTATCTGATGGCTCATTTCAAGGGCAGCAATCAGCCTGTCGATGGCAATTTTGGGGTGCGCGTGGTTGAAACGCGCGACCAAGTATCGGGTTATCAATCGCTCCCCGGTACCGGCGGCACATCGCCGATTGCTCTCGATAACACCTACCTCGACGCATTGCCCAGCATTAATCTGCGCTACGAGTTGATGAAGGGGCTGTTCCTGCGCGGTGCGGCGTCCAAGTTGGTGACGCGCCCGGATTTCAACCAGCTTTCGCCCTCGCTTACCTTGAATTCCGTGCAAAGAAACGGATCGGCCGGCAATCCCGAGCTTAAGCCGATCCGTTCTGATAATTTCGATGTGGCGGTAGAAAAATACTTCAATCCGACCACCTCGGTTTATATCACCGGCTTTTTTAAACAGGTCAACGGCTTTGTGACCACGGTCAGCAATCCTGAAGTTCACGACGGATTTACTTATCAGGTCAGCCGGCCGCAAAACGGTACTGACGCGACCATTAACGGTTTTGAGACCGGCTATCAACAGTTCTACGATTTCTTGCCAAACTGGTTTAGCGGTCTTGGCATACAGGCCAATTACACTTATATCGACAGCGAAACGCCCAGCACCATTTTGGGCCAGAACGTGCCGTTGCAAAACCTTTCCAAGCACAGCTACAACCTGGTCGGCATGTATGAGAAAGGCCCGTTTTCGGCTCGGGTCGCCTACAATTGGCGGGACACTTTCCTAAGCGGTGTTACCAATGTGGTCGGCGTCGGCGCACTGCCGATTTATACGAGCGGCTATGGCTGGCTGGATGCTTCGGTGGGCTATCGCATCAACGAGCATTTTTCCTTCACGATTGAAGGTATGAATTTGCTGAATACTTTGCGCCGATCCTATTACGGCGTGGAAACCCGGCCGCAGAGCGTTTGGGTTAACGATACCCAAGTCGGCGCAACTATGACGGTAAGGTTTTGATTGCTATACGCGTCAATTTGAGAGTGGAGCGCAGGCTTTGCCTGCAAGTCATGCGATGGGCAAGCAAAGCCGGCACTCTCGTATTGATTTTTGTGCTGTGCGGCTTGGCGCATGCTGATAATGCGCTGGAGCAATGGCGCAGCAAGACAGGCGAGATACGCCTGTTGGCGGAAAATGACACGAAGCGCGCCTATGCCGAGGCTGAGCGCTTGCAGGTCGAACTTCCCGCCGATGCTACGCCTGCCGATCAGGCGCGGCTGCTGAATCTGTTTGCGCGTATCGAAATTTATCATGCTGAAACCGAAAAAGCCGCTCAGCATATTCAGCAAGCGATGGGGCTTGCCAAGCAACATAACGATCCCATCGGCCAAGCGGAAGTGGACCTGAATAACGCTTTGAACGCGGTCAACCAAGCCAAGATCGACGATGCCATTGCCGCCGCGATTCACAGTTTGTCGGTGCTGGACGGCGTGGATCGGCCTGACCTGCTCGGCGAAGCGCTGTTAAGAATGGCAATGATGTATCGCCGCACCGACCAGCTCGACGAATCGATCACAATGTCCATGCAAGCGCTGGATATTGCCCGGCAAAGCAACAATCCGCTGGCGCTGGTCTACGCCTATCAAGGTTTGGCAATCGCCTACGAACTGAGCGCCCACTTTCCCGAAGCGGGCGAATATTATCAGCGCATGCTGGAGCAATCCCGGATCGCCGGTTCCAAACTGATGGAAGGGCATGCGCTGCTGGGGCTTGGCTATATCGATAACAATCGCGGCGACTTGGAAAGCGCGGAACGGTTGATTCATGAAGCGGTTGCGGTTTTCCGCGCCATCGACGTTCCTTTCAGCGTCAATTTCAGTCAGTTTGCGCTCGCCGATAATTTGCGCAAACAGGAGCGTTATGCCGAAACCTTGCCGATATACGAAGAAATAATCGGGCGTTATCGGCGTTACCCCAACAAGATCGGCTTATGGTGGACACTGAACGCCCGCAGCAGCAACCGGATAGCCTTAGGCGATGTTGCCGGTGCGCACCGCGATGTCGAACAGGCTTATAAACTGGCTCAGGAAATCGGTGTTTCTTTGTACCTGACCGACAGTGCAAAACGGCTGGCGGAAATCGCCGCCACCAAAGGCAATCACCGCGAAGCCTACCGGTTTATGCTCGATGCGAGCGATATGGCGGCCAAGGCGGCAAAAGACAATGCTGCCACTCGGTTGTTGCAACTGACGCGACGCTACCAAACCGAAACCAAGCAGCGCGAGATTGATAAACTCAACCTCCGTAACCAGCAACAGGCTTCGGAACTTAAGCATCGATCGCTTGAGCAGCGATGGCTATGGACTGTGCTCGGCGGCAGCGTCATCATGCTGGTCGGCACCGGTTTTTTCCTGTTACGTCTGAAGCATTCCCACCGTAGGCTGGTAGCGCTCAATACACAGGTGCTGCAAGCTAAAAACAAGCTGCAAGCCACTCTGGATACGATCCCGGACCTGCTGTTCGAGCTAGGGTTGGATGGGCGCTATTATGATTATCATTCGCCGCGCACTGACCTGTTGATTGCGCCCGCCGAAGACCTGCTCGGTAAAACAATGGCGGAAATTATGCCCGCCGATGCGGCGGAGATTTGCATGTTGGCCTTACGCGAAGCTTACGAAAAAGGCAGTTCAGCTGGTAAGCAATTTGAGCTATCACTGCCACACGGAAACTTTTGGTTTGAGCTCTCTGTTGCCGGCAAGCCCTCCGTTCACGGGGAAGAGCCGCGCTTCATCGTGCTGTCCCGCAACATCACTGAGCGCAAACAAATGGAAGCGCAAGCGCTGCAACGAGAGCAGGAATTTCGCGTCCTGGTCGAAAACTCGCCGGACTTGATTTTCCGTTACGACAAGGACTGCCGCCGTATTTATGCCAACCCGGCCGTGGCGCGGCTCGTTGGCAAGCGGGCTGACATCCTTCTGAACAAGTTGCCTTCGGAAGCGAAAATTCTCAGCGCCGACGAAGCGCACAAGCTGATGCAAATGATCCGGCAAGTGCTGGAGACAGGCCTGACTGCCGAAAGCGAGGTTGAATGTCTGGACGTCGATGGACAATTGCATTATTTCCATAACCGTTATGCGCCCGAGTTCAACGCGCATGGCGAAGTGGTTGGCGTGATTTCCATTGCTCGAGACATGACCGAACGCAAACGCGCCGAGGAAGCGCTGATCGCCCGCGAACGCGAATTCCGTACCCTGGCCGAAAATATTCCTGATCACATCAGTCGCTACAACACTCAAGCTTGCAAAATATATATCAATTCTTCACTAGCTCGTCTGATGGGCGTTGAGTCTGGCGCGTGGCTCGGGGAAACACTGGAACAAACACCAACAGAAGTTAGCGCGATAGAGCGAGACGCGCTTGCGGAAAAGGTTCGGCAGGTGCTGAACACCGGAGAACCGCAGGAACTCGAACTGCAGGTGTGGCACGCGCTTAAAGGCATGCAAATCCATAATATCCGGTTCGTAGCCGAACGGGACGAACAAGGCAGGATAGTCGGTGCGCTGGCTGTCGGGCGGGATATTACCAAACTCAAGCAAGCCGAGCAGGACATAGCCCTGATGAGCCATGCCCTGAGCAAAGTGCATGAAGCGGCCTACCTGATGGACGACAATGCGCGTTTTCTGTACGTCAACGACGAGTCCTGCCGGGCGCTCGGCTATACCCGCGACGAACTGCTGACAATGGCCGTCATGGACGTCGGTCCTGGTTGGACACTCGAGATGGTGGGGAATGTTTGGCAACGACAGCGCAAGGAAGGAACCGTGCAATCCTTCGAAGCCACTCACCGCCGCAAGGACGGCAGCCTATTCCCGGTCGAGATAAATGCCAGCCAGTTCGAATACGATAGCAAGACA
This sequence comes from Methylobacter sp., assembly GCA_036560465.1. Lineage (GTDB taxonomy): Bacteria > Pseudomonadota > Gammaproteobacteria > Methylococcales > Methylomonadaceae > Methylobacter_A. The sequence goes on from DATBRD010000003.1 coordinate 17,735, forward strand.
TACGGTCTTGCGCTTGTCCGAGACATCACCGAGCGCAAGCGCATCGAGGCTGAAATTCGTGCCTTGAACGCCGACCTGGAGCATCGGGTGCTGGAGCGTACCGAAGAGTTGCGGCAGCAGACGCGCTATTTGCGCACTCTCATCGATACGCTGCCGATGATGGCTTGGCTTAAAGACAAGGAAAGCCGGTTTTTGGTGGTTAATCAGGCCTTGGCAACAGCCTGTTCTCACTGTGTGGACGATTTGGTCGGCAAGTCCGACCTGGATTGTTGGCCGCGCGAATATGCCGAGGCCTACCGCGCCAGCGATTCAGAAGTGATGGCGACTGGTCAGCTCAAGACCGTGGAAGAATCCTTTGTCGATGCGCGCAATAACGCCATCTGGATAGAAACCTTTAAGGCGCCGGTCTTGGATGTAGATGGCAGTGTGCTCGGAACAGTAGGCATTGCTCGCAACATCAGCGACCGTAAATCCATGGATCTGGCGCGTGAATCCGCTTTGTCCGAGGCGGAGCGGTTGGCGCAATTGCGTAGCGAATTTATGGCGCGGATGAGTCATGAATTGCGCACACCGTTGAACGGTATTATGGGTTACTCCCAGATATTATTGGGGGAAAGCAAGGGGAACGAACGCCAAAGTATGATGCTGAACGTGATAGAGCAAAGCGGCGAATATTTGCTGAACCTGATCAACGATATTCTGGATTTTGCCAAAATTGAGGCGGGCAAGCAGGAGTTGAGCTTGAGCGAGATCCAGTTGCCGCGCTTCCTGCGCAATCTTGCCAGTATCATCACTGTCAAGGCGGAAAAGAAGGGGCTGGCTTTTGTTTGCGATATTGCAGCCGATGTGCCAGCCGGGATACGTGCCGACGAGACGCGGCTAAGGCAGGTGCTGCTTAATCTATTGTCCAACGCCGTAAAATATACTGAACGAGGCTATATCTGTTTGCGAGTGTCGGTATCGGAAACGGGGGGGATACGCTTTGAAGTTCAAGATAGCGGTATCGGTATTGATACCGGACAATTGGAAACCATTTTTCACGCTTTTGAGCAAGCGGGAGACGGGCAGCATCGAACCCGCGGCACCGGCCTGGGACTTCCGATCAGCCGTGAGCTGGTCCGAATGATGGGTAGCGATATTCATGTCACCAGCCGAGTCGGTGAAGGCAGCTCCTTTGGGTTCGATCTTGACGTCCCGTTTGTTGAAGTTAGCGAGGACATTATCACCAGCGAACAATATATCGTTGGATACCAAGGCTTACGCCGGCGTGTATTGATAGTGGACGACATCAATGAAAACAGGACATTGCTGCTCGATATATTCAGCCGGCTGGGGTTTGAAACTTTCGAGGCGGCAAACGGCAAGGAGTGTCTGGATAGTATCGCAACGCAAGCACCGGATCTTATTTTGCTGGATATGATCATGCCTGAGTTGGATGGACTGGAAACCGCGCGCCGTCTGCGCTGTTTGCCCGGTTTCGGACAAACGCCGATTATCGCTGTTTCGGCCAGCGCCTCCGGCTGCGATGTTGCCGAAGCCATGAAAGCCGGGGTCAACGTCTTTCTGTCCAAACCTATCGATATAAAAAAATTAATGGCGCAAATCGCCGTTCTGCTAAAGCTCGACTGGATTTACGCGCGGCCTGAAACCGGGGGGGCGCCGCAACAAAGACTCAACGAATCACTGGTCGCACCGCCGCTGGAGGAAATGAATATTCTGCATCGTCTGGCGCGAGAAGGTAGTATGCGCGACATTATCCGGCAGACCGCGCATCTGGAGGAGCTTGACCAACGCTATCGACCGTTTGCCACGCAGTTACGCGTTTTAGCACAAGGCTACCAATCCAAGGCTGTTTTGGATTTGGTGGAACGTTATATCAACAGGACCGATACAACACATGACCAATGACATCCACTCCTCAACGCCAACGTCCACGTCCACTGTCCTGATCGTGGACGACATTCCCTCTAACTTGGGCGTGGCGGTTGAACATCTTGAAGCTCGCGGCTACCGGGTGGTTATCGCCCGGGAAGGGGAAGAAGGCTTGCAGCGTGCCGTTTTCGTTCAGCCCGACATTATTCTGCTTGATGTGATGCTACCCGGACTGGATGGCTTTGAAATCTGCCGCTGTTTAAAAGCCAATATCAAGACCCGGAATATTCCGGTCATTTTTATGACTGCCCTGATGGATGAAGATAACAAACTGGCCGGATTCGAAGCAGGTGGAGTCGACTACATTACCAAGCCTTTGCGTATCGGCGAACTACTGGCCAGAGTTGATACTCACCTTAAGCTGAGCTTGATACAAAAACAGCTTGAGCTGCAAAACCGGCAATTGCAGCAGCATCGGCAGGAACTGGAACAGCAGGTGGCGGAGCGTATGGTTGAATTGAGTTCCAGCAACCGCTCGCTTGAGGCCGAAATCGGCGTACGGCAAAGTGCCGAAGCTGCGTTGCAGGAAAGCGAGCGTCAGTATCGCTCGCTGGTGGAAAACACCCCGGACACCATTGCCCGCTACGATCAAAACTGTCGGCGCGTGTACGCCAATCAAAAAATGATTAAGGAACTGGGGGGGGAGATTCACCGAATCCTCAACCGCACACCGAGCGAGTTTCCCGGCGGCGCTTCAATGATCGACTATGAGGAATGCATTAAACAGGCGCTTATTACCGGTCAGCCCGATGATTTCGAATTGTGTTGGCAGTCATCCGAAGGTCGGCAAATTGTCAGCTATATTCGCCTGACTCCCGAGTTCGGCGCTGATGGCAAGGTGCTTAGCGTGCTGGCCGTCGGTCGTGACATTACCGAGATTGACCAGTACCGGCGCAGTATCCATCGCTTGGCTTTTTATGACGCACTAACCGATCTACCCAACCGGGCACTGCTGGGCGAGCGTATGCGCCAGACTATTGATAACGCTTCCCGGCACGGCTACCGGTTCGCCTTGGTGCTACTGGATTTGGACCGTTTCAAAGATATCAATGATGTACTCGGGCACGATATGGGTGACCTTTTACTGAGTGCGGCCGCAGAGCGGTTACAGTACGGTACGCGTGCTTGCGATATGGTTGCCCGTCTGGGCGGCGACGAATTTGCCATTCTGATGCCGTTACTGAAAGCGGATGATGACATGGCGGCTATGGCCTCAAAGATCATTCAGATCTTTGAGGCTCCCTTTCATGTTTCCGACAGGGAACTTTTTATTTCCACCAGTATCGGCATCGCCCTGTATCCGCGCGACAGTACCGACATTGACACCCTGTTCAGGTATGCCGATTCAGCGATGTACCATGCCAAGAAGCTGGGGCGGAATAATTTCCAGTTTTATATCAGGGAGCTCACTGCGCATTCCGCCGAACGCATGGCGCTGGAAGGAGCATTGCGCCATGCACGGGCTAATAATGAACTGGAACTGTATTACCAACCGCAAGTCGATCTGGCCAACGGCCAAATGATAGGCGCCGAGGCGCTGCTGCGCTGGAATCGGGGGAAGGACGGCATAATGTCGCCGGATAAATTCATTCCAATGGCGGAAGACAGCGGTCTGATCGTCAGTATTGGCGAGTGGGTGCTGCTGACCGCCTGCCGGGCTGCCGTGAACTGGAACGCCGGCCGTTCGATACCATTCAAGATTGCTGTCAATCTCTCTACCCGCCAGTTTCTGCAGAACGATCTGCTGGTGTCGGTACAGAGCATCTTGCAGGAAACCCAATGCCGGCCTGAATGGCTGAAGCTGGAAATTACCGAGAGTCTGCTGCTGGATGACAGCAACGAAATTCTTGAGGTGCTGAATACTTTCGATATCATGGGACTGACGCTTTCGATCGACGACTTCGGTACCGGTTATTCGGCGCTGAGTTACCTGAACCGTTTCCCGGTCAGCCAGATCAAGATCGATCAGTCCTTTGTCCGCGATATTCCCGCCGACCAGAATAAAGCCGAGTTGGTCAAGGCCATGATTTTTATCGCCCAGGCGCTGCACCTGGAGCTGGTCGCCGAAGGCGTCGAAACCCGCGAACAGGCCGACTACCTCAGCATGCACGGCTGCCTTGCCGCGCAAGGCTATCTGTTCGGGAAACCGATGCCGTATGCCGAGTTCGCCGCCATGCTGGAAAGGAGTCGCCAATGACCAACGCAGAAGCTGACACCGTCAATAACCCCACCATTTTGATTGTCGACGATATCCCGGCCAACCTGGGCGTTGTCGTGGAAAGCCTGGAGAATCGAGGTCTTCGATTGGTGGTTGCGCAGGATGGTATGGAGGGACTGCAACGCGCCGCTTTTGTAAAACCGGATTTAATTCTGCTGGATGTGATGATGCCGGGGATGAATGGTTTTGAAGTCTGCCGGCGTTTAAAGATGAATGCCGATACCGCCGATATACCGGTAATTTTTATGACCGCATTGGCAGAAACCGAACATAAAATTACCGGATTTAAAGTGGGCGGCGTCGATTACATCAGCAAACCGATGCAGATTGAAGAGGTCATAGCGCGGGTGGGTACGCATCTCAACTTGAGAGCCATGCAGCGCCAACTGCAAGCGCAGAACATGCAATTGCAAAGGCATCAGGCGGAACTGGAACAGCAGGTTATGCATCGTACCGCCGAACTGAGTACCAGTAATAGTTTGCTGTATGAGGAAATCGACGAGCGCAAGCGGGTTGAAGAAGCGCTGGCGTTGCGTGAGCGAGAATTTCGCACCTTGGCCGAAAATGCACCGGATAATATTGCCCGTTATGACCGCGAAACACGGATCCGTTACATAAACCCGGTGTTGGAGCGTACCTTGGGTCGGTGCATGGAAGAGGCGGCAGGCAAGCGCCCGGACGAGTTGCATCCGTTAAGTGAGGCTATGCTGCATTATCAGAGAGTGCTGGAAGACGTCATCGCTACCGGCGAGTCGGCAGAATTCGAATTGATCAGCGAACCGATTGGCGGTGACCGCGCACTCTACGATTTGATTCGGATTACGCCGGAGCTGGACGATCAAGGCCGGGCTGTCGGCGCTATCGCCATTGGTCGGGACTACACCGAGCAGAAACGGCTGGAACAGGAACTGGTGCGCCGTGAGCGGGAATTTCGCACTTTGGCGGAAAACTCGCCGGACGTGATTGTGCGCTATGACCGGGAATACCGTAGGATCTACTTCAACAAAGCTTACCAGAGAGTGGCAGGTATGGAGGCGGTTGATGCGCTGGGCAAGACTCCGCTGGAATGCTGGTGGCTGGCATCGCCTTCCGCCGAGGAATATACCGCGCGCCTGCAGCGGGCGATGGACACAGGCGAGACGGACGAACTGTTGACCGAAATGGTGGGTCAAGAGGGTAACCCCGTGTATCGCATCATGTTTCTGGTGCCTGAGTTCGACGAGGATGGCCGGCCATTGAGCGTGCTTTCCATCAGCCACGACATCACCGGCATCAAACACATGGAGGCCATGCTGCGTAAGAGCGAACTGGAGTTCCGTACGCTGGCGGAAAATTCGCCGGAAATGATCGTGCGTTACGATCGGAGCTGCCGTCGCATCTATATCAATCCGGCTTATGAACATCAAACCGGAATCCCACTGGAAATTGCATGGCACAAGACGCCGAACGAGATTTGGAAGCCGTTGATATCGTGCGATGAATATATGAGCCGTCTCAAGCGCGTGATGGAGAGCGGGGAACCGGATCGCATCCTGCTTGAGTGGCATGACCAGGACGGCAGCCTGGTCAGTCATGACATGCATGCAGTGGCGGAATACGACGAAGAGAAGCAAGTCATCGGCGCGCTGGTCATAGGTCACAACATTACCGAGCTCAAGGCGACCGAACGGCGTTTGGAAGAGTCGCGCGTCCAATTGCGCGCGTTGACCGCCAAGCGCGAAGAGGCGCGTGAGGAAGAGCGTAAACGCATCGCCCGTGAAATCCACGACGAGCTGGGCCAGCTGCTCAACGTATTGAGGCTCAATGTTACCACCCTCGATTTCCGTTTTGGCGATGCTAACTCTGATTTACGCGTCAAAACCCATAAAATGGTCAGTACCATAGATCAGGCCATTTTGATGGTGCGCAACCTTGCCACCCGCCTGCGACCGGCAGTGTTGAGCTCCGGGATCGTTTATGCCTTGGAATGGCTGGTGCAGGAATATGCAGAAAACACCGGTATTGTTTGTAAACTGCATATACCCGCCGAAGAAATTTCTCTCGACGAAGACCGTGCAATGGTGGTGTTCCGCATCGTTCAGGAGTCGCTGACCAATGTATTGCGTCACTCCAGTGCGCATCGCGTCGATATTACCTTACGCAGTGTAGCGGGTTCCTACGAAGTGGAAATACAAGATAACGGCAAGGGTTTTGATCCTGGCAATATCGACAGGCCCAATGCCTTCGGCATTGTCGGCATGCGTGAAAGGACATTGATATTGAAAGGGACGCTGGATATTGCCAATGCAAAAGGGGGAGGTACTGTATTGAAATTGGGCATCCCTATTGAATAAAGGCTAAAGGCTAAGGGCTAAGGGCTAAGGGGACTGTGTTGAAGCCTGGGGTTTTTCGCCTTTCGTCTTTTTATAAACAAGAAAAATAAAATAAATGGAGTAAACAAAATGATACGGTTATTGATCGTCGACGATCATGCATTAATGCGCGAGGGACTTAAACAGCTTTTCGAGGGTGAAGGCGACATTGTGGTCAGCGCAGAGGCTGCTAGCGGCGAAGAAGCGCTAACGATCCTGCAGAATGAAACAGTTGATCTGATTTTGCTCGACATCACCATTCCCGGTATTCATGGCGTAGAGCTGGTAACGAAAATCAGGGAGCGCCCAGATAACCCGCCGATCCTGGTGTTGAGCATGCACAATGAGCCGCAAATTGCCAAACGCAAACTCAAGGTAGGCGCTTCCGGCTATATCACCAAGGATAGCTCGCCAAAGGATCTGCTGGGGGCAATACGTAAGGTGGCTTCCGGGGGGCGATACATTGCAGCCGATATTGCCGAGAAAATCGCCTTTGAAGTCAGCGCAGCCGAGCCGCTGGTGCCGCATGAGCTATTGTCCGGCCGTGAACTTGTTATTCTGCGCATGCTGGCCAAAGGCAAAAAGGTCAGTGAAATCGCCCTGGAACTCGATATCAGCAGCAAGACCGTCAGCACCCACAAGGCGAGGCTGATGCAAAAAATGCATATCGACAGTGATGTCAAACTCATGCAGTACACTATCGCCCATGGCATGACGGTATAAAAAAGATCAGGCGAAAGGTGCAAAATTCAAGGTTGGGCAATTTGCAGTCAATGCAGATCTAAACTCGGATAGTGACCATTAGCCTTTAATTTTAGCAGTGGAAGCCCATAAAAATCACCTTGTCGAAGTAGTCCATACCTGACAAATCTGTGTCGTTTGGCTGTAAGTCAATCCTTGTTTGAATTCGGTGCGCGCCAATTGTGGCTGCCGACTTTATCGTTCAAATTAAACAAACTTGAGTCGGTCGGTTCAGCCGGGAAAGCTTCAGGCTTTGGGCGATAAATAGTTAGGCGTATCGAATAGAAATTAATGGATATATGCTAACTGCATGCACTTAGTTCGTAATTCCATCCTGTTCTATTTTTCCTGTCCCTGCTAGAGCAGGCATTGGCATCGTCAGTTGATAATCCATACGCATCAGGAATTACCATGTGCATTTGTCTATGTTTCGATGTTTCCAAGTCGGAAGTAAAAAAGGCCATTAGAGACGGTTATGATTCAATAGAAAAGCTGTCTGAGCATATGCAGACAGTCATTGCGGAGGCTGTATCGGGCGTATCGAGGAAATCCTGGAGAAGAAAAGAACCGGTAGTTTCTTATGGTCATTGCAAACATAGTAATCAACGTTAAAAAGCTGGGAATCAACGAAGAAATTCTTTACCGGCTGTTTAATTGATCTGATTGGCAATCTGTTTTATTGCGACATAAGGTCCGTCATTCCGGCAGGGCAGCCGGACACATTAAAGCGTGACAGAACCAATGCGCCTATTGACCGGCTTGCTTGGGCTGCGCTTGAAAATAAGCATAAATTTCGAATTTGCAGCCAACCTATTTATATCCAAAGCATTATCTCGATCCAGTCTATTCCTTACAAGAGTGATTATCTGCCTGTAGGGCGATTCTGATCTAAATTCGGGGGCAACCGATTGTGAGCGTAGCCTGATCAGTTCAGACTCTCCCAATTAAATAGCAGCGCCTGGTTGTGATGTCGATGAGTAAGAACTTATTGCCGGGACGGGGCTATGTCGAAAACCAGTTAAAACCACAACCGGGATTGCAGAGTTGATCTGCGGTTATGCGGTGTGACACTTTACATGCGCGAAAGGCAAACGGATAAGGATGTCGGAATTTCCCTTGAGATCTTCGACTGGCAGCCGTCTTATCGACTGTTTGTAATTGGATATTGTTAATCAAGGATCACTGAGGAAATTGCAATATGAAAGAACCGATGACATTTAATCGAAATGAGTATTGGCTGGCGTTTCCATTACTGGCGTCCGGCGTACTAGGCGCGTTAGGTATTGTGGTGTCCAGTCACTTTGCGGTGAATGGTTTGATCATGGCGGCCGGTTTGATCGTTATGACTGTCGGCTTGTGTTACTGGAGCCGTAATCGCTATCGGGTATCGTTGCAAACTATCGAACAGGGTTTGTTTGAAGGTTTACAACAGAGAAATGAAGAAGTCATCAAAGCCTTACGGGATGCGCATCATGAAGCCGTTTCGCAGGCCAGTGCCCGGCAAGTCGAGGCGGAGCGCAACCATCTCAAGACATTAAGCACCGATTTAGCGCAACGTTTCGATGCGCTGTCAAAACGTCTCGGCGGACAGGAAGAAAAAACAGAACGCGGTGATTTATCCATCGAAGCACAGATTACAGATTTAGCACAGCGTTTCGATGCCTTGATCGGGCATCTTGATCAGCAGTCGCCGAGCGTCGAAAAACAAGAGCAGGGCATCGATGGACTGGATTCGCTATGTCAAAAAGTATTACCGATCTGGTCGAGCCAAGTCGAGATGGCCAGGGTACATACCGAAGAGTCCATTGCCGATTTGGCGCAACGTTTCGATGCCTTGTCAAAGCGTCTCGATGCCGCAGTGATGACGTCTCAAAATGCCGTCGGCGGCGATAACGACGCCAATGGCGGAATCGTTGAACTGTTGCGGGATAGCCAGTTGGAGTTAGGCACCATCACCAATGCATTGGGCGCTTCGCTGGAAGATAAGGAAAAACTGCTCCGCTCAATCGAGGACTTATCCGGCTTTACCGAGCAACTGAGCAAAATGGCCTCAGAGGTCAGCAGCATTGCCGCCCAGACCAACCTGCTGGCCCTGAACGCCGCCATTCAATCGGCGCGGGCCGGAGATGCCGGACGCGGCTTTTCAGTCGTTGCGGACGAAGTGCGGAAATTGTCGCGCTCGTCTGGCGATGTCGGCAAGAAGATTACCGAAACCGTCGAATCGGTCAGCGAGGCGATTGAAGACACCTTGGCAATTTCCCGGAAATTCGCCAGACAAGATGAGGAGACCTTGGGTAATGCGGAGCGAATTATTGACTCGGTATTGGGCAGCTTCAGTCGGGCCGCTTCAGGATTATCCGACTCCGAGGAATTGTTGCGTACCGAAAATAGCGCCATCAACTATGAAATATCCGATGTCTTTGTCGCCCTGCAGTTTCAGGATCGGGTTAGCCAGATTTTGGCGCTGGTCTGTGACGACCTGAACAAACTCGAACAGCATTTGAGTGAGCTGAAAGACCAACAAACTAACGAGGGAGCATCCCGCTCGGTGAATGTGGAGCAATGGCTGGAAGAGCTGGCCAAGACTTACACCATGGAAGAGCAGCTTACCGCGCACGATGGTACGAAAGCCGAGATCAAAACCGATCAACCCAGCATTACATTTTTTTAAGGAATTAACCATGGCAAAAACAATACTGTTTGTAGAAGACTCAGCCTCAGTCAGGCAAGTGATGAACAGCACCCTGACCCGCGAAGGCTACGATGTGATTCTGGCGTGCGATGGTCAGGACGCCTTGACCAAACTGGACGGCACAAAAATACACCTGATCATCAGCGACGTGAACATGCCTAATATGGACGGCCTTACTTTTGTTAAGAGCGCCAAACAAATGCCCGCCTATAAATTCACCCCGATCATCATGCTAACCACCGAAACCCAGGAAGCGAAAATGAATGAAGGCAAAGCGGCCGGTGTAAAAGCCTGGATCGTCAAGCCTTTTCAGCCTGCGCAGCTGCTGGCCGCTGTTTCGCAGCTTATCCAGGCATAACTGACGGGGGCAACTGATGGCGAAGTTGGAAAATAAAGAAATGCAGATCAGCCGCATCGCCATAGAGGGCGAATTGACCATTTATACCGCTCTGGAATTGAAAGACAAATTGCTGACAGGGCTATCGGCGACCGAAGAACTGGAGCTGGATCTATCTGATGTCGGTGAAATCGATGCCGCCGGATTGCAACTGCTGGTAATGATAAAACAGGAGGCGGCGGTTTTAGGTAAGGTTGTGCGATTTACCAGGCATAGTCCGGTAGTGCTGGATCTTTTGGATTTATCCGGCTTGGCCGGTTTTTTCGGTGATCCATTGCTGTTTGTCTACAAGTCCACACATGAAGGTAAATCGGCATGATCCCAGACGAATATCTACAGACCTTTGTTGTCGAATGCAGGGAGCTGCTCGAAGAAATGGAAGAAGCCCTGTTAATCGTAGAGCAGGCTGCGGAAGACCCGGAAGTCATTAATGCCATCTTTCGGGCCGCGCACACCATCAAAGGCTCGGCGGGCATGTTCGGCATCGACCATGTGGTGGAATTTACGCACGCCGCAGAAAGCGTACTGGATAGGGTGCGTAGCGGCGACGTATCAATGAGTTCCGTATTGGCGGCATTGTTCATTGAAGCACACGATCACTTAAAAGAATTAATCAGTCATGTTGCCGAAGGCAGTCACCCAGCTGATGCACTCAACAAACACGGCAAAAGCCTGATAGCGCAGTTGGAAGCTTACCTGAATGAAAGGAGCGGGACAGAGGCGGAGCAGCTTGCTAACTCTGGCGAAATGCCTACAGTTTCGGAATCCAGAGTCGAGCGCGAACACAGCGACAGCATCGTCGGCACCGACCTGTGGCATATCTCGTTGCGCTTTGGGCCGGACGTATTCAGGAACGGCATGGACCCGTTTTCTTTCGTGCGCTGCTTGTCTTCGTTAGGCAGCGTCATGGAACTGGTGACTATCATCGACGCCATTCCACCCGCCGAAGAAATGGATCCCGAAACGTGTTACCTGGGCTTTGAAATCAGCTTCAGCAGCGATGCCGACAAAATCGCCATTGAGAATATCTTCAATTTCGTGCGCAGCGATTGTTTAATCCGGATCCTGCCGCCGCGCAGTAAAGCCTCCGAATACCAGCGTCTGATTCAGGAATTGCCGGAACAGGAAATGCTTCTCGGCGAAATTCTGGTCAAGTGCGGCACATTAACGCCGGAAGAATTGGATAACATCCTGCGCATTCAGTCGGAACACGGCGACGACGAACCGCAACGGCCGATCGGCGAAGTGCTGGTCGAGCAACAGATGGTTAGTTCGCCGGTGGTAGAAGCCGCACTGGAAAAACAAAAACAGGTTAAAGAAAATAAAAGAGGCGAAGCCAATCTGATCCGCGTTGATGCCGACAAACTCGACGAACTGATCAACCTGGTCGGCGAACTGATCATTGCCGGTGCGGGCACCAACCTGATCGCCCAGAGCGCCGGGATGGCCGACCTCATCGAATCGACCGCCACGCTGTCCAGGCTGGTCGAAGAAGTCCGCGATTCCGCGTTGGCCTTGCGCATGGTGCAAATAGGCGCCACCTTCAACCGCTTTACCCGCGTGGTGCGCGATGTCAGCAAAGAACTGGGCAAAGACATCGACCTGATTATCAGCGGCGCGGACACCGAACTCGATAAAACCGTGGTCGAAAAAATCGGCGACCCTTTGACCCACTTGGTGCGCAACTCCATGGATCATGGCATTGAGTCTGCCGAGCTGCGTATCGCACGCGGCAAACCCGCCAAAGGCACGCTCAAACTCAATGCCTATCATGATGCCGGCAGCATCGTCATCGAAGTCAGCGATGACGGCGGCGGCTTGAACAAAGAAAAAATCCTCAACAAAGCCATCGAACGCGGCCTGGTCAGCGAAGGCGTCAACCTGACCGACAAAGAAATCTACAACCTGATTTTCGAAGCCGGATTCTCCACTGCCGATACCGTCAGCAACCTGTCCGGCCGCGGTGTCGGCATGGACGTCGTGCGCAGCAACATTCAGGCCCTGCGCGGCACTGTCAATCTGGACAGCATAGAAGGCCAGGGCAGCACCATCCGCATCCGCCTGCCGCTGACCCTCGCCATCATCGACGGCTTCATGGTCGGCATCGGGAGCGCCGTCTACGTTATCCCGTTGGACATGGTCGTCGAATGCGTCGAATTAGGAGCCTGGGCTAGCGACGAAGGGGACGGTCAATACCTTAACCTGCGCGGCGAAGTGCTCCCGTACCGCCGGTTGCGCGACCACTTCGACATCGAAGGCGACATAGTGCAGCGCGAGAACATCGTCGTAGTCCGTTATGGCGAGCACAAAGCTGGCTTGGTTGTGGACAAACTGATGGGCGAATTTCAGACCGTAATCAAACCACTGGGCAAGCTGTTCAAAAGCGAAAAGAGCATCGGCGGATTTACCATTTTAGGTAGCGGCGAGGTTGCGCTGATCGTTGATGTGCCTGGGCTGATGGGTCAGATAGAACACGAAAGGGAAGCGGGGGAGATGACAGTCGTTGCAGCATCGAAATAGACAGGTGTAGGCCGGAATAAGGCTTTTCGAGCGGTAGCGAGAATAAGCCTTGCCTACATGGATGTAGGCAAGGGGCGTGAGCAGGAGCGGAAACTTTTCCGGCGAATTTGGGTGGTATTTGCCGGAAACGCTGGTTTTCGCATGCGCTACAACCGGCTTATTCCGGCCTACATGCCTTGGGGGACAGTGCCTTCCCTAGCGTTAGGCGATATACAGACTTTCCAAGTTTTTAAAGCCTGGAAGGTCTAACTGGCAACGTTTTGAACAGTGGAAATGTCGGGCATAAACAGCATGGCCGACCTACATAGCTGCAACAAGCAAGCAAACGTTTGCAGGATGAAGTGCTTGCAATAGTTATCGAAACGTTAGGGACAGGGTTGTACCCCCCGTACCGCTTAAGAAACCGGTTAAATTTTTCAAATGTATTAATAATAACAGGAGAACGAAATGGTGTTTTTTGGCAATAGAGTAAAACAGGAACAAATCGATGAGATAGTTAAAATCATCGAAAATATTACAAATGCTGATGCTGATTCCAAGATCACAATCAAAGGAGATGACTCCTTGGCTCCAATCATGCAAGCTTTGAAAAAACTGCAAGATAAAGACAAGAGACTGAAAGCAAACGAAGCGCTCTTTAGGAGCGAGATGAGCGCCATTTTGAATGATACGGTTAACGGCAAACTGGATGCACGTATTGATCCTGAAACATTGCCTGAAGGTGGTTTGAGAACGACAGGCGAGGAAGTCAATGCGATTCTCGATGCCGTGGCTGGACCGCTCAAGGTCACCTCCGGCTACATCGACCAGATCGCCAAGGGCGTTATCCCGGACATCATTACCACCGACTACAAGGGTGAATACGGCGTCATCAAGAACAACCTGAACAACGCGGTCAAGATGATGAGCGACCTGCTGGCGCAGACCGACATCATTATCCGTGCCGCGGCAGACGGCGAACTGGACACCCGCGCCAACGCCGAGCTGTTCCAGGGCGGTTGGAAGCAACTGGTCAGCGGCGTCAATGACACCATTACCAACATCGTCAACCCGCTGAACGTGACGGCCGACTACGTGGAACAAATCGCCAAGGGCGTCATCCCGCCAGTGATTACCGACGAGTACAAAGGCCAGTACAACGTCATCAAGAACAACCTGAACAACGCGGTCAAGATGATGAGCGACTTGATGGCGCAGACCGACATCATCATTCAGGCTGCCGCCAATGGCGAGCTCGATACCCGCGCCAATGCATCGCTATTTGTGGGGGGATGGAACCAGTTGGTGACAGGCGTCAACAACACACTCGACGGCGTGATAAATCCTGTTAACGAAGCGGTTGCCGTGCTCAAGGAAATGGAACGGGGCGACCTGACCCGCACCGTCAATGGTGACTATAAAGGCCAGCTCGGCGACTTCAAGGACACCGTCAACAACACCATTGCCAAACTCTCGGACGTCATCAGTGAAGTCAATAGTGCCGCGGCCAACATCGCAGGGGCCAGCGAAGAAGTCAGCGCCACGGCGCAAAGCATGAGCCAAGCCTCTTCCGAGCAGGCCGCCAGCGTCGAGGAGACCAGCGCTTCTATCGAACAAATGTCGGCATCGATCAACCAGAACACCGAAAACGCTCGGGTCACCGACGGCATGGCGACTCAGGCTAGCGGCGAAGCGGTACAAGGCGGTGAAGCGGTTAAAGAGACCGTCAGCGCGATGAAGAGCATCGCCGGCAAAATCGGCATCATCGACGATATCGCCTACCAGACCAACTTGCTGGCTTTGAACGCGGCGATTGAAGCCGCCCGCGCTGGTGAGCATGGCCGGGGTTTTGCGGTGGTCGCCGCCGAAGTGCGCAAATTGGCCCAGACTGTGTCAAAACGTGGTGTTTGATATAATAGCCGTCAATATATTGATGGAGCCAGCGGATGAAACGTTTCATTGAAGGCGAGTGCCGCACACAAACCACATTACTACCGGAAAGCATTGACGACTATA
>DATBRD010000004.1:0-5606 GCA_036560465.1 Methylobacter sp.
AAATTTTCCACTAATCAGCGCCATATTTTCCAGTCATCTAATAGAGTTATTAATTAATAAACAGATAGTTAAGCTTTACATTCTGGAAAGCTTAGACGCTTTTTTATTGAAAAAGTGGAAAAATTTCAATGCTCTTTTCCAGTACTATCGAACAAATGCTTAAATAGAGTCGAAATTTGGGGCGTCTTGGTCGGACAAATGTGTAGTTACCGGCATTAACCACCAGAGCGATCATAG
Source organism: Methylobacter sp. (assembly GCA_036560465.1). Classification (GTDB taxonomy): domain Bacteria; phylum Pseudomonadota; class Gammaproteobacteria; order Methylococcales; family Methylomonadaceae; genus Methylobacter_A. The sequence goes on from DATBRD010000004.1 coordinate 238, forward strand.
CGAGGCGATCCTTCTGATCGCTCATGAGTTAGGTAAGCGATGGGCATTATTTACATCGGCCATTTTGCGCATACCATGAAGTCACGTTTGGCAAACAATCAAGGAGATCTCATGATCCACGCAGAACTATTACGAGACCAGGGCATCCTGATCATCACCCCCGAGGGAGAGCTACAACAAGCGGATTTCGAATCGCTCGCTCAACTCGTAGATCCCTATATCGAAGCTGAAGGCGAGCTGCATGGCGTGTTGATCTTCACAGAATCTTTTCCCGGTTGGGCTGATTTTGCCGCTTTGTTATCCCACCTGAAATTCGTTAAAAATCACCACCAACACATTGCCAAGCTAGCGGCGGTCACCGACAGTCGATTTCTGACAATCCTGCCGGCTATTGTTAGCCATTTTGTTCACGCCAAAGTGCGTCATTTTGTGTATGGCGACAAACAGCACGCCTTAGAGTGGTTGCAAAGTAGAGAAGAATGACCCTGTACGGCCGCTTTGATTGAACGGCACCCTCAGAGGCGATCACCAATCATCGACAAAGCTCTGGCTATTGATAGCCTGTGGTCTTGATCGGCACGCTTCTTTTATTTTTATCCATTTAATTAAAGCGTTTCACCCGGCCTTTGGAGTGGGGTGGAAATGATTTTTCTATTGGGATTGGCGTCAATGACAATGACTACGGTAATTTTTCTTTTGAAATTGTTTAATCTATGTCTTCCAGACGCACCACCAAACGCAATCCAGGCAAGCAACCCTCTATCGCAAGGATTAAATTTGCAGAAAGTCATTGAGGAATCCGAAAGTTGAACGGCAAGCGCTTACTACTCCTATGAGTCTAACCACATGAATTCAAAACAGCCAACGCCGGATGATATCCTGGCTTTCTGGTTCGAGGAAATCACCCCCAAGCTTTGGTGGGGGCGTTCAGGCGATTTTGATCGGCAAATCGAGGCACGCTTTGGTGCCTTGCATGACGCCGCCGAACGCTGTGAACTTTATGGCTGGCGTGAGTCAGCCAAAGGCCGACTGGCCGAAATCATTGTTCTCGATCAGTTTTCGCGTCATGTCTATCGTAGCCATCCCAAAGCCTTTGCCAACGACAGCCTAGCGCTGGCTCTGGCGCAATCGGCTGTTGCCGTCAATGCCGACCACGAACTGGACATCGCACAGCGGGCCTTCCTCTACATGCCCTACATGCACAGCGAGTCGCCGCTAATCCACGCGGTTGCGGTTTCTCTGTTCAGCCAATCGGGTATGGAGGGCAACCTCGAATTCGAACTTCGACACAAGGAAATCATTGACCGTTTCGGCCGTTATCCACACCGCAATGTCATCCTGGGTCGAACCTCAACACCGGAAGAAATTGATTTTCTGAAAACAACGGGTTCGTCGTTTTAAAAATGACCGTCTGTAAAGTCACTGCGTTTAATATGAGAAGTCGTCGCCAAATGATTTCTGGAACAGGTGAATATCGTTAGCCATCAATGGTCGAAACCTTGTTGAATTTTAAAGAATATCTGCTCTTCAAGGTACAACTGCCGTTACCCTGAAATGCTTGATAGATATTCCTGCTTTATGTATATAGTGGCTATTATTCTGGCCAAAAGGCGGAAGAGTCGTCGAACTGAGTCTTTCGCGAATGACGCTGTTCGACCCCTTTGCGACATTCGGCTATGATTTTATGTTTCCCTAAACCTGCCATTCGCCAAGTAGCACTATCGACCCTTTGCGTAAGTTCGAGAATTTAACTTCAATGTCCGGTTAAACAATCAAAACGGTCATCTAAATGAATAGCAGAGCCGATTCAATTCACGGGAATCAAACGATAGCCTTCGTTTTTGCTGTTCCATGAAACATAAACTTCTTCATTCTTACTCAGTAAAAAAGGGAAGTCAGCTTTGTCCGTAGTTTCCGCAACCGCTTTAGCAGGTAGCCAAGACTGTCCACCATCATGCGATTGCATAATTAGCAGCTGTGTTTTGTTGCCGTCAAACTCGGTCCACGCCAACGTGATATGGTTGCTTTTGGCGATAATGTCGGGGTGACTAGGCAGTTTCCCTACATAGCCAAACGACAGCGGATTGGAAAAATGCTGGCCTTGGTCTGACGAGTAGGCATAAAACAAGCCTTGCCGGACGCTGCCTTGCGTAAACCAGGCAATATGGTATGTGTTATCGCTAATGGCGATGGCTGGTCCGTGGTCTGGGCAGGCTTCAATAGCCCATTGGTCGAAAGTGGCGCGTGTTTCCTGCGTCTTTTGGCCATCTGCCTGAAGTTTAATCAAGCCATGATCGCGAATGCCGCCGGGATAAACAAAACGGGCCAATAAAACCGGACTGTTGTTGTTATCGAATGCCACAGCAATCCGGCAACAGTCGCAAAGCGTGTCGGAGAGCTGGCGGGCGGGAGCTGGATTGCCTCGATTGTCGATGGTTGCGTAATAAATGGCATTGCCGGGTTGTTTCCAGTCCGTGCGGTTGCGTTCGTCATGCCAGAAAGCGTAAGCCTGGCCGGATGGACTTAAAGCCAAACGTCCTTGGAATGAGTTGGCAACAGGCGTTTTGTCGCCAAGCGGCGTGGGCGCCGAAAAGCTGCGGCCGTTATCGCCGGATGAACTGAAGTAAACTGTGGCCGGTTGATTGCTTTCGGCCGTATAAATGACATAGACGCGGCCGGCGTGATCCACCGCGATGCCAGGGCGGTTTTCGCCACTGATCTTGATATGTTGCTCTTCCGTATTGATGGGCACAGGCGCACTAAATGTGTTGCCAAGATCGGTCGAATAATCAACATAGACATGATGTTTTTCCGGTACTATCCGCCACAACCGACCGTCAGGACCGAACGCGGCGGTGACGAACAAGCCGCCACCAGTCGGATAATGACGGTAATCTGCCCCACCGGCTTTAAGATGATCCTGATTGATTTGGCTACAGGCACTTAATGCCAATGAACTGATTAACAACAGCTGTATCCATAGTCGTCTGCCAAAAAATCCCTTTTCGGATGCTCCGCTATGAGAATGAACGGCTCTTTTAGTTAAAAGGTTGGGCAAATCTATCATTTAATCTATCCAGGATCGGCAAAAATACAGGTATTAGAAGGCAACCACAAAACGATAAGTAATGCGGTAATCGGGAGGTGTCTGATAGCCGTTAAAGTCTTTAAGTATCGGAGCGCCGAATGACAAGGCTGTATTCCAGTTTTTGCCGCCGGAGTATCTGATACCTGGCGAAATAAACATGGTATGGCCGCCTGAGTTTGGATCTTTCAGTCCAGCGGTTTTTTGATAACCCTGCCATTCGCCGTTTAATTCCATCACAGCCGTCCACGGCGCATTATTGCTGGCTGCAAAAAAGGCGTTACGAGCGGGCGCCCCGAAGGCGTACGAAAGTGCAAAATTATAACCAAAATTATCACCTAGGTCAGTTCCTTGTGCACCCTTGGTCGCTACTGTGTAAAGGACGCTAGTATCAAACGAGAACGTTCCCATAACACGAGTGAAAGAAAGACCTGCCGACGGGTTCCATGAGCCGCTGCCGGGTTGATGGTGCGTTTCAAAAGCATCGCCCAAATTGGTTCTCACGTTAGTGGCTCCGGTCGGAGTTTTGAGGCCTACAGTCAGCGAGGCATGATTTAAATTATCGGCGCTATGCCAAAAGCGGTACTGAGAAAAGACAGAGACATCACCAAATCCACTGGGATCGCCCAGTTTATCGACCGCATCGCCATCTGCATTCGGTGAACGTACACCCGAACGGAGCACATAAGGAACCCTTATGCCCAAAGTTAAGTCGTCGGAAACGCCGTAAGCGGCAAATACAGAAGGTATTAAAAGAGTATTTACACTGTGAACATCGCCATGAGCGTCATCAACGGCATTATTTTTCAAATCCAGTAATTTTTGATCAGAAGCACCATTAAAGCTAGTGAATTGGGTGATGATGCCGGTCGCCCACATGTTCGATGGCAGTGTGACGCCGGGTTGCGTGATAATCGGCGATGCGGTGCCAACCCCGAAACCCAGTGAACCGTGATCAGCCAGAACAGTGCCGCTGTAAATTGAGAATGCAGAGCTTAAAGCTATCGCAAGAGGTGCTTTTTTCGATGGGGTCATGACTATTCTTATATTTATTATTAAGTTAGATGGATATACCAAAAATCCTAAGCCCACTATTCTGAAACTGTCAAACAGCGAGCAGCGTTTACTTTTAAAGCCAGGCCAGCATTTTACTATGGCAATGAAGACACTAGCAAAGCCCGGAAAGTTGGTTTGTATAGTTGAAAAAGCAAAAAACTCATCCAAAAAGTAGCTCGGACGATAGAGATTGACTGTGCCGGAATCTATTTATTAGCAGTTATTACGCCAATTAATGCTTATGTCTTGTAAAGCCTGTGGATGCAAAGCTAAAAGATAAACTCAGTCTGCTACATACCCTTCTTGAAAATAAAAAATAGGTCATATGACTTATTTTGATGCGTTAAATAACATAGTTTAATTATTTGTGTGTTGACTGAGATAGATCGACTCTGAAAATAAATAGACGCGAATACGCCAGAAGCTTGCTTTAACAAATCACCACTTTATAATCATTTCAGCTTTCAGGGGATTTTTCAGGTGTCATCTAAATATCCAACTTAAAGGTAATCAACGCTATGACTTCAAAAACTGTCTTACTGAGCAATATTATTTTTAATGCATCAATGGTCATAATCCCGGTCATGCTACTTGCCGGATGTTCTTTACTCACTCGTGAAGAGCCACTGATTAACCGAAACTCGCCAGTGGCACTGCAGTTGACCGAGGCCCAAGCTCAATCGAAACTTAATTGCAAAGAAACTAAAGGAACTATCCTTTCCCAGCAAGTCGTTCAGGAACGTCTATTTCATGATGTGACTGTGTTCAAAATCAACGTGAAAGGCTGCGGCAAAGAGGCCGTCTATGTCACTCGTTGCGATGATGAAAAGAAGCCCTTTTGTGATGTCCAACTTCAGTAAAACGATGGCAAATAGATTGGGTTCACTGTGGAGTGAAGCGCACCAGTCGGTTAATTCCAACGTTATCTCTTTCAAAAAATATCTGAGTGGCTGAAATGGGCCGAGGGTGTCAAAACACACAAACAAAATCTCCAGCGTGTCAAAAAGCATTGAATTTTGCCAGTCCAGAAGCTTTTGAAGTTAAAAAAAATCGCTTAGTGGAATGTCCGTAAAATCAGGGCAAGATCAACTGATGTGTCAACACATTTTCGGACACACGGTTAAGCAGCATTAAGCTGCAATTCATAGTCAACGGGCGACAAATAACCATTAGCGGAATGGAGTCGCTCGCGGTTGTAAAAGACCTCAATATATTCAAACACAGCTTG
>DATBRD010000005.1:0-35635 GCA_036560465.1 Methylobacter sp.
GCCAAAGAACGGATACGAGCCAGAGAGCAAGCTAAACGAAGCAGTAGCAAAAATCCCTCTAATGAGGAAATGTCAGAGGAGAACAATTTCTAAATAATCTATGGAAACGGATCATAAAACTACCTTCCGATTATCCGTTTCTGGTACACTTATCCACAGCCGGGCACTCAAAAGACCGGCTCCAACCCCTGGTCAAATTTCAACCGGTACGGGTAGTCAATTTTCTTCCGGCGCCAACATGTTAGGCAAGATTGTGGCTGATTTAGCATTGTTGTCGATAACGTTTGGCCTTCCGACACCCCAGCCCAGATAAGACGGTTATGAATATGTCTGCCGGAAGGAGATGGAGTTGTATTGCCAACTTGTGAAATGCGGTGAGTAGCTACACTCACCGCGCACTATATAGCTTAATGGACTGCAACTTTTTGCGTGGTCTTTGTTTTGTCAGCTACTTTAATTTCGGTTTTTACCTTATGAAAGTTTTTGCTTTTGGCCGGGAGCTTGCTGACAGGATCTACGCCGACTTTGGCCTGTTTGATAGCTTTTGCCAAAATCTTATTTTTGTTGCTGGGTTTGATGCTGGTCTCGGCCTGAGCGACAGTTTTAGGTTGAGCCGCGATAATGTGTCTGGGATGACTGGTTTTGGCTCGGCTGATATGTTGCCGCTTAGGCGCATAACTAGCGTGATGAGAGGCTGGTATTGAATTCGTAGCGGCTCCGTTACCGCAATCAAGTTGATAGGGCGGGCTACCTGCTGAGCTTGTAAGCATGGTGTTGATGTTTCTTGTTGGGTCGGCGCTGTCTAGGTTAGCGAAACTAATATCCATTTTTTGCATCATTAGCTGATAGCGCTCTTTGCTGGTCATACCGCCCATGACAACGCCGATCAAGCGTTTGCCGTTTTGCTGCGCCGCGCCGATCAGGTTGAAGCCGGAGCCGCAGGTAAATCCGGTTTTCATGCCTTCGGCGCCGGGATAGTTAGCTGTGAACTTGTTGATGCCGCGCAGTTCTGTGCCTTTGAAATTAAAACCGTGTGCGCCGAAGTAGTGATAATACTCTGGAAAGTTACGCTGTGCTTTCCAGGCCAGCATTGCCATGTCGCGGGACGTGGTCACTTGCCAGTTGTTGGGAAGACCGGTCGCGTTCATGAAATGGGTATTGTACATGCCCAGAGAATGCGCTTTCTCCGTCATATTGGCGGCAAAGTTTTCTTCGGTACCGCCCAAGTGTTCAGCAAGTACCACGGACGCGTCATTCGCCGATCGGGTAATAATCGCCAAAATCGCATCTTCGACAGTTAAATGTTCGCCGCGTCGTAAGCCCAGTTTGCTGTTGGGTTGCTGGGACGCATGGGTTGATGCGATTAAGGTGTCGTGTAGCTGAACCTGACCCGATTTCAGCGCATCGAATGTCATATACAGCGTCATTAGTTTGGTCAAAGAGGCTGGATACCATGACTGCGTTGCTTCTACTTCATGCAGGACGTTGCCGTTGTCTGCGTCAATAATGATGGCTGCATGACGGCCATAACTGGCCCCGGACACTGCAAGCAGCCATACGGCATTTAAAATAAGTAGCAATAGTTTAGCTTTAGTCATGTAAAACTGTTCTCAAAAAAAATAGATAATCAAAAGCACGAGCGCCGGCGTCATTCGCTTGACCATGATTGTCCGAGCAGGACGGTCGTGCCACGTAATTTAAAGGTAAAGATTTAATGCAAGGAGAGGCAGGGGAACAAAGCGCATCCTATGCACAGCAAGATTTTAAAGCGCCGATTATAAACCGCGATGATTATAATGAATAATCGGATTTTAGATTTTTGTGATCAACGGCAAGGATGCGCCAACGCTTGGGGCGCATCGTTTGCGATAGATGTTTGATATTAATACGCTTCACTGCGTTTTAAGCGTCCGAGCGCTAAAAATTTATGCAAGTATAAGGAGGCTCTCCTTGGCAAATTCCCCAGTACTTTCCGACGTCACCTTCATCGGTAGGTTTCCAGCTTTCTGAGAATGCCTCGAAGACCACGCCTGACCAGCCTTTTTCGGCTAATTTCTTGAAAGTTGATTTAACAACCAGTGCCTGGTTTTTCTTGCCTGCAACACTGCACTGCTGCTTGGTAAGTTTGTTGGTATCAATGCCGCCTTCGGGTCCATTCGGCCAGCCGAATTCAGTCAGTATCACTTCTTTGCCGGGATAAGTACGGCGTATATCTTCAAGCCGTGCAATATGAAAATCAGCCGCTTTCTTGGCCGGAGTGCAGGGAAAAACGCCGGAATGTTTGTTTTCCCACCAAGGAAAAACATTAATGCCTATCCAATCGACTTGCTCACCGAAATTGGTTGGGTGGCAGGGTGAAGTGCGGTTACACCATTCCCACCAAGTATCTATGGTGGTGATCGGTTGAGATACGCCGGCTTCGCGCAGAGCAGTTATGCAGCGGCTGATTTCGCCGTCAAAGGCATAGTCGTGGCGAGTCCTTACTTCGGAGCCGCAGCTTAATTTAATGATGGTTTTGGGGTAGGCTTTTGCCGCTTCAATGCCCGCCGTGATGGACTTCGAATTAACAGCGATGTCATCATCCAGCCAGATGATCGCAATGACTTTTAGATGCCGAGCCTCGGCGGCGGCAAAAGTATGCTCCAGTCCATTCATGACGCCATAGGTCATGATGCAGCGGAACGGGGTTTGTTTGACTAATTTGTCCAGCAGTTCATCAATTAATTCCTTGGACGGATGGGCGCCATAATCGGGGTTAAGTTTACCGACATAGGGGCTAAAGGCGGCGCACTGCAATGTGTCTTTCTTAGTAGATTTAGCGGGTTTTTCACGTGCCGATGCGTTTTGGCAGATAACCAGCATTAAGGAAATTGCAAGGAGTGACAGTAGCTGTTTCATAAAACCCTCTAAAGTAAAATCATGTGGCTCAGGTAAGCATTACTTATGCCGGACGAGGTTTGCAAATCCGTTTGGTGACTACACATGTTTTTTAAATCGTAAACCCGTCTTTGAGGCGGCTAAAGTAAGCTTTGGATTTCATAAAATTTGAATGCCGGAGCTCAAAGCTTGCTTTGAAACTTAAGATTTTGCTCTCGTTCCCACGCGCCGCGTGGGAACAAGGAGGAATGACAGTATTCCGCACAGACATGAAGAATCCGGAGGTAAAACTTCGCCTTCGCGGGCACTAATCAATCTACGATTTATTTTTTATGATAAAAAACGGGATAACGCAGCCTATCAATGCGCAAATAACCAGCACTGCCCAAGCCGTTTGATTCCAATCTACCGGATAAATATCGGCTTTGACCGGCTTGCTGATGCCCGGAATGCTGGGCAAGTCAACATCGCCGCCATCGACTTTAAGCTGAGCTTTCATGCCTTTTTCCATATGTTGGGCCAATTCGCAGTGCACCAGGTAGGTTTTTTTCTGGCTGGGCACGATCAATGAAGCCTTCAATTCGCCTTGCCCGTAAAGCTCCAGATGAAACATGCCCTGAGGGTAGATATAGCCCGGCAGTCCGTGAATCATGAGTTGATGGCGTATCTGGTCATCATTGATAAAGGTGATGTTGATCCGCGAGCAAGGCTTAACATCCCATTCCTGATTGTCGAAAGCGAACATTTTGCCGGGAAATTTCAATGCGTGTTTCTGACCGGCACGGATGGTGATATTCACATCGCCGGAAATCTTGGGGCAGTCTTTGGGCAGATTGTCGCTGTTGGCATTCATGATCATGCCTTTTTCATCCATCATCATGCTGCCGTGATGCATCATGGTCATGGGCTCGTCCGCCAGCGCCGGGTGGGAGTGTAGCCCCAGCATTATCAGGAGTGTCACTAATAATCTCATAGCTTTTGTTTCCGTTTGTAAACCAGCGCCACAAAAATAATCAGCCCTATGGACAAACCGGCCGCCAAGCCGAAAATGATGATCTGAACATAATCGGGGGCAATTAATCCGGCTTCTCCGAGTAACGGTGCAAAATCGCCTTCACCCCAGACCGCTTGTTTTTTTGCATAGTAATCTTTGTTGAATACCTGGTCGAGCAGGGCCTGATGCATTTTCGGCATACCTTGCTCGTCAAGCAACGGCTTGTAGGCCAGGATTGCCATGTTGCCGCCGGGCTCCATGCCGTCGGTGGTGGTGCCGGTCGGTACATGGTCATGAAACATCCACAGGCCGGGGCCGTAACTGTCCAGTCCGTTGTTTTGGGTATGCAGACGCAAATCAAGCCGCTGCGCCGGGGCGATGTCGAACACGTCACGCGTTAATTGCGCTCCGGCCGGTTGCTCAACACCGTCATAAGCAGTGATGGTGGCCTTATGCCCGTGGATATGAAGCGCTACTAATGAGCGTTGGGCATTGGCGACATGCAGTTTGATGTCTTCATTTTCATTGGCGGCGATCACCGCATCCCTCAGCGTGTAGGGGAAGGAATGACCGTTTAGCATGAAGTAGTTCTCAAACGATTCGGTCATGTTGTATTCGCGGCTCATCCGGTGTGCGATTAACCGCGGATCATTAGCGTCCTGGATGATTTGTGCCAGTTTTTTATCGACGGATTGATAATATAAATCGTATTCCTGATCGTAGGATTTTTGCACCTCGACAGACGGATGCCGCACTTGTCCTGCGCCGATATTAAAGGTTTGCACCCAGTTGTCAGGCCGGTTTTCTTCGACGATAAACATGCCGTTCAAACCCATCATATAATGCTGGGCGGTTTGCACATGGCAATGATAAAACATGGTTCCGGCATGCCGGGGCTGGATTTCATAAGTGTGGCTTTTGCCGGGGAACACCGGGTGTTCCTCCATGCCGTCATTATCGTCTCCAGCAGCCGTTACCCAGGAATGATCCACGCCATGAAGATGGATGGTATGCGGCAAATAATGGGTGTTTTCCAGCGTGATATAAACCTTGTCGCCCTGTTCAACCCGAATCACCGGCGATGGCGCACGCAGCAGCGGATTGGCGACCAACGAGTTGAAATTTTTAAGCGCCATGCCGCTGGATTTGGGGGCGAAAACCCAAAGCCCCGGCTGAATGCCGGGGGCAATGTCGTAAGTGTTGATCAGGAAGTCGCCGTCTGGACTTGCGCCGTTGAGCTCCACGACTTCCAGCTTTATGTGAATGACGTCGGGATCGCCATCATTATCCAGGTCATCGGTCATAGTCAAGGCATCCTGAGCCAGATGGGTCTGCATCAGAGTCTGCATCGATACATTGTTGGCGCCTTTAACCGCAACGGCAATGTCGTAAGGATTATCCGGCTCGCATGAAGGCGCTTCATTAATCGTTACGCCATCAATAACTTGTGCCTGTCGCCATTCGGGATGCTCATTTGAGCAGGGTTTTTCAACCGAGGTGGTTTCTGCCGATCGGTTAAAAACGGTCTCCGGCGGCGTAATATCAGCTTTTTGTGACAAGGTTGGTGCAAAGTAAACTGCAACAGCAATTAATGCAGGGATTAATAGCATTAATAAAAGAAGGGATCTTTTGGACATATAACAACGAAAAATTTCTACAAAGTGTAGCTATTGTAAATGGCTGCCAAGTTAAAACATAGGTGCATTTTCAAATCCACCAAACTAGCATATCTGCATACGATGATGAATCAGGCAAACACAACCGGGTGTTTGTATGTCTGCTATCACCGCACGTTCGCGGTTATTTAAATAACACTTTAGGGTACTAAACTTGCTATAATCCCGCCAAGTTTTAGTGTTTAAAGGTGGGCTTTTGTCAGTGATATCCAAAAAGCGCCAATCTTTTTCAGCCCTTATTTATACAATCTTCACTTGGTATTAAAACATGTCTAATTCGAACGCGTGCGATCCTGATCTTGATTGGACCCAAGTAAAGGAAACATCAAAAATGCTCATCTTATCAGCTATCCAAGTAGAAGATATGTTGAATGAAGCGGATCTGTCGGTTAATACGCTAACAGAATCGTTTACTTCCATTGTTGAGCATATGCAGGCCATTAATTCGCATCTGCTAGCTCTTGATTCTTGTACAATAAGGGACGAAGCAATAGCTTGCTGCTCGGAAACAACCGGCAAAATTCAGGCATCTATTATCGCATTCCAGTTCTATGATCGGATGCAGCAATGTTTGCAGCATGTCACGGTAAACCTAAAGGGCTTATCGGAACTGGTAGAAAATCCTGATCGACTTTATAATCCAGAAGAATGGCGGCTGTTTCAGAGCGAAATTCGTTCTCGATACACCATGGAGTCTGAAAAGCTGATGTTCGACGCCATCCTGGAAGGCAAGTCTATCCATGAAGCGCTGTCGATAAAAAATGCGCATCAAGAAGAAGACCAGTCCGACAATGTAGAACTTTTTTAAATAATGTCATTCAAACGATTAGTTTTAATTTGCACACTGCCATCTTTTCTGATTGGCTGTGCTGAATTCTATGGCTCACAGCCTCCTGCTCCAGTCTATGGTGGCCAACCCAAGAGTCAAAAACCTTCATCCAATCAGCAAAAGAGAGCCAAGTCGCCTGGGGCTACATCTAAAGGGGTTGTTAAAACGCAGCCGCTTAAAGACTTCTCGGCAATAAAGTCCGAACCGTTGGCTCCTCCTCCAGAGTTACCGCCTGCGGAGCCGACACCTACGGAGCCTGCAACATTAGAAGCCTTGGAACCGTCATTACCCACTCCTCCTGCTCCTTCGGAATTAACGCCGTTTCAGCCCATCGAGGCGACAGTTCCATTATCGCCGGTAGTAGGCGCTTTAGTTTCAGCGGCCAACCAAAACAGTAAAGCCGGTGATCTTGATTCTGCGGCAGCATCTATCGAACGAGCCATTAGAATCGAACCAAGAAACGCGACTTTATTCTATAAACTGGCGGTATTAAGGCTACAACAGTCCAAGCCTCGTCTGGCTGAAGATTTGGCAAAAAAATCAGCATTATTGGCCTCTACCAATAATACCCTGAAAAAACACTGCTGGTTATTGATAGCTCATGCCAGAGAAATACAACAGGATTTTGCCGGAGCAAAAGAAGCGCGGGCAAAGGCTGATAGCTTCTAATAGTTTTTACTATTAAGGGGTTTGGTTATTGCTTGAGCTTCAAGGGGCAACTTTTTTCGCTGAGAGAAGTTGTTTTTCGATTGAATGAAACACCGCTGGCGTTCCTTCAATCAAAGATGATTTGCAAGCTAAAGCCTACAAGAGCATCTTTGAGAACCCTGTTGACGCTTATCTATATTCGTACTGAAAGACGTTAACCGCGGATCGATCAAACTGAGTCATTTCGAGAATAAATGACTCAGTCTGTCTAATAAGTGCCGGACGATGCTCATACAACGATCATTTTCTGGTCAATAGATGATTTCCCCCAAAGTGATGGGCCTTCGGTTTGATTATGTTTTATCCGCTTAATGCCCGCAGTGAAGTTTTTTGTTGGTTCATATTAAAATTCTTCCCATTCATCACTGTTAGAAGTTATCAATAGTGATTTCAGTGCCTCTGCTGACGGATTTTTACTGGTACTTGCCCTGGCTCTGAGTGTTTCTTTTTGTACCGGAGCCGCATTCAATAAACTGCCGTAACCGCTTAAATTATCGTGCAGTTTGAAATTTTCTACTGCACCTGCCAGCTGTTGCGCTTGCTCTTCCAGCGATTCTGCGGCCGCGGCGGCTTGCTCGACCAGCGCGGCGTTTTGCTGGGTCACATCGTCCATTTGAGTAATGGCTTGATTGACCTGCTCGATACCGGACGTTTGTTCAACTGACGCAGCGCTAATCTCAGACATGATGGCAGTCACACTGCGAATGGAACTCACGATTTCTTCCATTGTCTTTCCGGCCTGGGCAACCAGCTTGGTGCCGTCTTCAACCTTTTCTACCGAATCGCCAATCAGGTTTTTTATTTCTCCGGCGGCAGCGGCAGCGCGTTGGGCAAGATTACGCACCTCCACGGCCACCACGGCAAAGCCTCGGCCTTGCTCGCCGGCACGGGCGGCTTCCACGGCGGCATTGAGGGCCAAGATGTTGGTTTGGAACGCAATGCCGTCTATCACTGAGATAATGTCTACTACCTTGCGCGAGGATTCGTTGATTTGGTCCATTGTCAAGACGACTTGGCCGACCACGGTAACGCCTTTGCCCGCTATGTCCGATGCATTAATAGCAAGCTGGTTGGCATGCCTGGCATTTACACTATTTTGCTGTACGGTGGAGGTCAGTTCTTCCATGCTGGCAGCGGTTTGTTCCAGACTGGCGGCTTGCTCTTCGGTGCGTTGCGACAGATCATTGTTGCCGACCGCAATTTCTTTGGCCCCAGCATTAATACTATTAGTGGCATTTTTAATTTTATTGACGATTTCTCTCAGTTTTTCCACGGTGGTATTGGAGTCATCCTTGAGTTGTCCAAAAGTACCGGAATAGTCATTGGTGATTTTTTCGGTCAGGTCGCCTCGGGACAAAGCGCCGAGCACGCGCACGACTTCATTAAGGCCGGTTTCGCTGGTTTCCAGCAGCTGATTCATTCCTTCACTCAATTGAAGCAGGAACCCTTCTTTGCCTTGTAAATCCAGGCGCTTGGTGAAATCGCCCCTAACAGAAGCTTCCACAATAGCGGCCACATCTTTTTCCACCTCTACCTCGGCAGTCCGATCCAGCCATTCGGCGACCGTGCCCAGTCGTTGGCCTTGTTCATTGACCATCGGGTTGGCTGTCACCACCATGGAACGGTTGCCCAGCAACATGCCGGCTTTATAGGTTTTAGTTAAGGATGACAGCAACTGAGCCTGATGCGCTGGATTTTTATGGAAACCATCAATATTGGTGCCCACCAGATCGGCAACAGAGAAATTCGGCAATTGCTTGCGAATCTCGGCTTCGGTCTTACCAAGAATATCGACTATCGATTTGTTTATATAAACGATATTGCGATTGCTGTCGGCAATCATCACGCCGGTACAGATGCTGTCCAGCGCAATCTTGATGCGTAGGTTCTCGTCGGACACACGCTTGATTTCCGCGACATCAAAGCCGAGCTGAGTTTGCATGGACTTAAGCGCTTCCAAAACTTTACCAATTTCATCGTGGCGTTCTATGTCGATGCTGCTGTTGTATTTGCCTTGGGCTATCAGGCCGAAGTGGCCGACAGCGGCCTCAAGCGGACGCACGAGGGCTCGAATCAGGGCTATGCCCAGCAATAAAACGAGTGTGATACCTGCCGCCATCAAGCCGATGGCGATGTTGCGGATGTTGTCATGGCGTGAGCTGGCTGCTTCGAACTCCTGCTTGGAAATTTCGAATTGCAGTAGTAATAAATCCTGAATATCAACGGCTAAAGAATCGTAAAGGGGGAGAACTTTATCTTCCATCACTCTCTTAGCCAGTACAGCGTCATTGCCATGTAATATTTCGGTGGATTGTTTCAGCGCTGACGCCACAAAGTGTTTTTTATCTTCGGCGAACTTATCCGCCAGGATTTTTTCTCTGGGTGTCAAATAAAGGGGGATATAAGCATCCCACATCTTGGTGATTTCCTCGATGCTGCGTTCCACTTCAGTGGTATCTTTCTGAATCTCGTCGAGTGTTGATGAGGATAAGCTGTCTAGAATGCGCAATCGGTTAGTCAGCAGCAGCTTTTGAATAGAGGCAATTTCACTCATTGAAGCTGTGCGATTCTCATAGACCGTTTTTAAGCCGTCATTCGCCAATATTCCCATGCCACCAATAGTCAGCAGCAGAATCGACATGATTGCGACGACTGCCGTTATGCGGGATTTAATAGTGAGACTTTTGAATACATTAAGCTTGTTCAACAAAGTTGCTTTGACTACCTTGCCGTCCTGAATTTTCAGGTGACTCGCCTTGCCCTCGCGGAACAGTCGATAGGCGGCGCTTGCGGCCTGGATTTGCTCGGTGCTGGGCTTGTTGCGCACCGACAAATAACCGATCAGGCGATCGTTCTCATAGATAGGCGTGGCATTGGCTAAGACCCAGTAAAAATCGCCATTTTTGCAGCGGTTCTTGACCAGTCCGGTCCACGGACGACCCGCTTTGAGCGATTGCCACATATCCTCGAACGCTTCAGGAGGCATGTCGGGATGGCGGACGATATTGTGTGAAGAGCCGATCAGTTCCTGCCGGGTAAAGCCGCTAATCCGCAGAAAGTCTTCGTTGATGTAGGTGATTATTCCCCTGAGATCGGTCTTGGACACGACAGAGTCATGCTCTGTGAGGACATGCTCCACATTAGTTACCGGCATATTGATTTTCATGACAGATTCCTTTTTATTATTTTTGGTGAAATCTTGTGTCCGTAAGGTTTCTTGCAAAAGCCCAGCAAGAAGCCGGATGAAGCATATACTGAAGGTTAGTTTATTTTTCCTCTTTCATGCAACCATATTATTTTTGGTGGAATCTTTATATTCACAAGGTTCTTGAAAGGATTCAGCAAAATACCTTGTGAGAGACATACATGCAAGATGAGTTCATTTTTTATCTGTCATTAGCCGGTACTTATCGTTAGTTTAATAATGCAAAGAATTATCTGTGTAACTTGTAAATCAGCTGTAAATCATCGCTTCTGCCAAGTAGGTGGTTTCACGAATTGTATAAATGCTTTTTTTCTATAGTCTGTGACTGACGCAGTAAATAATATCGATCAAATCAGTACTACAGCTTAATATGCTAAAAATGCCTATGAAATAGATATTTAATAGTCTTACGAAGTTCAATTTCTGTGCTTATCAATGGTTCGATGGCTTTTGTTAACATTGGCAATTTAAACTTTAACTGACGAGCAGTCGCCCAAACTTCTAGGCAGGAAATTAACTAATTAGCGGAAGGAATTGAAGTGAGCTTTTTGATCGACGCGAAATGATGTTCGCGAATAGATTTTTAAAGGAAATGCTGAGCTTGTCTCATTATGCGATTTCATTTTTAGCTTTTAGTCATGCCCGGTTAAGCATCCGCTACGTCATGCCAAAAATACTTGGGGCAGTTCCTCCATCAGTAGCGCTTACCAACCTATGACAAATGTTGGTAAATTGCACAGGTCATAGTCGCTATAAATCCATCAAGATGACCTGGTTTTATAGTTCTTGAAATTTAGCAGCCGCAATAGCCAGTTCATCCAATATGACTGATCCGGTATCACAAGCCAATAACCAGCTCTCATCGCATATTGAGAAACTGCTGGAAGCGGCCAACTCTGCGTCTCAGACAGTGGCGGCGCTACATGTCGCATTTCTGGCATTTGTCACTTATCTCGGCGTCATCGTCTGGGGTACATCGCATGATGACCTGCTGCGTATCAGTCCTGTTAAATTGCCGATTCTGGATGTGGAACTGCCGCTTACCAATTTTTATTCCTTTGTGCCGTGGATGGTTGTCCTGCTCCATTTCAACCTGCTCATGCAATTGGAGTTGCTCTCTAGCAAGCTTTGGAATCTGGACCTCGACCTGCCGGATACACCGGCAGGGCAACAAGTGCGCGACCGCTTGTTCATCTTCCCGTTCACGCACCTCTTAGCAGGGCGCTCTCAAGTCTGGCTGATCCGCTGGCTGCTATCCTTAGTGGTGGGCATTACTATTATCGCCTTACCCTTATTGATGTTGCTGGCGGCACAAATCCGTTTCCTGCCGTTTCATGACGAAACCATCACTTGGTCGCAACGAATCGCGGTATGGGTCGATGCAGGCATGCTGATTACCTTGTGGCCTTTAATCGCTTCACCCCAAGACCGAGCGCGCGAATGGTGGCGGAACTTTGGCTTTCGGTTGGTTGATTATTGGCCGGCTTGGCTCAGGTATATGAGTACTCTTGGATGGCATCGGCTGAAGCGGTCAGTTCGACGGCGCTGGCCGAGTCCGCCCATGCATGAAATTGCCAATCGCCCCGTGTTGCAGCCAGGGACAGAACCTAAAGGCATGATATTCCTGCTGGTTTCTGTGCCTGTGATTGTTCTGGCCAGTATTGTCGCAGTAGTGCCCGGCAGTATTACCCTTCAGACTTATTACGCTTCGGAGAAGGATAAGTCCGAAAATACTCCCGGCTACTTCGAGGATTGGTTGATCCGCAGAGTACCTGAGTCATGGCTGAGTGTCGCCGCCCATCAACATGATGTGGTTTCTTGCACGTCGCTAGCAATGGCGGAAAAGTCGGATGCATCTATTCTCCAGGTAATGCTCGGTCCCTGTTCGTGGTTCAATTTGGACTTGTTTCCACGCAATCTGAACCTAAGAGAAGCCCGACTGGTACCCAAAGGGGTATCTTTATCGCTATTGACCCGAGCAATAGATCCTGACAAACAGGTGCGTGACGCTGCTTTTAAAGAATTCGACGGACTTAATTTACAAAATCGCGATCTGCGCTTTGCCAATTTTTATGGAGCCATATTGCCCAAAGCCGATCTTCGCCACGTACAGCTGCAGGGCGCGATCCTGTTAAAAGCGAAGCTGCAAGGCGTGGTTGGTTGGGATAAAACACAATTGCAGAGCGCGATTTTGGGAGGGACTCAGCTGCAAGAGGCGGGGCTGATCGAGGCGGATCTGCAGGGTGCGGATTTGCGTGGGGCAAATCTGCAGGGCGCCGCCCTAGGTTGGGCAAAACTGAAAAGTGCTGATTTACGCGGGGCGGATTTGCAGGGTGCGGATCTGAGCGCGGCGAAGCTTCAGGGTGCAGATCTGCGCGGTGCAAGATTGCAGGGCGCGAACTTGCGCGAGACGAATTTTCAAGGTGCAAATTTGGGCTATGCGAAACTGCAGGGCTCGGATTTGACCTTGTCGGAGCTACAAGGTGCGGAACTACGCGAAGTGGAACTGCTGGGAGTTGACTGGTCTCAAGCCAATCTCGATGGCGTATTTTTTAGCAATAGCTCAATGCCGGATTGGAATGAGCATAAACAGCGCAAACTGGAATCAACCCTCAAATTGATACTGGATGATGAAAGATTCATTGCCTATCAGGCACGTATGAACTCTGACAGTACGGGATTGCCATTGGGAAAGCCGGTCAGCCAAACAAGCTGTTACAGCGATAATCCAACTATCCTGGAATGCGAGTACCGTAATCCACTGCAACTGGATATTTATCGTACTGATGTGCTGCACCCGCAACTGATCGAGTTGGCTTGCTCAGATGTGGCAATTGCTTCAGGCATTGCAAGACGCGGCTTCAATAAGTCCATGAACAATGATCCGGATTTTGGTTTGGCCGCCGCCTTGCTAAAAGTGCTAGATGACCCAAACCCCTGTGTAGGCCTGAGCGTACTGTTCGAACCAACCCGGCAAAAATTACGGGCAACTGCAGAGCAACAAAAAAAATAAGTAAAGCAACATTGCCGAATAGCTCTTACGGAGCATTAGTTTTCGTAGCGGTATCTAAGAGCGTCATGGCGAAATCCCTAGGTCGAGCTGCGATTTGGCGAACATATGCTCAACTTGGCAATCGATTTTGAGTCGGCGAAGGGCCGTCAGGATATTGGGTAAAAGTTAGCCAAAAAATATAGCTATTATCCTGAATCTGTATTGGTGCATGATACGATCATTGGACATCGATAATCGGCGTCTGGGTTATTTAAGTGTTAAAGAAGGTCTGCCGGCCAGCCGGCCGGTATTTTTTCAAATATGGCAGGAGAAAGAGCATGGCCAAAATAGACGATTTCAATATTGAAATACATCATATGCAGCAGCAAATGCAGAATTATTTACAAGCGCATTGGCAGATGTTTCTAGCGGAAGGTATTTTCTTCATTTTCCTTGGGCTTTGCGCCATAGTGATTCCTCAGGTTTTTACGGTGGCGACAGTCATATTTTTGGGCTGGATTTTGCTGTTTGGCGGAATAGTTCATGTCGCTCGGAGCTTTATGTTTTCCAGTATGCCCGGCTTTGGCTGGTGGTTATTCATGGGTGTTTTGCAGATTATCATCGGTTATTTGTTTATCACCCGGCCAGTTGCCGGTGCAGTGACGCTGACAATGTTGTTGACGGTGTTTTTTGCTCTGGAGGGCGTAGCCAAAATTTCCATTGCCCTGATGATGCGGCCTTTGCCTAACTGGGGACTGATTCTGTTCAGTGGGCTTACCGCTTTGATTTTTGCGCTTGTCATTTGGATTAGCTGGTCTGAGTCAGCGCAGTGGCTGTTAGGTTTGTTTTTAGGTATTAATATGCTTTTTCTGGGTTGGTCGATGGTTAAAATAAGCCTGCACCATAAGCCGGGTTAAGCTTTTTTAAATTGGTTCGCTTATGCAGCAAAAACACAATAAAAAACTGATCGTTAAGGTGCTGATAGTCGGCGCGGTTATCGCCATCCTGAGCTATTTTTTTCATCCCGGCGTCGGTCAGCTTAGCGTTATGATCAACGGCGAGCCGGTCGCAGAACCACTGGTTCGCTTTGCTGCCGGCCCCACATTTTTGTTGATCATGATGATCACTGGCGTACTGATGGTACTGCTGTTTTTGGGCGCCGGCATGTTTGTGTTTCTGTTCGCCATGTTGTTAGCATTGATGGGGGTCTTTATCATGGCGCCTTATTTCTGGCCGGTACTGGTCATTGTTTTATTAATGATAACGCTGATGACGGTGAGTAACGGCAAAAAAGATTGACTACGGCTAACAGGTATATTGCTCACATCATCATGAAACGCCATTTTTTTAAATTCAGGCGTTACAATATGCGTCATTGCGGTTTAATTTACAGGTTTTATTCGATATGGAAAAAATAAAGGTTCTCTTCGTGTGCATGGGGAATATTTGTCGGTCACCGACGGCTGAAGGCGTTTTTACAAAATTGGTCAAGGACAATAGGCTGGATGCACATTTTGCTATTGATTCAGCCGGTACCCATGCCTACCATGTCGGCAATGAGCCGGATTTGCGCGCGCAGTCGGCAGCCCTTGAACGAGGCATTGATTTGTCCAACTTGCGGGCCAGACAGGTCGTTCATGGCGATTTTGAGGATTTCGATTATGTATTGGCAATGGATGATGAAAACTATTCGATACTGATCAATGCCTGTCCTGAGCAGCACAAGCTCAAAATCAAATATTTTCTTGATTACGCTCCACACCTAAACGAACGGCAGGTACCCGATCCTTATTATGGCGGTTCATATGGTTTTGAGAGGGTGCTGGATATGGTAGAAGAGGCTTCCGCCGGATTTTTAAAAGCCTTGCGGGAATCGGGCCGCATTAACTAAGGAACAATATCATGGCAATTGTATCGAATACCGTAGCTTACATGGATGGTGATGTGGTCCTGGAGGCTTTTTTTGCGTTTGATGACTCGCTTTCAGGCCGCCGGCCGGCGGTTCTAATTAACCATACTTGGGTTGGCCGGGATGATTTTGTGGCCGAAAAAGCCAAAAAGCTTGCCGCCCTTGGCTATGTCGGCTTTGCGGTTGATATGTATGGCAAGGGTGTTTTAGGTTCAGACCGGGAAGAAAACATGAGGCTGATGCAGCCTTTTATGGCCGACCGGGCCATGCTGCAACAGCGTATGAAGGCGGCTTTGGCTGCGGTAAAATTGATGCCGTGGGTTGATGATAGCAAAATCGCTTCAATCGGCTTTTGCTTTGGCGGCTTGTGTTCGCTTGACCTGGCCAGGACTGGCGTTGACATCAAGGGTGCGGTCAGTTTTCATGGCTTGCTGGCTGCGCCTGAAAACACTCAAGGCAACACCATTAAGGCAAAAGTTCTGGTTTTGCATGGTCATGATGATCCAATGAATCCGGCTGAACAAGTGCTTGCCTTTGAACAGGAAATGACCGAGGCGGGCGCAGACTGGCAGCTGCATACATACGGTCATACCATGCATGCCTTCACCAACCCACTTGCTAATGATCCGGCATTCGGCACTGTCTATCAGCCTTCAGCAGACCAGCGATCATGGATAGCGATGCAAAACTTTTTGGCAGAAATATTCACCTGACAATAAGCGTCAGAAGCTCAGAAGCTTTAATATTGGCAATGTGGATTGTGCTTACCAGTAAAGTTGACCTGATATAAAACACTATCAGCTTCGACACTATTAAGACAATTTGCTATAATCTAGAGCTTAATTTCATGCCATGTGGTTACACTTAAACGAAAAAAAATCAGGAAAGTGTGTTCATACATAGTCACGAAACCATGCCGGTCTATATTAACGGCACACTGTGTATATAGGGATCAATGTCAAACTTCGCTAAAGAAATAATACCTGTCAATCTCGAAGACGAGATGAAGCAGTCCTATCTCGATTACGCCATGAGCGTTATCGTCGGTCGAGCCCTTCCGGATGTCAGAGACGGCCTTAAGCCGGTGCATCGCCGTGTGTTATATGCAATGAGCGAGCTGGGCAATGACTGGAACAAACCTTACAAAAAATCGGCGCGTGTAGTCGGTGACGTGATCGGTAAATACCATCCTCATGGCGATACCGCGGTTTATGACACGATGGTACGTATGGCGCAGGATTTTTCGATGCGCTATATGCTGATCGACGGGCAGGGCAATTTCGGATCGGTTGACGGCGATTCGCCTGCGGCGATGCGTTATACCGAGGTGCGTATGTCTAAAATCGCTCATGAATTGCTGGCCGATCTGGACAAGGAAACGGTCGATTTTGCGCCGAACTATGATGAATCGGAGTCTGAGCCGAAAGTTTTGCCGACACGGGTACCGACTTTACTGGTTAACGGTTCATCCGGTATCGCGGTGGGCATGGCAACCAATATACCTCCGCATAATTTGTCTGAAGTGATCAGCGCCTGTCTGGCAATGATCGACCAGCCTGATTTGACTGTGCATGACTTGATGGCTCATGTTCCAGGGCCTGATTTTCCTACTGCGGCCATTATCAATGGTGCTTCCGGCATCTACAACGCTTACACCACCGGACGCGGCAAGATTTATTTGCGCGCCCGCTGTCATTTCGAAGACATCGGCGACAGCAGTCGGCAAGCGATTATCGCTACCGAATTGCCCTATCAGGTCAACAAGGCCAGACTGCTGGAGAAAATTGCCGAGCTGGTTAAGGAGGGCAGGCTTGAAGGCATTTCCGGTTTGCGCGACGAGTCGGACAAGGACGGTATGCGTATGGTGATTGAGTTGCGCCGCGGCGAAGTGCCTGAGGTGGTGCTGAATAACCTGTACAAGCAGACGCAATTCCAGACCGTGTTCGGTATCAACATGGTTGCGCTGTTGGATGGTCGTCCGCATTGCATGAATCTCAGAGAGATTATCAGCGCCTTTATTAATCACCGGCGTGAAATCGTTACCCGTAGAACCATTTATAACCTGCGCAAAGCCCGGGAAAGAGCGCATATTTTAGAAGGGCTTGCGGTTGCTTTAGCCAATATCGACGAGATGATTGCGCTGATTAAGGCAGCAGCCACGCCGGCTGATGCTAAAGTCGGCTTGTTGGAAAAAAACTGGGATGCAGGACTGGTTGCCGCGCTGCTGGAACGCGCCGATGCGGATCGTTCAAGACCCGAAGATTTACCGGTAGAATTCGGTATTCATGCCGGCATTTACCGTCTATCTGAAACTCAGGCCCAGGCCATCCTCGATTTGCGTCTGCATCGTTTGACTGGTCTGGAGCAAGACAAGATAGTCAATGAGTACAAGCAACTGCTTGAACAAATCGATGAGTATTTGTTTATTCTGGGCAGCGATGTTCGTTTGATGGAAATCATCAGAGAAGAGTTGGTGGCTATTAAGGAACAGTATTCCGATGAGCGGCGCACAGAAATCATCCAAAATCATTCGGATCTGTCCGATGAAGACCTGATTACCGAAGAAGATATGGTCGTGACCATGTCGCATGAAGGCTATGTCAAATCCCAGCCGTTGAGCGATTACAAGGCGCAACGGCGCGGCGGCCGCGGCAAATCGGCGACGCAAACCAAGGAACAGGATTTTGTCGACAAGCTGATTGTGGCCAACACCCATGATACGATCTTGTGCTTTTCTTCGCGAGGCAAGGTTTACTGGCTAAAAGTTTATCAATTGCCGGTTGCCAGTCGCGCGGCCCGAGGCAAGCCTTTTGTCAATCTGCTGCCGCTGGAGCAAGGCGAAAAAATCAGTGCCATGTTGCCGATCCGCGAATTTACCGATAATAAATTCATTTTTATGGCGACGTCGGCGGGTACCGTCAAAAAGACGCCACTAAAAGAATTCGAGCGCCAACGGACTAACGGCAAAATCGCCATTGATTTAAGAGAGGACGATACGCTGGTTGGTGTTGCCGTAACCGACGGACATCAAAACGTGCTGTTGTTTAGCAGCACCGGCAAAGCGGTCTGCTTTAATGAAGAGGACGTGCGTTCGATGGGCAGAACGGCGTCCGGCGTGCGAGGAATCCGTTTGCAAGAGGGGCAAAAAGTTATTTCCCTGATTATTGCGACCGAAGGCACAGTGCTGAACGTCACTGAGAACGGCTTTGGTAAGCGCACTAAGCTGGAAGAGTTTACCTGCCATAAACGCGGCGGCCAGGGGTTGATTGCGATACAGACTTCTGCACGTAATGGTGCAGTGGTTGGTGCCGTGCTGGTCAACGACCATGACGAAATCATGCTAATTACCGATGGCGGCACCCTGGTCCGTACCCGGGTCGACGGTATTTCGGTGGTTGGTCGAAACACCCAAGGCGTGACGATTATCAAGCCTGATAAGGATGAAAAAGTGATCGGCGTTGACCGTATCGAGGGCTTGGCAGGAGTGGATGATGCCGATGATGATCTTTCAGATGATGCTGAATCAGAATTGGATGTATCGGAAGAAACAACAAATGACGATAGTGAATCGGGTGAGGAATCGTAATGTCTAGAGTTTATAATTTTAGCGCGGGGCCGTCTGCATTTCCTGAGCCGGTATTAAAGCAAGCGCAGCAAGAAATGCTGGAATGGCGAGATAGCGGCATGTCGGTCATGGAAATGAGCCATCGCGGCAAGCATTTCTCAATCATTGCCGAAGAGCTGGAAAGCGATTTCAGAGAACTGCTGTCTGTTCCTGAAAACTATAAGGTTTTATTTCTGCAAGGCGGCGCATCAGCGCAATTTTCATTGATACCGCAGAATCTCCTGAGCGGCAAAAGCACAGCCTGCTACCTGAATACCGGTGCCTGGTCGGAAAAAGCCATCAAGGATGCAGGGGCTTATTGTGATGTGGTAGTCAGTGCGAGTTCTGAAAACACCAAATTCACTACGATTCCGGATGCTGCAAGCTGGGTCATCGATAGTCAGGCGGCTTATCTGCACTATACCTCGAACGAGACCATACATGGCGTGGAGTTTCAATCCTGTCCGGACAGCAAGGGCTTGCCGCTGGTCTCGGATATGTCATCGAATATTTTATCGCGCAAGATCGATGTCAGTCAGTACGGTCTGATCTATGCCGGAACGCAGAAAAACATGGGGCCGGCTGGCGTTACTGCTGTGATAGTCAGGGACGAGTTAATTGGGCATGCGCCTAAAACGGTGCCTCCGGTTTTCAACTATGCCGAGCAGGCAAAAAACCAATCCATGCTGAATACGCCGGCAACCTATAACTGGTATCTGGTCGGGCTGGTGCTTAAATGGTTAAAAGAGCAGGGCGGTGTTGATGCTATCGAACAGCGCAATATTTCCAAGGCGTCGAAACTGTACCAGGCCATCGACCAGTCGGCTTTGTATTCTAATCCGGTAGAAACAGCGTTTCGTTCTCGCATGAATGTGCCGTTTATTATGGCTGATGAAAGCCTGGATAAGCCTTTCTTGGCGGCTGCTGAAGCCAATGGCTTGTTTGAACTGAAAGGTCACAGGTCGGTCGGAGGCATGCGGGCGAGTATCTATAATGCAATGCCGGAGGCCGGTGTGCAGGCCTTGATTGACTTCATGACTGAGTTTGAACGCACCCATTAATCGAAAACGTAATAAATGAATCAGGCCGCCATGTCATCCGTAACACCGCTTTCAGAATTAAGAGACAGAATTGATGCAATCGATAAGCAGATTCTGCAATTGATGAATCAGCGCGCGGCTTGCGCAATGGAAGTTGCCAAGACCAAGATTGCGCAGGGCGAGAATGGATCGTTTTATCGCCCGGACCGTGAGTCACTGGTGTTACGGCGCATCAAAGACCTGAATCAGGGGCCTTTATCCGACGATACCGCGGCTCATTTTTTCAGGGAATTGATGTCGGCATGTTTGGCGCTAGAAAAGCCTTTGGACGTGGCTTATTTGGGGCCCGAGGGCACTTTTACCCAACAAGCCGCAATCAAGCATTTCGGCTCTGCGGTTAAAACCGTGCCGGCTGCAACCATTAATGACATTTTTAATGCAGTTGAAAGCGGCAACTGCCAATTTGGTGTCGTGCCGGTTGAAAACTCTACCGAAGGCGTTATCAGTCATACGCTGGACAGGTTTTTGAATTCGCCGTTAAAAATATGCGGAGAAGTTGAAATCAGGGTTCATCAAAACTTGTTGGGGTTTGTCGATAGCCTGGATGACGTGACCGAGGTGTTTTCTCATCAGCAGTCTCTGGCGCAGTGCCGGCAATGGCTGGATAAGCATTTGCCGAATGCGAAGCGAACCGCCGTCAATAGCAACACCGAGGCCGCAAAGTTGGCATCGACTAATAAACACGCCGTGGCAATAGCTGGCATTGTTGCCGCCGAAATCTATCAGTTGAATGTCATTGAAAAAAATATCGAAGACGAATCCAATAACACCACCCGCTTTATTATTATCGGGCAGCAAATATCGTCTTCCACAGGTAACGATAAAACTTCACTGGTTGTCTCTACGGGCAATCAGCCTGGTGCATTGCACAAAATACTTGAACCTTTCGCAAGATTGAATATTGGTATGATGCATATTGAATCCAGGCCGTCACGTCAGGGATTATGGGATTATGTGTTTTTTATCGATATTGAAGGTCATTGTGAAGACAACGATGTCGCCCAAGCTTTGTCACTATTGAAAGACAACGTTAACATGCTTAAGCTGTTGGGTTCTTATCCTAAGGCCGTACTCTAATCTTTCTCCCTCATCCTTTTGGCATGAGTATTACACATCTCAAACAGACTCCATGAATAACGCCGATAAAATCTATAACCTTGCCGTGCCTGGTGTGCAAAAGCTTATCCCTTATATACCCGGCAAGCCGATCGAAGAGCTTGAGCGCGAGTTGGGGCTGACCCAGATCATAAAACTAGCATCCAATGAAAATCCTTTAGGGCCTGGAAAAAAAGCCTTGGCTGCGATACAGGTGACTTTGAAAGATTTGGCTTTGTATCCGGATGGCAACGGTTTTAATTTAAAGCAGGCATTAGCGAAAAAATATGCTGTCGAGATGAACCAGATTACGTTGGGCAATGGTTCCAATGAAATTCTGGAATTGGTAGCGAGAGCGTTTTTGACGCCGGAATTTGAAGTGGTTTTTTCGCAGCATGCTTTTGCAGTCTATCCGATAGTAACTCAGGCGGTTGGCGCTAAAGCGGTTGTAGCTCCGGCTTTAAATTACGGTCACGATCTGGACGCTATGCTGGAACGGATTACCGATAAAACGCGGCTGGTGTTTATAGCAAATCCGAATAATCCTACCGGTACTTTGCTGGATCATGCTACTTTGGAAGCATTTATTCAGGCGCTGCCGGACACTTGCGTATGTGTACTTGATGAAGCCTACTGTGAATTTGTTGGTGACCAAAGTGCGGATAATTCAATCGCTTGGTTGGAAAAATACCCCAACTTGTTAATTACTCGCACCTTTTCCAAGGCTTACGGGTTAGCTGGATTACGCGTCGGATATGGTTTATCCAGCCCGCAGTTGGCCGATATACTGAATCGGGTGCGCCAGCCCTTCAATAATAATATACTGGCTTTGGCCGCTGCCGAAGCTGCATTGACGGATACTGAACATTTACAAAATACTATTGCCGTTAATGCTCAGGGTATGCAGTTTATAACCGATGGTTTTAAAAAAATGGGCTTGGAATGGATTCCATCGGCAGGTAATTTTGTGTTGGTCGATCTAAAACAGCCTGCGATGCCGATTTATGAGTTGCTATTGCGCAAAGGGGTTATCGTCAGACCGGTTGGTGTGTATGAGTTGCCTAATCATCTACGTATTACCATTGGCACGCAGTCGGAAAATCAGCTGTTTTTACAGGCATTGACCGAAGTTACACAAGCATCATGAACAGATTAAAGAATTGTAGGGGCGGCTTTAGTCGCCCTTGGGCGGCGGTTGGCGATAATAATGTTTAGCCGGTTATGCATTATCGGCGTCGGCTTGATTGGCGGGTCCATTGCCCGTGCGGCACGGCAGCAGGGTTTATGCAATAACATAGTCGGTTATGGCCGAAAGCTCGATGAGAAAAATCTGCAAACGGCAAAACGATTAGGGGTTATCGACGACTATACGCTGGAGCTATCAGAAGCCGTTCAAGGCGCTGATTGTGTAGTCATTGCGACGCCGGTTGCGAGTATCGAAAGCATTTTTACCCAGCTTAAGCCGTTATGGTCGGGTAACACGATTTATACTGATGTCGGCAGCACCAAGGGCAGCGTTATTGCCGCAGCTGAACGGGTTTTCGGTGTTGTGCCGGATAACCTAGTTCCCGCTCATCCCATCGCCGGAGCCGAGAACAGTGGCGTGACGGCTTCAGTTGACGACCTGTTTCTGAATAAACGCCTGATTATTACACCGGTCGGCAATACCCAGCCGGAAGCGTTGCAGAAAGTCCAGTGTTTCTGGGAGCGGCTCGGGTCGTCGGTGTCGGTGATGGATGTAACGCATCATGACGGTGTATTGGCTGCGACAAGTCACTTGCCGCATATCCTGGCTTTTGCATTGGTCGATATGCTCGGTCATAAAGACGAACAGAGCGAGATATTTCAATACGCAGCTGGTGGATTCAAAGATTTCACCCGAATTGCTTCCAGTGACCCGATTATGTGGAAGGATATTTGCGCAGCCAATAAAGACGAAATCATCCCTTTAATTGAGCAGTTGAAGGGAGAATTGGATAAAATACAACGTTTGCTGGAAAGTAACGATACCCAGCAGCTTTTTGAAACCTTTACGTATGCCAGAAACGCACGGCAACGCTTTCTTGACCAGTTCGATAATAATTAATATGTCAAAATCAATCACATTTTACGTTCAACCAGGCGGTAAACTACAAGGCGAGGCACGTGTGCCCGGCGATAAATCCATGTCGCACCGTTCAATCATGCTGGGCTCGCTGGCCGAAGGCGTTACTCATGTAAAAGGCTTTCTCGAAGCGGAAGATGCGCTGGCCACCTTGCAAGCTTTTCGTGATATGGGCGTTGAAATTGAAGGGCCGGTCAATGGCGAATTGACCATACACGGCGTCGGCAAGCACGGCTTGAAAGCGCCTAAAAACGATTTGTATCTGGGTAACTCAGGAACATCAATGCGTCTGCTGAGCGGCTTGCTGGCAGGTCAGTCATTTAGCTCAGTATTAACCGGTGATAAATCATTGTCCGGCAGGCCGATGAAACGCGTCACCGAGCCGTTGGCAACCATGGGCGCCGATATTAAAACCACTGAAAAAGGAACTGCGCCTTTGCATATTACCGGTAAAGCAGGGCAGTTGACCGGCATTGATTATGCTATGCCGATTGCCAGCGCTCAGGTCAAATCCTGTTTGTTATTGGCAGGCATGTATGCGCAAGGCGTAACCAGTGTTACTGAGCCCGCACCTACCCGCGATCATACAGAACGCATGCTGACCGGCTTTAATTATCCGGTTAAGCAAGAAGGCAATAAAGTCAGTATTACTGCTGAAGGTCGTTTAACGGCAACCGATATTGATGTGCCTAGCGATATTTCCTCGGCGGCTTTCTTTTTGGTTGGAGCATCCATTGCACCGGGTTCCGATTTGCTATTGAAACATGTGGGCATTAATCCTACCCGCACCGGTGTCATCGACATCCTGAGATTAATGGGCGCCAACATTGAAGTCCTGAACGAGCGCACTGTTGGCGGCGAGCCGGTAGCCGACTTGCATGTTGTTTACAGTCCTCTTAAAGGCATAGATATCCCCGAGCATCTGGTGCCACTGGCTATTGACGAGTTTCCGGTGTTGTTTGTCGCCGCAGCCTGTGCGGAAGGCCAAACACGGTTAACTGGCGCGGAAGAGCTCAGAGTAAAAGAATCGGATCGCATTCAGGTAATGGCAGACGGCCTGCAAATTCTGGGCGTAGACGCACAGCCGACTGAGGATGGAATGGTCATTCAGGGCGGATCAATTGGCGGTGGCGAAGTCATATCACATGGTGACCACAGAATTGCGATGTCATTTTCAATTGCCGGCTTGCGCGCTAGTGCTCCCATTACCGTTCATGATTGTGAAAACGTGAATACCTCATTCCCTGAGTTTAGAGATTTGGCAAAGCGTTTAGGTATTGATCTCGTTTGCAGGGAAGAATAATGGCTGTTCCGGTATTGACTATTGACGGTCCTAGCGGCGCAGGAAAAGGCACTGTTAGCCGGGCAGTAGCAAAAAAACTGGGCTGGAACTATCTCGATAGCGGCTCTATCTATCGTTCGCTGGCAATAGCGGTGTTAAAGCAAGCTATTAATTTGGCAGATGAATACGCCATTGTTAAAGTTGCTCAAGCGATGGTGCTGGAGTTTGATTGCGACGATGAGTTGATCGTCAGGCTGGATGGAGAGGACATAACCGCTCAACTGGGCCTCGAAAGCACTGGTAGCGCTGCATCCATTGTCGCGGCGCTACCTGAAGTCAGACGCGTTTTATTGCAAAAGCAAAAAGATTTTAAACAGCGGCCGGGACTGGTTGCAGATGGCCGCGACATGGGGACGGTGGTTTTTCCCGATGCTGAATATAAGGTGTTTTTAACTGCCAGCGCAGCTGAAAGAGCCAAGAGGCGATATAAACAGTTGATAGAAAAAGGGAATGATGCTAACCTAACACAGATAACAAATGAGATAGAAGAGCGAGATCGTCGGGACATGGGCCGTAAGACCGCGCCGTTAGCGATGGCCAATGATGCGCTTTATATTGATTCTTCGGATATGACATTGAATTCTGTTATTGAAGAAGTACTGAATTTAATCCGTTAAGGATTATTACTATGTGGTCACAGCAATTGTTTGCGTGATCTTTTTTTAACTTTGATAAAGAAAAGGCTTGTTGTTGTTTCGACAGGCTTGGGAATGGAAAATGAGCGAAAGCTTTGCTGAATTATTTGAAGAAAGTCTAACCAAGACCGAAATGCGTCCTGGTGCCATGTTAATGGGTAGAGTTGTTGATATCGAAAACGATATGATCATCGTCAGCACCCATTCAAAATCAGAAGGTGTCATTCCAAAATGGCAGTTTCTAAATAACGATGGCGAATTAGAAGTTGCCATTGGCGACGAAGTCGAGGTTGCCCTTGATTTATTTGAAGACGGCTTGGGTGCCACACTGCTTTCTCGTGATAAAGCGAAGAAAAATAAAGCTTGGTCCGAACTTGAAAATGCGTTTGAAAAAGAAGCAACTATTATCGGTCGTATTACCGGTAAAGTTCGCGGAGGTTTCACCGTGGCGGTTGGCGCATTACGTGCTTTCTTGCCTGGCTCATTGGTTGATGTTCGCCCGATCAGAGACACGACTTTCTTGGAAAATCGTGACCTGGAATTCAAAGTTATAAAAATCGATCAAAAACGTAACAACGTGGTTCTGTCTCGTCGTGCTGTTGTAGAAAAAGAATACAGCGCAGAAAGAGAAGAATTGCTGAAAACGCTGGAAGAAGGCGCAGTAGTTACCGGTGTGGTTAAAAACCTGACCGATTACGGCGCGTTTATCGATCTTGGCGGTATTGACGGTCTGTTACACATCACTGATATGGCATGGAGACGCGTACGTCATCCGTCCGAATGTGTAGAAATCGGCCAAGAAATTAAAGTTAAAGTCCTGAAATACGACAAAGATAAAAACCGCGTTTCATTAGGCATGAAACAAATGGGTGAAGATCCATGGCAAAACATTGCCCGTCGTTACCCAGCAGGCACACGCGTTTTCGGTAAGGTCAACAACCTGACTGACTACGGTTGCTTTGTTGAAATTGAAGAAGGCGTAGAAGGTTTGGTTCACGTTTCAGAAATGGATTGGACCAACAAAAACGTTAATCCTTCTAAATTGGTTCAATTAGGTGACGAAGTTGAAGTCATGGTTCTGGAAATCGATGAAGAACGTCGTCGTATTTCTTTAGGCATGAAACAATGCAAAACCAATCCTTGGGATGAATTTGCTGCAACACACAACAAAGGCGATAAAATCTCAGGAAAAATCAAATCAATTACTGA
This sequence comes from Methylobacter sp., assembly GCA_036560465.1. Lineage (GTDB taxonomy): Bacteria > Pseudomonadota > Gammaproteobacteria > Methylococcales > Methylomonadaceae > Methylobacter_A. The sequence continues at coordinate 26,280 of DATBRD010000005.1, forward strand.
TTTTGGTATTTTCATCGGCCTGGATGGCGGTATCGATGGCTTGGTTCACATGTCTGATATTTCATGGGCAGATGAAGGCGAAGCCTCAGTTCGCGACTTCAAAAAAGGCGATGAACTGGAAACTGTTATTTTAGCGGTTGATTCTGAGCGTGAGCGTATCTCTTTAGGTATCAAGCAACTTGAACAAGATCCATTCCAAAACTTCCTGGCTACTCATGAAAAAGGCAGCTTGGTAAAAGGAACGGTCAAAGAAGTTGATGCTAAAGGTGCGGTTATCACTTTAGCTGACCATGTTGAAGGCTACTTACGAGCTTCTGAAATCCAGCGTGATCGCGTTGAAGATGCCAGAACCTTACTAAAAGAAGGCGATGAACTTGAAGCTAAATTTATCGGCGTAGATAAGAAAAGCAAATCAATTTCTTTATCTATTAAAGCTAAAGACAGTGATGAAGAGTCTCATACTATTAAAGATCATTCTCAGCAAACAATTGGTGCCCCTACCTTTGCTGATATCTTTAAACAGATGGAAAAATAAAAATCATGAGGGGCATGTATCACTACATGCCCCTTTAATTTTATTTGTTTTCGCAGGATAGAATGTGACAAAATCAGAATTAATTGAAGCACTTGCCAAACATCAGCCGCATCTTGCACAGAAAGATGTAGAGATTGCGGTAAAATGCATCATTGAACAAATGAATCAGGCGTTATCTTCCGGTGAAAGAATCGAGATTAGGGGTTTTGGTAGTTTCTCGCTACATTTGCGTCCTCCTCGTATGGGGCGCAACCCTAAAACTGGTGAATCTGTAGCATTATCAAAAAAACATGTACCGCATTTTAAGCCAGGCAAGGAACTCCGTGATAGAGTCGATGCATCGCGAGAAAAATGTAAGATAGTTGATTGATATTTGGTTCATTGAAGCTCTGTAAACTTACGCAGGGCTTCAATGTTTACAGCTTTTGAGTAAAAGCATAAACCCTTCCTCTCCTTTTATACCTTCCATTTCAGTTTAAGTTTCTGTTTATTCAATGCGAGCCATTGAATCGCAATAATGGGGACTGCCGACTCTATCTCGCCATTTTCCAGCATAAGGTACGCCTCGTTAAAATCAACGGCGCGAACCAATATATCTTCTCCTTCATGAGCTAAGCCGTGAATACCGCCCACTTGAGCACTGTCCACTTTGCCGCAGAACAGGGTGATCCACTCAGATGAGCCACCCGGCGTGGTATAAAATTCATTAATAACCATCAATTGCTGAATTTCACAGCCAGCTTCTTCCAGAGACTCGCGGTAAGCAACTTCTTCGGCCGTTTCACCGTCCTCAATTGCTCCCGCAACAATCTCCACGAGCCAAGCTTTATCAGGGCTTAAAATTGCGCCTGTTCTGAATTGTTCGATCAACACCACCTTATCTGCGTGAGGATCATATAACAGAACCGCAGCGCAACTTCCACGCATGAATAACTCGCGATTTAACTCAGAGCTCCAGCCTCCGCCAAACAATGTATGCTTGAGGAGATATTTTTCCATGCGGAAAAAACCCTGATAAACAATATCTTTGTTTAGAATTTCAAACTGTTTGTCCATTATTAACCTGTGTATGCAATCCTATAAATGAGGCCGAGTTTATCGTCGCTAATCAGTAGGCTGCCGTCAGGCATTTCCAGAATGTCGACAGGACGACCGAGAACTTTGTAATCTTGGGTTAACCAGCCGTCGACAAAAACCTGTTCTGAAACGGGCTTGCCCTGGTCGAATTTGACAAAAGTAACGCGGTAGCCCACCGGAGTAGACCGGTTCCATGAACCGTGCTGGGCTACAAGCAATTGATTTTTAAATTCAACTGGAAATTGACTGCCCCGATAAAAACGCATGCCCAGTGATGCCACATGAGCACTGAATTTCCATTCCGGCGCAGTAAATTGGCTACAATTTTTTTCTGCGGTAGAAAATTCTGGGTCAGGTATATCGCCGCCATGGCAATAGGGGAAACCAAAATGCTCTCCGACAGTAGTCCAATGGTTAAGTTCATCGGGGGGTAAATCATCACCCATATAATCGCGGCCATTATCAGTGAAAAACAAGGCATTGGTTTCCGGCTGCCAATCAAGTCCAACCGAGCTTCTGATGCCTCTGGCAAGCATTTCAAAGCCGCTGCCGTCGAGATTTAATCTGACTAGTGAACTAAAGATCGGTTTTTCTGGCTCACAAATATTACATGGCGCTCCGACAGCAGTGTACAGCATATTGTCAGGGCCAATGCGCAGATATTTCGAGCCGTGCCACTCTTCTGACGGAAGTTGATCGTAAACGACAACAGGTTTAGGCGGATTAGCTAAACTCTGAGTAATGTGGTCAAAACGGATAATACGGTTGATTTCCGCGACGTAAAGTGAGTCGTCTTTGTAAGCAACACCGTTGGGCGTGAATAAATGATTAGCGATAACATAACGAGCGTCTGCAAGGCCATCGTTATTGGTATCTTGTACGGCATAAACCGTGTTTTCGTAGGATCCAGTACCTACAAACACTACACCGTTATCGCCCAAGGCCAAACTGCGGGCATTGGGCAGGTTATCGGCAAAAATGGATAGAGTGAAGCCAGCGGGCACATGGAGTTGCTTTAAAAGGTCCTGATGATTATTTGGTTGTGCGAAAGTGAAATAAGGATTAATTAAAAACAAGGCAAATAATATTACTTTTGTAATATTCATGATGATACCCTCCATTAATAAATTTTAAGTTATATTAGCACTCTTAACAGGGTTGGAATGTGTTATTCAATCCCCATATTGGTTAAACCTCAACTTAATTCAAAAGGCTCAAACATATGATGCGCATTTTTCTTTTTATTGCAACCAATGCGGCGATATTGGTTGTAGTTAGTATTATTTTTAATATTTTAGGTTTAAGCAACACTCTGGATGCTCAAGGCGTCGACCTTAACCTGAATGCTCTTTTGGTCATGTCGGCAATAATTGGCATGACCGGTTCCATTATTTCATTGGCAATGTCTAAATGGTCGGCTAAAAGAGCGATGGGCGTCTATGTTATTGAGCAACCCCAAAATCAAACAGAACAATGGTTGATTGACATTGTGTCCAGACAAGCCAGACAGGCAGGCATCGACATGCCTGAAGTCGGTATATTCCAAACGCCTGATGCCAATGCCTTTGCTACCGGCATGAGCAAAAACAGCTCATTAGTAGCAGTCAGCACCGGCTTACTGCAAAACATGAACCCTGATGAAGTTGAAGCGGTTGTCGGCCATGAAATCAGCCATGTTGCCAACGGCGACATGGTGACGATGGCCTTGATGCAGGGCGTAGTAAATACCTTTGTGTACTTTTTTGCGACCGTTATTGGTCATATTGTCGACCGGGTTGTGTTTAAAACCGAGCGTGGTTACGGTCCCGCCTATTACATCACCCAAATGGCGGCTCAAGTCGTTTTGGGGATTTTAGCCTCTATGCTGGTCATGTGGTTCTCCCGTTATCGTGAATTTAAGGCTGATGCCGGTGGCGCAAACTTGGCTGGGCGGGAAAAAATGATCGGTGCTTTACGTGCCTTACAGCGTGGACATGAAACGGAAGACTTGCCAGGACAATTGGCCGCTTTCGGCATCAATGGTGGTGGTATGAGTAAGTTGTTTATGAGTCATCCGCCCTTGGAAGAGCGTATTGCCGCGCTGCAAAGTAACCGTTAACTCAAATTATGCCGGGCAGTTTATGTCCGGCTTATCTCTTCTATAATGGCCCAATATCAATGTATCCGCTTTACGTTAAAACTGTCATATGACCAATACCTCAAGGTCTATCAAGGCATTGCTAAAAACGTTTCCGTTATTGCCGATGATGGCAGAAGAATCGCTTTTCCGGCGGGCAGAATTCAACCTTTTTTAACCAAACAAGGTAGCGACGGTTATTTTGAAATGGAATTAACACCCGAAAACAAATTCATCTGTATTAAAAAACTGAGATAAGGCATCTCTTTGCGGTTGAGTCGCAGGATCAGCTTATCCAGGCTGTGGCAAGGATTTGGCCAGGCTGTTAATGAAACGGATCAAAATCAAAGCGACAATATTTTTTCATGAAGCTCAAGTAATAAACTATTGAAGCGTTGCCGGAAGGATTGAAAATCATTTTTTGCTGGAAATGCAGCTTCCGAAATTGAGCTATTCGATAAAATGTTGGTTGCAGCCAACAGTTAATTGCTGCTGATAAACAGCAGCGCAGCAATGTAAAGCCTATTTTTTCGATCAACGATGGCATGAGCACAACCCGATGCTGACGGAAAAAGAATCGCATGAATGTAAAATAGTTGCGAGAGCGCAGGCATCGCTTGTGAGAAAACTGCACTCCTATGGGCAGAAACTCTGGGCTTTTTGGCGAAATGGACGAAAGAAAAATTACTAATTTATTTACTAGGAAACAATGAAAGAAAAATTATTAAACAAAAGCTTTGTTACCAATTTCCTCTCGGTTGTAATTATTGCAATCGGTTATGTTAGTCCGGTACAGCCGGAATTAATCAAATCCATCGGTTTTTTTGCCCTGTCAGGAGCCATTACCAACTGGCTGGCAATTTACATGCTGTTTGAGAAGGTGCCTTTTTTGTATGGCTCCGGCGTTATACCGGCCCGATTTGAAGAGTTTAAACTGTCGATTAAACAACTGATGATGGAGCAGTTCTTTACTGCGAAAAACATCGAACAGTTTATTGAAACCGAAGAACAACAAGGCAAAAATCTGCTGAACCTGGAGCCTTTATTAAATGCTGTCGATTATGACAAGGTATACGAAGGCTTGGTATCTTCGATTATGGGTTCTTCTTTTGGCGGCATGTTAATAATGATGGGTGGCGAAGAGGCGCTGGCGCCGTTAAAAGAGCCGTTTACCGAAAAAATGAAAATCACCTTGACCGAAATGGTCGAGTCCGAGCGGTTTAAATCCGCATTGAAACAGGGGCTGGATGCGCACAAAATAGGCGGCGATATTGTCGGTAAAATTGAATCAGTCATTGATAAGCGCCTCAGTGAATTAACTCCGCAATTGGTTAAGGAAATGGTTCAAGCCATCATTCGTGAACATTTGGGCTGGCTGGTTGTTTGGGGCGGTATTTTCGGCGGTTTGATGGGCGCATTATTCGTTTTTGCCTGATGGAAACCGTAGAACTGACTTTTGAAGAATTCGGCGATCCGGCTAACCGTCCGCTGATCATTCTGCATGGCTTTTTCGCCTCGTCGCGGAACTGGCGGCTAGTTGCTCAAAGACTGGCGACTCGGTTTCATGTTTATGCGCCGGACATGCGCAATCACGGCGCATCGCCGCATCATCCGTTAATGGATTATCCATCCATGAGCGCCGATTTGTTGCGGTTTATTGATGAGCGCGGCTTGGAAACGGCCAATTTGTTGGGGCACAGCATGGGCGGTAAAGTCGCCATGTGGCTGGCGCTTACAAACCCAAACCGGGTAAATAAACTAATTGTGGCCGATATTGCCCCGGTCAGTTACAAGCATAGTTTCGATAATACTGTTTCGGCATTAAAAGCGTTGCCGCTGGCTGAGCTTAGCAATCGTAAACAGGCCGAAACACTGCTGGCACCGAGCATACCCGAGTTGGGTTATCGGCAGTTTTTGTTGCAAAACCTGATCCTGAAGGACGGCAAATATTGCTGGCGGATTGATCTGGATATTTTTCAGCGGATGGCGTCCAATATTGCAGCTTTTCCTAATGCCGATCATTTAGCGCCGTTTACCGGCAAGGCCTTGTTTATTGCGGGTGGCGATTCAGACTTCGTTAAGCCGGAAGCTATAAACTCATTATTTCCGGATGCGGCGTTGGCCACCATAGCCGGCGCTGGACATTGGCTGCATGTGCAACAACCCAATGCTTTCACGACATTGGTTGAAAATTTTTTAGAGCTTGGATAAACAGTTCCGCCTCTAAAGATTAATAGAGTCGAAGCCAGGAAAAAGCTTAAAATGAATCGCCCGTTGAAGGGCAGGGATGATCGAATGCTGGACACAGCATTTGATTTTTAATGATCTGTATTGTCGAGAACGTTTTAAATGAATCAAAAAATAAGAAAAGCAGTTTTTCCGGTTGCGGGTCTCGGAACCCGCTTTTTGCCCGCCACTAAAGCCAGCCCAAAGGAAATGCTGCCTGTTGTGGACAAACCTTTAATCCAATATTGTGTTGAAGAGGCTGTCGCAGCGGGTATCGATACAATTATATTTGTCACGGGTCGAACCAAAAACGTCATTATGGATCACTTTGACAAGGCTTATGAAATGGAAACCGAGCTGACTCTCCGCGGCAAGACCGGCTTATTGAAGACGGTTAAGGAAACGATACCGCCTAATGTGTCGTTCGTGTTCGTTCGTCAATCTGAAGCTTTGGGACTGGGCCATGCCGTGCTTTGCGCCAAACCTGTCGTTGGCGATGAGCCGTTTGCGGTTATCCTGGCTGACGATTTGATCACAAATAGAAGCGGTAGCGGCTGCATGGCTCAAATGGTTCAACAATACGATCAAAACCAATGCAGCATATTGGGCGTAGAACGGGTCGATCCAAAAGAGACCGACAAGTACGGCATTGTTAAAACCAGTGAAGTATCTCCATCGGTAGGGAAGGTTGAACTGATTGTAGAAAAACCGGCTCCTGAGCGCGCGCCGTCAAACCTGGCAGTGGTCGGCCGTTATATTCTAACTCCGGCAATTTTTGAAAAGATCGAAACAACTGAACGCGGTGCAGGCGGCGAAATTCAGCTGACTGACGCTATCGCCGCATTGATGCATGACGAACAGTTCTTAGCCTATGAGTTTGACGGCAAACGTTACGATTGCGGATCAAAGCTCGGTTATTTGCAGGCTACCGTTGAATACGGCCTGGAGCATGACGAATTGAAGAACGATTTCAAGGATTATTTAAGGAATCTGGCTCTCGATTAAGATAGTATCAGGGCGGCCGACCGGCCGCCCTAGTCATTTCTTATACCACCACAACCCCCGCGAACCCGCTTCCTGGTGTGCGGAAATTGGTGGTTTGACCTTGATATAAGCGGGCGCTGGTCAACTGCGTCTGCCCCTTATAAACATACTGCCTCAAGTCAAGTTTAAGATCGATCATTTCATTTTCGACTTTCAACTGCCGCTCGGTTGGTCGTACCAGTATTTGCGCCACATAATTCCCTTGCAGAATCTCACCGAACACCCGTTTGGTGATGCTTTCACCCCGGTAGGCGGCTTTGCTGCCGTAGCCTTTGGCTGGTTTAAAAAACAACTGTTTGCGAGTTGCCCATAAGTGTTCTGCATCTTTTTTATGTACGCAAGTGGTGTGGGCAATGCCTTCAAGAAGCAGGGCCTTGGTTTTAGCGGCAACGCCTATATCCTGCAACGCGGTTTCATTAGTTAATATCGCCAGATTTCTTTTATCGGCATATAACGCATGAGCCCTTGGGTGGGGCGTGATGACGACTGCTTTATCCAGGTAAGCTTCGCGCAATAATTTTAACGATTTAGCTTCTAGGCCGAAGTCGGTCAATCGGTTATAAACAAGATCGACTTGCATATCGCCATGCCAAAGTGTTCCATTCCGATAATCAAGCTCGGAAGGGTCGCAGATAACAGTGTTGATATGGTTTTGCTCGAACAGTTTTTTGAACAGCAAAAATTCCGGCAGCATGAATTGAGCCTGCGGATTTTCATCGACAATAGCGACTGATAATAACGGCTGTTGGCCGCGTTCTGCTTGCCATTCTTCAACAAACATTGCCATAAACAGCTGTTCCGGATTCGCGGCTGTGGTTATATTTAAGTTATCAGGTTCATAACAGGCTGTTTGCGCACGAGTCAGTATGGCGTTCAGCAAAGCGCCTCCGGCATTGCTATTTATCTCAATTAATTGCGGGCCTTTGGGGCTTAAATGAAAGTCATAGCCATAAAAGACGCCATGCGCTTTGGGAATAAACTGCGCCGTGCTGGGTGCATAAGCCAAAACGCGTTGCTGATAAGCGGGCATGGCAATGACGCTTTCTATGGCGGCAATAATGTCACGCTGCCTGCGTATGGTGCCTTCAGCAACAAAAACCAGAGATTCGGCGAATTGGTGGGGGCGCTCTTTAATGAGCATTCGATAAAGCAAATCATCAGCCAGTTGTTGGCGTAATGCCTTACGCATGGCTTCCCGATTAAGCGAAACATAACTGCATTCGGCATTGTGCTGATCGGTTAATGGTGCGCTCTTATGAGAGGTGTCAGTTTGAAGAGGCAAGGGCATTGTTGTTTGCTATATATGGCTGGACTTATCATCAGATTATTACAGAAAAACACCCGTTTTGTAGAGCAATGTAGATAATTGCCCGACTTGTGGGACGCTTGTGCGTGTCTGTTTTTTTATCAGATACCGGTTAGGCACTAGGGCTAGCCATAGGTTAATCCAATATAACAACTTTATTGAGGAGAATAAAAAATGCGCGTAATTCGTTTGTTGCAGTGCGGTTTGGTATTGGTTGGTTGAAGTCTGATAGTTGATGCCGCCAGTTACGGATCACTCAAGCCGTTGTTGGGCGATGTAGCGGAACGGAGAAGCGGCGGAAGGTAATAGTATGGACATGGAGGGCGTGACCATGATCACCTCCATTCGTCACTACCAGTGCGGCTAAGAACGGGACCTTGACGTTCAGTTGAGCCTGATGCCGGACGCCATGGCCGCCCCCATACAGACGGCGATGAATATGAACTTAGGAACCAAGCAATCTATCGTGCCCCCCTCCACGATTGACGGTTTCTTTGTACACCAAAGCCATGAAAAAGCCCAAAACAGCGGTGATGTCGTCGTCATTTTGGGTGGCGACGATAAAAGAAGCGCGATGTTTAGCATGAATTATACGGGCATGCTCACCCAGGAAGCGTAGCCTCATTGAAAATTGCTTTGAGCATCCCGACCCAGCACGTAATTTACAGGTTGGGGTAGGCTTAATGAGCCGCGGCATGAGTCCCGACCGCTTCCAGATCGGTGCAAAACAACAACTGGCTGGTTGTTTTGCACCTTTGAACCTTTATTTTCAGCTTTGCAATAACGATAATCGCAAGTTGAATCAACCACCTATAAACGACAAATCAGTTGGTATGATAATCGCTTATGTTTAATAAAAGCTTTTTATAATTACGAGGATTTGTATGCGCGAGTCATCCCGGTCAGGGGTACCCAAGTCCGGTTTAGCCGGTTTAAAAGAACACTGGCGCAGCGATTTGCTGTCCGGTTTCCTGGTTTTTCTTATTGCCCTGCCGCTGTGCCTGGGCATCTCGATGGCGTCCGGTTTCCCGCCGTCGGCCGGCATCATCACG
>DATBRD010000006.1:0-41909 GCA_036560465.1 Methylobacter sp.
AGCCGCGATCAACCAGATGATCAACAAGAACGGCACATCGTCAACTGGCGCCACGACCTATAATTTGGCCGCTGCCGAAGACTGGACCGCCGGAGCGGCGGCCGGGGTCACCGACGCCGACCTGACCGGCAACGGCATCACCGTCAGCAACGTCGCGGTGCCGGCGATTACCTCGTCCACTTACGATGCCACCACCGGTGCCTTGGTGGTGACCGGCACCGGCTTCCTGAAATTGAACGGCGCGACCAACGACATCATCGCCAACAAATTCACCTTCACCGGCGAAGGCGGCGCGACCTATACCCTGACCGATACCTCGAACGTCGAAATCACCTCCAGCACGGCCTTTACCATCACCTTGAGCGCGACCGACAAGGCCGCGATCAACCAGATGATCAACAAGAACGGCACCGCCTCAACCAGCGGCACCACCTATAACCTCGCCGCCGCCGAAGACTGGACCGCCGGAGCGGCGGCCGGGGTCACCGATGCCGACCTGACCGGCAACGGCATCACCGTCAGCAACGTCGCGGTGCCGGCGATTACCTCGTCCACCTACGATGCCTCGACCGGCGCCTTGGTCGTGACCGGTACCGGCTTCCTGAAATTGAACGGCGCGACCAACGACATTGTCGCCAACAAATTCACCTTCACCGGCGAAGGCGGCGCGACCTATACCCTGACCGATACCGCGAACGTCGAAATTAGCTCCGGCACGGCCTTTACCATCACCTTGAGCGCGACCGACAAGGCCGCGATCAACCAGATGATCAACAAAAACGGCACATCGTCAACCGGCGCCACCACCTATAACTTGGCCGCGGCCGAAGACTGGACCGCCGGAGCGGCGGCCGGGGTCACCGACGCCGACCTGACCGGTAACGGTATCACCGTCAGCAACGTTGCGGCTCCTACCATTACTTCCGCTACTTATGTCAATAACACAGGTGTACTCGTCGTCACTGGTGCCAATTTTTTGAAGCTGGTAGGGGCTAGCAACGACATTGACGCCTCCAAATTGACTTTTACCGGTCAAGGTGGAGCTACTTACACCTTAACAGGCACTGCGGGAGTTGAAATCACTTCGGCTACTGAATTCACTCTGACGTTGACGGGCGCGGATAAGGCCGGCGTCAACGCCCTGTTTAACAAGACCGGCCTAAACGCTAACGATAATACGGTCTACAATCTGGCCGCCGCCGAAGACTGGGCCGCAGGCGCGGACGCGGCAGTGGTGGTAGCCGATCTTACCAATAATGGAATTACGGTGACGGCTAACGTTGCGCCCACCTCCAGCAATGGCGCGATAACTGTCAACGAGGATACAAGCTATACCTTTGTGGCAAATGATTTTAACTTCAGTGACGTGGATCCCGGCAATGTTTTGACCCAAGTGCAGATTACTGCGTTGCCGTCTACCGGTACATTGGCGCTAAATGGGATATCGGTAACCATCAATCAAGTCATAACCAAGGCTGATATTGATGCAGGAAAGCTCACTTTCAGCGGGGCGCCTGACGCTTTTGGCGCCGCGAATGCCAGCTTCCAGTTCAAGGTTCATGATGGGACGGAGTACAGTAGTACGTCTTATACTGAAACCATCAACATTACAGCAGTCAATGATATTCCCGCCTTTACCAAAGGCGCTGATCAGGCTGTCAGTGAAGATGCCGGTGCACAAACGGTGGCCAGCTGGGCGACCGGTCTCAGCACCGGTCCGGCCAATGAAAGCAGTCAAACTCTGAGCTTTATCACCAGCAATAACAACAATGCGCTGTTTAGTGTACAACCGACTATCGACAGCAACGGCAACCTGATCTATACCCCGGCGGCCAACGCCAACGGTACCGCAACCGTAACGGTGTCAATCAGGGATAGCGGCGGCACGGCCAATGGCGGCGTCGATACCAGTGCCAGCCAGACGTTCACTATCACCGTGAACCCGGTTAATGATTTGCCTACCGGTACGGTAACCATCAGCGGAACAACACCTATAGTCGGAACTGTCCTGTCTGCCACTAACACGCTGGCAGATGTTGATGGTTTGGGTGCCATTAGGTATCAATGGAAAGCTGGCGGTGTTGACATCAGCGGGGCAACCGGCAACAGCTATGTGTTGACGGACGCGGAAGTCGGCAAGACTATTACCGTAGTCGCTATCTATACTGATGGCCAAGGTACGGTGGAAAATGTAGCCAGTGCGGCAACGGCTCAAGTAGAGGCTTTAGCACCCATCAATCTCACTCAACAAACCGGCAATGCGGATAGCAAGCCCAGTTCAGATGCCGGTACTGGCAATAACACCAATACCAATACAGGTAACAACACTGGTACGAGCAATAATACTACCGGCACGGGCAATAGTACCAATGCCGGTCAGAACAACAATGCGGGTGATACGCATAGTTCGGACAACAGTAACAGCAATAGCAACACCTCTGACAATAATAGTTCGGGTAATAACAACAGTAATTCCAGTTCCGGTCCTAACCAGACCATCGTTGTGGATATGAAGCTGAGCGGCGATTCACATGGAAACGGCACGTCCGGCGGCACCATTAACCTGCCGTCCAGCGTCTTTGCCGGGCTGAATATATCTGGGGGGATAACTATTACTGCTGCGCAGTCTAGCGGCCAAAGCCTGCCGTCGTTTATTAGCGTTAATCCCAGTACAGGAGCTGTCACGGTAAAAGAAGGCGCTGTTATAACACATCCGATAACCGTAAAAGTCACCATAAGGGACAGTCAGGGCAGACAGGTGGTTGTCTTGGTCAAGGTGCAGCCGCAGAAGAATAATTCTCATCAACAAAATCAGGGACAAGATCAAGACCAAAGCCAAGATCAGCAGTCCGATGATGGTGATAGTGGTAATTCGCAGGGGCAGGGAGGAGGGCAAAACCGGCAAAGTCAACTGGAGCAGGCCGATAAAGGGCTGGCCCAGGCCGGTAAGCCCGGTTTGACTCGGCAGTTACAGATGGCGGGCAGTAAAGGCTTTGAGTTCCAGCGCCAGAAGTTACTGGACAATCTGGCAAGTCTGGTTAGCAACAATCAGGATGCCGCTTGATTACGCCGGTTCCCAAGCTGGACTTGGGAACCGGCACAAACGGTGAGGACGGGGCGTAACATTTCCCGTCCAGCGTAAAGCTTTACACATCCATCAAATTGCCGGGTACATTTTGCTTATACGGTTTGCGGATATGATGGTAGTAAAACAAGGCGGACAGAGCCGCCTGTAATTCTTTCAATATATTAATAATAAAAACTTATCATGAACCATCCAGCCCCTCAATTTATCGCCGGTCTTTCCGGTATTGTATTGTTAACCAGTTGCGCCATCATGCCGGAGCCGATTACTCAAACCGAACAACAGGCATCGCTTAATGCCGATAAACAGGTCATTTTCGCAAAACAAGAACCTATTGTTGCGCCCCTCACCGTGTATGACGCGATGGCCAGAGCGCTAAAATATAATCTTAATCACCGCGTCAAGATGATGGAGCATGCCGTCGCTGACGGGCAGTCCGATTTGGCAAAATTCAGCTTATTGCCGGATCTGATCGCTTCGGCGGGTTATCGGGGACGCGATAATTTCAACGCCTCCAACAGCCGTAACGCGGTTACTGGCGCGCAGCAATTGCAGTCATCGACCTCTCAAGACCGGTCGCGAAAAGTTTACGACTTTACCTTCAGCTGGAACGTGCTGGATTTTGGCGTCAGTTATTTTCAGGCCAAGCAGGATGCCAACCGGGTTTTGGTTGCCGAAGAAAGCCGGCGCAAAACTGCACAGTTATTGATGCAGGATGTGCGCACCGCATTCTGGCGCATGGCAGGAACCCAGCAATTGGAAGGGGAGATTGATAAAATCCTGGGCAGTGCCAGACAGGCATTAAAAGACGCGCAAAATATTGAAAGCGAGCGTCTGGCCGCACCGTTGGCTATTCTGCAATACCAAAAAGATCTGCTGGAAATCATCCGCAAATTGGAAGAGCTGTCGGAAACGCTTCGTCTTGCCAAAACCGAACTGGCTTCTTTACTGGGCGTATCGCCAAGCCAGAAATTTCAGTTGAAATTGCCTGAAAATAGCGCGCTGCAAGCGCCGGAATTTTCATTGGCTATCGATAAGATGGAAGAAATGGCCTTGCAATTGCGCCCTGAATTGCGCGAGGAGATCTACAACAATCGTATTACCACGGAAGAGGCTCATAAAGCTATGGTGCGCCTGCTTCCCGGCATCGAATTCAGAACCGGCTATAATTTCGACAGCAACTCTTACCTGTTAAATAACAACTGGCTGGAATTGAGCGGCTTAATCAGCCAGAATCTGATGGAGTTGGTCTCGGCTCCGGCACGCTTTAGCCAGATAGACGCGCAGGAAAAGCTCGGCGATACGCGCAGGTTGTCCGTTTATATGGCGGTATTGACGCAGGTTCATTTGTCCTATCAGCAGTTTCTGGTAGCAGAGCAGCAGTATAAGCGCACTCAGGAATTGGATGGTATCACCCAGAAAATTTCAACACATATCAGTAATGATGCCGAAAACGACGCAAAAACCCAGCTGGAACGCATTCGCGCGACGACCAATGCCTTGATGTCGCGGCTGCAACTGCTTGAAGCCTATGCCAGCATACAAAGTTCGCTAGGCAGGGTTTATGTGTCACTAGGCCTTGATCCTTTGCCAGCCTTTATTGAGAATTACGATATTAATACTTTGGCGAGTTCCATAGAGGCGGTGGATAAAAATTGGCAGGCGGGGCGATTCCCTTCGGCAACGAAACAGGGTACAGAGCAGCTGTCGGCTGTTGATTCAAGTGCAGCCAAGAAAAATTAGCCGAGCAGTCGGATAGGTTGGGTTAGCGTAATCCAATGCATCGAAGCGGCAAATGTCGGGTTACGCTACGCTAACCCGACCTACATGGCAAGCCATGTATAAACCTCAGCAAATAACCAAGACTTATCATGCGTACTTTTTTAAGATTGCTCATCTGTACCGCAGGTTTTAGCGCGTTTAGCACAACTAATGCCGCGGAACCTGCTGAAATTCGCGCTCAACTCAATGCGCAGCATTCGTCGATCCTATCCAGTGAAATGGCGGCGAAAATCATTCAGCTCAATGTCCAGGAGGGCGAACGGTTCAAACAAGGGGACTTGCTGGTTGCTTTCAATTGCGCCGAACAGCAGGCGCAATTGAAAAAGGCGCAGGCCGTGGTGCAGGCCGCCGAAAAAACCTATGAGGTTAATACTCGTTTGACCAAGCTCAATTCGATGAGTCCGCTGGAGCTCGAAATGGCGGCTGCCGAAGTTGCCAAGGCTAAAGCCGATATTGCCTTGATGGGGGCCGTGTTGCAGAAATGTACAATTACTGCGCCTTTTTCGGGACGAGTGGCCGAGCGCATGGTGCAGCGCTATCAATATGTCAAAGCCGGCGACCCGATTCTGGATGTCCTGGATGACAGTCAGCTTGAAGTGACTGTGCTGGTGCCCTCCCATTGGTTGAAGTGGTTGAAGGCGGGTTCTGAGTTTAAGGTTTTCCTTGAAGAGACGCAGCGCGAGTATCCGGCCAAGGTCAAGATGGTCGGAGCGCGCATCGATGCGGTCAGTCAATCCATTAAAATCACCGGCGTCATCACCGGCAAAACCGATGATCTTCTGGCCGGGATGAGCGGCCGGGCTGTTTTCGCAGCGGCGGCTGCCTCGGACGGAAGTGTCACAACCGCTACCGAATCAACACGGCCGACTGTCAAGCAATGACTAATACCATGACCGAGTCCCAGCGCCAATTGGCAATGCTGTCGACTCTGCTGCAACTGGAAAAATCTTTTCGTAATGCCGACACCGCCGAAGCGCTGGCCTATACGCTGGTTAACGACAGTCGCAGTCTGATTGAATTCCGTCAGGCGGCATTATGGCGAATAGACAATTCAGAGGTGGTTGCGGTCTCCGGTCTGCCGGTGGTCGATGCTAATGCCCCGTATATAAGCTGGTTGAAACAGGTGTTTAGACAGCTGGCCCCGGACACTTCCGGGACTATTCGCCCTTTAACCGCAGAAGACTTTGAGGGCGATATTGCCGAGCAGTGGCCGCAATGGTTGCCCGCTCATGCCTTGTGGTTGCCGGCGTCAGCCTATGGCGCCACGCCGCAAGCCGGGCTGTTGCTGGCACGGGAGTCCGCTTGGACGGATGGCGAACTTTATTTGCTGGGGCATGTGGCAGATACTTTCGGCCATGCCTGGGCGGCTTTGGCACCCAAGCCGCCATTCTGGAAACAGGATTGGCTGACTAAAAAACGCCTAATGACCGGTCTGGCTGTGCTGTTCTGCCTGTTATGGATTCCGGTGCGGCAAACGGCGTTAGCTCCGGCCAGCGTTATACCCGCCCATCCAACTATACTCAGAGCCGCTATTGACGGTGTCGTCGACCGGTTTTATGTCCAGCCCAATGAGCAGGTGACCAAAGACCAGCCATTGTTAAGTCTTGAAGAAGAGACCATTAAAAACAAGCTGACCGTCACCCGCAAGGCTTTAGCGGTTGCCGAAGCCGAATACCGCAAAACCGCGCAGCAGGCGATGTTCGATATGGACAGCAAGGCGCAGGTCAACATTCTTAAAAGCCGAACCGAACAGCAGGAAGCCGAAGTGCGCAGCATGGAGGACTGGCTGGCACGCATCGATATTAAAGCGCCTCATGCCGGCATAGCGGTGTTTTCCGATGTTAACGACTGGATAGGCAAACCGGTTACCATCGGCGAACGCATCCTGATGGTCGCCAACCCTGCCGATGTCGAGTTGGAAGTGCAGTTGCCGGTTGCCGATGCGATTAATCTGGAACCGGGTGCCAAGGTGCAGTTTTTCTTGAATATCGATCCGGCCGCGCCTATTTCGGCGGATCTTTATTTTGCGGCTTACCAAGCCGAGGTTACGTCCGATGAAGCCTTGGCTTATCGATTGAAAGCCCGGTTCAAGCAAGCGGATGCGTTGCCGAGAATCGGCCTGAAAGGGACCGCCAAAGTCTTCGGTTCGAGGGTTCCGTTTGTTTATTATGTGTTAAGAAGACCTTTGGCGGCCATGAGACAATGGATGGGAATGTAATTAACCTGCCGCCGCTGCGTGAAGAACTGGATCTGTCTCCGGGGCCTTGCGCATTTGACGGCTCCCCCACCTGGACGCTTTACGATCCTGTCAATCAGCATTTCTATCGTATCGGGCAACTTGAAAGCGAGATTCTGGCACATTGGAACCTCAATTCGCCCGAGGCCATCAGCGAGCAATTATCAAAGCACGGCTTGTCTGCTGTCAGCGTTGACGACATTCAGCATCTATTGCAGTTTCTAGCCGCCCATAACCTGCTTCAGGTTAGAGGAAAAGAGGCTGTGCAACGGCTGGTCCTGCAAGCCAAGGCCGCGCATCATCACTGGTTTACCTGGCTGATACACCATTACCTGTTTTTTAAAATTCCGCTGTTCCGCCCGGATCGTTTCCTGGCTCGAACTTATCCGGTGCTGCGTTGGCTTTATCAGCCGAGGGTGCTGTATGTGTTGATGGCGCTGGTAATGGTTAATTTGTATGTATTGGTTGATCGCTGGGAAATGTTCAGCCGAACATTCCTGCACTTTTTTTCAGCGGAAGGCTTTATTTATTACGCCGCCGCGCTGACTTTGACTAAAACCCTGCATGAATTGGGTCATGCCTATACCGCTCATCGATACGGCTGCCGGGTTTCTGCGATGGGCGTGGCTTTTCTGGTGATGATGCCGGTGTTATATACCGATGCCAGCGATGCCTGGAAATTGACCTCGCGGCGGCAACGGCTGGCTATCGGTTTTGGTGGTATTGCCGCCGAATTGGGGCTGGCTGTATTGTGTACCACGCTGTGGCATTTCTTGCCCGACGGTCCGTTGCGCAGCAGCGTATTTTTGATGGCGACAACTACCTGGATCATGACGCTGTTTATCAATCTAAACCCATTGATGCGTTTCGACGGTTATTTCCTGCTGTCCGATTATTGGGGGATTGAGAACCTGCAAAACAGGGCATTCGCGCTGGGGCGCTGGCAACTGCGGCGGCTATTGTTCGGTTTTCTCGATGAAGTGCCGGAGCGGTTTCCACCGCATACGCAGCGGTTACTGTTGATTTATGCTTGGGGTACTTGGATTTACCGCTTTTTCCTGTTTCTGGGCATCGCCTTGCTGGTGTACCACTTTTTCTTTAAATTACTCGGCCTGTTTTTAATGATGGTCGAAGTTGGCTGGTTTATCATGCTCCCTATCGTCAAAGAACTTAAGCAATGGATTGGTCATCGTCAACACATGGAATGGAATCGCAATACGCTGACGACCTTGTCGGCCATCCTGATAGCAATCGGCATTTTGTTTATTCCGTGGAAGAGCCGCTTTGAAGCGCCCGGACTGTTGAAAATAGCCGCCCATACCGAACTTTTTATGCCGCTGCCCGGCAAGCTGGACCGGATCCTGGTCACTAAAGGCGAAACCGTTAAGGCGGGGCAGACGTTGATTCAGTTCAGTTCTTCCGACCTTGAATCAAAACTTGAACAAAGCAGAATAAAGGTTGAGTCGCTACGGTGGGAAGTATCTTTTCACGGGCAAGAAAGAAACCTGAATGATCGACATCTGGTGGCACTGACCGAGCTGGAAAGTGCGGTCAGCAAGTATGACAGCCTTATGGCTGAACATAAGCGGCTGACCGTTCAGGCGCCTTTTGACGGTGAAATCATTGATGTCAACGATCAGTTGAATGCCGGGGAATGGATAGCCAAGGACGAACCGCTGTTAACCGTGGGGCAGTTCGATGCTTACCAGATAGAAGCCTTTTTGGCGGAAGATCATCTGGGGCAAGTTCAACCCGGCGCTACAGCCGATTTTTACCCCGAGCAATTGGACTGGCCGGGTATACCGTGTCGGATTGTGCGCATCGACAGTGCCGCCGCGTTGCAGCTGCCGCCGGTTTTTACCTCCCGTTACAATGGAAGCATTGCCGTTCGCGGCAACAAGAAGGATGTATTGGTTCCCGAAACATCGGTTTACCGAGTTTGGCTACAGCCTATGGAAAACGGCGAACCGATCAATCGGGCCATCAAGGGGAATGTGCTGATTGACGGGAAGCCCGAGAGCGTCATTTCATTGTTATGGCGACACGTGGCTGGGGTGATTATCAGGGAATCGGGTTTCTAGGCATAGTCAGCAAATTCTCGGCAACTGCTCGCCGCTCAGTAAATCCAGAACCCGGCTGATGCCCATTGCTGTTTGCAGCGTAACTGCGCCTCGCGGATGCGCCGCTTTAACCTCTCCGATTCGGCAGGCCTGTTGGCCCAGCGGATGCCGATGCAACGCGCTCAGGGCTTGCGCTGTTTGCGCTTCGGGAACAAACAGCGCAAAACAGCCTTCATTGGCAATATACAGCGGATCAAACCCTAAAATTTCACAGGCGCTGTTGACATCCTGATGTATCGGCAATGCCGCTTCGTTGATTTCCATGGCATGGCGAGAGGTGGCAGCCAGCTCTATCAGGCAACTGGCCAGGCCGCCGCGCGTCAAATCGCGCATGCAATGAATGTCAATGCCGGCTTGAAGCAAATCCTGAACCAGGCAGGACAGGTCGGCGCAGTCGCTGGTTATGCTGTTGTCGAAGTTCATGCCTTCGCGCTCCAGCATGATGGCGATGCCGTGCCGCGCTATATCGCTATTAATGATGATGCTATCGCCGACTTGAATATTGGCAGGCAAAACATTGACGTTGTCGCCGATCAGGCCGATGCCCGCGGTGTTGATATAAACGCCGTCGCCGTTGCCGTGATCGACCACTTTGGTATCGCCGGTCACGATCAATACTCCTGCTTGTTGCGCGGCCTGCTGCATGGATTCGACGATGCGTTGCAGGTCTTTGATCGGAAAACCTTCTTCAATAATCAGCGCGCAGCTCAGGTATAACGGTTTTGCGCCGCTCATGGCTAAATCGTTTAAGGTCCCGCATACCGCCATCTTGCCGATATTGCCGCCGGAAAAAAACAGCGGCTTGACGACATAAGAGTCGGTGGTAAAAGCCAGCCTGGAGCCGTTGACGTTTAATACAGCGCTGTCGTGTTTCTGGTTCAGCAGGGGATTGCTGAATGTCGGCTGGATCAGTCTGTCCAGCAATTGCTGCATCAGGCGGCCGCCGCCGCCATGCGCCATGACGATCTGTTCGTATTGCAGGGGCAGGGGACAGTTCAGTTTTAGCTCAGGCATGTTGATGGCGACGGTAGCGGTAATAGGCGGCGCATGCACCTTCGGACGAAACCATGGTGGCGCCCAGCGGGTGTTCAGGGGTGCAGGTCTTGCCGAACTCGGCGCATTGCGCAGGCTTGAGCAAGCCTTGCAGCACTTCGCCACTGCGGCAGGCGGCAGGTTCCTGTGTGTTAATCGCGGCGACCGCAAAACGCTGTTCGGCATTCCAGTCGTCGTATTCGACCTTGAGCGCGAGGCCGCTGTCGGCGATTTCACCGAGTCCCCTCCAGCTTCTGTCGACGACGTCGAATACTTGGTTTATCAACTGTTGCGCAGCCTGATTGCCTTGCTCCTTAACCACGCGGCTGTATTCGTTTTCAACCTGGCAACGATGTTCTTCCAGTTGTTTGATACACAGGTACAGGCCGTGCAGAATATCGACCGGCTCAAAACCGGTGATGACGATAGGAATTTTATAGTGTGCAGATAGCGGCAGATATTCGTGGTAACCCATAATCGAGCAGACATGGCCTGCGCCCAAAAATCCCTGCACCTGGTTATCGGGCGAGTCGAGCAGCGCCTGCATGACCGGCGGTACGCGGACATGGCAAATCAGCAGCGAGAAGTTGTCCAGCTGTTGCTGTTTGGCCTGATAGGCGGCCAAGGCCGTGGTCGGGGCGGTGGTTTCAAAGCCCACGCCGAAAAACACCACCTGTTTGCCGGGATTAAGCTTGGCAATATTCAGCGCATCCATCGGCGAGTAAACGATGCGAATATCCGCGCCCTGCGCTTTCAGGCTGAGCAAATCATGATGCGAGCCGGGGACGCGTAGCATGTCACCGAAAGAGCAGAAAATCACATTGGGTTGCGAGGCAATCGCCAGCGCCTTGTCGATATAAGCCAGTGGCGTGACGCAAACCGGGCAGCCGGGTCCGTGGATCAGGCTGATTTGATCGGGTAGTAGCTGATCGATACCGTATTTAATGATGCTGTGGGTCTGTCCGCCGCACACTTCCATGATATTCCATGGCTGCGTAGTGACTGCTTTTATTGCGGCAGCTATTTTTTTGGCGGTTGCCGGGTCGCGAAACTCGTCCAGGTAGTTCATGCGGGACTCTGCTGTTTTGCTTGTTGTTCCGGACAAATTTGTCATAATTTAGACTCTAAATCCGCCAAATCATTGAACGCTTTAAGACTGGCCAGAGCCTCGGCTTCATCCAGAACGGACAGCGCGAAACCGGCATGAACGATGACATAATCGTTGATTTTGGCTTCCGGCACATAGGCCAGGCTGATGTCTTTTGTAATGCCGGAAAAGTTAACGCGCCCGGTGCGCGCCAAGGAATCGGTGCCGTCAGACAGGCTGATTATTTGTCCGGGTATGGCTAGACACATAAATTATTCTATATATTTTGCGGCATATAACTGGCCGAGAGCCAGTCCGCCGTCGTTAGGAGGAATATTCTCATGGCAGTATACCTCAAAGCCCGAACGCGCTAGTTTATTGGCTGCATTTGCCGTAAGGCAGGCATTCTGAAAACAGCCGCCGCTCAGCAGGACTGTTTCTTGCTCGGCCTGCCGGGCAATGGTCAGTATGATTTCGGCCAGTGTGTTGTGAAACTTGGCGGCGATTAGCTCAGCCGGGTTATGTTGCATATCTTCCAATAGCTGTTCCAAGGTGATTTTCCAGTCGATAACGATGGGCGTTTTTTGCTTGATGTGGAAGTCATAGTACTGATCGGATGCGTTTGATGCCGCGCTCATTTCCAGCGCCGTTGCCGCCTGGCCTTCATAGCCATTAATATGGCATAGCCCCAGCAAGCTTGCAATGGCATCGAATAACCGCCCGACGCTGGTGGTGCGAGGGCAATTGAGTCCTCGGTTTAAGGCCGATTGCAATAAGTTTAATTCCCGCGAGGAAAAGGGCAAGTCTTCGCGCTCGAAGACGCTGCTGCCAAAGATTTCGTAGAGCAGGCCCAATGCTGCACGTCTGGGTTCCAGTATAGCTTTGTGTCCGCCGGGCAATGAAAATGGGGCAAAGTGGGCGAAGCGTTCAAAGCCTCGTTTAGTAATAAGCATGAATTCGCCGCCCCAGAGTGTATTGTCGGTA
The DNA here is from genome assembly GCA_036560465.1 of Methylobacter sp. GTDB lineage: Bacteria > Pseudomonadota > Gammaproteobacteria > Methylococcales > Methylomonadaceae > Methylobacter_A. The sequence goes on from DATBRD010000006.1 coordinate 12,327, forward strand.
CCCAAGCCAGAACCGTCCCAGCAAATGCCGAGTGCTGGAGGCTCCAGTCCATGTTCGGCCATGCAGGACAGGGCATGGGCGTAATGATGCTGTACCGGCAGGGCTGGCTGGGGCAGGTTGGCTGTAAACCGGCTGCTGGCATAGCCGCCGTGCAGGTCGTGCATGATCCGGGTCGGGGCGATTCGGTAAAAGTCCTGCAAGTCCGTCAGCGTGGCTTGGAATTGTTGTTGGGTCGCTTCTGCCTCAAGATCGCCGAGATGCTGGCTTAAGACAATATGGTTTTCATGGCTGATCGCGACGGTGTTTTTTAACTGGCCGCCCAGTGCCAGCGTGTCGGGCATGGCTGTCTTTAAGGTGACCGGTAGCGGGGCGTAGCCTCGGGCTCTGCGCAATACAGTAATTCTGCCGTTGATGAGCCGGACGACGGAGTCGTCAAGCGGACGCAGGATAGGGCGGTTATGGATCAGGAAATAGTCGGCAATGCCTGTAAGCCTTGTTAAGGCCTGTTGCTCGGTGGTGCAGATGGGTTCATTGTGGCGGTTGCCGCTGGTTGCGACCAGCAGGTGCAGCGGTTGCGCGAGCGCGACAATGTCTTTATTCAGCAACAGGTGGTGCAGCGGCGAATAAGGCAGCATGATGCCGAGCAGGTTGCTGCCGGGCGCAACCGCAGATGTAGGGGCGATCGCTTCGGAGTTAACGAATTCTTCGCCGGTATCACGGCGGCCTAACAGCACAATAGGCGCGGCGGCAGAAGTCAGAGCTTGCTGTTCAAGCGCGTTGATCTTGCAAAGCTGCCGTGCAGTCGCCAAATCACTGACCATCAGTGCAAAGGGTTTTTGCGGGCGATGTTTGCGCAGCCTGAGGCGTTCGACGGCTTGCTGACTGCTTGCATCAACCAGCAATTGATAGCCGCCTATGCCTTTAATGGCGACGATTTTGCCGTTCTGCAACTGCCCGATTGCTTCACGCAATGCATCGTCTTTTTCGGCTAACAGGTCCCCATACTCATCAAGCAAGCTTAAGTTGGGGCCGCAGATTGGGCAAGCGATGGTTTGGGCGTGGAAGCGCCGGTTGTCGATGGCTTGGTAGTCCTGAGCGCAGGCGGGGCAGGGCTGGAATGCTGCCATGCCGGTTCGGCTGCGGTCGTATGGCTGCCGGGTCATAATGCTGTAGCGTGGCCCGCAATGGCAACAGCTGGTGAACGGGTAGTGGTAATAGCGGCTGGCAGGGTCGAAAATGTCACGGACGCAATCAGGACACACGGCTATGTCCGGCAGCACAAAGGCGGATTGTTTGTCGTCAGTCTCGCTGGCTTTAATCCGGAAATCATCAAAGCCTGCCAGCGGCTGCGCAATTATGGATAAGGAGTCGATTTTTGCAAAAGGCGGCAACTGATTATGCAAGCTGTCAAGAAAGTCTTGTTGGAGTTCGGGCAGGCCTTCAATGTCGATAGTTATACCGCTGCTGGTATTGGCAATCCAACCATTTTGCCGATGTTGTCGGGCAAGGCGAACAACGAACGGGCGGAAGCCAAGTCCCTGAACGAAACCTTGGATGTTGATTTTCAAATGCGCTTTGTTAATATTGGGGCCTTTTGTCACGGGGATAAACCGAGTTTTTAACTGTCACTTAAATAGGAGACGGTATATAATCTCATGCTTTTATTCAATCATTTACTAAATTCATACCGGAAAAAAACATGCTGGGTAAGTTGGTTAGATTTGTTATAGGTAGCCGTAATGACAGGCTGATAAAGAAGAAAAGAGTGCTGGTTAAAAAGATCAATGCGCTCGCTTCTGAATACGAAAAATTATCTGATGATGCGTTAAAAGCAAAAACACAGGAATTTCGTGATCGCTTGGCGCAAGGTGAAAAACTGGACAATCTGCTTCCAGAAGCGTTTGCGACAGTCAGGGAAGCGTCGACGAGAGTCTTCGGTATGCGTCATTTCGATGTGCAATTGATCGGCGGCATGATCCTCCATGACGGCAAAATTGCCGAAATGAAAACCGGTGAGGGTAAGACCCTGATGGCGACCTTGGCGGCCTATTTGAACGCTTTGCCGGGACGCGGCGTACACGTTGTTACGGTTAATGATTATCTGGCCAAGCGCGACTCCGAATGGATGGGCAGACTTTACGGCTTTTTAGGCTTAACGACCGGCGTGATTATCAGTCAGATGGATAGCGATGAACGGCGCCAAGCTTATGCGTCAGATATTACTTACGGTACTAACAACGAATTCGGTTTCGATTATCTGCGCGACAATATGGCTTTTAGCCTGGAGCAAAAAGTTCAGCGCGATTTAAGCTTTGCGGTTGTTGATGAGGTGGACTCCATTCTTATCGATGAAGCGAGAACGCCGTTGATTATCTCCGGGCCTACCGAAGAAAGCACCGAGATCTATGTCAAAGTTAACAAGATCGTCCCATTCCTGACCAAGCAGGAAAAAGAAGGCGAGCCGGGCGATTACACAGTCGATGAAAAAGTACGCCAGTTATACCTGACTGAAGAAGGTCACGAGCATGTTGAGCGATTGATGGTCGAACATGGCTTGATGGAGGAAGGTAGCAGTTTGTATGATGCGACCAACATCCGCCTGATGCATTATCTGAGCGCTTCATTGCGGGGGCACGTTTTATTCAAAAAAGACGTGGATTATATCGTCGCCAATAATGAAGTGATTATCGTCGATGAGTTTACCGGACGCGTGATGCCGGGACGCCGTTGGTCGGAAGGCTTGCATCAGGCGATTGAAGCGAAAGAGAATGTCGCCATTCAAAATGAAAACCAGACGCTGGCCTCGATTACATTCCAGAACTATTTCCGCTTGTACGAAAAACTGTCCGGTATGACCGGTACTGCGGATACCGAAGCGTTCGAATTGAACAAGATTTACGGCCTTGAAGTTGTAGTTATTCCTACGCATCGCCCTATGGTTCGCAGGGATTTGGGAGATGTCGTGTTCCTGACCGCCGACGAGAAATACGTCGCTGTTGCTGACGATATTAAAGAATGCGTTAGTCGTGGGCAACCGGTGTTGGTGGGAACCACCTCAATTGAAAACTCCGAGCGCTTATCCGCATTATTGCAAAAGCAGGGCATTAAACACGAAGTGCTTAATGCCAAGCAACACGAGCGTGAAGCCCATATTATTGAACAGGCCGGTATGCCCGGAGCGGTTACTATCGCGACCAACATGGCCGGACGGGGTACCGATATTGTGCTTGGCGGTAATTTGGAAGCGGAACTGGCGGCACTGGGCGAAGATGCCAGCGAAGCCGAAAAGGATCATGTTCGCGGCGTTTGGCTGGACAGACATGAGCAGGTTATCGCTACCGGCGGTTTACATGTCATCGGTTCCGAGCGTCATGAATCACGTCGTATCGACAATCAGTTAAGAGGCCGCTCGGGTCGTCAGGGCGATCCCGGATCAACCCGTTTCTATCTGTCGCTGCAAGACGATTTGATGCGTATTTTTGCGTCGGACCGCGTAGCGGGCTTGATGCAGAAATTGGGCATGGGCAATGGTGAAGCCATTGAGCATCCTTGGGTAACCCGTTCTATCGAAAGCGCTCAACGCAAGGTTGAAGGCCGCAATTTCGATGTGCGTAAAGAAATTCTGGCTTATGACGATGTCGCCAACGATCAACGTAAAGTTGTCTACGCCCAACGCAATGAGCTGATGGCGGCTGAGGAAATATCCGACATTATCACCGCGATACGCGAGGATGTGGTCAATAATGTGATTACTCAGTATATCCCGCCCAAAACCATGGTCGAGCAGTGGGATATCAAGGGTTTGGAAGAACATTTGCATCAGGAATTTAACGTTGAAATTCCTGTGCGTAAAATGCTGGATGAAGATCACTCGTTGCAGGAAGAATCTTTGCGTAAACGCATTATCGAGATTCTGGAACAAAACCATAAAGACAAAGAACAGCAGATGTCTAAGGAAGTGTTACAGCATTTTGAAAAGTCAGTGATGCTACAAGTACTGGATAACAGCTGGAAAGAGCATCTGGCGGCGATGGATTATTTGCGTCAGGGCATTCATTTTAGAGGTTACGCGCAAAAAGACCCCAAACAGGAATACAAGCGTGAAGCGTTTGAAATGTTTACTAACCTGCTTGAACATATCAAGTATGAAGTGATAGGGATTCTGTTTAAAGTCCAGGTTAGAAAGGAAGAAGACGTTCATGCGCTTGATGAGCAAATGCAAGCGCCCAAGGAAATGCATTTTGAACATGCACAGGCTCCGACTTTGGATGCTTATGAAGAGTCGTTACTTGCAGCACCTGAACAGGAAGAAGTAGCTACTACAGAACAGCCATTTGTTAGAGAAGGTAATAAAGTCGGTCGTAATGACCCGTGTCCTTGTGGCTCAGGCAAGAAATTTAAGCAGTGCCACGGTCAGTTAAGCTGATTTGATGGGTAGGAGCGGGCTTTAAACCCGCTCCGCATATCCTATCAAAATAGATCTTCAGTAAGTTTTTCATCAGGCTGATTAGAGCCAGCTATAGAGCCGCCGGGCGCAAAGCTGGTTGGCACATGTTCCGCTTGAAAGTACTCCCATATCCCCCCTTTATCTGCGGCTGCTGTTAACAGGCCGGTCTCGGGATTTATAAACGCTTTGACAATACCTTCCGGCATTTCAAGCGGGGTTTCCGGGGTGTCTTTTAAGGCTGTTTGCATAAACTCTATCCACATCGGCAATGCAGCTACGCCGCCGGTTTCAAGATTCCCTAGTGGCGAAAAGTCATCAAATCCGATCCATGCGGTCGCGACATTTGACTGTGTATAGCCATTAAACCAGGCATCCCGCTGTTCATTTGTGGTTCCTGTTTTTCCGGCAAGATCTTGTCTCCCGAGTACTTTTGCGCCTGTCGCTGTGCCATGTTGAACGACATCTCTTAACAGCGAATTCATCAGAAAACAAATTTGCGGCGTAATAATCCGGGGGGCGTAGTTGCGGTTTAATTCTTGGCTGCTGTCGCAGGTAGGGCAGGCGGTTTTAGGCTTGGCTTGGTAAATGATCTCGCCCTCGTTGGATTCAATGCGTTCGATAAAATAAGGTTTGACCAGAAAGCCGCCGTTGGCAAATGTCGCATAAACCCGTGCCATTTGCAGCGGGGATGCATAACCGCTGCCCAATGCCAAAGAGAGAGTCTTGGGTATTTGGTCTTCAATAAAGCCAAAGCGCAATGCCGTCGCGACCGCTTTTTCAATGCCCATTTCCTTTAATAAGCGAATGGAGATAATGTTTCTTGAATGAGTTATAGCCGATCTGATGCTGGTCGGGCCGTAGAATTTTTTGTTGTAGTTTTCCGGCCGCCACTCATTTTCCTGTCCTGGATTGTCGATGACTATGGGCGCATCGTTAATCAAGCTGGCGGGGGTGTAACCTTGTTCCAGAGCCGTAGTGTAAATAATGGGCTTAAAGCCTGACCCCGGCTGTCTTTTTGATTGGGTCGCGCGATTATATTTGTTGCGGTAAAAATCGAAGCCGCCGGTTAACGCTAAAATGGCGCCATTGGCTGGATTTAATGAAACGAATGCTCCCTCTACCTCGGGCACTTGTGTTAAAGCCCAAGTATTATTAGGCAGTTGACGAACCCGGATAATATCGCCGGTTTTCAATAGGGCTCCGATAGAGCTGCCGGCCCATTTAATGTTTTCCCAGGGTATTTCTATGACGGTGTGGTTTTGGAGGCTGGCCGTTGCGAGATTATTTTTTACCTGTAGGACTGTGGCAGGCAGCGTATCACCGATGACCGGGAGTTCGTCTACAGGACGTAGATGAAGGGCGTGAGCAGGAGCGGAAGCTTCGCTGAAGTCACTGGCTTTGTTAATGCGTAAGTGGCGATAGCCGTGGCGCTGGTCGTAGGCATGCAAGGTATCGGCAAGCGCCTGATTTGCTTTGGTTTGCAGTGCCCCGTTTATTGTTGTATAGATTTTAAATCCGGAGGTGTAGGCCTGCTCGCCATAGAGTTCGAAAGTTTTCTGCCGCACCATTTCGGCCAAATAGAGCGCTGAAATTTCAGGTGAGACAGACTGTATTTTTGCGGTAGAGGGTTGCCGGGAGGCATTCTCATATTCCTGCTGAGTAATGTGGTTAAGCTCAAGCATGCGGTGCAAGACATAGTTGCGCCTTTCAATCGCCCGTTGCTCATTAGTAATAGGGTTATATATAGAAGGCGCTTTAGGCAAACCGGCAATCATGGCATGTTCGGCCAGGGTTAGCTCATTTAAGGACTTGCCATAGTAGACCTGAGCGGCGGCGGCAATGCCATAGGCCCTGTGGCCCATGAAAATCTGGTTTAAGTAGAGTTCCAGTATTTTATTTTTCGGGTACTCGTGCTCTATTTTTAACGCCAGCATAATTTCTTTTAACTTACGGGTGTAAGTCTTTTCGCTGCTAAGCAGGAAGTTGCGGGTAACCTGCATAGTGATAGTGCTGCCGCCCTGTTTTTTCTTGCCGGTTAAGGCAAGTTGCAGGCCTGCGCGAATCAGGCCTTTAAAGTCGACGCCGGGATGTTCATAAAAATTGTCATCTTCTGCGGCAATGAAAGCATTAATGAGTTGTTGCGGGACTTCTTCTATATTAATTGGTGTGCGTTTCTTTTCGCCAAATTGAGCAATCAGCAGATTATCTTTGCTGTAAATACTTAAAGGCGTCTGGTACTGGACATTATGCAGGGTCTTAACATCAGGCAGGTCGGCTGAGAGCTTGTTGTATAAAAAATAACCCGAAATTGCCGAGCCCAAAGTTATGGTCATAAAAAAAATAGCAAACCATTTTAGGATTTGTCCGCTTAATGTTTTTTTTGCCACAAGTGATCCTGGGAAGCTATGCGATAGAAATAAAAGCCTAAGCTTTAAAAGAATATAAAGATACGTTTTTGTTAAATGTCGACTGAAATTTTCTTGCTGAAGATAAAAACAACTGGCTGAGCAAATAAATTGAACATTTTAAGCATCAAAATAAAAAAGGCTACTATACTTTTGCGAGTAAATAAGTTTTGGATTGTAAATTATAGCTGACGGCTGCAAGGACAAATTTTTGCTCCTCGGTAATTGCTCTTGCATTGCTTTATCTCATGGATGCCGGAGGTAGAGCACCAAAAGTAGACGCTTTAGGCAGGGAGCAGTTGCTGAGACGATGCAATTGATCGGTCGCATTATTCATCAAGTTTTTCAAGGGTTAGTTCATGAGTTGGTTTAGTCAGAAACAGAGTGCAGTGCTTGGTATTGACATCAGTACGGCAGCTATAAAGTTACTCGAATTGAGTAAGGTCGGCGCTCGTTACCGGGTTGAGAGCTATGCCGTAGCACCTTTGCCGCAAGATGCTGTTATTGATAAAAATATAGCCAACATTGAAGTGATAGCTGACGCTATAAAAACAGCTTTAAAGCAATCCGGGTCAAAGCTAAGGCAAGCATCTGTCGCTGTTGCCGGGTCTTCAGTGATGACCAAGGTTATACCCATGTCTGCTTCACTAAGCGATGATGAAATGGAAGAGCAGATTATGGTTGAAGCTGACCAGTATGTGCCTTATTCGCTTGATGAGGTCAATTTCGATTTTGAAGTACAGGGCGAAAATGAAAATAACCCTGAAATGGTCAATGTGCTGCTTGCAGCATCGAGAAAAGAAATTATTGAGGATCGTGTGGAAGTGTTGGCGAAGGCGGGCTTAAAGGCCAAAATTGTCGATGTAGAAGCTTTTGCAATGGAAAATGCTTTTACTTTGTTGATTGATCAATTGCCGGATGCCGTAGAAGGTCAAACGGTAGCCATTGTGGACATTGGGGCGACTATGACTTCCTTAAACGTTCTTTATAATTCTCGTACCGTATACACAAGAGAGCAAGGCTTTGGCGGTAAGCAGTTGACCGAAGAAATTCAGCGCCGCTACGGATTAACGTATGAAGAGGCCGGCTTGGCAAAAAAACTGGGCGGACTTCCGGACAATTACGCCGTTGATGTGCTTGAGCCATTTAAACGGGCGATGGTCCAGCAAATTCAGCGGTCGATACAGTTTTTTGCTTCATCAAGCGCGAACAGGCGCATCGACTGTCTTATTTTGGCGGGTGGTTGCGCATCAATACCTGGCATCGACAAATTGGTTCAACAAGGTGTGGGGGTGCCTACCGTTATAGCGAACCCATTTATCAACATGGCTTTATCCAGCAGAGTGAAGCCCCAGTCATTGAGCAACGATGCTTCTGCAATGATGATTGCATGCGGGTTGGCATTGAGGAGCTTTGACTAATGGCAAAAATCAATTTATTACCGTGGCGTGAAGAGCTGCGGGCGCAGAAAAAACAGGACTTTATTAATGCTATTGGCGTATCTGTTTTGGTTACAGCGGTTATTTTTGCCGGGGTTCATATGTATATAGAAGGGCTTAAAGCGTATCAGGAACAAAGAAATAAAATAATACAGGACGAAATAACGTTGCTGGATAAGAAAATTGAACAAATTAAATCGATTGAGGAGCAGAAAAGTAAGTTGCTTACCAAAATAGAATTGATCCAGAAGTTACAGGAAAGTCGTCCGGAGATTGTGCATTTGTTTGATGAGCTTCCTAGGGTTACACCTGACGGGGTATTCCTGTCGATATTCAATCAGAAGGGGGTAGAGCTGACTTTTCAAGGCAAATCCCAATCCAATGCGCGCGTTTCAGCTTTCATGAGAGCGATTGAAGCCTCAGCTTGGTTAAAAGTTCCAACGCTTGATGTGATTCAGTCGACAACCAAAATTAGCCCTGAGCAGTTAAGTGATTTTACTCTGCATGCCAAGCAGGGTAATCAAAATGCGCAAATTGCGGCTGGAGGAAAATAATGAATCTTTCAGAAATTAATTGGGATCCTAATGAGGCAGGGACTTGGCCATTACCGGTTAAAGCAGCAACGATTGTATCAATATGCGGCCTGGTTTTTGGCGCGGGTGTTTACTATGACACGCTTGATCAGTTGGCGGCGCTTGACGCTTCTGAGAAGAAAGAGCTGGAATTAAGGCAGTCATTTGAGACGAAACAAAAAAAATCGATCAATCTTCCTGACTATCAGCAGCAACTGGCGCAAATTGAGACGCAACTGGAGGATATGATTCGTCAGATGCCTACAAAAGAAGAAGTTGCAAGCTTGTTAATTGATATTTCTCAGACAGGACTGGCCAGCGGTTTGGAGTTCAGATTATTCAAACCCGGCGCTCCAATACGTAAAGACTTCTACTTTGAACTGCCAATCAATATTGAGGTTATTGGCAAATATGAGGAGCTGGGTTTGTTTATCAGCGGTTTAGCCTCATTGCCTCGAATTGTTACCGTACATGATGTAAATATTATTCCGGAAAGTAAGGATGCTAAAGAAGGGAAAATGAGAATGAACGCCACTGTGAAGACTTATAACGAAGGAGTTAAAGAAGAAAATGCAGCGGTTAAAACGAAAAGAGGGCAAAAGTAGTGGAATACAATAAGTTACTGCCATCTTGGCGGCTGCTCACTGAGCTACTCTACCTTTTCCGCTCCTGGGGGCATGCCAGGGAATTGTTTTCCCCGGTCTTAAGATCGCGCCGCCTGCGTTCATGTAGGCGAAGCGGCTCGCAAGCAGCGTTGCAGATTAGTTGCTTGGTTCTTATGACATTACTGGCTGGGTGCGGCAATGATGATTTTTCAGATCTAAACCGTTATCTCTCAGAAGTTAAGGCCAGGCCTAAGGAACCTATCAAACCCTTGCCAGAAATCAAGGTGATTGAGCCTTTTCTATTTAAACCGGAAGGCCTGCGTGATCCATTTAAACCGCTGGAACAGCCTGAACAGGCTGAGGGCGCTGATGTTTCAGCGGGGAGCGGCATAAAGCCCGATACCACTCGGCGTAAAGAGGAGTTGGAAGCCTTTCCTTTGGACGGCCTGAGAATGGTTGGTACTGTAGATATGAAGTCGAGTTTGTGGGGCTTGGTAAAAGCGAGCGACGGCACAATTTATCGCGTCAAGGTTGGAAACTATATGGGCAAAAATTACGGAAAAATTATACGGATAGTCAGCGACAAAATTGAATTGATGGAAATAGTCTCTGATAAACCGGGGACGTGGCATGAACAACCCGCTTCAATAGCATTGACAGAGTGATTCTAAGGATAAAAAATGAACAATAAACAAGGCAATGCCGTAGTAAATAATACACTTAGGGCACAAGATAAAGCGTGGCGACTATTATGGACGCACATCGGGTTGGGTTTATTTTTATTTATCTTTCAAGTTGCATCTGTTAAAGCCGACGAGCTGGCGTTATCAAGCATAGACTTCGCGACACAGCCAGACGACAAGCTGCAAATTGAAATGACGATGACGGGGCCTGCTATTACCCCACAAATATTTAAGACGGATAACCCCGCAAGAATTGCACTGGACTTTCCGGGTGTAAAAAGCGCGCTGCCAAAAAAAATGTATCCGGTAAATCAGGGAGCGGCGAGCAGTGTTTATGTGGTTGAGGCCGCCGGCAGAGTTCGTGTTGTTGTTAATCTGATTGAGTTAGTACCGTTTGAAACTAAACTGGTTGGTAATAAAGTATTGCTGACCTTGACTCGGACAAAGACAGCAACGCCTGCTACAAAGCCAAATGTTGCCAAATCCGTACCTCCTTCAGTCCCTGCTCCAACAAAGGCAGTTAATTCGATGGTTGCAGCATTAATACCGGCACAGAATATTAGCGGATTCGATTTTAAGCGTGGCGACAAAGGTGAAGGACGGATACTAATTTCCTTAGCTAATCCTAATACCATTGTTAATTCCAAGAAACTAAACGGGAAGGTTGTCATAAGCTTTTTAAATACCCGGCTGCCTGACAGCTTGGCTAAACGGCTGGATGTTTCCGAGTTTGCAACGCCTGTTAAATTTATTGATACGGTCTCGTCTGACCAGCAAACCACAATTACTGTGGCTATGCAAAATGAGCTCTATGATTATTCCGTTTTTCAAGCGGACGGGTTATTGACTGTTGAGTTTCGGCCTTTAAGCAATGAAGAGAAAGATGCGCTGGACAAAGCGCGTACCAAATATACTGGCGATAGGTTATCTTTAAATTTTCAAGAAATTGAAATACGTAGTGTTATTGCAATTCTGGCCGAGTTTACCGGACAGAATGTAGTGGCCGGTGATGATGTGACCGGTACAATTACTTTAAAACTGGATGATGTGCCTTGGGATGAAGCATTGGACTTTATCATGATGACCAAGGACCTGGGCAAGTATGAGACCGGTAATGTCACGTTGATTTCACCATTGGACAAAATCAAAGACTATAAGAAGAAACAACAGGAAACAGAAAAAGTCGTTGAGCAATTAGACCCGTTGGTGACTGAATATATTAAAATCAATTACGCCAAGGCTGAGAATTTTAGAAATTTACTGAATGGATATGATACTGGTGCTTTCGGCGCTTGCGGAGTGACAGGAGCTGCTTCAGGATCATCGACTGCAACCGGAAGCTCGTCGTCGGCTTCCGGGGGTGGGCAGCCAAGTCAAGGAGCCGGACCAAGTCAAGGAGCAGGGGCGAGTCAGGAAGCAGGGGCAAATAGTGACAAGTTCGGCTTACTTTCTCTCCGTGGATCGGCCGTTGTCGATGCAAGAACCAATACTTTGATTGTGCGGGAAACGGCAAAACGGCTGGACGATATAAAGAAACTAATACGTAAGCTTGATGTCCCTGTGCGGCAGGTAATGATTGAGGCGCGCGTTGTTATTGCCGATGATAGTTTTACTGAAAATTTAGGTGTCAAGTTTGGGGCAGGAAAACAGGCAAGTGTTGGTTCCGGTAAGGCATTTGCCGTAGGCGGTTCTGGAACCCAAGGTAACACTAATGCTCAAGTTAATTCGACTGGTCAAATAGGTACGCTAAATAGTCAGCTGGTTGATTTGGGTGTGGCCGGGTTAACGTCAACTCCCCCGGGTGCTTTGGGTATGACTCTTGTTAGAGGTGCCGACTATGTATTGAATCTTGAACTTCAGGCATTACAGATTGAAGGGAAAGGCGAAATAGTATCCAACCCAAGAGTAATGACCATGGATCGCTGCACGGCAGTTATGATGCAAGGTGTGCAAATCCCGGTTACGACAGCTTCGACGGCTAATCAGCCGGCAACAACTACTTATATTGATGCAGTTCTTAAATTAAATGCAACACCTCAGATTACTCCCAGTGGATCGGTGATTATGAATCTGCTGATTACAAAGGACAATGCAAATAATACCAGTAATCCGGTATCGGGAAATCCTGGTATCGATAAAAGAGAGATTAAAACCTCGGTACTTGTTGAGGATGGCGAAACCGTGGTTTTGGGAGGGGTTTATGAAGGAACTGAATCAATAGGCAAGAATAAGATCCCATTCTTTGCCGATATACCGGGCATTGGGTTTTTATTTACCAACTCAACAGAAAATAAAACGAAGAAAGAATTGCTGATTTTTGTCACTCCAAAAATCATGAAAGATAATGTGGCTAGCGATTGATTGCTTCTACTTAAAGCAAAAAAGGGGCATAATGCCCCTTTTTTTATGGTTCACCCCGCAGGAAGGCAGGTCATGGCGCGATCAGAGAATATATATTTAGTTGGCCTCATGGGTGCAGGAAAAACCACGATAGGACGGCAGTTAGCTAGAACGCTAAAACTGCCTTTTTATGACAGTGACAAAGCGATTGAGGAAAGAACCGGCGTAGATATTCCAACCATATTCGAGTTTGAGGGGGAAGAGGGTTTCAGGGATAGGGAGCAGAAAATGATTCAGCAATTGACGCAAATGGAGGGGATTGTACTGGCTACCGGCGGTGGCGCTGTTTTGCGTGAAGATAATCGCAGGTTATTGAAAGAAAATGGCTTTATAGTTTATCTGCAATGTTCGGTAGAAAGGATTTTGGAACGGACACGCAGAGATACGCAACGCCCCTTGTTGAAAACTGATAATCCCAGAGATCGGATAGAAAGCTTATTCGCACAGCGAGAGCCGCTGTATCTGTCTTGTGCGGACTTTAAAATTGACACGGGCATTATGCAAAGCAAAGAAGTAGTCAGCCATATTTTAGAAGCATACAACTCAGTTAATCGTTAAGAGACAAAATATCGACAATTGCCCTGTATTGCTCTCCCTCTTGCATTCATGCGGTTGGATGTCAGGTCGTGGAAAGATAGAGCAATTCGACACATCAAAGCGGCAAATATCAGGTTACGCTATCGCTAACCCAATCTAAAAGCATTAATAAACATGAAAAAATTACTGGTTGAATTGGGTGATCGTAGTTACCCGATCTATATCGGCTCAGGTTTGTTGAGCCAGTCTGAGCTGTTCATAAAGCATATAAAATCTAAGCAAGTTGTTGTGGTCACCAATGAAACTATTGCGCCCTTGTATTTGAACGCAGTTGTAAAAAATTTGCAGGGCTATGTTGTCGAAACAGTGATATTGCCCGATGGCGAGCAATTCAAGACTTTGGATTTTGTCACGCAAATCTTTGATAAACTGCTGGCTTGCAAGTTTAGCCGTAATGCCACCTTAATTGCTTTGGGAGGTGGCGTTATCGGCGATATGGCAGGTTTTGCCGCAGCCTGCTATCAACGAGGCATTTCGTTCCTGCAAATACCTACCACCTTGTTAGCGCAGGTCGATTCTTCGGTAGGAGGCAAAACCGGAGTTAATCATCCTCTAGGCAAAAACATGATTGGCGCTTTTTATCAGCCGCAATGCGTGATTGCCGATGCCGATGTTTTGGATACACTGGATGACCGTCAATTATCTGCCGGTCTGGCCGAAGTGATTAAATACGGTCTGATCAGGGATGCCGAATTCTTTGAGTGGCTGGAAAACAATGTCAACGCATTACTGGCTAGAGATAAGCAGGCGTTGGCTTATGCCATCGAGCGGTCGTGCGTTAATAAAGCTGAAATTGTCACCGAGGATGAAACCGAAACCGGAGTCAGGGCGACGTTAAACTTAGGCCATACTTTTGGGCATGCAATAGAAACCGGGGTCGGTTACGGTAAATATCTGCATGGCGAAGCAGTTGCGATCGGTACCTGTCAGGCCGCCGATCTTTCCAAAAGAAAAGGCTGGTTAAGTGAGGAAGATGTCGCAAGAATTATTACGCTATTTAAAAAAGCCAAGCTACCTGTACTTCCGCCGGAACAAATTGATGCAGACCGGTATCTGGAATTAATGGCGGTTGACAAAAAGAATGTAGACGGCCAAATCAGACTGATTCTGTTAGAGAAAATCGGCAAGGCAACATTGCCTGTAGACGTAGACCAACACTTACTGGAGATGACACTTAAAACCTATGGTAGATGATGATACTTTTACTTATCATGTGAAACAGCAGCCGGCTGATCAGATAAATAAGCCCGCTCAGTCATTGATAACAAAGGAACGAACACAGAAGCTTGATTTATTAATTCATCTGCTTTCAAATCTGACGCAGGCCCTTGTTGTCTGCGGTCCGGAAGGCATCGGTAAAACGACGCTGCTTAAAATTCTGCAAGAGCGCAAGACTGAATCATGGCGTTACTGTCTTATACAAGGTAATGCCGCCGTAAGTTTTGAGGCGGTTCAGGAGCGGCTATTTAGAGCTCAGTCTGTTCAGTCGTCATCAACGGCTGCGGGACGGTCGGCAGGCCAATATAAACAAGTCGTATTGATTATTGATAATGCGGGTGCATTAGTTCCCGGCTTGATCGCGGCAATCATCCAATATGCAGCCGCAAGTCCCTCTATAAGGGTGGTTTTTGCTTTAACGCATGATGAATTGCAGGTGAAGCGAGTATCGGATCGAGCGATTGATGATTGCCATGTCGTTGAAATTCCTTCCCTATCGGAAAAACAATGCGGCGATTTTCTACAACACTTGTCAACGAAGCCTTATGCAAACGTGTCGTTTAACGCCATCAGCGAAAATATGGTGGCACATATCTACCGTGAAACGCATGGAATTCCGGGAAGGATTATCGCCGAGATATCTGGTTTATCTTCCGGCGCTAAGCAAGGCGGAAAATTGAAATGGCTACTTGTGCTTGTTGTTGCCACGGCAATTGCTATAGCGGTAGGCGTTCAGTGGCTAATGTCATCGGCAATTGCTCCTGTATCGCCTAAAGCGCCTACTGTTGGTGCTCTACCTCCTGCATCCATGCAGTCGTCAAAAGACAATACTAAAGAAGCAATGGCGCCTGCTGCTGTCGAGCAGAAAGCGAACAGTGCAGAAATCGCTCCCCCAAAGCCGGAATCTCAGATAATGCTCCCGCTGCCGCCTGTTCAGCAGTCGGCAAATGAATCGAAAGATGCGTTAGAGCCTTCAGTAGAAGTCAATATAAAAAGGGATGATCGACAGTCTGTTGCTCCTACGGTCAAGCCTGAGGCAGCACGCATAGCTGCTGATAAACCGTTAGCAAGTGATGCGTCTCATTCCTCGGCAATTGCCCCGGTGTCCGTGCAATCGCCGGCAGATCCTATGCCGCTTGGGGGCGAGAAGGGTAAACCCAAGCAGCCGGAGTTAACTAAAACGGTTAATAGTGTTGAGCCGCCTGCCGCTCAGAATTTGGAAGTTAAAGGCCAATCCGTGCCGACAGCTACCGTTGGAGTAGACCAGAAGCCGGACAAGAAGCAATCTGATGGTGCGCAGCAGAAAACGGCTGACCAGCTTTGGACTTCGCAAGAAAAATTAAAACAAGCGGAATTGAAGCCCCCCCTTAATACTGTAGAGCCGCTTACACCCAGCCAAGTACCGCAAAAGCCCATAAAGGCTACAGCAATCCCTGAAGAGCGAGTCATAGAAGCCCCAACACCTCAGCAAACGGCCCCTGGTCGCACCGGTTCCCTACCGATTGCGACACTTCCGCCATCCCTGGCAGTCGAAGCATCATTGCCACCGTCAGCAGATAGTTTCACGTTACAGCTTATGGTGTTATCGAAGCAGTCATCTGCAGATGACATGCTCAAAAAATACCCAGCGATGGGACCGGATATTAGAATCATCAGGACAGTAGCCAAAGGCAAAGAGAAGTTTATTTTGGAGTATGGCTCATATCCTGATGCCGCATCAGCAAACAAAGCCAAGGAATCCTTGCCTTTTGAATTCCACAGAGCATTGGTAAGAAAAATAGTTCGATAAAACATAGGTTGTATCGACACAGGCTTATATGTTGCCCATGGGCTAAAAAACACCATAATTTTAAACCGGAACAATTAAATTCATGACCGCATTAAAAAACGATACTTTTATTAAAGCGCTGTTAAAACAACCTGTGGAGTACACGCCAATCTGGATGATGCGCCAGGCGGGGCGTTATTTGCCGGAATACCGCAAAGTCAGGGAGCAGGCCGGCAGTTTTATGGATCTGTGTACCAATCCTGAACTGGCCTGCGAAGTCACTCTGCAGCCGCTGCGGCGCTTTGGCTTTGATGCGGCGATCCTGTTTTCGGATATTTTGACCGTACCCGATGCCATGGGGCTGGGGCTTCATTTTACCGAAGGCGAGGGGCCTAAATTTGCCCATCCGGTCAGAACGGCGGCGGATGTGAATAAACTGCCGATTCCCGATCCGGAAACAGATTTGCGTTACGTGGTTGATGCGGTCCGGTTGATAAGAAAAAACCTGCAAGGCAGCGTGCCGTTAATCGGCTTTTCCGGTAGTCCATGGACGCTGGCAACTTATATGGTTGAAGGCGGCAGCAGCAAGAGCTTCCAAAAAGTTAAAAGCATGATGTACGAGCAGCCCAAGTTGATGCATATCATGTTGGATAAACTGGCGCAGTCGGTCGCGGTCTATTTGAATGCCCAGATTGAAGCGGGTGCTCAGGCGGTCATGTTGTTCGATACCTGGGGTGGCATGCTGGCGACCGAAGATTATATCGAGTTTTCTTTATACTACGCCAAGCAAGTCCGGTCATTGCTAAAAACAAATGTAGATGGGCAGCAGATTCCCACCATCCTGTTCACTAAAGGCGGCGGGCTCTGGCTGGAAGCCATGGCCGATTCCGGTTATGATGCCTTGGGCCTTGACTGGCAGACCGATATACAACAGGCTCGCGTCAGAGTAGGTCATCAGGTTGCCTTGCAGGGTAATATGGATCCGGTTGCGCTTTACGCAAATTCTTCCGTGATTACCGAAAAAGTGAAAACCATCTTGCATAAATACGGTTCGGGTTCAGGCCATGTGTTCAACTTGGGGCACGGCATTTTGCCCGACATGAATCCTGATCATGTTAAAGCGATGGTTGATGCCGTGCATGAATACAGCCGGGCTTATCATCAGGCATAAGCATTGAATATAATCTAATCAACAAAGGGGTTTCGACCATGAAAATATTGAAAACTTTTTTGGCAGCCGGATTGCTCGCTGTCAACGTGAGTGTTAGTGCAAAGGGCCCGGACAAACCAATTGATATCGTCGTTCATAGAAGCCCGACCTGTACCTGCTGCGGCAAGTGGCTGGAGCATTTGAGACAAAATAATTTCAATGTAGAAGATATCGTCACCGAAGACGTACAGGCCATAAAGGATAAACATGGCGTCACCCGAGAAATGGCGTCCTGCCACACGGCCATCGTTGACGGTTATGTTGTGGAAGGTCATGTACCTGCAAATGACATCAAAACATTGTTGCAAACTAAGCCTAAAGTTGTCGGCATTGCTGTTCCCGGCATGGTCAACGGTAGTCCCGGCATGGAAATGGGCGATAAAAAAGACCCTTACAAAGTGGTAAGTTTCGATCGTGAAAACCACACCAAGGTATTCAATAGCTACGAAGGCACGAGATGATTCATGACGGGCTATCCATGCCCGCCCCCCTTCCGACGCGTCGTTCGCAAATCCGCTCCAGGCGGATTTGTCTGGTCGGCGATGTAGGTGGCACAAAGACCATCCTGGCGTTGTTTGAAACCGAAGAAGATGATGTTAAGTGCCTAAAAAAAGAGCAATTTTCAAGCAGTAATTATCAAACGTTTACCGAGTTATTAACATCATTTTTGGCTGATACAGAGCATTTGCAGATAACGTCCGTTTGCCTCGGAGCGTCCGGCGTGATTGCCAACGGCAGCTGCGAAACAACCAATTTGCCATGGGCACTTAGCAACAAGGAAATCGGCGAGCAGGTCAATACTCAAAACGTTTGGTTGTTGAATGACCTGGAAGCTACCGCATGGGGCTTGTTGGACTTGCCGGAGAACAATTTTGTCGAACTGAATTCCGACGCACAACGTCAGCAAGGCAACATTGCCGTGATTGCTGCCGGAACCGGCTTGGGGGAAGCAATAATGTCCTGGGATGGCGCTGAATATCATATTATTGCCACTGAAGGCGGACATGCCGATTTTGCACCGACTAATGAGCGGGAAATAGAACTGCTCAGGTATATGCTGGAAAAATACCCTGGGCACATTAGTTGCGAGCGGCTGATATCGGGCGAAGGATTGGTCAGCATTTATCAGTTCCTCAAGCACATCAACTACGCACAAGCAAATCCTGAAACCGAACAGCACATGGCAGAGCGAGATCCGGCCGCAGTCATAGGCGAAGCGGGCGTTGCAGGAAGCGATGCGCTATGTATTGAAGCATTAAAATTGTTTTGCAGGTTATATGGCGCAGAATCAGGAAACTTGGCCTTAAAGTGCCTGCCTTATGGCGGTGTTTATCTGGCCGGAGGCATCGGCGCAAAAATCTTGCCCATGCTGCAACAGGATGAATTTATGCACGGCTTTCTGGCAAAAGGACGCTGTCGAACCGTGCTAGAGAAAATATCGATTAAAGTATGCACCAACCCTGAGGTCGCCTTATTGGGCGCGTTAAATTATGCAAAAGGCCGGCTAAGTTAGAGCTATAATCATGTGACCTTAAAATAAAAGGTATAGGGTTAATACTTGTGACGTAAAGATTACAATTAGGCCGCAATTGAAAGACAGGGTTAGTTGAATAACTCTCGTTGATAGCCAAGTTTTAAATAGTATTACAGTGGAACTCTAAGGTACGATAAGCGCTAAGGCCGATGTAGCTCAGTTGGTAGAGCAACTGATTCGTAATCAGTAGGTCACGGGTTCGACTCCCGTCATTGGCTCCATTAGTATCAATGGCTTATGTGTAAATATGAAGCCTTTTTGTTACCTTTAAAATTCTAATAAGCACATAATAAGCAATTGAGTAAAACCACTTATTAAAACAGGCACAAAAAACTGCCGAAGCGGTTTAGTTTTGTCCTTCGCAACACTTGCCTGAATTATAGGCACAAAAAAGCCGGTGTTACCCGGCTTCGACCTTTTTGTTGTCTTGTGGATAAAGAGGTAGTTTACCTACTATTTCTTTATGCCATTCTCATCCCATTCTACTTTTAATCCATCTGGCGAGTTGTCGATCCAGTTTTCTTCTGACTGTTTCTGACCATTTTGATACCACGAAGTAGTCAATCCGTTTTGCTTTCCATTTTTAAAAGATACTTCCTGAATTTTATATTTATTTTCATGCTCATCACCGTAACTTACTTCAAAAGTTTCAGGTTTCTTGTTGGCATATTCTTCAAATTTACCAGTGAATGGTTCGTTTTCGTTTGGCAAATATGCAATTCCACTCCTAATTTGAATAACTGTAGTGACTCTTTCTTTCAGACCAATTTTTTCTAAAAAACTATTGCTATCGCATCCTGAGATACAAGTGGTTACAGCTATTGCCAATATTATTTTTTTCATATTTTTCTCTTTTTAAGTGAGCGCATTAACAATGATATTGGTATGTTATTCTCTTGTAGACTTATTCCGGCATAATTGCCGCGCCTCATTGGGTGAAATGCTGTCGCAGCTCGACGGCATTAGGTGAATCTCACTATCCGACAAAATACCAGGATCTAAAGGTCACTTTGGGAGCAGACTGGCCAGTGACTGAAAGCGGCGACATCCTATTAAATAGCCAGTTTGTGTCTTTTACACTTGGCAATCGCCTGGGCTGCGTTCCAGCAGCTTTTTTAAATTATCGACAGAAGCGATCCAGTCCCCCTCTTTCTCGTAACACTCAAAACCATACTTCTTGGCAAACCCAACTATCTGTTCGTTTGTTGCGCACTCTATCCCAATCCGTTCATACCCATATTTATCTGACATTCTTACTAAAAACCTAAGGAATGATGTGCCATTGCCGACGCGCTGCTCCTCAAAACCGATACGAACAATAACAAGGATATTCTCATCCCATCCCGCTCTTTGGACCGGTCTACAAGCAAGGTATATATCAAAGTCCTCTGTGCAGGCACGTATATTATTTATGCGACGGCCAGTGATGCACGCCGGAGGAGTCTCACAGCCAAATTCACTCATCAGGTATGCGTTCAAGTCAGCACATACCCCGTTGGCTTCTTCGCGTAGTTTTTGTGAATGTTCCATAGACTTATCTAACCGTTTGTTAAGAAAAATAATCATAGACCAATAGACTTGCACTACCCAAATTTAGAGCGATCCAGTGAGCAATTATGTTGTGTAAGCGTGTGCAATTATTCGCTTAGCTGCTATTATCTTTAGTGCTACCGGTTCCGGAGTCAAAAGGCTTGGTTGGCACGGCGACAATATCCGGTTCCGGTAGCACTTTTTGAGTCTTACCCACCAGTTCTAAACTTAGCCCTTAAAGCCACTCCTCGGTGATTAATTAAAATATTTCGTGTCCGCCATAGACACCGGCCTTACAACCGTACTTATTGACTAGAATATTCATCGCGGCAAATGCACGCGCGATTGAATAAAATCTTGGCGTTATTCGGTCAACTCCATTTAATGTGTATCGACAATAATTAAATTCCTTCCCTAGTTTTTTTTGGTACTGCCCGAACATTTTTTCTGGTGTGCCGACCCCGACACAAACAGCCGTATAGTCCATACCGGCCTGATACTCAACAATACGACAAACGGTTGGGTCCTCGTGTGCAAGTTGAACAATATCATTAATATCGGCTAAACACCCTTTACGCATCGTTAAGGTTTGGCCAGGTCTTAAACGACCACGGAACAAATACCGATCAACTTCCAGGAAGTAGAACTCGCCAGGCTCAATTATCTCATCACGATGTGTGATTGCTGTTTTTGGTTTGTATTGTGGGGCAATAGTAGTGTTCATGCCACTTCACCGACTAACTCAGGCCTTGCGGCCATAATCGCTACACAAACAGCGTAATATTCAATCCCATCGGCATACCATGCTATTCGACATTGCTGCGGGGTGTCGCCGTTTCCAAGAGCTACAATATCGCCATCCTCGGCAATAGCACCAATACGCATCGCCAATACTTGCCCAATCTTAGCGCGGGGCGAAAAGTGATTTGTAGTTAATCTTAATGCAAAATCATGCCTGGCTGAGTCGATGCATTCTTGCATCTTATCTCTAAATTGTTCGTCGGTTAGATTTCGCTCAGTTTGATCTTGGGTATTTATAGTCATGGCATTATCTCGGTTATAAGTTATGAGCCGACACCATGAATCTGAGCGGGTGCCAGGCTGGGTCAGATTGGCGTACAGGTGTTTGCGACCTGCCAGTTTTTCAACTGTCCAACTCAGCCCGACATAATAGACGGGTAAATTTTGCACAATAAAAAGCCGCATAAAGCGGCCTTGTGCCGCAAACTTCCTGGACGCCAATCCAGTGCATTCAATGTGTGAGTGCGCCGAAAGTATAACCCTGCATTTAAAAAATGAGCAACTAAAAATTATTCTTCGCGGGGAGGTGAAGCCGTTTTTTGGAGCATGTCCAACTTGGTCATAGCCTCAAGCTTGGCTTTCTGTGCAGCCCGCTCAGCCGCAAATGACGGTGCGCCATCATGCGCAGCGTCGGCATGCCTGTTAGCGTTTATCGGCGGTTTTTCCGCAATTTACCGGCTTTTGTAAGACTCGCAACGCATTGTAATAAACATGATAGGTGTTAGAATCGCCCGCTGTTTTTTAATGATTTAACGAGCAAGGGAATTGAAATGAATAAATGGTTTGTGATGGCGGTACTGTTAAGCGCTTCGTTGGTCGGCCACGCCGAAAGCGTTAAGTTTGAAAAAGCGAACGGCACACTGGAAATGGCCTCAACGCAGTCGGGCCTTACCTTTACTCTTAATGCGGTCAACGGACAAAGCGCTTGTGAGGCCGAAGGAACGGCTATCACGGTTGACGATCACCGGGCCGCGTACACGTCCAACGACAAAAAAGACTTATGCGTTATCCTGTTCGACTTCAAAAGCGAATCCAGCATTAATGTCGTGACGAAAGACTGCGCGGCTTACTGCGGTACCGGCGCTGCCGGATCAATGGACGGGCTTTACAAGAAATAACTTAGCCACGGCCCGACAATCCGCCTGTGGCAATGTGAGCTATGGGCCTACTGGACAAATCCTGAGAAACGTCTTGGCTCGGCATAGTTACCGTTACATTGCGGTCTGAATTTAGGCTTGCCAATGGCGTTATTTGCGGCGGCGCATCTGCCGGGACCGGTGCTGGCGTGAACGTTGGCACTTTGGGCGCTGCCGCAAATGCGTTTTGGGTTTGGTCTGCGCTTGGACCTGCCGCCAAGCTGTTATACAACGGTATATTACCTGCATTGATCGCCGCCACTTTGTCTAAATAGGGCTTGCCCTTGGCAGGTTCCGATTCTGGTTTTTTGTACTCAGCTAAATATTGACCGAATTTCTGTTTAACATCCGCCAAACCATTTTCTCCGCCATTAACCCCATGCCTATTAGTCGTAACATCGCCTTTTTTAGCCGAATCCCCCAGCTTGTTCTTCTTCCAGAACCACAGCGCCGTTTTTGCGGCATTCTCTGGCGTTTCGGCCAATTCCGGATGATTAATCAGGTCCAGCCCTAAATCTTTGCCAGCGGCTTCATAATTGGCCCTGCCGGTCAGTTGAATAAAGCCCCGGCCTTTGTATTTTGCGCCGTCGCCTTTTTCGGTATTGCCCAGGCGCTTGCCTATCTTGGTACCGGCATCGTACTTGTCAAAATACGCATCGTTGCCCAGCTCTTTAGAAAACGCAAAGTTGCCGGATTCGTGATCGACTTGCGCCATCAGCATAGCCCGCTCGGTGGGGTCGGTAATGCCCTGAGCGTCCATTTCGGCCATCATCGCGGCTTTGTTGGTGGCGGATTTTCCGGTGGCATGGGCGGAAATCTTGCCAGCACCTTCTTGAACCTTGTTCCATACATTGCCCAGCGCTTCCGTAGTCTTCGGCGAGCTTTTCTTAACGGTTTCTACCGCTTTATCCGCCCCTGCATTAACGGTTTCTTTTGCCACCTCAACCGCTTTTTTGCTGACATCAACTACCGGCTTGAAGATAGCCGGAATATCAATGCCGAATTTGTCTTTCAGGAACCCGGTAAAAGCGTCCCAAGTCGATGACATACCGTTAATCAGGCTATCGAAGCGGCTTTTTACATCGTCCCAGCCTTTGCCGATCGATTCCGTTATCGGTGCGAACGCAGTAACTACGCCATCCCAGCCGGCAAGTATCTTAGCGCCGACTTCGCCAAAGAATTTTTGCCCATTTTCAGTGAACAATCCCCAGGCAATTGTTGCTGCCGCGCCTATTGCCAATCCTATGGGAGAAAATATAAGCCCTAAAACACCAGTTATGCCGGTTAATAACATCGGCCCAAGACGACCTAGTAATCCGGTCATCATCAACATGGTTCCTGAGCTATCGCTATCGCCGCCTGACGATTTTCCTTCAATGTTTTTCAGTATCTTGTTTTGGGCCTTATTGAAAGCCGTCTCGTCTTTCCGGAATAGATTCAGCTCTTTGAATAATTTCTTATACCAGCGCTCTTTCTTGTCCTTGTCGCCCCCGCCAAACAGCGATTGATAACCGCGTTGCATCGGTTCTGCGACTTCCTGGAATGCCTTGATAGCTGGGTCCACTTCTTCGGCCCCTGCGGTTGCGCCGATTGCGGTTGTGGCAATGCGGTCCACAAAGTTGTTTAAAACGCCTTTAGTCCGGCGCTCGTCATCATCGCCGCCGTTCGAGGTAAAGCGCCCGGTGGTTTTATCGCGTTTTGCATCTGATTCCGTTTTGCTGGAAAACCGCCCCGAAGCATCGCGGCCTTTAGGCGTGGCAACGATTGCGGCTTTTGCCCTACCGTTAGGCGTAACCGTGCCTGTTGATGCCGCCGAAGCGATACTAGGCGTTCCGGCCCCGCTGTTCGAGCGAACGGGCGTTGCCGCCTTTGCTGATGGTTTGTTATCGCGGTTCCGCTGACTGGACGGCGTGGCTATTTTTGCGGCTCGATCAATAGCCGTATTTTTTGAACCATTGCCGGCGCTATTCGGCGCTCCCAACAGCGCGTTTTTAATGGCGGAAATATCGTTGCGGATCGTGCGAAGCTGGTCAACGGCTTTGCGAATATCGTGTACGGGCTCGCCTATCAGAAAGCCTTGGCTATCAGATTTAAGCATATTTTTTTCTCCTTAATGCCGAACCGATGATTCTGGCCGTGGCTGTGTGATTAATTGATGGCTGATAAGCATCATTTGAAAAAATGCATCTCCGTCAGCCTTGTTTTGAAAGTGGATATTGCCCTTGTCGGTGGCGTCAATCAGGTAAACCAACGCTGGAGCCAATGCACCGCTAACCTCTATGGGATCGTTAATGTTGACCGGGCAGGCCCGAGACAAAACAGCCAATTTTTTGATTGTAGGGCTATTGATTAGGTCCTCATCGCTGAACGTTTTAGATTCATGCTCCATGGCGCTCACGGTTGCACCTGATCGATGAGCTTGCACGCCGCCGTTACTCGGGCCTCATACGGTGCATTCTCATCCAGCATCACCTGTTCAAGAAACTTTCTGGCGGTTTTCTTAACAGTAGTCGGCCCTTTGCTGCCAATAGGCCGGCCAGCTCGGGGTTGCCCCCCTCCTCTTTTGGTCTTGAATCCTGATGTTTGAGTTTGAGTTTGCATACTGGTTGTCCTGGTTATTTGTAAGAATTTGATATATTTGTCTATTAAATCTAAGCTCAATCTCGATCAATCATGATGCCCAGCCGCTCACGACGACCGATCAACATCTGGTCACGTTTGGCCGCCTCTTCGAGTGCCCGGGCGTAAATCCCGTCCAGAACCTCCTTGGGCGGGAAGACGTTGAGGTTTATTTCAACCGGATCAATGGCGATTGCTGGCCTTCCATGCCCCCTATCGAGCAATTTATCAGCGGCTTGCACTTTGACCGCTGGAGGTGATTCTGGGTCACGCATCACTTGAACCAGGACCTTTACAGCCTCCGAGGTATATTCACCGGCCATTTTTTTAAGACTGACGGTCGCTTTGTTGGGCGTCCCCGGTCTCCGACCAGACCCCGGTCTACGGCCTCCTCGCTTTGGTTCATTCGTCATCAGTCAAAATCCCGCGCTCTTTAAGCACTTCTTTTTGTCTCTCGTGAGCCGCCGCCATCTTGGTTAAAAATTGATTTTCGATCATATCTAGGGTTTCTTTGTCGAGTTTTATTAATGAATTGACCTCAACCTTATCCCTCCATTGCTCGGGCGCTCTGTTCTTCAGCCAGAAAATGCATGCCGTGGTATCGGGTGGATAATGCTTTGTTATCTCGGTCAGCGTTATCTCTCCCTGATAGTTGCTCACGTGGGTATCTGGGTGGGAATAGCCGGTCGCTCGACGATAAAGTGAACGGGCCACATTGGCGTCTGCGACTATCTTGCCGCGCCGCATAGCATCGAGAAATTTGGGTTGTTTCAATTTCCACAAATTAAGCGTTGATTCGGCCACACCGAAGAACTCAGCGAGCTGCTTGTCGGTCGCACCAAGCAGGCAATATTCATATACCCGCTCGACGTACTCTGCTTTAAATGCTGTCGGCCTACCGCCGGTGTTTTTGTCTGTTTTTGTATTCATGTGCTTTAGGGACTCCGATTACTTAAAGTGTGGCTGCTTTTTCAGTCTGCAAAGCTGCCGTTGTTGTTGGGAAAAATTTCATCCATTTGTTGGGCATGTGCCGCGAGCGATTCGGGGAGGCACTTATAGCGATTTAACTCACAAGTGGCATACTGTCCCAATTCTTCAGCTAATTTGATTTGGCGCAAAACCCTTGCAGAGCCTGGCATGTTGTCGAATACCACGGGATTCAACTGTCTAAATTGTATGAAAACTTCGCTGATGTACTGAACACTCATGCCAAACGCTACGACGGAGGCACTAACCGCTTTGAGTTGATTGTCCTGCCTGATTTGACCTGCGATTGTCTTGCTATAACAATCAATTTGTAACCGCTGCATAATGGCAAGAAAGTCTCGTTCTTTTCGGATTTGAATATCACCGGCTTCCCAGTCATCATTCAGGCCAAACAGGAAATCAGTTGAAACGTCGTAGACCTCGGCGGCTTTTTTAATCAGCCACAAGGGAATGTGGCCAATGCCAATCCCATTCTCAATTGCTTTCAAGTCATCGACGTTAACATCCAATAACTGCGCCGCCTGACCGAATGTATGCGCACAAAGAGCCCGTGCTTCAGATAGCCTTGAAGCAATTATTTTGATGGCCCCATTTTCTGGCTTATCTGCATAGTGGCAGAACATTATGCGTTTTGGCTCTTTATTCAGCACATGGCGTAAAAGGCTATTTCGCAGTCTATCCAGTTTTCGCTCTCGTGATGCAAGGACTCTTTTTGTCTGGCGAATTACCGATTGCAATTCGATGATTGCCTTTTGTTTTTCGTTTCTGGCGATGGTTCCGGCCACGATGCGCTGTTGGAGGGATGGCACTGACACGGGATTTATTCGGCTGTCTTGTGGCGCTGCATGAACGGCGCGAGTTTCGACATATCGAGCAAGTCCGTGTTGTACACCGGACTTCCATTCAGAAAAGCTTGAATGTTTTCTTGCTCTTTTTTTAGGGCCACAATAGCGCTGTTATGGATGCCTAGTTCGACTTGATTGTCTGGCAAGATGCTGGAAATTTCCGCCTCGCTAAATCCTTTCCGCCGTAACTCCTCACTCTTTGCTTTGTGAGTTTCTATTTCTCTTTCGAGAGTCTTTTGTTCGCCCTCGATTAGCGCAGGAATGGTCGACATTCTCAATAACGCCGCTGTTATCAGGAGCTGTGGTCTATTTTCGTGCTGGAGACGGCCCTGAGCGATTGTTGCGTCAGCTTTTGATCCTAACTTTTCTAGCCAGGCGATAAAGGCGCTTACTTTTTCCAACGAATACGGATCAAAGCCAACCGCCTGAAGGTCAATTTTCTTTAACGCCTCGATTGCCGGGTCTAGCAGTCGCTTGGATCGATGAGCATTGGCAAGGTCATTTTTGTTCACTACTTTTGTCATGGTTTTTACCTTTTTGGTTTTAAATTTTGTTTAGTTTAAGCCCGATTAATGGCGATTGATCATGGGTTTTCCGGCATATAATAGCGATTCGATATTTAATTATTATTAATGTTGCCCTGTCCTTTTTCCTGTAATTTCTGCGCAACCCGATCTAGCATTTCCTGCCTGTGCGCCTCAAATTCAAGTCGTTCTTTTCCTCGTCGAGCAATACCATCGTCGTCAGGAATGCTTAGAATGGCCTTGATTCCTTGAAAGCCTTTCTTCGCCTTTTGTTTAAAATCTTGGTCGGATGATTTACTGGCTTTTTCGGTGGCTGACTCGATCAACCCGGCAACTGTTGTCGCTGGTGCTTGAATATAATATTTATCGGCGGCTCCTGCCGGTAATCGCCCCAGCCCAATAGCCTTTTGCACGGCAGCAAATTGCTGCGTGTTACCAGCTAAACGCTCTGCACCAGGACCAAGAGAGATACGCCAGACTGGCTTATCAGAAGTCGCCGCGATAATGCGGTTGTATGTATCACGGAAAGCCATTCTGGTCCCGGTAATGTCACCTGTTTGGTAAATATCCATCACTAGTCCACGCGCCTCAAGTATCTCTTGTGTGACAACTATGGTTGAGTTTTCATCAAATGAATCAAGTACCAGGCCCCATGCCTCATCTGCGCCGATGTGTTTTTGTCCTGTGCACCCAGATATAATTTCGATAATATCGTTCGGAGTTGGAGCAAACTTTGATTTCTTAGAGTGCAGTTTGATAGCCTGAAAAACCATATCCAGCGGATATTCTTCCAAGGCATCAAAAACGACCGTCATCGCCCGTTGTGATAATGTTTTTCCACCTGCCATTGCTTCATGAACGTCAGCCCACTTTTCAGCAAACCGTCTAAAATCTTGTTTTTCCATCAGTTAACCCGCTCGCCGTCGATCAACGGCATGTTGTTAAAGTTTTCGTCCAGCGGCTCGTAGTCGCCGTACTCGATTCGTTGCATTGGTTGTTTTTGAATAACGCGCTGGTTTTGTTTTTTATTTAAATACCAGTCAGCCTTGAAACCAATCCAGCCCAGTTCTATGCAATGGGTTATCGCATCAATGATTGGGATGTTTGCTTTATCAGCTTCTCGCTGAAAGCCTTTCATTGAGGTCACTGTTATGCTGGCGCGCTTCAATTTACGGTGTGTTTTAAAATCTTCAGCCAGCTGACCATTGATCCCGAATTGAACAAGAATTTCATCAGCAGTTAGTTCACACTCTCCCTTAGTGACTTTTTTGGGTGATGCGTTATCTTTTAGTGATGGTTGCTTTAATGATGGTTTAATTGATGGTTCATGTTCGCGGATTGAACTTATCGCGTATGAGGATTGAACTTTTCGGTGACTGAGGGTTGAACTTATCGCTCTTTTTCTCTCTTTTCGTAACTCGTTGATTTTTTCGATAAGTTCAAGCTTTATACTTCCGATAAGTTCAATCCGTGAACTTTTCGGCTGATTTGTGACAATATGGAACCAATTTTCATTGAACAATAGTTGATAGGTATTAACTTTTCGACCTAGACCAATATTCGAATGCGGTTTTTTTTCAAAAATACCGGCCCCCTCTAAAATACCAAGAGTTTTTGCTAAAGTTGCTCGTGCCAACTTTGTTTTTTCGATCAGGTTTTCATAGCCAGGGAAGCAAAAACCTTCATCGTTGCTGGTATCTGCTAAAGCAAGTATCACCAAGGTTTCCGTAGAATTGAGCGGCAATTTCCAGGCTAAGTTCATCATTTTGATGCTCATTGTTAGTCCACCGTTACCATGGACTTTGCCACTTCAAGGCTTTCAGGCAACAAGCTGTAAATACCGGGGCGGCAAATATTCCCATCACGGTCTAACACTTCAACTAGTTCGCACGTCCACTTCCAGCCATTGCGTCTTAATGCCGCCATCAGTTCAGGTGGATTCAGAACACCGGCAATCCGGCCTATATCGCGGGATGAAACCCTGCCGTATTTAACCAATGCTTCAATTGCTCGGCGTTGACGGGTGGTTCTGATAAAAGGCATGACCACCACCCTTACTCAACAGAAGTCGATTGTTGTGACTGGTGTTTGTTCAGCCAAGCTAAAGCATCAGACTTACGATACTGTAATGGTCAACTAAAACAGGACACTTTCTTAAGCAGTCTTCCTATAGAATTCCCGTTCAAATTCCAGCGGGGATTGATAGCTTAGTTTTGAGTGCATGCGTTTTCCATTATAAAAAGCCAAATAATCAATAATGCTC
>DATBRD010000007.1:0-175376 GCA_036560465.1 Methylobacter sp.
TTTGTTGGCGGATAGCCTCAACGGCCACTTTCGCCTTAAATTCCGTTGTATGATTTTTTCGTATCTTTGCCATATTTCACTTTGCCTCTCGATAAGATTTTCTATCTTAAGCCGTGGTCTGAAATATGGGGAGTACTATACTTAACTAAAGTATTGGTTAGAACTTACTTTCAATTTAGTAGCGAGAAATAATATGAATAAACTTACCCATAAAATAGCCATGTATACCGCATTGATTTTGATTTCATCGCTTGCTTTACCAATGGATGTTTTTGCAGACCCCGAAAAACAAAGCCCTTCTACGCTGTTCATGTCAAATGCCGATAAAAGTGCTACAGTAACAAAACACAAAATCCAGACCGAAAAAGAGCCACAAATTGTTAAGGAAGCGGCTGACGCTGTGTCTGGCATCCATCAAGCGCTCGAGGATTTAGACAAGAACGATATGAAAAAAGCTTTTTTCACCTTACAGACTGCTTCAGAAAAATTGGATGTTGTTCTGGCAAAACACCCCGCCTTGACGTTGGTTCCTGTTGATATTGAAGTTGATGCTTCCGATTTTCAAGGTGATGCTAAAACGATCAAACAAGCAATTAACAAGGCTGATGATTTGCTTGATGATGGCAAATTGCAATCTGCAAGACAAATACTTTCCGAATTAGCCAGTGAAATACGAATCACGACAATCAGTATGCCGCTGGGCTCATTTCCTTCAGTCCTCAAGGATGCTATGGCCCGAGTTAATAAAGGAGAAACAAAAGAAGCTGAAAGCCTTTTAGATAAGGCCTTAAATATGTTAGTCGAGACCACGGAAATTATGCCTTTACCGTTCCTTCGCGCTGAAGCCTTAGTGAATCAAGCATCTGACTTGGAACACAAAAAAGACATGTCTAAAGAAAAAAGCCGGGAAGAAGTCCTAAAACTTACCGATGCAGCTAAAGACCAGCTGAAAATCGCTGAGCTACTGGGTTACGGCGATAAGGATGACTTTAAAATGCTTTATACGGAAATTGATGACATTAAGGATACCTTGCACTCCGAAAAATCGGTCGAAACATGGGAAAAAATTAAACATAAACTTTCCGAATTAAAGAGAAACATGGAGAAAGATTAAACATAAACTTCGAATTAAAAAATAAAGTCATGCAATTTAAAAAATAATAAACAGTATAATCGCTAAATTTCATAAGCTGTTGATTCGACGTTTAAAGCCCCATTACACTTACTGATCAAATTATTAAATGACAACCATGACTTACTTTAATCCACTAGAGCCACACAATTCGCCGTTTAGTCCACAGCGGTTCCATAATTTACGATTCAGCGTTGCCAATCCTAAATACATACGTTCAATAATAGAAATTTCCAAATATTGTCATCCTGATGAAAACTACAATAGGTTTAAGATGTTTTATCGTTGCCTGTTTTGGCCAAATCACTCGGGCAAGTGGTTTCGACAATTGGCTAATTCGCCTTTATTATCGAAATTGGTGCAACAAGAAAAAGGGCTCGCGGAAAAATTACATCGCCATGTATTACGGTTAGATAACCCGATTGCAAAACGTGCCGAATTGTTATCTGAACATTATTCTGTAATCGAACGAATTATTGCGCCAGAGCTCCTGCATCAAATTTTATTGAATGGCGGTTTATTGTTATCGCACATTGAAACCACGTCCGGACAGCATTTCGAGCTGTTTTTGCGGTATGCCAAATTCCCGGGCAAAGAAGGTGAATTGGCGTTTTGTTGGCAACAGGCAGGCAATAGTTCAGCTCTCGCATCGTTAAGTTTTACGATTGTCCCTAAAATAAATGATCTAACGCTCTACATTGGCGGAATACAAGGACCTGCCGAGGAAAGCGCTCGCAAAATGGTTTCAGAAGCGAGTAAAGCATGTAGCGGATTGAGTCCTAAGCGTGTGGTTATGGAAGGCCTGTTCGCTTTCGCAAAACATATCAATGCGGACACTATTTTAGCCGTATCTGATGAACAGCAAATATCACGCACAAAGAGATCTAAATATTTCAGTTACGATGCTTATTGGCTTGAATTGGGCGCGCAGCGTAATGCAGAACATGATTATTCATTGCCTCTGCAACCGATACGAAAACAAATGCAGGATACACCTACAAAAAGGCGCGCCAAATACCGGCGACAACATGTATACCTGGATATTATTCATCAGGACGTACTTAACACTCTAGATAACCAAAATGCACAGAATTTTTCGCGCTAGATTAATAAAATGACGATATTCATGTTCAATTACGATTTGATCCATTGCCCATAAGTATAAGTGGAGGAAATTAATAAAAGTGCCCCAACGTTATACTGGGAACTGAAATGACGGCCACGCACGGAATCACAAACAGGATTTAGTCATGAAAAGCAACTCAAAACCCGATAAAACTTGCAACTCATTTTGGAACATCCCTGCTGAACAACAACTCAAATTGCTTGCTACGACAGTTCAAGGATTAAGCAATAAAGAAGCCGCTCGGCGGGCAAAGCGCTACGGTGCAAACCGGCTGAACAACAAAAAGCAGACGGGGAACTTGGGGCTGTTTCTGGCCCAGTTTAAAAATTCCATTATTCTGATACTGTTGTTTGCGACCGGTTTGTCATTTTATTTACATGATCGGGTGGATGCAGCCATCATTTTATCGATTGTACTGATCAGCGGCTTGTTAGGGTTTTGGCAGGAAAAAGGTGCGGCCAGTGCGATAGAAAAGTTACTAGCGATTGTGCAAATCAAAGTCAGCGTGCTTCGGGGCAATACTGTAAAGGAGATTGCCGCAGAAAACCTGGTTCCCGGCGATATTATATTACTCAAAGCCGGAGACGTTATTCCGGGAGATTGTCTGATTCTGGAATCGGACAATCTGTTTATCGATGAAGCCATACTGACCGGGGAGAGCTATCCGGTCGAAAAAATGCCCGGTGTATTGCCGGCAGATACCGCATTAAGTCAGCGCACCAACGCCTTGTGGATGGGAACGCATGTGCAAAGCGGCGATGCAACAGCGTTGGTGGTTGCGACAGGACAAACCACCGAATTCGGCAAACTGTCCCTGCGCATCAAATTAAAAGCGCCTGAAACCGAGTTTGAGAGCGGCATCAGACACTTTGGCTATCTGCTGATGGAAATCACGTTGATACTGGTTATGCTGATCTTTGCGGTGAATGTCTATCTTGAAAAAGCGGTGCTGGACTCGTTTTTGTTCGCGCTGGCTCTAGCCGTGGGCTTAACGCCGCAATTATTGCCTGCAATCATCAGCATCAATCTGGCTCACGGCGCGAAACGCATGGCGGAGCAAAAAGTTATCGTCAAGCAACTGGCCTCTATCGAGAATTTCGGCAGCATGAACGTGCTGTGTTCGGATAAAACCGGCACTTTGACCGAAGGCACTGTGCATTTGCACGATACGCTGGATCTGTCAGGCAAAGCCAGCGAGAAAGTGGCATTTTATGCCTATGTTAATTCGGCTTATGAAACCGGGTTCAGCAACCCGATCGACGAAGCAATTCGGCAATACCGACAGTTCGATTTAACAGATTGCGAAAAACTGGCTGAAATTCCCTATGATTTTTACCGCAAACGGCTAAGCCTGCTGATCTCGAAACAGGGCGAAAACGTGTTGGTCACCAAAGGCGCGCTGACCAATGTGCTTGCCGCCTGCTCTGAAGCGGAAAATGCCGATGGCACATTGACACCGATAGAGTCGGTCAGCAAGCAAATCCAGCAGAGTTACGAAGACTTCAGCCGCCAGGGATTTCGCACCCTGGGACTGGCCTATAAACCCATGGACGCCCAAGCGCGGATTGATAAGACCGATGAGGCCGGAATGCGCTTTTTAGGTTTTCTGCTGTTTTTCGATCCGCCCAAAGCGGACTGCGCCGAAACGATCCAGCAACTGCGCGAACTGGGTGTCACGCTCAAAATTATTACCGGCGATAACCGTTTGGTAGCGGCCACTGTTAGCAAGCAACTGGGGCTTGCGGAACACGAAATCCTGACCGGCCCTGAAATTGAAAAAATGAGCGGTCCGGCGTTGATCAACAAAGTGGCGGATGTCGATTTATTCGCCGAAGTCGAACCCAACCAGAAAGAGCGGATTATCATTGCGCTGAAAAAGGCCGGTTTTGTGGTCGGCTATATGGGCGACGGCATTAATGACGTGTCCGCGCTGCATGCCGCCGATGTCGGCATTTCTGTCGATAGCGCCGCCGACATCGCCAAACAAACGGCTGAGATTGTGCTATTGGAAAAGGATCTGGCCGTGCTGGTGCAAGGCGTTAGGGAAGGGCGCATTACGTTCGCCAACACGCTTAAATATGTGTTCATGGCAACCAGTTCCAACTTCGGCAACATGTTCAGCATGGCGGGCGCATCCTTATTCCTGCCTTTTCTGCCGTTATTGCCCAAGCAAATCCTGTTGACCAACTTGCTGACTGATTTTCCGGAAATGACCATTGCTTCGGATAATGTCGATGCGGAGATGGTCTCGCAACCCAGGCGCTGGGATATTAAGTTCATCCGTAAATTCATGATCACTTTTGGCTTCGTCAGTTCGCTGTTCGATTTCATGACCTTCGGGCTACTGTTGCTGCTGGATGTTTCTGTCGAACAATTTCGCACAGCCTGGTTTCTGGAATCAGTGGTTTCAGCCGCATTGATTGTTTTTGTGGTGCGCAGCAGCAAGCCGTTTTTTTCCAGCCGCCCCGGCAAATACTTGACCGCCGCAACGCTCACTATCGCCGCTGTCACTGTAGCGTTACCCTATACGCCGATTGCACACTTAATAGGTTTTGAGCCGCTACCGCTACATTTACTCGGTTTGCTTGGTGTTATCGTTATGCTCTATATCTCAACGGCTGAAATAGCAAAACACATCTTTTACCGATTCGTAAGAATGTAAGATTCTTGAACAGCGTTAATGTCATTTCTTCTATGTACTTGCGGCACAGCCAAACCATGCGAGTGTCAGACTGTTTTATTTTTCATCTTTAGCTGTCATTCCCTGAGCTTCTTTATCAGCATGGTGGCTTGGCTTACCTTTTAGAATCCATTCGAAACCTACTGCGATAAGTGCTCCGATAAACGTCGCGATAACATAAATCCAGGTAGTCGTTAGGTCGCCTCTGACTAGATCAGGGGCTAGTGTTCTAACTGCATTCATTGATGCACCGGTTAAAGGACTTGCCCATAAGCCTGCTAAAGCAATGTAACCTCCTATCGCTAAGGCACCATTGTTGCCGACATTGCCGGGGCCTGATGCAGTGCCCAGGATTGTATTGATCAAGCCGGTCGTCAATACCGTTTCTATGATCAAAGCCTTCCAGTTTTCAAAGCCGGGATAGGGAACTGTGGCTCCAACCTGCCCAATATCTCCAAACAGGGCTTTTAAAAAAACTGCCGCTAAAAGGCCGCCAGTTATTTGCGCTAACAGATACAACGGCACCCGCCGCCAAGGAAAATGCCGTCTGCAAGCAAAGGCAACAGTCACGGCCGGATTGATATGCGCGCCGCTGACAGCTCCCATGAAGTAGATAATCGCCATCACCATTAAACCTGGAGCAATAACCTCCATTTCCTTGGTAATTTCACCTGTCATTTCAGATACAACGACGGCTCCCGCACTAACCAGAACCAGCAAAAATGTACCCCAGGCTTCTGCAAATAGCGCACGCCATTTATTCGAAGGGTGAATAAAATAAAAAGGTTCTTCTTTGTCTCTATTACTCATGTTTTTCTATAAAATCGCAATTTGACATCGATTTGATTTTACTTGAGTGAATCGCTGTTTTTGGCCGATTCCCGCTATTTGCCCAGTAACGGGTTAATTTTCCATTAACGCTGTCACTACTTTTTTATTTGGCACAGTTTTTACTAATAGTGGTGCCCGACAAAAGGCATGATTGCGCTGTAATCATTTAACTTTATATCCTAATTGCTTTAACGCTTTACCGGCAATTTTTGCCACATAGATCAACACTGCCACGGAAATAACTAAGCCCACTGTCAGCAGCGGATAGGAAACTGTACTCTTCGTTGCGGCTTCACTGCTGATTAACCCGGACAGGTGTTTGGTGGTATAACCGAAATAAACCAGCCCGATATTGTAAATTAAGATACCGCTGGTGGCGGCCAAATAAGGTTGGAACCTGACCTGAGTAACCGAAAAGGCATAACTTAGCATTGCAAACGGCAAAGGGGTCAGGCGCAATAAAAACATCAGCTTAAACTCATTGCCCTTGATTACCCCGTTGAGTTCGGAAAAACGCTTATGTTCGGCAAGATGTTTAAGAATTCTGTCCCGCAATAAATATCGGCCCAGAAAAAAAATAAGTGCCGATGCCAGATAAGTTGCAATGATGGTGTAAAACACTCCAGCGCCGATTGGGAATAATAAGCCGGCAGTAAAACACAGTGCATCGACTGAGATAAAAAAAGGCGTCAGCATGACAAACAATGTAATAAAGCCCAGCGGTGCAAAAGCGCCCATAGTTTGGATCTGGACTTCCAGATCAGGAAGATAAAGTCTCAGTTCATGGCCAATAATTAATACAACGCCAACAAAAATTAAAGCTATAGCTAATTTTTTGATAAGTCCTACGTCTTGCAGTTGCATGTCTTATTTACCCCTGAGAGAATTATTATTAATGATGCGATAGCTTAACTTGATCCGGCTGACTATCTTATAACATGGCATTCAATCTGCAGGGATGATTTTGTTAATGATGAATCCATGCGGCAGGTTGGTAATCAGAAAAGCCAAAAAGCACATCAGTGATACATATTTTCACTGCGACCATTTCAAAAATCATTCCTCAATTCCACGACGACTGATCGGCGTGGCTTTAACAAAAGTAAACAAAGACCTTAAACTGCATCCAATGGTTATAAAGGCTGGATAATACGGCGGAAGCATTGGTTACGGTAACTTCTTTCGCTGAAAATATTGCTTTCTGGATCAGCTTATCGGATGACGATTAACCTTATTGCTCGGGCGCTGGATACGAATTCGCCTGTTCTCTGCAACTATCGGCACAATTCGATAATATTCAGGTATAAGCCAGATAAAGATTGTCAGCTTGGGTGTCAATTCGCTACGCGTGCGTCTGCCTCAGGTGCTCAAGCAACATCAACCTGATGTTTTAGGGGTACAGGAGGCGAAAGTCAGTGACACTGAATTTCTTAGCAAACTTCCGGCTAAAGACTGCGTGGCCGATCCGCCTCGATTAACCGATATTCAACGGCGTATTCTGATGACATTTGCGTAATTAACCTGTCATACCCAATGGCCCGTGCGGTGGGCTCGGGCAAATACGCTTACAAACTGAACAGGCTAAGCAGCATAAAGCATTCATTCGGGACGAATTGGTTCGGTATCCACATCTGGTTACTCGGCGATTTAAGTTGGCCGGGTTGAGCTAAATCAGGCAGATTTTATTCCGCTAGAAAGAGATCGGCGCGATCTTAAAAAAGTATTTATCAAAAATCCCTTATCGTCCGGCCTCAGTGTCGGGTGCAGGATTAAACTTTCGTTCCACCAGATACGCATATATTGAGACGATCACGATCGGAATGGCGCCGAACAAGATAAACACGAGGTCGCCAGCCAGTCGCAGCCATTCATAAAACCGGGACTGAACCGAGCTGGTATAAACCAGGCCACGGGCATGCCAATAACCGTTTTCCAGTACGTCGATCAATTGCAGCACGCCGGCCGGAAACAGGCTCAAAACCACCATCAGCAGCAGTCCGATATTGATGCCCCAGAAGCCGATTCGCACATACTTTTCCAAGGTCTGCCATAGCGAATCGCTGACCGTTTGCCTGATCGCGAACACCAGCATGCCTATGCCAAGGTTACCGAAAACACCCATCAATGCCGCGTGGCCGTGGTTCGGCGTCAGCAATGTGCCTGCCTCGTAATAACTAACGATCGGCAGGTTGATCAGGAAGCCGAAAATGCCTGCGCCGACGAAATTCCATACCCCAACCGCAATCAGGAAATAAAAAGTCCATTTATGCGGCACCGCTATTGTTTTTTGGCAAATAACGCAGCGCGATTGAGTCAGCGTGATGAAATCCCAGGCATCGAGGGTCAGCAATGTCAACGGCACGACTTCGAGCGCCGAGAATAGGGCGCTCAGCGCCATATTCAGATGAGTCTGGCCGGTCCAGTACATATGATGACCAGTGCCGATAATGCCGCCGGCAAAGTACAAAATGGCGTCGAGGTAAATAATGCGCGTTGCCGCCAGCCGCGAAACGACTCCGAAGCGGAAAAAGAGGATGGCGACCAGCACGGTGACGAAAAACTCGAAAAAGCCTTCGACCCAAAGATGGATAATCCAGAAACGCCAAGTATCGACGATGGAGAAATGGGTGGTACTGTCGAAGAACATTGCCGGCAGGTAAAACAGCGGAATAGCGATTGCGGAGAATAAAAACAAACCGGCGATTTCGCGCCGTTCGGAATCATGCAGCGCAGGCATCAGCGCACGCACAAGCAGTCCGAACCAGAACAGCAGCGCGACTGCGAGCAGGAGCTGCCAAGCTCGGCCGAGTTCGAGGTACTCCCAGCCTTGATCGCCGAACCAGAACCAAAGCTGCGGCAACAGTTGCTGCATGCCGGCCCATTCGCCGAGCAGGCTGCCGACGACTACGGTGACCAATAGCCAGAATAGCACATGGATGCCAGTAGTTTGTCCTGCCGGTTCGTGCCTGCCGAGCTCGGCGCTTAGAAACAGCGCACCGGCAACGAACGCGGTAGCGATCCAGAAAATAGCGAGTTGCAGATGCCAAGTCCGCAGCAGGTTGCTGGGCAGCCATGCAGCCAGATCGAAGCCGTAAAAACTGTTCGGGTCGGCGCGATAATGGGCGACACCGCCGCCGATCAGCGCTTGCGCGATAAACAGCAGCGCGACGACGGCAAAATATTTGAGCGTGGCACGCTGAGCCGTGCTCACGCTTGTGCCGTTCCACTGCGGATGCACATGGCCCTGGGTCTTCCAGCCAAGATAGTTGAATTTCCCGAACGCCAAAAGTACCAGCGCGGTACCGCCGAGCAGGAAGATCAGGCTTATTACGCTCCAAAGTACCGCGTCGGCCGTTGGCGTGTTGCCGGCCACTGGATCGTAAGGAAAGTTGTTGGTATACGAATAAGGTTTTCCCGGCCGGTTAGCGACCGAAGCCCAGGCGGCCCAAGCAACGAACGCGGTAAGCTGCCGAAGCTCTTCGGGATTGCGGATAGCGCCTATGCTAAGGCCGCCGTTCTGTTTAGGCGCGGAAAAATATTCGTTCCAGGTGTCTGTTTGTTGGCGGAACCAATCGCCGTAAAAAGGTTCCATGGTCAGGACTTCGTTGCGCGGATCGTAGCTGTTTTGTTTCAGCCCGACCCGCACTTCCGCTTCGACAGCGGCACGTTGCGCCGCCGTCAATTGGTCGGGCGGCTGACCGTAGCGCTGCCGGGCAATCAGTGCCGAGCTGGCGAGAACTTGGGTATGGAGATACTGGGCCGAATAATCGGGGCCGAGATAAGCGCCGTGCCCCCAGATAGTTCCATTATCCATCAGCCCGTATTTAAGAAATACCTGCTGGCCCGCACGGATATCCTCGCCGGTGAATAGCGGCAAGCCATCGGCCGTTAACACCTGCTTCGGGATCGGCGGCGCCTCCTGATAGACTTTAAGCGTCACCATCAGGAGGACGGTCAGGCCGGAAATTAGAATGGCGAGACCAGCGCGCCGCCACCAAGGCGACAGTGCATCGATGACCAGGTTTTCGGACGGAGGCGTGCCCATTTTGAAGACGGTGTTATGTTGTGTTTCGTCCATTTGGTTTCCTTGAAGTCGATGCCGGGCAAAGCAGGTGCTACAGTCTGGCGTCAGCCGGAATCTTGTGCTTAACGGTTATGTCACACACGATTAGCAAAATGGATGCCGCGGAACCAACCTTGGGATCGAGGACGGCGGTGATTTAATGCTTAATTCCGTGCGGTATATCCCTTGGCCGTAGCATGTAAAAACTATGATTTCAGTTCTGTACCAGCAGGCTCATCTTCCATGGCAACTTTTAATGCGTCATCCACATTTTCCAGCCAGATAAACTGGAGTTGGTTCTTCACTGCTTCGGGGATTTCATCAAAGTCTTTTTTGTTGAGTGCCGGCAGCATGACTGTTTTTAGCCCCGCTCTGGCCGCAGCAATAACTTTTTCTTTAATGCCGCCAACCGGCAACACTAATCCTCGCAGGCTAATTTCCCCGGTCATCGCCACATCGTTATGCACAACGCGCTCGGAAAACGCAGAAAATAATGCGGTAAATATCGCCACGCCGGCGCTGGGGCCGTCTTTAGGAATGGCGCCTGCCGGCACGTGGACATGGATATCGTTTATTTTGAATATTTCCGGGCTTAAACCCAACTCAAGAGCATGGGATTTCACCAGGCTTAACGCAGCCTGGGCGCTTTCTTTCATAACATCGCCCAACTGGCCGGTAAGGATCAGCTTGCCGTCACCGGGCAGACGGGTGGCCTCAATAAAAAGAATGTCGCCGCCGACCGGCGTCCAGGCAAGTCCCGTAGCAACGCCCGGAACACTGGTGCGCATGGCGACATCGCTGTAAAACCTTTTCGGTCCCAGAATGCCCGGAATATGTTCGCTGTCGATCTGTTCACTGACGGTAAGTCCCTCGGCAATACGTATCGCAATATGACGAAATACAGAGCCGATCTCGCGCTCCAGATTTCTGCAGCCGGCTTCACGGGTATAGTCCTGAATAATGGTCAATATGGCATTGTCGGTGATTGTGCATTGCTCAGGGGTTAAGCCGTTGCTTTCCTGTTGCCGGTTTACCAGATAGCGTTTGGCAATCTGAAGTTTTTCATCAGAGGTATAACCGGTCAGTTCAATGACTTCCATCCGGTCGCGTAACGGTCCCGGTATGCTGTCCAATACGTTGGCCGTGCCGATAAACATGACATGGCTCAGGTCGAACGCGACCGCCAGGTAGTTATCGCGGAAGGTCGAGTTTTGCTCGGGATCCAATACTTCCAGCAAAGCTGAAGAAGGATCGCCGTGGAATCCTCCTGCACCGATCTTGTCCATTTCATCCAGCATAAATACCGGGTTATTCGTGCCGGCTTTGCGTATGGATTGAATAATGTTGCCCGGCAGCGCGCCGATATAGGTGCGTCGGTGGCCGCGTACCTCAGCTTCGTCATGGAGGCCGCCGAGGCTGGCGCGCACAAACTCGCGCCCGGTTGCCCGGGCTATGCTGCGTCCCAATGAGGTTTTGCCGACGCCTGGAGGGCCCACAAAACATAAGATAGGACTTTTGCCTTCCGGCTTCAGTTTGCGAACGGCCAGGAACTCCAATATGCGCTGCTTGATTTTATCCAGGCCGTAATGGTCTTCATTAAGAATTTCCCGGGCTCTTTTTATATCGATAGCGTCTGTACTTGCGGTCGACCAAGGCAGTTCCGTCAGCCAATCAAGGTAGGTGCGAATCATCGAATATTCGCCGCTGGCATCCGGCATATGCTGTAAGCGAGCGAGTTCCTTACGCGCCTGTTTTTCGACCTCTTCTGGCATTTTGGCGGCCGTGATGGCGTTGCTGAGTTCTTCAATTTCGGCGGCACCGCCTTCTTCCTCGCCCAATTCCTTTTGGATAGCCTTCATTTGTTCCCGCAAAACGAATTCGCGTTGTCGTTGCCCCATCGTTTCCTGGGTTTGTTCGTTAATCTCGTTAGAGATTTTTAATACTTCGGCTTGGTAATTGAGCAATTCCAGAATCCGGTCGATACGAGCCTGTATGTCAAACAGAGCCAGGACCTCTTGTTTTTCCTCGGGTTTGGAAATCAGATAGCTGGCAACCAGGTCGGCCAGCATGGACGCTGAATTGATGGATCGAATGGCATTAACCAGTTCCTCAGGGGCTTGTCGTGTCTGAGCCAGTACTTCCAGCGATTTTTGCTTGAGCGTTATGACTCGCGCTTCGATATCTTTGGAACTCGTATCAATCTCTTCGAAACGTTCAATCCGGGCGACAAGAAACGGATAGCCGGGCAAGAATTCCTTTACTCGAAAGCGTTGCACACCTTGGCAAACGACATGATGCGTGCTGTCAGGCGCAGTTATGTAGCGTAAAATTTCCGCTACCGTTCCAACCGTGTAGAGATCTTCCGAGGTGGGCTCTTCATCTTTGTCTCTCAATTGCAAAAGTAATCCGATCGATTTCTCCGAGCGCACCGCTTCCTGCACAGCCGCAATGGAGGCTTTACGGCCTATCACTAGCGGAGAGACGTTTTGCGGGAAAAGCACGGTTCCACGCATAGGCACAATGATAAGCGCATCATTGGGGACAGGTGGAAATTGCAACGGATTTTCCTGCTTTATCTCTGAAGAAGTCTCTTCCTTATCCGTCGTTGATCCCAGAAGTAAGTTTTTCAGGTCCTTGATTTGCATAAGCAGCCCTTATATTTTCCGCAGTGAAATTAATAAACAACCGTTCACAAATTCACTAGTGCCGATTTCAAAACGTCCATCAGGCAGTTCAATGCGCCGTTCAAAACGTCCATAGGGAATTTCCAGACGTCGAATCTGCGCTTGTGAGCTGTCCGGTAAATGCCGCTTCCCGCCAACAAGCAAATGGTCACCTTCAAGTATTACGTTTAAGTGTTCCGGGGCTACACCCGGCAGTGCAATCATAATTTCGAACCCACAATCAGTTTCATAGACATCGATCGGTGGCTCCCAGGCCGGTCGCTTGGCATTCATAACAGAAGGCCTAAAAAACTGTCGATGCAACCGGTCTGCCCGATTTAATATTTCACAAGCTTCCGCCCACATCCATGTTTCAAAATTACGTAATGGCATAATGTCTGGTTCCAGGTTGTTGCAATTACCGATTCAAGCGCGTAATCAGCCGTCCATGTCCCATAGTCGAATAGCTATCCATGACTGGCTTATTCGGCAGGGGTTGAATGGTGCTTGCTATGTTCCTGTATCACATCATTGCCATGCTCGATCTTCTGCGCGTCAAACCATTCATGGAGCGCTTGCACAAACTGGGGATACTCAGTCGAGTAATGAATCTGCGCACCATTGGGCAATGCTTTATATTCAAATTTTATATCGTCGATTTTTGCCGTTTTCAATTGAGTCAGGCCCGGCATGTCAGATCCGTGTACACGTTCGGTTATAGAAAAATCACCTTTTCTGTATTGATCGGCAATTTTGGATAGATGTGCCTGGATTGCTTCTATTTCCCGAGTGTTGCTTGGCGATTTGGAGACAACATGCTGAATACCGCCATGAACAGTTTTGGTAAACGTTTGCAGGGCTTGGCCTAAGTCATACGGCACTACTTCCTGTGCGCGTTGACGAACTGTAGTGACAGGCTCCGGGTTTTCATTTTCAAAAGCCGCCGTCGCCGTAGAAAAAAGTAAAAGCCCAACCAGTATTAATGGGTGATTTTTCATAATCGCACTTCTCGTTTAGTTAAGACTCAATGAAAGATATCTTATGAGAAAGTCTAAAACTCATAATGGAGTATCGCCTGCTTATGAACCTTGATAAATCCGTACAACTACTTATTAATTATTCGGTCTGATTCTCCGCAGGCCGGTAGTTAAAATGGTACGAATCGCACACCTTTTTAACTAACCACGGAGGACACTGAGAACACGGAGTTTTTAATATATTGAATTAACATGATTCTTTTCTCCGTGTCCTCGGAACTGCTCCTGCGTTGCTAAACCACAGGGATGTGGCGGCCGCAAGATTGCTCCAGGCAATCTTGCGGCATTTCCTCCCTCCCTGGAGGTCAATGCAGCTTACGCAGGAGCGGTTTTCTGCCTACCTCCTGCATAACCCACAGGGATGTGGGGAATGCAGATTTTGCATGGAGCAAAAATCTGTCCCTGCAGTCGTTGGTGTTCACTGTGGTAAATAATCCTTATTAGGGTACGCATCGCGTACCTTTTTGAGATTTGATCCAGCGGAAGTTGAAAATGGTACGCGATGCGTACTACGATGCTTCGGTCTGATTTTTCGCAGAGCAAGTGACTGTTAAATGGTTGACAAGCAAATGTGTTGAGTGCAGTTAATAACCTAAACAGGCTTGGAACGACTGAGTTTGCTGCTTTCCGAGCATATTTTGCTAAGTATTCGTGCTTATTGTTTATAGATCGCAACCTTGTATTCTGGTGGTGTAATTGGTGAGGATTGATAGGATTTTAGTCCGGTTACGGC
The DNA here is from genome assembly GCA_036560465.1 of Methylobacter sp. Taxonomy (GTDB): domain Bacteria; phylum Pseudomonadota; class Gammaproteobacteria; order Methylococcales; family Methylomonadaceae; genus Methylobacter_A. The sequence goes on from DATBRD010000007.1 coordinate 14,266, forward strand.
TTCGTTAACTTATAAGGAGGAAGTTCAGCTTTAGAGAGAAGCTTGGTATCCGGATAATTTTTTATATGGAGAAAATGGCAAGCAGCAATCCGAACTTGTGGGCGCCGTAAAAAGTAATTTACAAGATCGACGAGGGTTAAACACATTTTCAGCATTAATCGAGTCTGGTTTTGAGCTATCCGATCAGGGAGACTATCGACTCAAACCATGACAGAAGAAAGGTGAACCTAATGTATGTCAATACACAAGCACTCCTCTCGCTTATCGCCGGAATTTTAATACTCATCCGTCCTGCCTTGTTGAATTACATCATCGCCATTTATCTCATTATCGTCGGCGTTTTGGGTTTAGTCAGATGATTTCCCTCAATGTCAAAAATGCCAGTGATATTCTGGACTTCCATCGAAAACATCTCTATGCGCCATTCCGTAACTTGGATTCTTGCGAATCCGTAGCTCATCAGAAGGTACTACCATGTTTACAATTAAAACATTCTTGAGATTAGGGCCATCGGCAGCATTGATAAGCTTGTTACTGGTGGGCTGCGCTTCGGAACCACCGAAAGAATTGCTGTCACAGGCTGACGTAGCCATTCAGAATGCTGAAAGGTCCGGAGCTGCTCAGTACGAACCGGCGCTGCTAAGCAGCGCCCGCACAAAACTCGATCAAGCACATCGACAAGTGGATGACGATGAGAATGAAAAGGGAGCCAGCTTGGCCGAAGAAGCCATTGCCGAAGCAAATCTGGCCAATGCCAAAGCCAAGGCGGTAAAACAGGCCAACGAGACGGATGAAATGAAAAAGGCGATCGAGGCCTTGAAACAGGAGACTTCGCGATAAAGCGAAGGCCAGTAACCAGCCATTTTGGAGGCGTATCATGCGACTACAAATCTCTTTCCAGCCATCATCGCTGATTAGCATTTTTATCGTCTTCTTGAGCATGTTGATAACCGCTTGCTCACCGACACCCAATAAGAACCTTGAGCGAGCGCGTTCCGACTATCAGCAAGCGGCCCATGATCCTACAGTGATGGCCAATGCTTCTGCGGATTTGTTTGCGGCGGATAAATCATTGCAAAGAGCCGAAGACGCTTGGCAGGACGATGAAGATACCGACGAGGTGGATCATCTTTCCTACTTAGCCAGCCGAAAAGTGGATCTGGCACGAGCCACCGCCAGCGAAGTCGCTTCAAAAAAGACTTTTGATGAATTAAGCGCCCAAAAAGACCAGGTTCGCTTGCAAGCCCGCGACACTGAAATCGCGAAACTGAAATTCAAAGAGGTCATGACGTTGGGCGATGTGTTGTTCGACACAGGGGGCTCCAATCTCAAACCCGGAGGCGTTCAGCAGCTGTACCCCTTGGTGGAGTATCTGAAAAAAAATGACAAAACTATGGTGAAGATTGAGGGGCATACTGATAGTAGGGGATCGTCAGACTATAACCTCAATCTTTCACAGATGCGGGCCGAGGCTGTCAGAAATTTCCTGATTACCAGCGGCATCTCACCGCAACGAATCAGCGCAGAGGGCATGGGTGAGGGTTCCCCGGTCGCAACGAACTCAACCTCTGCAGGACGCCAGCAAAACCGGCGCGTCGCAATACTTATAAGCGAGTCACCTCAAACAATGACGCCTTCTTCTTTTGGCAGAGGCATGTGAACAATAATCTAAGTTGTTGCTTGTTTTGAGACAAAAACGCCGCCTTTGTCTCCTCCGAGAGCCTGCGGCGTTTTTGATAATTTTGCAGGGCATCGACTATTTGTTTAAGCCATCCATATAAATTACTTGAGATAAACAGCATGGACATAAATGACAACCAACAAGATAAATCCGATACTCATTAGTGGGAACGGAGCACCAAAGTTGATGAAATAAAGAACAAGGCGGACAAGGCGGAAACAGACGCCAAAATAGAGTATTACGAGCAGATGTATACCAGATAAATCGGTAATGCTCGAAGAGTTATGTCCTAAACACAGGCGGCTGTACAAACGAAGTTGACTCACTTGTCCGTTTTACGAGCGCTCAGACGGGGTGGCGCTTTGGGGGAATAGCTATGATCCCCGACATTTTCGCTTGATTTTTGCCCAGGCTGGGAAGACTTTTGCCGGATTGTGGCCGGTGCATGGAGATCTAACCTAAAGACTTTGATCTACTTTACAACGTCATTCACTTAATTCTATTCACATGGAATTTTAAATATGAATACGATACAGAATAAACAAGATCCGAAACCACAGGCTTTTGCGCTAAAAGATTGTGCGCTAATCGCAATTTCCACTCATAGACGTGCCAAAACGTTAAAAGAGTTCCGCGATCATATCAGCAGCCTGGATCCGGATAGCTTGTATTACCATTTTTGGGCGAATTTATTACTGCCTCATTTTGAGGAGCGCGAGTACATCAACGATTTTGCCGGTTGGGTGCGTCATGGCCTTGCCGATACTAAATTGGCGGAGCAATTGGCCGTACTTGACCCCACTTCGTTCAATGATATGGAAGAGTTACGCTACCATTTACTGGAATACATCGATGATCGCCTGGAAGAAAGTGAATATTTACAATGGGCCCGCGCCTCGAAACAGTTTGAATTTATTCGCTCACAGATTGTGGTGTTCGATACCCATACCCAGATAAGCAAACCGCAAGAGATGTCGAATCTGATTCCACAAATGTCGGCAAGCAGCATTTTTTATCATTTTATTGACTCCCGCCGGCGTGCTTCGGACAAAATGGATGACTTCTGCCGATGGCTGACATTTTTTGGAGACACCCATCAGCATTTAATTGAACGGCTAAAAGGCATCGATCCTTATTTCAGTAATTTGGTCGAAATACGTCAGCAAGTCGCAGCAGCCTTCCAACATCATTTTGCGGAGCACGTGTCATGACCACCATGTTAGATTCTTACGCCGCGGTAACGGGTGAAGATGTCATTCGTCATTTGCAGCAACTGGCGGAGCCCTTGAAAGGCAAGTCCGTGGTTCATGTCAATTCCACCCGTGTTGGCGGCGGTGTTGCCGAAATATTGGAAAAGCTTGTGCCGCTTGCCAGGGAATTGGGACTCGATACGCGCTGGGAAGTGATTACCGGCGATAGCGAGTTTTACCAGTGTACAAAAAGTTTCCATAACTCAATACAGGGCGACAGAATCGCTATTCCCGAAACCCTGCTGGACCATTTCCTGGAAGTGAATGAGCAAAACGCCAACCACCTGCGCAATGTCCTGGAAGAAGCGGATTTTGTTTTTATTCACGATCCGCAACCCGTTGCATTGTTAAAGTATTGCGGCAAACGCAAGGGCAAGTGGATCTGGCGCTGCCATATCGATGCCAGCCATCCGTACCGGGGAACCTGGCGGTTTTTAGATCGGTATATTCGTGACTATGATGCCAGTATTTTCTCATTGTCCCAGTTTGTTCAATTACTGCCGCATCCTGCCTATATTATCCCGCCCAGCATCGATCCCTTAAGCGACAAAAACGTGGATTTGCCTCAAGACGAACTGGAGGCGGTGCGAACCCGTTTCGACCTTGATCCCGATGCGCCATTGATCACACAGATCTCGCGTTTTGATCGGTTTAAAGATCCGATAGGCGTTATAAAAGCTTATAAACTGGCCAAGCAATATATCCCTAATTTGCAATTGGTGCTGGCCGGCGGAACGGCTACGGATGACCCGGAAGGGGAGGTTGTATTCAATGAAGTCGCTGTTGCGGCAGGCGATGATCCCAATATTAAACTATTGCAGTTGCCGCCCGACGCACACCGCACGATTAATGCGCTACAACGGCTTTCCGATATTGTGCTGCAAAAATCCACTAAAGAGGGCTTCGGCCTGACGGTAACCGAAGCCCTGTGGAAAGGTAAACCGGTTATCGGCGGCGATACCGGCGGCATTCGTTTGCAGGTCATCAATTTTCATACCGGTTTTTTAGTCAACACGCCCGAAGGCGCTGCATTGCGTATTCGCTACCTGATTAATCAAAAGCAGAAAATGCAGGAAATGGGCATCAAATCCAAAGAGTTCGTCCGTGAAAACTTCCTGCTCACCCGTCAATTACGAGAGCATTTGACCTTAATGGTATCGCTTCAACATGGTGCTGTTGACCGAATTGAATTAGGCTGAGTTCTGCACATGTCAACCGCACATCAATGCCATGCCATGCCTTTTGGAACTCATCTACGGAACGATGGCAAGGTTACCTTTAAATTGTGGGCGCCTGGAGCCGACAAGGTTGAATTAAGCCTGCAAGGCAACGCACCTGAAATCAGGTTGCTGATGACTCCCGAAGCCGATGGCTGGTATGGCATTACGACCGAACTGGCCGGTATCGGGTTTTATTACCAGTACCTGATCAATGAGGAATACTATGTTCCTGATCCCGCTTCACGTTATCAGCCTCAGGATGTTAACGGTTCCAGTCAGGTTATCGATCCTGAGGCTTGGCAATGGCAGGACAAGGACTGGAAAGGGCGGCCTTGGGAGGAAGCGGTTTTTTATGAGCTGCATGTCGGTACCTTTACTGAAAAAGGTACTTTTGCCGGGGTAAAAGAGCGTCTGGATTATCTGGTTGATCTGGGTGTGACTGCCATACAGTTGATGGCTATTGCCGACTTTCCGGGACGACGTAATTGGGGTTATGACGGCGTACTGCCGTTTGCGCCTGACAGCAGTTACGGCACGCCCGATGAACTTAAAGACCTGATTGATACCGCCCATGCCAAAGGTTTAATGGTGTTTAACGATGTGGTTTACAGCCATTTCGGCCCGGAAGGCAATTACCTACATCTGTATGCGCCGGATTTTTTTACCGATCGATTCCATACGCCGTGGGGCGATGCCATTAATTTCGATCCTCACTGGGTGCGCTGGTTTTTTATCCACAATGCGCTGTATTGGCTGGAAGAATATCATTTCGACGGTTTACGCTTTGATGCAATACACGCCATTTTCGATGACTCATCGCCGGATATTCTGGAAGAGCTGGCCGAAGCCGTCCGGCTAGGTCCCGGGTATGACCGCCCTGTCTATTTAGTGCTGGAAAACGACAATAATGCCGCGCGTTATTTAAGGCACGATCCTTCCTTGCCCAATCGTTATTTCAATGCTCAGTGGAATGATGATTTCCATCATGTTTTGCATGTTCTGCTAACCGGCGAAACTCCCGGCTATTATCAGGATTACAGTCAGCAACCTCTACGCCATCTGGGCCGCTGCTTAACCGAAGGTTTCGCTTATCAGGGCGAGCTATCCGCTTATCAGGACAGCAAAAAGCGAGGCGAGTCCTGTTCGGATTTGCCGCTGACGGCTTTTATCTGCTTTTTACAGAATCATGATCAGATAGGTAACCGGGTACTGGGTGAGCGCATCTCAAACCTTTGCAGGCCGGAAGCTTTGCGCTCGGCGACAGCGCTTTTATTGCTGTCGCCATCGCCGCCTTTATTGTTTATGGGGCAGGAGTGGGCTTGCAGCCAGCCGTTTACCTATTTTGTGGATTTTCCTGACGATTTGGGCGAGCAAGTGAACTTGGGCCGGCTGCAGGATGTTATCAAAACCTCAGAGTTTGACGGTGTTGAAGCGCTGCCAAAAGTGCCTTTGCCGAATGAAGTTAACACCTTTCGGGCGTCCAAGCTGGCATGGGATGAATCAGCCCTTGAGCCGCATCAACAATGGCTCGACTATCACAAGGAATTATTGCGTATTCGCAGGCACCATATCACCCCGAGGGTAAAGGGACTCATTGTCGGGCAAGCTCATTACCAACTGTTCAATGATAGGGCAATAGCTGTGCAATGGCGGTTGAATGATGCTTCAACGTTAACGCTGGTTGCCAATATGGGTAATGAGCCGGCAAGGATCGATTATTCTTGTGACGGGGATGTGCTGTTTGCCAGTGGTTCAGAGGTGGATAAATACCTGCGGACAGGTGATTTAGGACCTTGGGCAGTCGTTTTTTATTTGCAGGCGGCCAAAAAATGACCAGGAGCACCGCTGAAGTCAATGTCGTGATTTATGACTGATCAAAATCGGCAGAGAGAGGCGGACATTCCGGTTTCAACGTATCGCCTGCAATTTAACAAGCAATTTACCTTTGCTGAGGCAACCCGATTTATTCCTTATCTTCGCCGGCTCGGCATTAGCCACTGTTATGCGTCTCCCTATCTGAAAGCCCGCCCGGGCAGTAGTCACGGCTACGATATTGTTGACCATAACGAGATCAACCCCGAAATCGGCAGTTATCAGGATTTTGAGCGTTTTATCGACGTATTGCAGTGCAACGGTATGGGCTTGATGACGGATATTGTCCCCAATCACATGGCCGTTATGGGCAGCGACAATCTCTGGTGGCTGGATGTATTGGAGAATGGCCAAGCTTCCTACTATGCCTCATTTTTTGATATTGATTGGTATCCTGTCAAAAAAACGCTGCAAAATAAAATACTGCTTCCTGTGCTGGGCGACCATTACGGCAATATTCTGGAGCAGCAGGAATTAAAGCTGGCTTTCGATGCCGAGCAAGGTGAGTTCAGCGTGTATTACTATCAGCACCGATTTCCTGTTGATCCACAGACTTATCCCTTTATCCTGAGTTCGCAACACCCGCAATTGCTAAGTCATTTTGCGGCGGATGATCCGATATTTCTGGAGTATCAGACCATTGATAACAGTTTCAGCAAATTACCGCTATGCACGGACAGGGCGGAGGAAAAAATAGAAGAACGCAAACGGGATAAGGAAGTCTTTAAAAAACACCTTGCCAAACTTTGCGCGGAAAGCCCTCAACTTATGGAATTTATTGGCTTTCGAGTGACGGAAATTAACCGGATGGCGGGCGAAGCCAGCGAATTGCATGCCTTACTGGAGCAGCAGGTTTATCGCTTGGCTTTTTGGCGCGTCGCCGGTGATGAAATTAATTATCGCCGGTTTTTTGATATCAACGAACTGGCCGGTTTGCGGATTGAAGACGAAAAAGTATTCGATGCGACGCATCAATTGGTCCTGTCGCTGATCGAACAGGGCAAGATTCAAGGATTGCGCATCGATCATGGGGATGGCTTGTATGATCCGGTAGGCTATTATCAACATCTTAATGAAAAGATTTCTGCAATTTTAAATACCGGCACCGAGCAAGATACGCCGCCGATCTATATCGTTGCCGAAAAAATTGTCGCCAACTATGAGTATCTATCCAGCAACTGGCCGATTCATGGTACTACCGGTTACGAGTTTGCCAATATCGTTAATGGCGTTTTTATTGATAGCGCCGCAGAAAAATCCTTAACGCATACCTATACACGGTTTATAGAGTATCGACAGGATTTTGACGAACTGGTGTATCAGGCTAAAAAACTGGTGATGACGACCGCGCTGGCCAGTGAATTGAATGTGCTTGCCAACCAGTTGAGCAAAATTGCCGATGCCAGTTCAAAGACCCGGGACTATACGCTTTATGCATTGCGCAATGCTTTATTGGAGGTTATAGCCTGTTTTCCTGTTTATCGAACCTATATCAACAACCAAACTGTCAGCAAGGAGGACAGCCAATATATCAAGTGGGCAATTGACCAAAGCAAGCAGCGAAGTTGGGCGGCCGATAAAACCGTGTTTGAGTTTATTCGACAACTTCTGCTTCTGGAACACAGTTCGGCGATTGCAGATACAGACCTGTTGAGATTTGTAATGAAGTTTCAACAATACACGCCGCAGGTTATGGCTAAAGGTTATGAAGATACCGGTCTTTATCGCTATAACCGGCTGATCTCTTTAAACGAAGTGGGCGGCGACCCGCGCTCCTTCGGAAACTCGGTCAATGCCTTTCACCATTTTAATCAGGCGCGGATTAAAAAATGGCCTCATACCCTGTTATGTCTATCCACTCATGACACCAAACACAGCGCTGACGTACGGGCAAGAATCAATGTATTAAGTGAAGTACCTCATCAATGGCAGGAGGCGGTATTGCGTTGGCAGCGCTTGAACAGATCCAAGAAAACCAGGATGAGTAAGATTGTCATTGCCCGCAATGATGAATACCTGTTTTATCAGGTGCTGATTGGTACCTGGCCGTTAACAACTTTAACGGATGCGGAATCAGTCGATTATCAGGAGCGCATCGAGAGTTACATGATTAAGGCCGTTCGTGAAGCAAAACAGCATAGCTCATGGCTCAATCCCAATGAAGAATATGAACAAGCCGTCAGCCAATTTGTTTGCCGGTGCCTGGACGCCAATGTCAGTTCATTGTTTTTAAGAGATTTTACCGAATTTGAAAGACGAATCAGAAAACCCGGTTTGTATAACGCTCTTGCTCAGGTAGTGCTGCATACAACCTCACCGGGCGTGCCGGATATTTATCAAGGCAATGAATTATGGCAATTTACATTGGTTGACCCAGACAACCGCCGGCCTGTTGATTTCAGTAAGAACAGCCGGTTGTTGACTGAAATGGAGGCATTATTGGCAAAATCGAGTTGTGACCGGCTGCAATTGATAAGGGCGTTATTGGAAAATATAGAAGATGGCCGTATCAAGCTCTTTGTCACCATGCAGACCTTACGCTTTAGGCACCAATACGCTTCGCTATTCAGGAACGGCGAATATCTAAAAGTTAATGTACATGGAGCAGGGGCCGATAGACTGCTGGCTTTTGCCAGGCAAGACCCGGAGAACGTTGCCGTTATTGTAGTGCCCCGGTTAAGCGGATTAAATGGGGTTAATAGACTACTGGGCGATGTCGGGGCCGATACCTGGCTGGAATTGCCGCAAAAGGGGCCAAGCCATTACCGGGAACTGTTCAGCCAATGCCGGGTTATGGCTAAACCGGCTGAAGACTGTCTTCAGCTATATATTCATGAGCCATTGAGATTATTTCCTCTCGCCATTTTATCCGGCATTATTGACTGATTGTCGAACACCCATGCCGCAACTAACGCGACCTGTTCCTTTTTTAACTCTCGGCGTGATGCCGTTCACAGTGCTGCTGTATTTAGCGGCTTCCGCTGTCAGTGCCGACGTTTCGGTTAGCGGGCGACTTTCGGACGAAGCTAAAAAAAATGTTCAACTCACGCTGTCGTTAACGAAAGAGTCCTGTCAGGCAACGGAATGGAAAATACGCGGCTTGTTTGACAAGTCCGATGAAGAAATATCCCAGGCTTTACGGGCTTTGGGTTATTACCATCCCGACATCAAAAAATCATTGGCTTTCAATCCGAAGTGCTGGCAGGCGGGCTTTACCATTGATGCCGGTCCGCAGACCATCATTCGCGATATCACTATTATCCTGAACGGCGATGCCCGCAATGATCCTGAATTTCAAAAATTGCGCAGTAAACTGCTGACCGAAAAAGATAAGCCTCTGCGCCACGATCACTATGAGAAGATGAAAAGTCGGCTGCAATCATTGGCGATGGAGCGAGGTTACCTGAAAGCCGAATTTTCAGAAAAGCAATTATTAATCGACAAAGCCAATAACAATGCGCTCATCAAGCTGGTGTTCAATACCGGCAAACGCAAGGTGTTTGGCGAAGTTTCTATTGAACAGGACTTTTTGAATCCCGAGTTTGTGCACAAATTCATTTCCATAAAAAGTGGCGATTTTTATTCCAGTGAACAACTGGCTAAAACCCACACGGCGCTGTCGAAAAGCGGCTACTTTGATAGAGTGGAGATAATCCCGGATACTGAGAATACCGAGCAAAACCAAGTTCCCGTCACCGTTAAGCTTTACCCGGCTAAAACTCATCATTACGGCTTCGGTGTAGGTTATGACACTGACTTAGGACCTCTGGTCAATGCGGCTTATAACAACCGCCGAATAAATCGACGAGGCCATTTTTTAAATGCCAATCTTGATCTTGCTCCGGTGCGGTCAACAGCAGATGTTGAATATAACGTGCCTCTGGACGATCCGACCCGGGATTTTTTTAGTTTCGGCGGCGGATTCAAGCGGGAAGATTTGGACGCTTACCGGTCTAAATCGGCAAAGCTTTCCGCGCGCCTAAAGCACGCTTTCGATAACGGTTGGAAGCAGACGCTGTTTATCGACTCTCTTTATGAAGATTTTACCATCGGCAGCACAACCAATCAGGTTCTGTTACTAGTGCCCGGCGGCAGTTGGCTGCGTTCTGTTGCCGATAACCCGATGCGGCCTACCCGAGGTTATCGGCTGGAGCTTAACCTGGCCGGTAGTTATAAAAATCCTATTTCCGAGGTCAGTTTTGGGCAAGCCTTAGTATCCGCGGTATGGACGCATCCATTACCCTGGCGCGGCAGATTTATCGCCAGGGCAGAGCAGGGCGCAACGCTGGTCGATCAGTTCGACAAGTTGCCGCCATCGTATCGTTTTTTTGCCGGCGGTATGAACAGTGTGCGCGGTTATGCCTATAGGGATCTGGGGCCTAAGGATAATACCGGCCATGTGATAGGCGGTAAGTTCTTAAGTGTGGCCAGCGCGGAATATGAACATTACCTTTTTGATAACTGGGGCGTTGCGGCATTTATCGACAGCGGCAATGCTTATAATCTTGAAAATATCAGGATCAAAACCGGTGTCGGTTTAGGCGTCAGGTGGTATTCGCCGATCGGGCCGGTCAGGGTGGATTTTGCATTGCCTTTGAGTGAATCGGACTCGTCGTTTCAAATCCATTTTGCAGCGGGGACGAGGCTATGATTCAGGGAAAATTATTCACCACAGAGAACACGAAGGACACGGAGAAAATAAGTCTATTAACTCAACATATTAGAATCTCCGTGTTCTCGGCAACTGCTCCTGCGTTGCTCTACCTCCTGCATCATGCAGTCGTCTGTGTCCTCCGTGGTTACACTTGGATTTTTTCTTATTTAAGATGATGAAGCGCATTGCTCTGATTATCCTGATCGTACTGCTGATGATACCGGTCGGCTTGCTTGGTTTGATGAACAGCGCAACCGGCAGCCGTTGGCTGTTGCAGACAGTTTTTTCACATTTGCCGGCACAGGTTTCAGTTGAAAGCATTGAAGGTCGGTTGCTTGAACGCATCGCGCTGTCCGGTTTGCAATATAAAAGCGATACCGAGACCGTCACAGTCAAAAATCTTGTATTCGCTTGGCGGCCTTCCGAGCTATTTTCAGGCACTTTAAAAATTGTTGACCTTACCCTCAATGACGTCAATGTCACCGTGACCCAAACAGCGCCTTCGAAACCTAGCACTTTCGACGTTAATGCGGAGTTACGGCTACCGGTGCAGATCGTGATTGAAAATCTGCTGTTGACCGGCCTTACCTACCAGCAAGGCGATGAGCGGCAACAACTGCAAAAGCTGCATTTAACGGCATTTACTGAAAATGGCCGAGTTAGCATCGTCTCGCTGGAGCTTGACGCCAAGCCGCTGGCGGCGACCGCAACAGGACAAATAGGCTTGGGCAAGGGCTTTCCATTGACTTTAACGGCCGACTGGCAGGCCGTGACAGCAGACTATGGTTTATGGCAAGCGACAACGAGGGTCAACGGCAACGCTCATCAACTGGCTTTGGACAATCAGCTGTCGTCACCGTTCAAATCAGCCATGAAAGGCAGTCTGGATAATTTGCAGGATGAGCCGCGCATCAACGTACATGGCGATTGGCAAAATCTTAACTGGCCGCTCAGCGGCGGCAAGCCGCAAGTCAGCAGCGAGCAGGGATTATTTGAAGTAACCGGACTGCTCAGCGATTATCAGATCAGGCTAGATGCGCAGCTAACCCAGCCGTATCTGTCAAAAGCCCGGTTAACGTTTAACGGTCAAGGCAGCATGGAGGCTTTGTCCATTAAAGAGCTGGAGCTTAAGGCAGCCGAGGGACAATTTCAGGTTAGCGGCGATGTCTCTTGGAAAGACGCCACCGTTTTCGATCTGATAGCAACCGGGCAAAATTTTAATCCGGTCATCCTGTCGCCCGAACTTCCGGGCAGCCTGACTTTCGACACTCGCATCAAAGGCAGGCTGGACGGTAAAGCGATGCAGTTGAATGCCGATATCGGCAAGCTGTCCGGCAAGCTGCGCGGCTATCCGGTTAGCGCAGGCGGCAAGTTGACTTTGGCCGACGAACAGCTCAAGGTCGATGCCTTGCAGGTCAAATCGGGTCCGAATAAAATTCTCGTTAACGGCACATTGGGGCAGGAACAATCCGCTCTTATTGTCGCTATCGACGCGCCAGCGCTGGAATCATTATGGCCGAAGCTGGGCGGCAGCTTGAAAGGAGACGGTCGCTTGCAAGGCGCGTGGCGTAACCCGTCGGTCAAATTCCAGGCCAACGGCAAGCGCTTGCATTTTGCCGGAAACAGCGCCGAACAGTTAGCCGTCACTATCGATTATCAAGCCGAAAGAACGTCCCAAATACAGCTGTCTTTCAATGCCATCAAAACCGGCAATCTTGTCATTACCAAGCTGTTGGTTGACGGCTTGGGCACGCTTGAGCACCATCGCTTTAAAGCCGATATCAATTCATCTTACGGCGATCTATCAAGCGCGCTTACCGGCTATTTCAAGGACAATGAATGGCAGGGCGAATTTTCCAAGCTGGATTTGAATACCAAGGATTCCGGCCGTTGGCAGCTTACCAATAATGTGACGGTCCGCGCGGTGCAAACCCCAGCCGGTATGGATATGTCGTTGGAGAGAGCTTGTCTAGCCCGGCAAGCTGCTGCTCTGTGCGTGCGAGGGCTTTACCAAGCCAATGGCGATTTTCAGTTTAATGTTAATGCCACAGCATTGCCCACCGGCCTGCTGCAAGTTTACTTGCCCGGCTCAATGGAGCTAAAAGGCCTGATCAATGCCGATGCCGACATACAGCAGCAAAAGGGCCTGCTAAACGGCAACTTCCGGCTGACCATGCCGGCAAACGCAAAGATTTTGCTACAGACGCAGCATGGGCCGCTTGAGTTTACCTTGGGCACATGGCTGTTGTCGGGCAAACTGAAAGATACAATGGTCTCAGCCGATTTTGATCTGGCCCTGACCGGACGGGATTATCTACGCGGGCAAATGCAACTCGATACTGGCGAAGGCAAGACCCTGGCCGGACAGATAACGGGGTCCGTGCTTAACTTTGCTTGGCTGGACCCTTTTGTCCCTCAGTTATCGAACATCAAAGGCGATCTGAAAGCGGATTTGGCGTTGCAAGGCCGCACCGACAAGCCGGATGTTAACGGAGCGCTACGATTCACCGGCGGATCGGTTGATATTGCCGGGGTGGGGGTCGGGATTCGCGACATCAGGCTACAGGCGCTGCCATCTTCCACTGCCGAGCGGATTCAGCTCAGCGGTTCGGCAAAATCGGGGCAAGGCTACATTCAGCTCGACGGCTTTGCGACTTTGCAGGGCACTGGCGAGTTAATGCTGATCGGAACAAATTTTGAAGTCGCTAAAATGCCGGATGCTCAAATAACGGTCTCGCCGGAATTAAAAGCGGCGTTTACCGAGACGGGACGAAAAGTAACCGGCAAATTAAAGATCCCCAAAGCCATCTTGCAAATGTCTCAGCTTCCTGAAACTGCGGTGAAAGTCAGCAGCGATGAAGTCATTCTCGGTGAAGAAAAAGCTGACCAGGAAACTGCTACTGTCATCCCTGTTGATGTCGACATAGACATTGAACTCGGCAAGCAAGTCAACTTTTCGGGACAAGGGCTGAAGACCGACCTGTCCGGTAAATTGAAAATGACCAAGACCGGACAGACAACGGCTATGTATGGCGATGTCAACATGGACAAGGCGCAATATAAAAGCTATGGACAGGATCTTACCGTGCGTAAAGGAAAAATCCTTTTTAACGGGCCGGTCGATAAGCCCTGGCTGGACGTGGAGGCCATTCGGGTCTCAAAAGACAAAAGCGTCACTGCTATCCTGAACCTGAGTGGTCCGCTGAATGCTCCGAAAACGCGTATCTATTCAGAGCCTGCATTGTCGGAAGAAGAAGCGCTTGCCTATTTAATTACCGGCGGGCCATTAAATCAGGTCAGCCAGACGGAAGGCAATATGGTTGCCTCAGCCGCGCTGTCTTACGGGGCAAGCAAGGCATCCTGGATTGCCAACAAGCTGGGCATAGGCGAATTTGAAGTTGAACAAGGAAAAACGTTGCAAGACACCATGGCTTCGGTAGGCCAATACCTGACGCCGAATTTATATGTGGGCACCAAAGTCGGCTTGTTTAACCAACAGGTCGTATTGGTATTAAAACGTAAGCTGACCAAAACGTTGAATGTTGAAACGCAAACCGGAACCTCGCAGAGAATAAAGTTTAACTATGAGAAAGATACCAATTAAGGGGAGTCTCTAATATGTAAAACTCTGAGTTTAATTTGACAGCTACCATAATTAATCTCATCTGGAAGCGGACTGGCTAAATTCGACCCTAGCGACCAGTCAAAGTGGCCAGTCAAAGCGATCTACTAAAAATCCCTAAGCAGACACTCAGAAAAGATCTTTTCAGCAAAAACCAGTCTTTTACTTGACTTTAGAAAGTATATTGATAATAAGCGCTTTTCAATACGCCGATCGGGTACTAACCAAATCAATGCCACCAAGACATATAAACTTGGGGAAACCAGCGTCCATCACTACTATCACTGTCGGGTCGTAGGGACGCACTGGCGTGCTAGCCTCAGTCGACCGCTCAAACTGCACGTGCGGTTTTCCCACATGCTGCTTTCACAAAGGCTCGGTTTTCCGAGATGCAATCGAAGCAGTCAATCCAACCAGGTTTATTAACCCCAACTCGCCATAGAGCTTTGCTTCTAGCAAAACTTTCCAGTCTGCACATCGCCAACGCTTTAATCGATGTGAGCAAATACGCCGCACAATCCAACGGTCAAGTCGGTTGAAGAGCTTTCTGACGTGGGTGGATTGACCAGTATTTGAACACATCTGCATGATCGGTAGTCGTGCGATGTGCGAAAAGCAGCGGTTCACCATCGCGAAACGAGTGTGGGCATTATGGACAGCCAAACGATCAAGACGACGGAGCGAGGCGGTATCCGCAGCTATGATGGTGGCAAGCGTATCCGAGGCCGGTAGTTGTCGGTGTCATGGGTTTATTATTGGTGGTGCGCGTCCGTTCCGCTGGGATTCAAGATCGGGAGGGCGCCAAGTCGGTGCTTGAGGTTTTGGCGGCGGATTTCCAACACTGGAGCTTATCTGAGCCGATGGTGGCTATGCCAGTCAGCTCGTCAGTTGGGTGGTGGCGAATCTCCAGAAAGTACTTTCGTTTGTGAAATGGCCTCGAAAAATCGGCTTTAAAGTCCTGCAGGGCGCTGGATTGTCGAGCGGACGTTTGGTTGGTTATATCCTTCACGCCGGTTGAGCTAGGTAATATTACTAATTTACATCAGAAGTGTATCAGGTAGAGTTGATCAAAAATAATGGGAAATTACCCCCAAAGGGGAGCATATAAAGAAGGGTTGCGATACGCACATTTTTTTAGTTCCGGGAGAATATTCGCTTTTTGTAATAACTAACGGAAGATACCCATTATGAGCACATGTATTTTCTGATTAACGAACCTATTTAGGATCAGCTATGAAAACTCTCATCTTAGTTGTTACGGCTAGTCTTGCGGCCGCATCGACTGCGGCTAATGCCGCGTCGACCAACGACTGCACCCAAATTTTAGAAACCCTCAAGGCTAGCGCATCCGCAATAGCCCAGAACGCGGATTCTTATTGGCGGCACCGGGCAAACTTTGTCAGCCTTAATTATGGCCAGGCCCGCCAAGCCGTTCCTAACGCGCTGACGGCCGCAGGACAGGAAAAAAGCCACGGCGATGCACTAAGGGCAGCAATGCCGAACAGCGTGGCAAGCTTTAATGATCAAGTCACAGTGGCGCTATCCAAAAATTGTCTTTCTCCTACCCAATTGTCGGCGATAGTTGAGCCGACAATCAAGCACGCAAGGCGGGTTAATTTCGATAAATTTCCAGAAGATGAGGGGCAGGGGCACCCTATAGAGTCATCAGTCAACCCTGCACCGCCGAGAATGCCGAATAATTAAGCTGATACAGTTTTGTGCTTTCGCTATTAGATTAATCTCTAGGAGATACAATGATTAAATTTTTGCTGACGTCACTCCTCGTTATTGCAATCACCAGTAATGGTGCGTTTGCGCAAAACGCGATTGTCGCTGAGAATCAGTTACAAGGCACTCCTGCGAGCCAGTGGGAGCTTGGTGGACCTGGGGCAACAACTCTCCAAGGCTTCACGACCGACATTAGCGTCAACCATGGTTCTACGGTCAATTTCAAGATTCAATCTGGCACGAATAATTGGCGTATCGATATCTATCGACTTGGCTACTACCAAGGGAATGGCGCCAGATTGATTACGACGATTAACATGAATAGCTCTCAAAGTCAGCCAGCTCCCGTGACCGATACGACGACCGGCGAGGTTGATGCGGGCAATTGGAGTGTTACGGCATTCTGGGTAGTTCCCAGCACCGCGGTATCCGGCGTCTATATCGCCCATCTTGTGGATCAAAACAACACCAGCAATGAGAACCACATTCCGTTTATTGTCCGCGCCGATGAGTCGACTAGCGACATCCTTTTTCAGACCTCGGACACGACCTGGCACGCATATAACGGCTGGGGCGGCGCCAATTTGTATGGTGGTCATGGCCCGGGTGGGGATTCGGCTGCCGGCCGTGCCTATAAGGTGAGTTACAACCGGCCAATCGCGACCCGTGATAAAGTGGGATGGGGCGCTGGTACGCAGGACTTCCTTTTTGGTGCCGAGTACGCCGCAATATATTGGTTAGAACAGAATGGCTACGACGTCTCATACATTGCCGGAGTGGATACCGCTCGCTCTCCTTCGCTGTTGCATCAGCATAATGTCTTCACGTCCACTGGACATGACGAATATTGGGACACCACGGCGCGTGCAAATGTGGAGGCGGCGCGCGGCGCCGGTGTTAATCTTGTCTTTATGAGTGGGAATGAAGTCTATTGGAAAACCCGCTGGGAGCCCAGCATCGACGGCAGCGCAACGCCTTATCGCACGCTCGTTTGCTATAAAGAAACACGGCACAGCGCTCCCCTCGACCCGCTGGACGCAAGCCCGACCTGGACTTGGACCGGGACATGGCGCGATCTGAGATTAAGTCCACCCGCCGACGGAGGAAAGCCCGAAAACAATTTGACCGGTACGATCTTTCAGGTCGATTCCTGGCGCACCGACGCCATTCAGGTCCCTTACGCCATGAGCGGATTGCGGTTTTGGCGCAATACCCCCAATGTCTCGAAGCTCGCACCTGGCAATAGTTGGAGCCTTACCCAGAATATCCTCGGCTACGAATGGGATGCGTCCCCGGACAACGGCTTCGCTCCAGAAGGTCTGATAGACCTGTCATCGACAACGCTAAATGTGAATACGTACCTCCTCGACTATGGCATAAAGACCGGCAGTGGTACGGCGACCCATAATTTGACGATGTACCGTGACCCGAGCAGCGGTGCACTTGTATTCGGTGCTGGCACCGTCTTCTGGTCATGGGGGTTGAGCGATTGGCACGATGGGACGCCAACGCCGACCGATCCGGACATCCAGCAAGCTATGGTGAACCTGCTCGCCGATATGGGCGTGCAGCCGGGCTCGTTACAGGCGGGACTGATCGCTGCGGCCAAGTCCACGGACACGACACCTCCCACCTCTTCGATCTCGACGCCCAGTACCGGTTCCAGCTTCTCGGAAGCCCAACCAGTCACAATCAGCGGCGTCGCAAGTGACATAGATGGGCAGGTCGCCGGGGTCGAGGTATCAGTTGACGGTGGCAAGACGTGGTTCAGGGCATCCGGCACGACAAACTGGAGCTATACCTGGAATGCCACGGCCGGATCGCACACAATCATGTCTATCGCGACTGACGACAGCCTCAACACGGAGAAGCCTCTGGCTGGGAACAGCATTAGTGTAACTGTAACAGCGAGTTCAAGCCTATTTGGGAGTACTGCTGTCCCTGATATCAATACCCAGAGCGACAATCCGGTCGAACTCGGCATAAACTTTTCAGCTTCCGACTCGGGCACTATCACTGGCATTCGTTTCTGGAAGAACTTAATAAACACAGGCACCCATACAGGAAATTTGTGGACGTCGACCGGAACGTTACTTGCTAGCGCCACTTTCGCTAACGAAACGGCAAGCGGCTGGCAGGAGGTCCTCTTCTCGCAGCCAGTTCAGATCACGGCAGGCACAACTTACGTTGCCTCTTACCACAGCAATCAAGCCTATTCTACGGGTGCAGGCTATTTTGTCTCACCCTTCACGAACGGGTCACTAACCGCGCCGGCTAATGCCGGTGTTTACGCCTACGGTTTGAACAGCACCTTCCCTTATAAGACGTATAAATCTGGTAACTATTGGGCGGATGTGATGTTCATCCCTAGTCCGCTGAACTCGATCTCGGTGACACCAGCGAATCCGTCGATTGCGGTCGGTGCGACGCAGCAATTTACGGCGACCGGAACCTATTCGGGCGGTAGTACGAAGGATCTGACCAGTCAGGTGACATGGGCTTCCTCGACTACGGCGGTAGCCACCATCAATAGCAGCGGGCTTGCGTCCGGTGCCAGCGCAGGCAGCACGACGATCACCGCAACGTCTGGGAGCGTGAGTGGCACTACGGCCCTGACGGTAAACAACGCGGCACTGGCCGTCACCACCACGGCGCTGCCGGGCGGAACGGTGAACACTCCCTATTCGGTGAGTTTGGCGGCGATCGGTGGAACACTGCCTTACACTTGGTCGATCAGTGCAGGCTCGCTGCCTCCAGGTCTGAGCTTATCCAGTAGCGGTGCTATTAGCGGCACACCCACCACGACCGCGACATATACGTTCACCGTCCAGGTAACCGATTCTGCCAACCCTGCCATAACAGCTAATCAAGCCTTGAGTATCACTGTGGTCGCGGCTATTTGGCCGAGCACAGCCATTCCGGCTGTAGTCGATAGCGGCCCTGATAAAGCGGTGGAGTTGGGTGTGAAATTTAAAGCTGATGTCAGTGGCAAAATCACGGGTATTCGCTTCTACAAGTCCAGTAATAACACCGGTACCCATGTTGGTAACTTGTGGAGTTGCGGCAACCCTGCATGCAGCACCGGCACTAACTTGGCTTCGGTCACCTTCAGTGGGGAAACCGCTTCCGGGTGGCAGCAAATGAGCTTCAGCAACCCCGTGGCCGTTACCGCCGGTACTGTATATATGGCCTCATATCATACCAACGTAGGCCACTATAGCTATAGTCAATATTATTTTGCGAGCGCTGGCGTTGACAATCCTCCACTTCATGCCTTAGCTAACGGAGTTTCGGGCGGCGATGGAGTGTACACCTATGGCTCTACCAGTGCTTTCCCCGCCAGCGCCTGGAAAAGTTCCAACTATTGGGTGGATGTTGTTTTTACAAAGCCTTGATTAAAATTTGGATGGCGGACTAAGGACTCCTGATGTTTTACATTTGAAAAAGATCTCCCGATCATGCTCGACCGCTCGAAGCATGATCGGGAGAATTTCGATGGCAACAGAACCAAATTTTTTTAAATTTTAGTACTTGGGACGGTAAATACCGCGTGGCATTTACACCCAAATACCGCAAGAAAGAACTTTACGGTTTTATTCGCAGGAGTTGAAGGGTGTGCAACATCGGCTTGCGAAACAGAAGGAATGCATAATTGAAGAAGGCTGTTTGATACCAAACCACATCCACATGCTTATCGTGGTGTCCAAAATCTCGATCGATACCCAAAAATCGTAGAATACCTCCCTCGGAAAGAGCTTATACCGGAGTAGATGAAATCAATGCCGAACGTCTGTTTACGCACATTTTAATGTCAGCTTACGATAACCTTGAGCCCCTGCTTCTGGCCGACTACTGCCAATCCGATAGCCGACTCTCGACTTTGAACAGTGGAAGCCGGGTAGGGCACGCATCGCGTACCTTTTCCAGACCGTTCCGCCATTAAAATACACAAAAGGTACGCGATGCGTACCCTACCCATGACTCGCTGTGATCTAATCTGACCCTCACTTGGATTCCCAAGCGGGGATTTTTTATGCTCGATCGAGAATTGGGTGGCAAATTAAATATATCTGATTAAAAGCCGCTTTGCTTGCGAGCTAAATCTAATGAAATTGCCTCATCGATTGAGAATTCACTTTGATTCCAAACTTCTTCTTTCTTGAGCAGGGCGCTAACTGATGAATTGCGGCCAGCGCAACGCGAAATTAATGTATTGTGGACACATCCTACGCGGGATGATGCAGATTATGTGGTGGGCAAAAAAGAGTTGCCCATTCTAGAAGGCTAGCTCGATATCTACGTTTTGATACAGCCCGTTTAGAGCCAACCGATTTCAGCTTGAATCTGAAGTTTTACACTTAATAATCGTTTGCAAATTCGTGTCTTTTGACACCTGTTTTTCTCCGCGGTCACCAAGTTGCCTCATCTCCCTTTAAGTCAAGCCGTTTTCGGTCACAATTGCCCATAAAACACCGGAATTGATAGGTATTGGTACGAGTATTTCTGGTTTCAACCGCATGTTATAAATTTTTCGATGCGAACACATTCGGCTCAGGAATCTCTCATTTATTCTCGCAGATACCCGATATATAGCGGTAAAGGCGATTATCAGTTCTTACTTTTTCGTCGGAAAGGCTCTATGCAACAGGGGAGACAACATGGCAAAAATTCTCGTTCTTTACTACAGCATGTACGGGCACATCGAAACTATGGCTAAATCGGTGGCTGAAGGTGTGGGTAGCGTCGGAGGCACTGAAGTCGTTATCAAGCGCGTACCCGAGCTGGTACCGGAAGACGTGGCACGCAAGGCAGGGGCCAAGCTCGATCAGGCGGCGCCGATCGCGACGGTGGACGAGTTGCCGGATTATGATGCCATCATCTTCGGAACGCCGACACGCTTCGGCAACATGTGCGCGCAGATGCGCAATTTTCTCGACCGGACCGGCAAGTTGTGGGTAAACGGCAGCTTGATAGGCAAGGTCGGCAGCGTGTTCACGTGTACGTCCACACAGCACGGCGGACAGGAAACCACGATCACCTCGTTTCACTCCACCTTGTTGCATCAAGGTATGATCATCGTGGGCGTTCCTTACTCCTGCCAAGAGATTTTGAATATGAATGAAATCACCGGCGGCTCGCCCTATGGAGCGGGTGCCCTGGCTGGAGCCGATAATAGCCGCCAACCGTCGGAGAACGAATTGAAAATAGCCCGTTTCCAGGGAGCCCACGTTGCCAATGTGGCTAAAAAGCAGTCGGCCTGACAATTGCCTGGACAGGGCTGAATTACTTAAATGAACAGTTCAATATCCAGATGCCGTTTTAATTGCACATTGGTGTTATATGGCCTTGCCGCTATGCCGAGCTTTGCCGCATCGGCGGAACCCCCGATTGCTCCGCTTAACTATTTTTTGCATAGTTACGGCCCGGCTTCAACGCCTACGATGCATTTGGGATGGGTGTTTACGGCGATTTTGGCGGTCATTTTCATTATCATCGTACTGCTCCTGGCCGGAGCTGTTTTTCACAAACGCTCCTTGGAAGATTCCCGTTCAATGGGGCGGGAAGAGCAAGGAATATCGTGGATTTATATCGGAACCGGCATATCCACGTGCATTTTATTGGCGATGACTATCTACATGTTGATTACGCTTAATAAAGTTGCAAAGCCGATGCATGCGCCGGAACTAACGCTGACGGTCACAGGCTACGATTGGTGGTGGAAGGTTGACTATGAAGACGATGATTCTTCGCGCCGCTTTGTGACCGCGAACGAGATACATATCCCGGTCGGGCAGCCGGTTCTGATCAAATTGAAAAGCGCGGATGTTATTCACGCCTTTTGGGTGCCGGTGCTGGCCGGAAAAACGCAAGCGATTCCGGGATTGACCAATCAGCAATGGATCGAAGCCGATGCCGAAGGCGTCTATCGGGGCCAATGCACGCAATATTGCGGACTTCAGCATGCGCATATGGGTCTTGAGGTTGTTGCGCAAAGCGAAGCTGAATTCAGGGCATGGCAAGACGCCCAGCGTAAAACAGCCGCAACGGTTTTGGCAGGCGATATTAATACAGGATGGAAAATTTTTCTCGATCAGTGCGCCGGCTGTCATGCAGTCCGAGGAACCGAAGCTAGAGGCGTTCACGGTCCCGATTTGACTCATTTGAACTCCCGTCGCTTGCTGGCCGGCGGGCTATTAACCAATACCCCGGATCATTTGGCGCAATGGATTACCCATACCCAGGAACTCAAGCCGGGCGCGCGCATGCCCAGCATGGCGTTAACGGCGGCAGAGATTAGCGCGCTGTCAGCATTTTTGTCGACACTCAACTAGGAACACCGCCCATGACCGATGTTGCTCAAAATACGCCCGACCTCAGCCTCACCCGCGTACCGGAGATCGGTTCCGCCCCGGTTGGATCGGCTGCCGAAAAACATCTTGCCGAGTTGTGGGAGTCGGCTCCCGGCTGGCGCGGCTGGTTGTCGACGGTTGACCATAAAACCATAGGCATACGCTACCTGGTTACCGCATTTATTTTTTTGCTGATGGGCGGAGTCGAGGCGCTGATCATGCGTGTACAACTCGCGCGGCCGGACCAAACCTTGCTGACGCCGGAACAGTACAACCAGCTGTTCACGATGCACGGCATTACGATGATTTTTTTGTACTCGCTGCCGGTGCTGTCGGGGTTTTCTAATTATTTATGGCCGCTAATGCTGGGTTCGCGGGATATGGCGTTCCCGCGTGTTAATGCGCTGTCTTATTGGCTTTTCCTGTTTGCCGGGATATTTTTATACGCCAGCTTTCCTTTAGGGCAAGCGCCGAACGCAGGCTGGTTCAACTACGTGCCGTTTGCGGAACTGAATTACAACACCGGCCCCAATATCGACGTCTACGCGCTCGGCATGGTGTTGTTGGGGATTTCCACGACCGTTGGGTCCATCAATTTTATTGTTACGTTATTTCGGATGCGCGCTCCCGGCATGTCGATCGGCCGTGTGCCAATCCTGGTCTGGGGAACGCTGACCGCATCGGTCGCGAATGTTTTTGCGGTTCCTTCAGTCAGTTTGGCTTTTTTCCTGCTGTGGCTGGATCGGCAAGTGGGCACGCATTTTTTCGATGTGCTGAATGGCGGCAAGCCGCTGCTTTGGCAGCACTTGTTCTGGATGTTCGCACACCCATGGGTGTATGTGGTCGTGCTGCCGGCCATGGGCATCGTTTCCGACGCGCTGCCTACTTTTTGCCGGCGTCCTTTGGTCGGATACTCGGCGGTCGCGCTGTCGACCATGGCAACGATGCTGCTCGGCTTTGGCGTCTGGATACACCATATGTTCGCCACCGGCTTGCCGCCGCTCGCGCTGTCGTTTTTCGGCGCAACCAGCATGGTGATTTCCATCCCCAGCGGCGTTGCCGTGTTTGCATGGATAACGACCATTTGGCTGGGGCGCCCGGTGTTCAATACGCCGTTCCTGTTCTTCGCCGGTTTTGTCATTCTGTTTGTGATCGGCGGATTCTCAGGCGTCATGGTTGCCGCCGTGCCGCTGGATTTACAGCTCAATGAAACCTACTTTATTGTCGCGCACCTGCATTACGTGCTGCTGGGCATCAATGTGTTTCCGGTGGTCGGGGGCATCTATTACTGGTTTCCCAAATTCTTCGGCCGCATGATGAATGAAACCCTTGGCAAATGGAGTTTTTGGGTCATGTTCATCGGCTTTAACCTGGGCTTTTTCCCGATGCACGTGGCAGGCCTGCTGGGCATGCCGCGGCGTATCTATACTTATGCGCCGCACATGGGCTGGAGTTCCGTCAACATGGTCACAACGATAGGGTCGTTCCTTTTCGCCGCCGGTATTTTGATATTTCTGGCCAATGTTCTGGTCAGCTTAAAGCGCGGAGCTTTGGCCACGGCCAATCCCTGGGATGCGCCGACGCTCGAATGGGCAGTGGCTTCGCCGGCACCTGTTTACAATTTTGCGGTCATTCCGTTTATCGCCAGCCGCCATCCGCTATGGGAAGACCGGCTTGATGAAGGCGCAGGCCGCTCCAGTCTTGAACAGGGTTATTTGCTGATGGAAGGGCGGGAAACTATCGGCACGACGCCGCTGGATGCGAGGCCGGACATTATCCTGAAAATGCCGGACGATTCCTTTTCCCCCTTCTTTCTCGGGCTGTTTAGCGCCTTGGTTTTTGTCGGCCTGCTGCTGCACGCGCGGGACTTTACGTTGCTGATGGCTTTGGCTTGCATTCTGTCGCTGATAGTATGGCTATGGCCGAGAAAAGCCCTGATCCAGCGGGTGCCGGATATTGAATATGATAAAGGAGTCGCTCATGGCTGAGGCAATGCAACTGGAACGTCCGCTGCCGGTCGGCAGCGAAAGCAAACGCTCCGGCGGTTGGTGGGGCATGCTGGCATTGATTGCCACCGAAGGTTCCTTGTTCGCTTACCTGCTGTTTGCCTATTTTTACCTAGCATCTCAAACCGAACAGCATTGGCCGCCTGAGGGCTTGCCTATTCTGTTCATGCCGGGAATAAATACCTTGATATTGCTCACCAGCAGTGCATGCGTTTGGTTCAGCGAGCGCTGCATTCAGCTCAGGCAGCTGTATTGGGCGTTGGCATCCATGGCGTTGGCGTTTATTTTGGGCGTGTGTTTCGTTGCCATTCAGCTTAATGAATGGAGCAAACTTTCCTACGATATGGCAACGAACCTATATGGATCGCTGTATTTCACGATCACCGGATTCCACATGCTGCATGTCATCGTAGGGCTGGTCATCCTGTCGGCGCTTCTGCTTTGGATGGCGCTCGGTTATTTTGACTACAGACGCTACGCGGCCGTAACTATCGGCGGGCTGTACTGGCATTTTGTCGATGTGGTCTGGCTGTTTGTATTCACAACTTTTTACCTGTTGCCCTACCTTTACTAGGACAAGTATGAACTTCTCCTCTAACCGCGATCCGTACATTGTCGACACTGTCCCGCATCACAGCCGGATGAGCATGGTGTGGCTATGGTTGGGCTTGCTTGGTGCTCCGGCGGCGTGGACGGCGCAACTATTGTTGAGTGAGCCGATTGCGGCTTATGCATGTTATCCCTACCGGGCTCCTCTGCCTGCGCCGGTGTGGCACGGATTGCCTGTCATGCTGATGACAATCAGTGCTGCCTGTTTTGCGGTGGCTCTGTTGTCCGGGTTTGCCGCATGGATGTCATGGCAGCGGTTTGTGAGAGGCTGTGCCGCCAAGGCTGGCGAGGACAGAAACCGGTTTTTAGCCAAGCTAAGTGTAGTGTCAAGCTTCATCTTCATTGTTGCGATTGTATTCAACCTCTGTGCGGCTTTGTTGGTGCCGCCGTGCAGCTCATGGTTTTAATCATTATGCTATTCAAAGTTGCTGTCAGGGGCATCGTCAATAGAACGATAATCAAGACCTTAATCTGCCTATGTCCGGCATTTTTGTTTAGTCCGGCCTTGGCTCAATCCGCCGACCATGACGTTATTAGCCGTGGAGCTTATCTGGCCAGGGTCGGTGACTGTGTAGCCTGCCATACGGCCGGCCCTCAATCTCCGCCGTTTGCGGGCGGACTGCCGCTCAATTCCCCTTTCGGAGTCATTTACTCGTCGAACATTACGCCCGATCCGGTCAATGGTATCGGCCGTTATACGTTGTCTGTATTTAGCCGTGCGGTCAGGGATGGGGTCGACAAGGAAGGCGACCGCCTCTATCCGGCGATGCCTTATCCGTCGTTTACAAAGATGACAGACGAGGATATACGCGCTCTTTATGACTACTTCATGAATGAGGTGCAGCCCGTCGATTATAAGCCGCCCGAAACGAAATTGCCTTTCCCGTTCAATATACGCTGGAACCTGATTTTCTGGGATGCAGTCTTTGTCAAAAACGAGCGCTATAAGCCGCGTAATGACCGCGATGCGTTATGGAACCGCGGCGCTTATTTGGTGCAGTCCCTGGGCCATTGCGGCACTTGCCATACGCCTCGCGGCATCGCTTTTCAGGAAAAGGCTTATACGGAATCGTCCTCGATGTATTTAAATGGAGCTGTGATAGACAACTGGTTTGCGTCTAATCTCACAGGAGATGTTGCTTCCGGATTAGGTCGTTGGTCTGAAGCCGATATCGTCGCGTTTTTGGAGACAGGTCATGGCAGACAGATTTCGGCATTCGGCAGTATGATCGACGTCGTTGAAAACAGCACTCAATATTTCCATAAGGATGATCTTAATGCGATCGCGCATTACCTGAAGTCTCTTCCCGCTGCTGATGAAAGAGCCAAGTACCAACCGGATTTGCCTGGCGTTGCATTGGAGTTGTCGACAATGGCAACAGGTGAAGTCGAGCGTCCCGGCGCTGGTCTTTATCAATCCTTCTGCCTTAAGTGCCATAAAGAAGGCGGAAATGGCGAACCGGGTAAATTTCCGAAGCTTGCCGGAAATTCAAGCGTACTTTCCGAGAACGCGACTTCGCTGATTCATCTGCTCTTGGAGGGAAGCAAGACTCCGCAAACAAAAGAAGGCCCAAAGCCTCAGGAAATGCCCGCTTTTGCGGAGAAGTTTTCGGACCGGCAAATCGCCGAGGTGTTGAGCTTTATTCGTAATAGCTGGGGTAATAAAGCGCCGCCGGTGACACTGCGCGAGGTGGTGCTATTGCGACGTGCGCTGCAAAAGAAGCCGTAACGCAGAGGTTAGGAGAATGCCCGGTAATCGTATCCAATTGCCACTGTTTTTCAGGATTACAGCGGATTTGTGCCAACATCAATGCTATGCAAAGAAGTCTCAGGCTTCGTGTCACCAATAGTCCGGTATGCATTTGACAGACTCAATAAATGACCGGTTCACCTGTTAGCTATGGCTTAAAAAGTCCGCTATCGAAATCTTCAATGGCTTGCCGGATTTCCTCCTCGGTATTCATTACATACGGTCCATAGCCGGCTATCGGTTCATTGATTGGTTCGCCGTTCATGGCTAGCATGGTGGTGTCTTTGAGCGCTGTCAGGGTGATCGTTTTGCCTAAGCGCTCAAAGAACGCCAACTCGGCATCGCCCATTGTTGCTGAATTATTGATTTTTACATTGCCTTTCAACGCAAACAGCATTGTGGTGTAGTTTTCGGGAAAATTAAGCTCAACAGTTTGCCCGGCCAGCAGGCGCAGATCCCATAAATTAACCGGAGTATAGGTGTTCGCAGGGCCTTTAGCGCCTTGATATTCGCCTGCGATAATCCGCATGATGCTGCCTTGCTCATCCAGCGTTACTGCCGGAATTTGGCTGTTGGAGATAGACTGATAGTGCGGATCGACCATTTTGTATTTTGCCGGCAGGTTGACCCAAAGCTGGATCGCTTCAAAGATGCCGCCTCGCTGAGTAAACGCAGTGGAATGCATCTCTTCATGCAGAAGGCCCTTGGCCGCCGTCATCCACTGCACGTCGCCGGGGCAGAGCCGGCCGCCATTGCCGGCGGTATCAAGATGTTCGACTTCACCTTGATAAACAAGGGTAACGGTTTCAAACCCCCGGTGCGGATGAAAGCCTACGCCTCTTGGTTTCGGTGCGGGCGGAAATTCGGTGGGCCCTGCATAATCCAGCATCAGGAACGGACTCACTTCGGCATCCGGCGTATTGTAGGAAAACAGAGTGCGGACCGGAAAGCCGTCCCCGACCCAATGAGAATGATCGGCGCGGGTGATTCGATGTAATTGTTTCATAGCTTTTCCTGTCATTTGATAATAGAAAACGGATTAGACGAATCAACACGGCTCGTCCTACTGAAGATTTATTGTTTCTACGCTTCGGAACTCGTCTTTCTACACATCCAGAAGGTTTCAACTCAACCAAATCCGCCTGATCCGCGCCCTCAATCAACTTATTAGCTAATGCTTGAACTTGGCCGCTTCTTCGGAGCCGCCTGTGGTATCGCCTTCGCTATAGGAATGAGCGCCGACTCCGGCCAATTTTCCGGCATCGACTATCAGATACTCATCGCGGATCGGTCGGCCTTCGAACCAGCATTCCAATACCTCCCGGACACCGGCGGCATAACGGGCCTGCGCGGACAGGCTGGTGCCGGAAATATGCGGTGTCATGCCGTGATGAGGCATGCTGCGCCACGGATGGTCTTCCGGGGCCGGCTGCGGAAACCAGACATCGCCCGCATAACCCGACAGTCGACCGCTCTCCAATGCCCGGACGATAGCGTCGCGGTCGCAGATTTTGCCGCGGGCGGTGTTGACGATATAAGCGCCGCGCTTCATTTTGTCCAGCAAGGCGTCATCGAACATGTGTTCGGTTTCCGGGTGTAACGGGCAATTAATCGTTACGACATCGCAGACCCGCACCATCGATTCAACGCTCGGGTGCCAGATCAGGTTCAACTCCTGCTCGACCTCGTTCGGCAAACGGTGGCGATCGGTGTAGTGAAGCTTAACGTCGAAAGGTTTTAAGCGGCGCAGCACCGCTAGGCCGATGCGTCCTGCGGCGACGGTGCCGACTTCCATGCATTCCAGGTCGTAGGAGCGCGCCACGCAGTCGGCAATGTTCCAGCCGCCTTTGACAACCCACTGATAGGAGGGAATGTAGTTGCGTACCAGGCTCAGTATCATCATCACCACATGTTCGGCGACGCTGATGCTGTTGCAGTAGGTAATTTCGGCAACAGTAATGTCGTTGTCCATCGCAGCCTGCAAATCGACATGGTCGGAACCGATGCCAGCGGTTAATGCCAGTTTCAATTTCGGCGCTTTGGCGATGCGCTCCGCAGTCAGGTAGGCAGGCCAGAACGGCTGGGATATGACAATTTCGGCATCGTGTAATTCCTGGTCCAAGCGTGAGTTTTCGCCGTCCTTATCGGAAGTCACTACCAACGTATGGCCCAGGTTTTCCAAAAAACTGCGTAAACCCAGCTCGCCGGAAACACTGCCCAGCATCTGGCCGGGGATAAAGTCGATGGATTTGGGCGTAGGGGCGGTTTGCCCGTCGGGATAAGACTTGATCTTGGGTATCGCGTCGAGGGCATAGGATTTCGGATAGCCGTCGATCGGATCGTCGTAAAGTACGCAAACAATTTTTGCCATTTTTCTGCCTCAGTGATGGTTTTATCCGAGCCAACAGTTGGCATGGAAATGCCACTACAGGTTAGAAAAAACAAGGTATCCGTACAATATGCAGAAATACCTACAGGTGTTTGGCCGGGCAGCGGAAAGCGTTTTAAAAAGCGGCGAGACTATGCCTGTTGAAGGTCAATACCTGTCGGCACCCACGGCCTCCAGCAGTTGAGCCATATAGCGGGTAGTGATCGGATCGCGCGTTTTGGTTTCCCGATCCTGTCTTCCAGTGCCCGGTTTTTACTCAGCGTAAACAGCCGCAGCGCGTCGAGGCTCATGAAGCGAAAGATGATGCAGGAACCAGCTGCAGATGAGTTTTGCTTCTTCGAACAGGTGGGTTGCGCCGGGAATGATCTCCAGGCGATGTTCAACCGGCAGTTGCTTGGCTGCCTTTTGATTGAGCTCAAGCGCGGCTTTGTCTTCCCCGCCCAGGATCAACAGCGTAGGCGCCTTGATCATTACAAGATGTGGCAGGGCCAGATCCGGTTGTTTGCCGCGCGACACCACCGCAGCCATTTTGTCGGCGTGTGCAGCCGCGGCACCCAGCGTCGCAGCCGCATTGGTGCTGGCTCCGAACAGCCCGATCGGCAGCGCGGCTGTTGCTGTTTGCCGGCTCACCCAGTCAATCACGCCAATCAGCCGCTCGGTCAACAAGCCGATATCGAAGCGAAACTCACGGGTGCGTTGATCGATGTCTTCCTCCTCCGCCGTCAACAGATCGAATAGTAAGGTGGAAATCCCGGCCTCGTTCAGGATTTCGGCTACAAAACGATTGCGCCGGCTGAACCGGCTGCTGCCGCTGCCGTGGGCGAACACGACAAGCCCTTTCGCATGCTCGGGAACAGTGAGAAGGCCTGCAAGAATGTGGTCTTTAAACGATATGCTGACATCGACAAAAGTAGGAGATCTGGAACAAATCATGATTTTTTCCGTTATTGTATTTAGGTGGTTGGGTTCTTTGCCCAAGCTTGCGCACCAGTATGATGCTTCGAGTAACCGCGAATTCCACCGATACACCGCCAAGGGCTGGGCGGTTACATCCGGAAGCCGTGCATATCCAGTCAGCGCCTGTCGTCCCCGCGAACACCGCCTGGGCTCGGCTTTTAAATAGCAGTTTCAAGATGTTTTTGTTCATTTCCCGTAATCTGAGTAAATCATATGCCGACCAATTTATATAATAAATAGATATAAATACTTATACAGGCTTAATAAATACTTAAAAGTACCTAGAACACTAGTTTAAAAACGTATGTTGTACGCCGGTCTCATAAAGTAAGCTTCATAAACCCGGCGCTTTTTGATAGGTATTGTTGCCAATAAAGCTAAATTCAATCGCTTGCCGAAGACGACAATACCGCGCCCGGCAGGAGGCAGAAATGAGTTCAGGTCAAGGTCTTTCATCTCAGGCAACTTCTGGCGACAGCCAAACGATAATGCTGTTTCTGTGCGGCGATGTGATGACCGGGCGGGGTATTGACCAAGTGCTGCCGCATCCCGGCAATCCATAGCTTTATGAACCTTATATGACTTCTGCCAGGGGCTATGTGAGGCTCGCGGAAGAAACCAGCGGGTCGATTCCTGTTTGGCTATTGTGGATGGGGTGTATGGCCACTCTTCACACCACGGGCGTCGCTCGTTCATTTGAATGCTATTGCCGCCGATAGTGCTTGTGCAATGTCGCTTGCCCTGAGTTTTATTTAATTTTCTTTGGGTTAGATACCGAACGGACGTCGGCTACTCATTCGGTTAATTTCTCACCCAAAATTACAGTTTAAAACGCATACCTTTTCAAAAGCCGGATTGAAGATCGTATTTTTCATCTGGCCCATTCCCAGACTGAGAAGATGATCTTTAGCTAATTAATCGGCTGGACTTCAACTTTAATAATCCCCATTGTGAGAAATTCATGTGCTCGAAGTATCAATGAAGGATATTGGCAAAGCTGTTGCCGGCCTGAAGAATCAACGCGAGGCAAAGAAAATGAACTTAAAACCTGTATCACAACAAATCATGGTCATTACAGGTGCCACTTCGGGCATCGGCTTAACGACAGCGCGGATGGCCGCGAAAAAGGGCGCCAAAGTAGTTCTGGTTGCGCGAAATGAAAAAGCTTTGCGCGAATTGGCGGACGAAATAACCGCCCGCGACGGACAAGCGGTTTATGCGGTCGCAGATGTTGCCGACCTGGATGCACTCCAAGCGGTATCAGAAAAAGCTATCGCCGAATTTGGCGGCTTTGATACCTGGATCAATAACGCAGGCGGTTCGATCTACGGGCGAATTATGGATGTGCCCGTCGAAGATTTACGCCGTTTGTTCGAAACTAATTTTTGGGGCGTGGTTAATGGTTCCAGAATCGCCGTGAATCATCTGCGCAGCAAAGGCGGAGCACTGATCAATCTCGGCAGCGAAGTTTCGGATGCGCCAATACCGCTGCAAGGGCTCTACGCCTCGTCAAAGCATGCCGTTAAAGGTTTTACTGATAGTTTGCGGATGGAGCTTGAAGCCGACGGTCTGCCGATATCCGTGACGCTGATCAGGCCGACGGCGACTCATACCCCGTTTCCATAGAATGCAAGAAATTACTTGCCCTATGAGCCTCGGCTTCCGTCACCGGTTTATGCGCCGGAGCTTGTCTCAGAAGCCATTCTCTATTGCGCCGAGCATCTGAGACAAGAGTTTTTTGTTGGCGAAATGGCGAAGCTTAACTCCGCAATGGCCACTAATACGCCGCGTCTCTATGAAAAAATGAATAAAGCAATGATCGACTCGAGGCAGAACTCAGGCAAAAAGGCAGAGGCAAACCGGCCTGACGGTTTGTATCAAACCAATTCCAAACTGCAAGAGCGTGGTTCGGAGGAGCGCTTTGTGCTGGAAAACAGCTTATATCAACAAGCAAAACTCCACCCCGTGATGGCTTGCATACTGGTAGCAGGCGGAGCCTTCCTAGCGGCATCCTGCACCAGGAAACATAAACTATCCGCTTGAAAACGCTAAAAACCGGTAGCGGCAGCCACTAAATCAATCTTTCTGGAAAAGCTTTCTCTGATTGATACAAGGTTTGGTTATGCAAGTTCGACAGCTGCGGCAAGTCAAACCGGGCACTGCTTTTTGTTACTGGGATGGGGTAATTTCAGCAATCAATTGTGATCAGGAAACTTGTAAGCGTTCGACTCTTATGTGTGATGGCGGACAGACGCACTCTGTCTATCTGAATATGATGAATCTGCGACTTTCTAAACCGCATCCATGACTTAACAAAAACCGTTAAGAAATACTCAATCTTATCAAGCTCAAGAGGAACCGGTTCCTTAATTGAAGCCAAGCGGCTGCCTAACAATCGCATATCTGTATTCCGGGTCGGCTTTTGATCGTGGCGGCTTCCGCTTTTCCAGTCCTGACTACGGCGATTAACTGAAGGCAGCGCGAACCATAAAGGGTTGGTGCTGTTTTTATTGAGCGCGCCATGGGTTCTTAAAAATCCAATTCATATCCAGAGGAGATTAACAATGGCACTTAATATTTATGAAAATCGGGGACTCCCGATCGATAAACAGCATTTAACTTGGCGAGATATGGTTCAGGTTCCGATCAGTAAACTGGATGACGATGCTTTTACCCGTGTGAGAGTTATTTTAATGAACGGTATCGAGCTTGAATCGATCCAGTTTTCCCGGGCCTGTGCGCGCATGAATAAAGAACTTCAGCTGCCTCTGGCCCAGCTTCGACGAATTGATCAGCATCAGGCTACGCTGATCAATTGGCTGCTCGGCGCTGATCACTCTCCGCTTGAAACCACTATCGCCTATGAGCAGGTTGCCATCGAGGTGACTGCCGCTGTGGCCCAAAACGACCCCGATCCTTATCTAGCCCAGATTTACCGCTTCGGCCTGCTGGAAGATTTTGACCATATGTATCGCTACTCGGCGTTGCTGGACCGCCTCGAAGGCAAGGATTCGAATAATATTCTGCAAAGCTACACTGACGTGCTGCCGGGCAGGCCGACTATTTATGAGCATCGCGCTCCAGAAGACGATTTACGGGAATGCTATGATCGTAAAAAAGCCCAGCCGCTGACCAAAATGCATGCGCTGACGATTATGTCTGGCGAGCAGCAGACCTGGAATTACTATATGAATATCGGGCCGCTGTTTAGCGATCCGCTGGCCCGGCAGCTCTATGCAGAAATTGCCCATATCGAAGAGCAGCACGTGACGCAATATCAATGCATTATGGACCCCAGCGAAACCTGGCTTGAAAAGTGGCTGCTGCACAAGGCAAACGAAGTGTATAACTACTATGGCTGCGTTCAGCAGGAAAAGAATTCTCGCGTTAAGGCCGTTTGGGAGCGTTTCCTGGACTATGAGCTGGGCCAGTTCCATGTCGTGCGCGACCTTTTCGAGCAGCATGAACAGCGAGATGCCCAAAGCGTTGTCCCCGCCGAGTTGCCTGAACTGATCCCTTACGAGAGCCAGCGGGATTATGTTCGAGAAGTGTTGCGCAATGAAGTCAATTTGCGCGCCAAAGGCACAGCCTTTGTCGATATCTCTGAAGAAAGCGTTGCTTCAAAGACTTATCGGCAACGATTGCATGCCGACGGGGTTCCGTCGGAAATCGTGGCACTCAATTATATTTGGATGCCGGGCGGCGAGGTTAACAAGATCTATCCGTCGACTGTAAGTCAACTTCAACATTGAGGAAAAAGCTATGAAAGACGCAGCTGAATTTGGTTTGAATAAAACCCCGACTCAACTCCATCCTGTGATGACCCAATCGATGATTGAAGGCTATGAAGAATTTCCACCGCATGCCGAATACAACGCCATTGACGCGTTTACGATGCGGAAAAATTATATCCAGAGGTCCGAGCAATTGGGCGCGGTGCCTCTTCCCAGCACGCTGAGCGGAGTGGTCAGCTCCGGAGCGCAGGCGATTCAAGGCAATAGCCCGTCGGCGCTGATCGATAAGTTGGGAGAGCGCCTGGCTTTTGAACGTAGCGGCGTTCGACTATACGATGCGTTAATCACAAAATGCAGAGCTGCCGCACCCGACCTGGATATCCAGATACTGGAGCAATTTCGCGATGATGAAGCTCAACACTTTGCCTTGGTGCAGGAATGTATTGTTTCCATGGGCGGAGACCCGACGGCACAGACCCCTTGCGCCGATTCGTCAGGAGTGGCCACCATGGGCTTTATGCAGGTTCTCAATGATCCCCGCAGCTCTATCCCCCAGTGTGCGGAAGCTATTTTAATGGCCGAGTTAGCGGATGCGGCCGGCTGGGAACTGCTGACCACTCTTGCGGACGAAGCAGGTCTTAGCGATTATATTGACAAGTTTGATCAGGCAAGACGTACTGAAGATCATCACATGTATACGATCAAGGATTGGCTTGAGCGCCTGACGTTAAATAATGAGCTTGAAGAAGTGGAGTAGATTTTTATGTTGTAGCCAAGGATGGCTGTTATCTGCTGGATGGGACTCTTAATAACAGCACAGGATAGATGCAGCTTGTTCTTCAATTTGTTACTTGAGTTTTCTGCTGGCTTGATTGTCAATGTAACTAGTTGAAACTAGGCGCTCATGTTTTTTTTCAGTTGCGATTCCAGCAGTTGTACCGCGCGTGCGACGCCATTGTGGCTTTGCATGACTTGACTGGCCTGCTTGGCATTATCTTGCATGGGCTTTGAATCCAAAACCGTTCGTATGCCTTTAGCCAAAGCGGCGGCGGTCACTGATTTGGCCGGTAAAGGCTTAGCTGCCAGCCCCATCAATTGCAGTTGCCTGGCCCAGAATAATTGCTCATCCATGAACGGCACCACTACGGATGGGCAGCCTGATAAAGTGGCGGCATGGGTTGTGCCTGCACCGCCGTGATGCACGATGGCCGCACACTGTTTAAACAGCGGCTGATGCGGATGTCGGCCGATGAAATAAACTTGGCCGGTTTGACTGTCGTCAGGGTAACGCTCGGAACTGGTCTGGATAATCGCTCGGCAGCCGGCCAAGTTCACTGTTTCCAAAAACAGTTCCATGCTCCAGTCAGGCACGGCCTGTTGCAGGCTGCCGAAAGTCATATAAACCGGCGCATCGCCATCATCAAGGAACTCAGCCAGTTTGGCCGGAATTGCCCAATGCCTGTTATCTTCCGTTAAATTCAGGAAACCGCAGACTTGATGGTACGGTTGGACGTCCTTGTATAGGCGACAAAACCACGGGTCGACTGCTACGAGATTAAGTTGTTGCGAGGTCAGCAGTTCGGTCAGCACGTTAGCAGGCGGCGTTTGACCGACATTGAGCCATAAACGGGTTAAGGGTTTTTTCAATGCCCAATTGAATACCGTGTCTAACAGCCGCCAGCTGAGCTTATTGATATAACTGCCCAGGTCAGGAAAACTGAAAGGTGCAACTGCGGGATTGGGTATTGCGGCATGGCACAAGGTTACGCTGAAAAAAGGTTTCTTCTGTTGTAGCGCTGCCAATTTTAGAGGGTATATAAAATGATGGCCGATCACAGCGTCGTTATCCGCGACTAATTGTTGCGCAGCTTGGTACAGGGTCTGCTCGTAAGGAAAAAATGCTTCATCAAGCAATGCCCGCAGCCATTGCAAAGGATTCATCCGAAACGAGCGCTGGGCAAAGCCCTGCATGTCGAAATCGATATGCTCCGGCACTTGCCGATAGCTTATCCCTAATTGTTCGCAGATTTTGTGATAACTGTGGTTATCGATACTGCTTGCCACCAGCGTTACTGAGTGACCGGCTTGCTGCAAGCCATCGGCCAATGCCAGCATTGGGCGAATGTCGCCGTTAGAGCCCCAGGTTTGTATGCCTATCTTCATGCGTGCTGATCAAATAAAAATAAATTGATAGCTATTTTAATGGCTCAGGGTCAATTTTGAAGCTTTTCCTTAGTCTCGGCACTTGGCATACGGATCAACGAGTCAATAGGGCGAATCTCCGATTCACACAGGGCATCGACAGGTGTTGAGTGTGGTTTACTGCAATAGCCCATATTTTATGTGTGATACCGGACAGACGCGCGATGTACACCTGTTTAGGATGAGCTATGCGGCTTTGCAGCCGTATGTACCACTTAACAGAAACTGTTAGGAAATTTTCAATCCGATCAAACTCAAGAGGAATCGATATGAAATATTCAATCTCATCACGCTCAAGAGGAACAGGTATGAAACATTTATTGTCTCTGGCTTTGGTATTTGGGGTGCTCGCATTAAGCCCATGCAGGGAAGCGCTAGCGCAGACTGGAAGCGAAGAAGGCAGCACGGAGTCTGCCGGCAGGACAGGCACTGAAGGTGGTACCCGAAGCCGGGAAGATACTGGCGACACTGGTACGATGGGCACTGAGGGCACGGAAAGCCGGGGAACTACCACTCCTCCTGATACGACAGGGACTGAGGGTGGTACTCGAAGCCGGGAAGGTACCGGTTCTTCCGGTATGACAGGCACCGAAAGCGGTACCGGAAGACCAGGCAATAAAGGTGGCACGGGCACTAAAGGTAAAAGCGGTTCAGGTTCAGGCACTGGTACGAGATCTGGAACCGGATCTGGGACTGGAACGGGTGGCGCACCCCGTTCTCCAGAGTAAGCCGGCATCCGGCTGAAGCGGGACGGGATAAAAGTCTGGTTCTGATTTTAAAAGTACGGACAGAGCCGCCGTTTGAAAAGGCTGGGAATTTTCAACAAGCCAACTA
Source organism: Methylobacter sp. (assembly GCA_036560465.1). Classification (GTDB taxonomy): domain Bacteria; phylum Pseudomonadota; class Gammaproteobacteria; order Methylococcales; family Methylomonadaceae; genus Methylobacter_A. The sequence continues at coordinate 51,124 of DATBRD010000007.1, forward strand.
TTGCAGATGGCGGCGCTAGGTATGGTCATCCAGGCTTTTATGTGTTCCTGCAAACATTGATACAGGATGTTTCATATAGAGTGCCGATCTTGGCACTCTATAACTCAATATCGGGTGTGGCCAAAGTTTGAATAGTCGAGGTCGCCAGAGCAAGAATGCTATGGATTGGTAGCTTACCGATACCGGCTCGGTAGCAATCGGCAGGCTGCGAATGATCTCTGATTACCGGTGTTCCAACTTGCGGTCCCTGATCTTAATACCCTGCTATATTTGCCAGGGTGGGAATCCTAAGCCTCTCGTTGACTTGTTTTGCCCTTGCCGCGGTATTGAAAGAAATGCTTGGCGATGGCTGCTCATAGCTATGATAAATCGATAAGCCAGGCCAATCTCGCGTTACCCTTACTTTGAAAAATCAAAACTTGGACTCGAAGACCGCTACGACAGCTTAGAAAAAACATGAGCTGCCGAATATCTATCAAAATTGTCAACTTGTAAGCCAAAAGCTAATGCCGATATGGGTAGTAATGCGTATATTACTGATTTTATTGGTGTGTTATAAGTTATCCAGCACCGACATATCGCCGGTGGCGAATTATCACTTAAGTTTATGAATGAGCCGCTCATGGTCGAATCCACAGATCGATATGTGTCATGGCTATGAAGCGCATTCTTACCGTTGGGCGGCTGTCATTGTTAAAAATTATTCACGTACCATCAACTTTTAGCCTGAAAAGCAGTTAGTCCACGAAAACCATTTAGTCGGCAACATTAGGCGACACAAAAGGCGTGGAAATATCTAAACCAGCTTTATAGGTCATTGTCTCAAAGGGCGAATACTTTTGATCCGGTGCGGATGTTGGTTTATCGACTGTGTTTTGGATAAGCCGCCGGTTTTAGTTCAAGGACGAATAGCAGAAAGATCGAAAACGACAGAACGCTCTTTGTTGCCTTGATTCCATAATTCAAGAATTGATTTTAAGAACTCAAAAGGAGAAACCAACATGAAAATCGATAAAGTATTAGTAAGCGAGGCCCTGGTCGGCGAAGGAAAAGAATTAGCCCATATTGACCTGCTTATGGGGCCGCGAGGCAGTTCCGCAGAAATTGCATTTTGCATTACGCTGACTAACCAAAAACGTGGCGATAATTCCTTGCTGGCGCTGGTCGCTCCTAATCTTATGGCTAAGCCTAATACCGTCATGTTCAATAAAGTCGAAATCAAGAACGAGAAACAGGCAACCCAAATGTTCGGACCGGCGGAACGCGGAGTAGCTAAAGCGGTGGTTGATTGCGTTAAAGAGGGGATCATACCCATGGAAGAAGCCAGCGATGTTTTTATCTGCGTAGGTGTGTTTATCCACTGGGATGCCGATGACGACGATAAAATCCAGGATTGGAATTATGAAGCCACCAAGCTGGCGATTAAGCGTGCTGTAGCAGGAGAACCAACGGTCTCCGAAGTAATCGCTCAGGAAGACGTGAAGCATCATCCGCTTGCGGCGCATGATTAAGGCTGCCGGTCATGAGTTCCACAAAGCCAAAAGTTATATGAATAAAGAGACTCCTTTTTTATTATCTGATGATTGGGGGAGGGAACTCAGTTGTGGTTGTAGTAACGCATCAATGAATATCGGGCTCCGGATTCATTGATGCAAATTACAAGAACCTGATCTTTGCTATAGCCTCGCTAATAACCGGAGCGATCAAAACCCAATGGACAGTTTAAATTCTATTTCATCCTAGTATCTGACGAATGCAACCATTGATTAATCTTTTTGATGTTGAAAACCTCATTCCTCATGGCTATTGTTTGTCGTGGAGTCCGATATTACTTTGGCTGCACGTCATCACGGATTTGCTGATCACTGTTGCCTATTATTCCATTCCCCTGGCTCTCATTTATTTTATCCGGCAGCGCAAAGATTTCCCTTATCCGGGGCTGGTTGTCATGTTTGCCGTATTTATCGTTGCCTGTGGTACCACGCATTTAATGTCAGTCATCACAGTCTGGATACCTTTATATTGGTTGGATGGCGTGCTTAAAATAGTTACAGCGGTTGTTTCGCTCGCCACCGCAATGCTGATGATATGGATTGCTCCTCGCGCTTTGTCTGTACCCACCGTCGAACAATTGCAAGTTGAGATACAACAAAGAAAAACGGCGGAAGATGCGTTTCGGGAAAGTGAAAATAAACTCGCCGCTATTCTCGATAGTGTCGAGGCTTTTATCTATATCAAGGATTGCAATTATCAATATCAGTACGTCAACCAGCCGGTGCGGCAACTGTTCGGTACAACGTTGAACAATATCATCGGTCAATCAGACAATGCCTTTTTTGATGAGGCTACGGCGGCAAAACTGCGTGAATATGATCGCCGTGTCATTGAGTTGGGTGAGCGTATAACTACCGAAAGTATTTGTATCGATAAGAATAACAGCATTGCCCACGCCTACTTTACCGTTAATCACCCGCTACGTCATGAAGACGGCAGCATTTACGGTTTGTGCGGTATTTCGACGGATATCAGTGAGCGAAAAAATAGGGAACAGCAAGACAGGAAACATCTGGACGAACTCGCCCATGTCACGCGCCTTGGGCTGATGGGCGAAATGGCATCCGGCATCGCGCATGAAGTTAACCAGCCTCTGGCTGCGATCTCCAGTTATACGCAAGTCAGCTTAAACCTTATCAATATTGAAAGTCCCGATATGGTAAAGCTCACCGATGTACTGCACAAAACCCAGCAGCAGGCTTTAAGGGCAGGGAGGATCATTCATCGCATGAGGGAATTTGTAAGAACCCACTCAAAACATCGTACCAGTATCGATATTAATGTTTTGGTACATGATGCTGTCGGTTTGTGTATTGCTGAACTCAAACAAAACGACATAAAGGTAACATTTGAGCTGGAAAACAACCTTTCGCCTGTCTATGTGGATCAGATACAAATTGAGCAGGTCCTCATAAACCTGATCAGGAACAGCATCGAAGCCTTGCAAAACCTCCCCGCAAAACAGCAACGCCAATTGGTCATCAGTACTAGTTTGAAGCTCAATAACAGCATACAGGTCAGGGTGACGGACAATGGGTCAGGGATTGATACCGACGAACAACAAAAAATATTAACCCCTTTTTACACCACCAAAGCGGACGGTATGGGTATGGGGTTGTCGATCAGTCGCTCGCTTATCGACGCTCATGAAGGGACTTTGGGTTTTAATAGCGAACCCGGAAAAGGCGCCACTTTTTATTTCACTCTACCCATGCAGAAAAGAACTGATGAGTGCTAAAACTTGAAATGTTTAGCCTGTTACGAAGCAATCAATTCGTAATGCTGAATATTGGCTTTTAGGTTTTTCGTTAACTGCATGGCTGCCGGTTGTGATATGCGCATTCATATCTTACGGGTGACTAAACTGATGTTACGCAAACCACACAAGAACTACGAAGACCAGAAGAATGAATCAAAACTTCGGGATCTTCGCAGCCTTAGTGGCAATAAAACCCTTATTTGTCTACTTTAATCGCCAGGAATACCGGATTGCCCTGACGCTGTATTAAAACAGCGACTGATTTACCGACCGGTAGCTTTTTAATGGTTTTCTCAAAATCATCAGCATCACGGATTACATTGTTCTGAATGCGTAAAATCACATCGCCACGCTGAATTCCGGCCTCCTTGGCGGTACCTTTGCCAACATCCTGCACTAACACACCGTTCTTAGAAATTTGCAGGGTTTCTCTTTGCAGTTCAGTCAAATCGGTGACACTAATGCCCAGCCGGTTATGGGCAGGTTTTGGTGCCGGCGCTTTAGCTTCCGCCAACTTATCGACTTCGTCCGGCAAAAGCCCTACTGTAAAATCGATAGTTTTAGTCTCGCCTTGCCTGATGATTTTTAATTTAGCCTTGTTATTGATAGGGGTTATGCCCACCATAGGCGGCAAATCACCCGAAGCTTCAATGGATTGGCCGTTAAACTCGGTAATAATATCGCCAATTTGCAACCCGGCTTTTTCGGCAGGACTGTTGGGCAACACTTTTGAAACCAATGCCCCTTGCGGCTTTTTCATGCCGAATGATTCGGCCAGAGCCCGTGTTACATCCTGTATCTGGACGCCCAACCAGCCATGCGCCGCTTTGCCGGTAGCTTTTATTTGGTCGACGACATTCATCACGACATCCATCGGAATGGCGAATGACAGCCCCATAAAACCGCCGGTACGACTGTAAATCTGCGAGTTTATGCCGACGACCTTGCCTTCCATATTAAACAGCGGCCCCCCGGAATTGCCCGGATTTATGGCTACATCTGTCTGTATAAACGGTACATAATTTCCGCCGGGCAAGCTGCGGCCTTTGGCGCTGACGATGCCGGCCGTTACCGATTGCTCAAAGCCAAAAGGTGATCCTATTGCCAGCACCCACTCGCCGACCTGTAGCTTATTCGGTTCACCAATGGTAACTGCGGGCAAGTCTTTGGCATCGACCTTTAATAGCGCAACATCGGTGCGCGCATCACTACCGATCACTTTGGCCAGAAGCTCCCGGTGATCGGATAACTTGACCACGATTTCATCGGCATCTTTTACTACATGACTATTGGTTAAGACGTAACCATCAGAGGAAATAACAAAACCCGAGCCCAATGATGTGGTATCTCGTGGCACATAACCTCCACCCTGTTCCTCTAAAAATCGCTTAAAAAACTCTTCCAATTCCGGAGGCATTCCTTCCGGTAACTGCGGTTCTTCGGGAGCGTTTTCAGCTTCTGGCGGCGCTTTTTGCGTAGTGCTGATATTGACCACGGCAACACCGTTGGTTTTTACCATTTCGGTAAAATCCGGCAATTGTGCTAATGCGGCTTGATTAAACAAAACGATCAGGAAAAAACACAACTTAATTTTTTTGAACATAAAAAACCTCCATTTAATAGCATTAATAAAATAACTTATGTTAAAAATAACAATCAAGACAATAGATATAGCTTTCCAGAAAAATTCCGCCCTATTTTTAGGCTGCAACGCTCGCTGGTCTTGATAGTAACAGAGACAAAATATATATGGATAGCTATATAAAAAAAATTGCTATCATATTAAAAAGCTATATGATCCATTAACAACAACTAAGCGTCTTAACACTATAAACTTTATCTCATTTATTCTGCTTACTACCTTTACCTGATGCCTTATTCCCAAAATTACGATGTTCTCATTATTGGCAGCGGCGGTGCAGGCTTAAGCTTGGCGCTTAAGCTGGCGGATCATTCAATGCGTATTGCCGTTCTGTCAAAATTCGCCTTAACGGCGGGTAGCACTTACTATGCTCAGGGCGGTATATCCGCTGTTTTTGGCGCTGATGATTCTATCGAGTCGCATATTGAAGATACATTGGATGCCGGTGCCGGACTTTGCGATCCTGAAATAGTGAGACTGACCGTAACGCATGGTAAAAGTTCTATAGACTGGCTGAGGAAACAAGGTGTTGTTTTTACCGAGGAGCAGACCGAATCCGGGGAATTAAAGCTGCATTTAAACAAGGAAGGCGGACATTCTCATCGACGTATTGTGCATACTGCGGATGCTACGGGTAAGGCGGTATCTTTATCGCTGATTGAACGCGCTCAGGAACACCCCAATATCGAGCTGTTCGAACACCATAACGTGGTGGAATTAATTACCAGTTCCAAGGATGCGGAAAAACGGGTTTTAGGTGCTTATGTTCTGAACACAAAAAAACAGCAAGTCAAGACGATAGCGGCTCGCGTCGTGGTTCTGGCAACCGGCGGAGCAAGCAAGGCTTATCTTTATAGCACTAACCCGCAAAGCGCAACCGGCGATGGCATAGCCTTGGCATGGCGTGCCGGCTGCCGCGTCAGCAATATGGAATTCATGCAATTTCATCCGACTTGCCTATATCATCCGCATGCACAGTCATTCCTGATCAGTGAAGCGGTAAGAGGCGAGGGCGGCAAGCTGATTCTGCCGGACGGTTCGTCTTTCATGCAGAATTTCGATCCAAGGGAGGAACTGGCGCCTCGGGATATCGTGGCCCGGGCCATCGATCATGAAATGAAAAAACGCGGTATAGATTGTGTTTATCTCGATATTAGTCACAAGCCGGAACAGTTTATACGAGAGCACTTTCCTACCATTTACCAGCAATGTCTTGAGTTTGACATAGACATCACCAAGCAGCCTATTCCTGTTGTTCCGGCCGCGCATTACACCTGCGGCGGCGTGTTGACCGACAGTTATGCGCGCACGGATATTACCAATCTTTATGCGATAGGCGAGGTTGCCTGTACCGGTCTGCACGGCGCCAATCGTATGGCCAGCAATTCGTTACTGGAATGTCTGGTGTTTGCAGAACGGGCCAGCGAAGATATTCTGCAGAAACTGCCCGGTATTCTACCTCCGCCGCTTATCCCGGATTGGGATGAATCACAAGTCAGCGATTCCGATGAAGAAGTGGTGGTTTCCCACAACTGGGATGAATTGCGTCGCTTTATGTGGGACTACGTCGGTATTGTTAGAACGGATAAACGCTTAAGCCGGGCGATGAATCGTGTGGAATTGCTGAAAAAGGAAATAGCCGAATATTACAGTAACTTCCGTGTTACCAGCGATTTGCTGGAATTGCGTAATCTGGTCATTGCTGCCGAACTCATCATTCGTTGCGCGCAGCTACGTAAAGAAAGCCGTGGTTTGCATTATACGCTCGACTATCCTGAAACCGATAACAGCAAACCTGCGCAAAATACCGTCTTGACGCCAGGGACAACCGATCGCCATTAATGCGCTAGAGGGCCAGCAACGGCTTGATAGCCATGGCCGCTTGCTCGCAGTCTATAGCTGATTTCTCAACCCGTCGACGCAAAAAAAGTCCGCTGCTCAGTCCGTCGATATCGCGAGAAACATATTCGTTAAGATCTGCGCAGACCCTCTGCATATGCTGTTCAGCCTGCATTAAAGCCTCAGGATTTTTTGCTTCATCATTTTCCAGCAACATCATGACCTCGCTGGTCATTTGATTTTGTAGCCGGAAAATCTCTTCCACATGATGCTCAAACTCTTCAAGTGATTGGCCATTTGCTCCATAACCACCAAAAAACGGAACAGCACAGCCGGATATTAACGCGGCAATTGCAAGCGCCGCAAAACCTCGAAGAACATTCAGACTCTTCACCTTCACCTTCATCATCTTATGTTTTAAACCACATTTACAAGGCTCATTAATTAGCGCCCAATATTACTATAAATTCACTTGGTTTGAGTATGAAAGAACAATATTTACTCAACATTTTTTTATTTTACAGCAATAAAACAGCCTTGTTTTTCCCCTTGTTTTTTTGCATTACTCTACCATTCTAGGTGTATACTTCGTTACCCTCTTATTGAAAAATCCAACGAATAAGGTGTCAAACTGATGACTGAAAAGACAGCAAGCAAATACCTGCTTAACCTTGAAAAACAATTCGCCGCAGATAACCCGGTATTATTGAAAGCATCAAGAACCTTTCAGGAACTCGATCAGATTGAATTCGATTTGGGGCTTATCGAAATGGATGAAACAACTGCCAGTAAAAGCTCATGGTGGCCTATTATCAGCCTGGTTGGCGGTAATTCAACAGCCAAAGCCAGGTTTATTAATAATTATCTGGGCTTGGATAATTTGTCGTCGGGTATTCAAACATCCAGCCATAAGTTTAGCGTGCTGCTGCATAATAATCAGTCCGTCCCAGCGACGCTACCTGGCACAGCGCTGGACGTAGACCACCGGTTCCCGTTTTATCAAATCAGCCGTAAAATCGAGCAGCAGCAAAAGGGCGAAGGGGATCGTATTAACTCCTATCTGGAATTAAAAACACTCAATAGTGATCACCTGAAAAGCAAGCTTTTCATTGATGCACCCAACATCAGCGCCGCTCCTGCAAATCCGGTCACGTCATTATTAGTAAAACATACCATTGAGAACTCCGATCTGGCTTTAATTTTTACCGATATTTTTGATTCAACATCGCCGCTGGTCGATGAAATAATAGAAAGCATCATCCTCCACCAGGACACCAATAAATTTGTTTATCTTATCGATAGGCCGGCAACAATGCTGAGTTCGACTACAAACAACGAGATCATCTCTTCATGGCAAAGAAAACTTGCCGGATTGGGATTAAATACCGGCCAGTTTATTGTTCTGTCCAGCCAGGAAGACAGCGTTACTTCCCAATCTTCAGCGGACTTTACCTTGATAGACCAGCGTATCGCCAATGTTGGGTATAACCGTACTTATCGCGTATTGGATTCACTGGAAAAAAATGTTCGTGAAATTAATAACGTGGTGATTCCGGAGGTGAAAAAAGCTATCGGACAATGGAAAGATCGATCCGCCTTCTCCAGCCTGATTGTCCTTGGATTTATTGCTACTCTTGCCATTTTTGCTGAAATACAATTCGGCATTCTGGATCTATTGATAGACCCGATTATCGGGCCGATAGTCATTATTGCACTGTTAATTATTATGATACCCCTGCATATTCTTTTCAGTAAACTCCAGGCGAAAATAACAATAAGTCAACTTAACGCACGACAAAAAGAGCTTCATTTAATGGAAAATTTAGCCGGCAATTTTGAAAAAAGCCTGACCTTCAGTCGTATGCTATTACCGATTTCAGAACCCGTCGGCTGGAATAAAAAAACCAAGCTTCGTTTGACTCAGATTTCCAATAAAAGCAAAGAACTGGTTCAGTTGCTGAATGATAATTTCAGTACTTATGATGGACAACCTTCAACCAGCCTTTCCGATTTATCGGATTTTAAATAATATTTATATGTCCACAGTAATTGATCACTGCGGTTTAAATAGATTGTAAAATAAACTCTGGGTAGCTATGGATGTTTTGAAACAATACTTGCCACTATGCTGGTTAAGACATAACCCGCTTGAGCTACCTAGATCAATTGATTTTTTCAAACAAAATCTGCTGTTTTATTTTGTCATTGAATATTTCATGCAGGCCAACATGACTGACGATCCGATAGAATCGTTTACCGAGGTCAGTGTAGAAACATTATTAACACTTATGTTTATAGGCGTCATGTTGTTCTTTAACAGAACTTTATATGCTTATGTGCAAGTGACGACAGCGGTTATATTTTGTGGAAATGTTGTGGCTCTGTTCGTCGTGCCTGTCTTGATTTGGCTGACCATCAGCGAAGAACCTTTAAGTTACTACTTTCTGAGCCTGCTTTTATTATGGGATTACGTATTGGTAACCTACATTATCAGACAGGTTCTATCGATCAATATTTTGGCCAGCATTGTTTTGTCCTTGTTGTACTTTATAGTCACTTATTTTGGCGCGTTTGCGCTAGGACAATTGATATAGCTGGCGGTAAACAAGCCCCGGCTGTTTATTTAGAATATCCGTCGCTCAATACGGTGATTTTATGTCAGAGTATTTTGTTGTTTCTACAATAAACAAGCCTGTTGTAACTAAAAATACCTAGCGCCAGCGAACCCCGTTCGATACCCAAAAGCAGGCCGAACAATTAAGGTGCAGCCTGTCCAAGGCAACGGCTGAACAGTGTTAGTATCTGTTCAAGCCAGTTGCTAAACGCCGCTGATGTTACAGTGAAATTCGGGAAATTCCGACAGCCTTGCGTAACTCCTTGATAAGCGGCACGCTGACTGCCCGCGCTTTTTCAGCGCCTTCCTGCAATTGCTGTTCGATATGTTCCGGCGCCTGTATCAATGCCTCATACCGTTCTCTTGCTGGAGTGAGGTGCTCATTAATATGCTCAAACAGCACCTGTTTCATCTCACCCCAAGCGATGCCGTCTGCGTAGCGCTGCCGTATTTCAGCCACTTCTGTCGGAGTGGCAAAAGCCTGATAAGTGCTGAATAAAGTGCAACCCTCCGGGTCTTTTGGCTCGCCGGGTTCCAATGAATTGGTTTTAATCTTGTTAATGAGTTTTCTCAGCTTTTTTTCAGACTCGAATAATGGAATCGTATTGTTATAGCTTTTGCTCATCTTGCGTCCGTCCAGACCTGCTAGCGTTGATGCATGTTCTTCAATAACTGCCTCCGGCAGTACAAAATGTTCGCCGTAAATGTGATTAAAGCGTCCTGCCATATCCCTGGCCATTTCAATGTGCTGAATCTGATCCTTGCCTACCGGTACTTTATTGGCATTAAACATCAGTATATCGGCCGCCATTAATATCGGGTAGCTAAACAAGCCCATAGTGATGCCTTTATCGGCATCGCTTTCGCCGCCTTGCTCATTTTCGGCAACCGCAGCCTTATAAGCATGTGCACGATTCATCAAACCTTTTGCCGCGACGCAGGTCAACATCCAGGACAATTCCAAAATTTCAGGCACGTCTGATTGCCGATAGAAAACCGCATTTGATGTGTCCAGCCCTAAAGCCAGCCATGTTGCAGCAATTTCAAGGCTGGATTGCCTGACTCTTTCCGGCTCTTGGCATTTAATCAGCGCGTGATAGTCGGCCAGAAAATAAAAAGGCGCAACATTCGCATCCTTGCTGGCTGCAATGGCCGGCCTGATGGCGCCGACATAATTGCCCAAATGCGGAGTGCCTGTAGTTGTAATACCGGTTAGAACGATCGCTTTATTCATTAGATGATACTCGGAAGTCTGTTTAGTTAAGATGTGAAAATTGGCGTCATATTACATAAATTCAGGCTAATATCCAGCGGAATAGCTCAATTGATGGCGCCGTTGCAATTCATGCCCATTATTGTGCTTTTTATAGTAAACTTTGCAACTAAGGCTATGTGGCTCGCAACAATTGCAAACTTGACTGGAGAAATAGCATGTTGGAATATGATGAAAAGCGCAATTATATTCGAATGGAAATAGACTGCGACGTTACCTATAGGCTTGCGGATTCAGCTGAACTGCACCATGGGCGATGTTCATCAATCAGCGGCGCCGGTGTTTCATTTATTGCCGACCGTGCTTTTGATTCAGGCAAGGCAATGGAAATCAACGTTATTCCACAAAATACACTGACTCCGTCAATGACCGCTTTTATCGAGGTCATCAGAAGTACCCAGCAAGGCAATGGTAACTATGAGATTGCCGCCACCATAAAAAGCATAAAAGGGGACTGAAGTTTTCCTTTTTACTTGCATCCACGTAGCAATACTCCTTATTTGAATTGCCGGAACGGCTTATATTTTTATTATGTATACGATTACCAAAGAGGTGTATTTTTGTTACGGACACCGATTAATGAATCACCCCGGCAAATGCCGGAATTTGCATGGGCATAGCGTTAAGGCCTCAATTTCCATAGAGCAGGAACAACTCAACGACCAAGGCATGGTCTGCGATTTTTCCGATATCAGAGACTGTGTTGACGCATATATTGATCAACACCTTGATCATAACTTTCTGCTTCATAAGGATGACCCGATCATTCCTATGCTCACTGCAAATCAGGAGCGATTCCTTGCTCTTGACGAACATCCCACCGCGGAAGTCCTGAGTAAAATGATTTATCAGCATCTCAAACAATCCGGCTTTAACGTTGCCCAGGTGGTGTTATGGGAAACCGCCAGCGCCCACGCCTGCTACCGGGAAAATTGATATCGGTTATGAGTTTTGTAAATCCGGTCAATAAATCAATCTGTCTCGAACAAGTCTGCGAATCAAACTATCAAAAATTGCTTAAGTTAATTCCGGATTTAATGACGTTTAAAGAAGCCGCCATCGGACATGCCCCTCACCATACTACGTTGCATCTTGAGATCATCGAGCGTACACCCTACACCATGACCGTGGAGCTTAGCCATTGCTTCAGTAGAAATCAGGACGCATTTCTGGAACCCGCTGTAAAAATAAGAATATATCTGGATGCACAGCTTGCCGAAGTCTTAAGTGATCATGCCCGTGCCGGTGTTGCGCAGGTGTTTAGAGATCCCGGTTTAAGCCGCGAAATTATGAATTACAAATGGCGATTGAATTATTTTCTGCAAAAATGGCTGGATCACTGTTTAAAAAAGGATTATTTATTCAGCGGCCATGCTGAACAAGCGGAAGTGTTGATTTAACCTGTTCGAGAGTAAATGCCGTATAGGTTCGTGCAAAGCGAAAAAGCCTAGATTTCATGGCATCGTGTCTTTTATCCTCAGCTTTTTTCCTTAAAGTCCACTGTTAATGCGCAGAAAATCATCCTTACCAAGCCTGCTTAGATTGTTTTTGGGATTATTTCGCTTAAGCCGCAAGCATCCCGTGCTGCTGTTGGTTATTGCTGGACTGAGTTTGGGTGGGTACGGCTATGAAGTTAAAATTGCGCGCCCCGCGTTGCTTTATCAAGGCGTTCCTCAATCCCGTGATGCTAGAGATATTAACACTTGGTTTCGTATATTACGCAATCATGGCTTTATTTTGGGTTACTCGGATTTGCGTGGTAATCCGTTGTGGGTTGAATATGCATTAACTTCCGCGGAAAACGCCCCAGCATTGAAACGCCCAAGCCATTTTGAAACCGACTGGCGAAGTGTTAACCGCGTCAGCCACGACAGTTATAAAAAAAGCGGTTACGATCGTGGACATATGGCACCAAATTACGCGATGAGTCATCTTTACGGCAGGGAAGGCCAGGCGGATAGTTTTTTAATGACCAACATCACGCCGCAAAAAGCTAAACTCAATCAGCAGTTGTGGCAGCATTTGGAGGAAACGGAAATCAAGCATTTTGCCAAAATATTTGGCAAAGTCTGGGTAATCACCGGGCCGGTTTTTAGTGGTACGGTCGAGCGGTTAAGTTCTGATTGGACAGTGGAAATACCAGATGCTTTTTTCAAAATCTATATTACCGAAGCCGTCCCTGGCAGACCGCCTATGGCGCTCGCTTTCTTAATGCCGCAAACGGTTAACGGCCACGAACCGTTGGCGCAATTCGTAACCAGTATCGACAACATAGAAATGCAAACCGGCATTGATTTTTTTGCCGGATTGGATGACCGCACTGAAGCCCAGGTGGAAGCGGCTATTGAGCCCCAACCGTGGAATTTGCAAGCGGCCAACAAGCTGTTATCGCATCATTAAAGACAGGTTTGCATTAACCCCAGCCCTTAACTTTCGGCTTAGAACTCGATAAAGAAACATTTGTTGATCTGGCTCAATTTTTTTATTCCGCACTTTGCTTAAATAGCCACGCGTTGATGCAAATCAATTGTTTTCCTTAATCAATTAGTTGGAGAATTACTATGAGTGAAGCACAAGAAAAAGATAATTTCTGGCCTATCGTGATTGGCGCTGTTTTATCTGTGATTGTTACAGTAGTCTTGATTAAAAGCAGTGAGCATGAAAAATATGAATCTACAGCAAAAGCGATTGCTGAAGATCCAGCCAATTCAGCATATAGAAAATAAAGGCTCTTCCTCTTAGCCGGAATTTTCCTTTTGCCGTACACAGCAGCGCTATTTAAAGCCTTCCTCCTTTGAGTTGCTGAGTACGGTAGTTTCAATCAAATCCTCATTTCCGGGCTGTTTAGCGACTAAAATGTATGGAAGCTAAGCAGCTCTTTTTTATTTGTTATTTTTAATTGCTTGGATTTAACTTCAATCAGTTCCCGCGCTTGCAGCAGATGAATGATTCGGCTGACTGTTTCATGCGTTATGCCCAGATAATTTCCTATTTCTTCCCGTGACATGCTCAGGCGGAATTCCAGCTCAGAGTAGCCTCGTAATCTCAAGCGTTCTGAGATATGTAAAATAAAGCAAGCCACGCGTTCTTCGGCAGACCGGCGGCTTAGCATCATCTTTTGTACTTGGGCATCAAATTGATTACAGGATCTTTGCAGCAGCACTTGGCTTAAGCCAGGGGTGTTAATTGCCAATATCTCGATTTTATAGGCTGGCAAATGGCAATAATTCACTGTCTCTAATGCTATGGCAGTACAGTTATGAGTTTGTGATGACAAGCCGTCAAATCCAAGTAATTCTCCGGGGAAAATGAAATCAACGACCAGTTCATTGCCATTTTGGTCAAAGCTCAATAACTTCGCACTGCCGGAGCGCAAGGCAATTATTCCTCTGAATGGGCTGCCGGCATGATAAATAGTCTCACCTTTTTGGCGTATATTGTTTCGATTGACCAGTAATGCGAGTTCACCCACTTCCGGCCGAGACAGTCCCTTAGGAATGCACAAGTTATCCAGGTTACAGTTAGTGCAAGTGACTGCGGTTTTGGTTGTCGATAACGTAGGTATTGTTATTGTTGAATCTAGCATTGTTTTGAAAATGAGAAAGAAATTGCTTATGCGAAAAAGAACATTATCAAAGAGTTAAATTGGTAGTAAGAAATCTGCGATTACTGTCTGATACCAGCTGATCAGAATGGGCCATTGTCTCACTTAAAAGTACATAAATTAAATGGTATTTATTTTATTTGAGGCATTGTGCTGCTAGTAGTGCGAACATCATCCGTGTACTTTTTGATTAAGTGATTATTCTGGCGGCCCTTAATTGCTTCAACATCTTGTCAATGCCATCAATAGCGAGTTTTGTGATGGCTTTAGCATAGGACACGCATTTTAAATTGCGAGTCAGTATTTCCTATCGGCTGTTTTTTTGCATGACTGCTTCAATTTGCTTGCATAATGTCTTTAACACTTTAATACGTGCAAAGTTTTTGTCATTGGCTTCTATCAGCGTCCAAGGTGCAATCTCAGTGCTGGTGCGATCTACCATATCGCATACTGCATGCTCATACTCATCCCACTTGTTGCGGTTGCGCCAGTCTTCTTCTGTAATTTTAAAGCGTTTAAAGCTGATTCTTTCGCGTTCTTTAAAGCGCTCCAGTTGTTCTTCCTTGCTGATGGCAAGCCAGAATTTGACCACTACAATATTATGGCGAACCAACTGCGCTTCAAAGTCATTGATCTCGCTGTAAGCGCGCATCCAATCTGTTTTTGAGCAAAACTCTTCAACACGTTCAACCAATACGCGTCCATACCAGGAGCGGTCGAAAATCGTTATCCGTCCGCGCCTGGGAATGTATCGCCAAAAACGCCATAAATAAGGCTGGGCGCGTTCTTCCTCGGTAGGTGCGGCAACCGGAATAATATTGTAGCAACGCGCATCCAGCGCACTGGTGATGCGGCGAATCGCGCCGCCTTTGCCTGCGGCATCATTGCCTTCGAACAGGACTATTACGGTGATGTCCTTAAACCGGTCTTTGCGGGTCAGCAAAGCGAGCTTGCCCTGATATTTTTCCAGTTCGGTCTTAAATTTCTTCTTATCGATCTTCTGGCTGAGATCCAGTGTTTTCAGAATATCGAGTTGGTCAATCGAAGGTAGTGGGGGAGGTGGTGCATGATCTACCGTGATTTTGATGTCGGTATCATCCAGACGCCTGCGCATGGCTTCAAGAATAACCTTGCCCACGGTCAAGTTACGGTAATTTGAATCGTAGCCTTCGACGATAGTCCACGGAGCCTCAGTAGTGCTGGTGTGCCGTATCACGCGTTCATGCACGGCGCGGAATTTGTCGTATTGCTTGAAGTGCTTCCAATCCCGATGGGTTACGCGCCAGCGAGTTTGCGGATTTTCCTCAAGCATTTTCAGGCGCTTTTTCTGTTTATCCTTGGATAAATGCATCCAGAATTTGAGAATCAGCGCGCCTTCGTCGGTCAGCATTCTTTCCAGGCGTTTAGCGCGTTCCAAGCTTTGGTCAAGATCAGCCTGTTTGGTTCGGCCGGTCACATGATTGAGAATCGGCCAGGTATACCAAGAGCCGAGAAACACCCCTATCTTGCCTTTGGGAGGAAGCTCTCGCCAGAAACGCCACATCATCGGGCGATCAAGTTCCTCGTCAGAAGGGTTCCCCATGCTGTGAGTTTGGATAAAGCGCGGATCCATCCATTCATTGAGCAAGTTGACGGTTTCTCCCCGTCCTGCTCCATCCAAGCCGCCAATTAAAATAATAACCGGGAATTTGGATGATTGGGCCAAACTCATCTGTGCTTCCAGCAGAGCCACGCGCAACTTGGGTACTTCGATATCATAGATGGCTTTGTCTATTTGATGTCCAAGCTCTGCCGATTCAAACATGATGATCTCCGTTCAGGTTTACCTTAGATAGAAATGCTAAGGTTATAAATGATAAATGTTGGGTTTGTCGGCAATAAAAGCAAAGACTCTGGATTGCTTTTCATGGTTATGCCGAGCTGGCACGCGGCCAACCGTTGCGGCAAAAAGGTCCAATCAAAACCGGCTTGTGTCCGCGATAATATTTCTTCAATCGGGTAAACCCTTTATAATGACTCGATTATACAAGGACTATAGGGCATGTACCCATTCTATGACTAATTTGAATAACGCGCTTTTAATACGGTTGGAACGACTGAATGCAAACGGCCATCAGCAGCTGCTTTGCGGCGGACTTAAAGGGATTGAAAAAGAAAGCCTGCGTATATCAAAAGACGGATTCATTGCCCAAACACCGCATCCTAAAGCATTAGGCTCTGCTCTGACGCATCCTTACATCACCACGGATTATTCCGAAGCGCTGATCGAATTAATTACCCCGCCGTTTGCCGATGTAAAAGATTCACTGGCTTATTTGCATAACATACACCAGTTTGTTTATGAGCATCTCGATAATGAAATTTTGCTGAGCGCAAGCATGCCTTGCGGCATTGATGGCGATGAAAGCATCCCCATTGCCGAATACGGCTCATCCAATATAGGGCGGATGAAGCATGTTTACCGGCACGGTTTATGGCACCGTTACGGCAGAACCATGCAGTCCATTGCCGGTATCCATTTCAATTATTCGGTACCTGAAGCCCTCTGGCCTGCTTTGCATAAAGAAAAAAATAGCCGGCTAAGTCTGGAACAGTTCAAAGACGATGCTTACTTCGGTTTAATCAGGAATTTCCAGCGTATGGGCTGGTTAATCCTGTATTTATTTGGCGCATCACCCGCCATCTGCAAAAGCTTCTTCAGCAGCCGTCCGGCATTGGCGACGCAATTTGAAGAGTTCGACAATGGCACGCTTTACCATCCGTATGCGACTTCGTTACGCATGAGCGATATCGGCTACAAGAGTAAGAATCAGGCTAGCCTGAAAATCGATTACAACTCGATAGACGGTTATGTCAGCAGCTTGAGTGCGGCTATTAACACGCCTTATCCGGAGTATGAAAAAATAGGCACTCTGGTTGACGGCGAATACCGTCAACTGAACAGTAATATTTTGCAGATCGAAAACGAGTTTTACAGCACCATGCGGCCTAAACAAATTGCCCAGTCCGGTGAGAAACCGACTCTGGCACTTAAACGCCGGGGGGTTCGTTACATAGAAATGCGCTCATTGGATCTGGACCTGTTTAATCCAATTGGCATTGATGAGGATAAGGCTCGTTTCATTGAGGCACTGCTGCTGACCTGTCTGTTGCAGGACAGTCCGAAAACTTCAGATCAGGAACAACAGATTAATAATGCTAACCAATTAGCTGTTGCTAATCTTGGCAGAAAACCGGGATTGGAACTTAATAAAAATAATCAAAAAATTCTTTTAAAGGATTGGGCAACTGAAATCCTTGAATCCATGAGACCGGTGTGTGCAATTCTTGACCAAGACGATGCTAAAAAAACCTATAGTTGCGCTTTGGAAAAACAGCAGTTGGTAGTCGAAAACCCTGATTTAACCGCGTCTGCCCGGACATTGGAGAAAATGACGCAGCTTCGGCAGCCGTATGCCCGTTTCGCATTAAATGCTTCCATTGAACATGGGCAGTATTTTAAGTTCAATAAGCTGGATAAGGTCAAGCAGCAGCAGTTTAACGAGATGGCAGCGCTATCTCATGACAAACAGCGAGAAATCGAAAGTAATAAGCAGATGCCTTTTGACTATTTTTTGAAGCAGTATTTTTTACAAGCGTAATTTAACTATTCGCGGTTATACATTAAGTTGATATCGATTGTTGGCAAGTAAGCTTGCCAAATATAAGTTATCGACCTAGCAGTGACACAAGCGCAGGAAAACACATTATGAACACATTTGATATAAAGCAACTACAAGCCGAGCTGGATCAAAAAAATCCGCGCGTCATCCTGAAAAAAGCGCTGGAACTGTTCGATAATATTGCTATTTCATTCAGCGGTGCGGAAGATGTTGTGCTGATCGATATGGCTGTGGCTATCAGAAAGGATATACAGGTCTTTTCTCTGGATACCGGGCGTTTGCATCCTGAGACCTATCGCTTTATAGAAAAGGTCAGGAAACATTATCAAATCGATATCGAATTGTTAACGCCTGACCGGGATGTGCTGGACAGATTCGTTAAAAAGAAAGGCTTGTTTAGCTTTTATGAAGAGGGACATCAGGAATGTTGCGGCATTCGCAAAGTCGAGCCGTTAAAACGCAAGCTGGCGCATTTGGATGCCTGGATTACCGGCCAGCGTAAAGATCAAAGTCTGGATACCCGGCAAGATATTCCTGAAGTGCAGATAGACACGGCATTTTCCACTGCCGAGCATCAGCTGGTTAAATTCAACCCCTTGCTCAACTGGAGTTCGGCGCAAGTCTGGGATTACATTGAAGCCTATCAAGTTCCTTATAACGAATTGCACGAAAAAGGCTTCATCAGCATAGGCTGCGAACCCTGTACCCGTGCCGTGCTGCCTAATCAACATGAAAGGGTAGGTCGTTGGTGGTGGGAATCAGGGGCTAAAAAAGAATGCGGCCTACATGCCGGAAATTTGAAAAAGTAATTGCAAAAGATTGGGCTGCGGCCCTTTATATGCCCAGCATAGGCTAAGCCTGCTTGCTTGAGAAAAGGGCGAAGTTTTGGATTGGATTAATTATCGCCAAACACTATGCGCTATTTTGCCGGAAGACGGCCATTTTGGACTTAAAATCAGGCTTAATAAGGTGTATGGATATGACACAAAGCCCTGTTCAAATCACTCAGCTAATCCAGATCACACAGGAACAAGTCTTCAATCAGCTTCCTTTCTTCTTGCGTCAGTAAAACCGGGGAATATTTTTTCTTGGAACGGTCTTGGTCGGACAGCAGATGTTGCCGACGTTCAACTGCACGTCTCTCATCGCTGCGTCTGCCCATGATGCGGCGATCCGATATTGGCCAAGCCAAATAATGGTTTTTTATATTTCCCACCCACTCTGGCGACCCGAATGGGTAAGGGATCTCTCGCCTGTCATCAATGCGGCGAGTCATTACTATCCTGCGCGATTTGCGTCGATAATCATAGAGGTTCATGTTCGTTTCCTCCCGGCGATTTGGGATTAGTTGTCCAAGGACAATGGGTATAAAACTAAATATTATTAAATCTTTAAAAGATTCAGTCTATAAGCGGTTATACCTATAAATATCAAGAAGACTCTATGGCTCAAAGACATGGGCAATCTTAGGCATGGGCTTGGCGGCATCTCTTTCTAAGCCCATGAACGGAGGTTGGTACGAAGAATTGTGGTAGTAATCACAGTCCTGGTCCTGCATAAGAACCAGGTAAGCCACGCCTCATCGTGAAATCAGCGATGGTGAAAAGCCAAAGCAGGGCTGTGTAATTATTGTCCGTCGTCGAATTCTGTTGATGATGGGAGCGGCATTTGTTCGGTATCGGTAATTATTTCCTGCGGCGTGCCGGTTTCGGTATTTTCTACCCATGTCGTTGTCTCCGATTTGTTCAGATCGGTAACCCAGTCGCGCCAGATCGACATCAGTACCGCCATGAGCGTGGGCCCTAAAAATAAGCCCAGTAAACCGAAGTTTTCCAGTCCGCCGAAAATTCCGAGCAATGTCCAGATGAACGGCAGTTGAACTGCGCCGCCGATCAGTCGGGGGCGGACATAATTATCAGCCAACAGGATAACCACTACGCCGAACACAAACAGCGAACTTCCCGCCGCCGTATGACCTTCCGCGACCAGCACCAGAGCGCAAGCGCCGAAGATCAGTTTGGCGGCGAACGGAATCATCGCAAAAATGCCGGTCAATGCGCCCAGCATAGCTGGATGACTTAATCCGGCAAACGCATAGCCCATACCCAGCAGCAAACCTTCGCCCAGGCCGACCAGAACCAGACCGTTGACAGTAGCGCGTACTGCTGCCGTAGCATGGATGGCATAGCGGACGCCGGTTTCACCAAACAGTTTCCGGTTAGTTGCGAGCACATATTGACTTAGCCTCGTGCCGTGCTGATAAACAAAAAACAGCACCAACAGTGTCAGTAAAAAACCGAAGAAACGGTGTAAAAGTTGGCTGGCGAAATTCTTGGTATATGTGATTGCGCTTCCGGTTCCTAACCAGTGCAAAGATTCTCTGGCCGCAACCGGATCACCCAAGGCTTTCATCCAGGTCTCTTTTGCAGATGGGCCTATCATGGGTATGGTTTCCAGCCAGGCAGGAGGCGGAATGCCGACCTTTTGTGCCTCGGCCAGGATTTGTCCGAGTGATTGCGCCTCATCAAGCAGCCGGCTCAAGCCATAGCCCAATGGTACAAGAATAAGTGCGCCGATCATTAACGTCAGCAGCAATGCTCCCCAAGTGACTTTGCCATGATCTTCGTCGGAGGTCAGCAAGCGTTGATAAATCGGCCAAGTGGTGATGGCAAGAACCACTGCCCAAACCAGTAAAGCCAGAAAACTGTGCAAAATCCAACTGCCCAGCAGCAGTAAAATAAAACCGCCGATAAGACGTGTTTTGGCTTCCATATTGTTTGTCCTGATTTATAGTTCGGTCGACTGCATGAATGCAGGTGAAGGCAATATAGGCGCAATTGCCGAAGTTTAAAAAGAATCCGCCTGTGGCAAAACCCGGATAGTGCGTAGGTTGGGGTACGCTAGCCCAATTTACGCTGCTGACTTTTCGGTTATCTGGCGACCTTCACATAGTGCGGTAATCAGTACATATAAAAGCATTAACGCACTGGCTAATAGCCATGGTTGCCAATCGAGAATCATCAATAAGTGTTGATGAGCAAAATACAAGCCGATGCCCAGACCGATATAACCGATCAGACGTTTAACGTCGTATTTCACCGGATAATATTTTTGCCCCAACAGATACGAAACGATAGCCATGCTGCCGTAACAGGCCAAGGTCGCCCACGCAGAACCTACATAGCCGAACAGCGGTATCCACCAGACATTGAGCACGATGGTCAGCGCCGCTCCGGCTATAGAAACAAAAGCGCCCATCAAGGTTCGATCAGTAAGTTTATACCAGATGGACAGGTTAATATAAATACCCAGGCATAGATTAGCCAGCAGCAGAATCGGTACGACTTCAAGGCCTGCGCGGAACTCGTCGCCGACAAAATATTTAAAGAAATCGATAAATAAGGTTACCAGCAGGAAGATGAAGACGCAGAAAATGACAAAAAACTTGAGCACTACCGCATAAACTTGGCGGGCGTCGCTTTTGTCCGCGTAAGCAAAGAAGAACGGCTCGGCGGCATAGCGAAAGGCCTGAATGAACAACGACATCAAAATCGACAGTTTGTAACAGGCGCTGTAAATCCCCAGCATTTTCATGTTGGTCAGGTTGTCGTAGGGCAGCAGGTACTTTAGCAGAACGCGGTCGAGCATTTCATTGATAATCCCGGCGAAACCTATGACCACCATCGGCAACGAATAGCGGATCATGCGGTCGAATAATGCCTTGTCAAATCCCCATGCCAGACCGGATAACTGGGGCGCAAGCAGTAAAAACTTAAAGCCGCTGGCTATTAAATTGGCGATAAAAATATAACCTACGCCTATGGCGGGGTTGTAGATCGGCGCTATCCATGATTGGGAGCTTCCTGCATAGACCTTGGGACAATAGACAATGAAAAACAAGCTCAGTAGCACGGTTATCAGTATCTCGAATATCTTTATGCCGGCGAACCGGAAAGCCTTGTTTTCCGCGCGTAACCGGGCAAACGGAATGGCGGCAATAGCATCCAGAATTAAAATCATGCTAAACCACATCACATATTCAGGGTGATTGGCATAGTTTAGGGCCGCAGAAAGCCGCGTGTTGACCAGCAGTATCAATCCAAAAAAGCCCAGATTGACCAGCACCACAAACAGCAGTGCCGTCGAATAGGCGACGTCGCGTCCGGGCTGATCTTTGTCGCAAAACCGGAAATAGCCGGTCTCGAATCCGAACAGCAGCAATACGGAAAAAAATCCGGCATAGGCATAAAATTCCGATACCACGCCGTATTCCGCTGCTGTGAAGTAATAGGTGTATAGCGGCACCAGCAGATAATTGAGGAAACGGCCGAAGATACTGCTGAGGCCGTAAACGGCAGTCTGAGATGCAAGTTTTTTTATAATACTCATGGGCGAAATTATACATGAACCGGGTAAAGGAGCGGCGTTTACGCCCGTGCGAATAACACCATGAAAACGTGAGAGACTTGCTGTGAATTTTCTGTTTGAGTCCGCGCTTCTTATGAGATGAGATGAGATGAGGAGTGTCAATAATACCGTGTATTAAGCCGATTGATGTTTCTGTAAACGGAGATTGAGTTCCCGCAACAGCGCCGTCACTCTGATTCAGTCTTTATCCGTGGAATAAAACCACATCTGATAAATGCTGAGCAGGATTTGCATGCCCATCGAAATCCCCATTAACGCACCGCTGGCCACAACCACGTAGGCAAATGAAGGAATGGATTTGGTAATAAACCAGGACAGGACATCTAAGAGCATCGCGGCAAAAGGAATGGCCACAGCAACTCTTTTTACAATGACATTGATGTCGCAAAGCAGAAAAATCTTGCCGATAAAAAATAAAATAAACGCAATGCCGAATAAATGAATATGAGGTACCCTGATTAAGCGCGGATAAGATACGCCGCCGCTATGGGCTACTTCGGATACGCCTGCATAATTGGTCAAGTCAGGGAGGGAAGGATTGATTGCGGGCGTATGGCACTTAATGCAATCGCGGTTTAATATAGTGGCGATTTTTTGGTCATAATCCGGCTCATCGGCACCGTCTTGTATCCATTTTAAAATAGTTTCCTTATCGTTTTTATAGGTCAAGTTAGGCTCCATGATGCCGGTAATGGCGGAGCCCAAACGCGTTTGATTATTTGAACCATGATAGTTAATAGTTACATCGTCAATGGATAGCCCTGCAACGCCATCACGGCCCTGATGAGTATAATACAGGTTGCCCAAGGCAACGAGATAACCGAGCCCTATAGTTAGCAAAAATACAGTGTTTAAAATTCTTTCGCTGACGGATATATCGCGAAAGCGGGTATAGGATTCGGACATGATGGTTTCAGGGCTACGAACAATAGAGTAATGGTTGATTTCGGGATAAGTAACGTCCGATAATTGCATTAATTGTAACGTTGCAATTAATTGATGTAAAAAGCTTTAATCAGGAGTAAACAGAAGTGATTGCCAAACAATAAGCTTCCTTTCAGTTACCATTGTTGCTCGCGAATGGTTATAATTGACTGTATATAATGTTGGTCATTTAGGCGGGTTTAACTCCAGGCTTTCACTCGGCGCCGCTATGTTGCTCCCGCATTGCCGAGGACCGGATATGTCACGAGTATAGGCAGATTTGGGCCCGTCACATAGACTCCTGCAGGTCTAGAATTCCAACTGAAAAAGAGATGTAATTATTTTGATATTAATACTGAAGGCAGAATGCTTGAGTAATCCCGTAATTAAACAACCGGGAATTCGTTTTGAGGCTAATGTCCGGTAATGAAAATGCATAAACGAGCGCTTTCACGGTTGCTGCTGCTTTATATTTTGGGCGGATGTGCCGTAATCGGGATCGCGGTTACCACGCTGGTAAAAAAAGAGGTGCAAACCTCTAAATATCAGGCACGCTACCTGTCCGCAATAAGCAAACAGTTGAGTTCCGAACTCAAGCCGGGACACAGTTCGTCAATACGTTATCCTGATCACGGCCCTTACGATCAACGCTTGGGCTACACGCTGCTGTCGGATGAGATTGAACGCCTTGAAAAGTCGGGCTATAGCGTTACCACGCAGGCATTCATTTCCCCAATGATGACGCGATTGGTCGATGATTACGGCTTGTTTCCCATCTATCAAGAGAAAACCCGAACCGGGCTTCGCATTGTCGACCAAGCCGATCAAACTATATTTAGCGCTGTCTATCCCACCTACGGTTATTCCGATTTTAATGCTATCCCGCCGCTGGTGTTAAACACCTTGCTGTTTATAGAAAACCGGGAGCTGCTTGACGAAAATCACAAAAATGTTAATCCGGCGGTGGAATGGGATCGCTTGGGCTTTGCCGCATTGCAAATGATGGCACGAAAACTGGGCGCCGATATCAACGTGCCCGGCGGCAGCACCTTGGCTACTCAACTGGAAAAATACCGGCATTCTCCGGATGGCTATACCGAGTCAATGGTCGAAAAGCTTCGCCAGATGGCCAGCGCATCGATACGCGCTTATTTGCTGGGACCGGATACGCGTGCAATGAGACGGCAAATAGCCCTTACTTACCTAAATTCCATGCCGCTTGCAGCAACTGCAAAATTAGGGGAAGTGCATGGTTTGGGGGATGGATTGTTTGCTTGGTTTGGCGCCGATTTTAAAACAGCTAACCAACTGCTCAGCTCGATAGCGATGGATGGCGGAAATATCGCGGCCGGTAAAGGAACGATCGGAGCGAGGGCAAGCAATTCAATTGAGCGGGTCACTCCACAACAGGCTCTAGCTTACCGGCAGGTGCTGAGTATCCTGTTGTCGCAAAGACGACCTTCCTATCTTTTAGGGCCTGGCTATAAGGCGCTGCAAAATCTTACCGACAGTTATTTGCGCGTGTTGGCGGAACAAGGCGTTATTTCAGCGTCATTACGGGATGCGGCCTTGCAGGTATCTACAGTCCGGCTTCCTAAATCGGATCAAATGCCGGTCAAGTTTATGTCTGAACAAAAGACCCAGAATGTGTTGCGCACCCGTCTTGCTCGGACGCTGGGCGTAAAGTCCAACTATGATCTGGACCGTCTGGATTTAACCGTTAAAACCACGCTTGATTACGGCACCCAGCAGGCGGTTACCCGCGCATTACGCGAGTTGAGCGAGCCGGATAAAGCCCGTGCTGCAGGCATAGTGGGCTTTAGAATGCTCAATGAGGACATCAATCTTTCTCCGATTGTTTATAGCTTGATGCTGTTCGAACGCGGCGAAAAGGGCAATCTGCTGCGCATACAGACCGATAATTATGATCAGCCGCTCGATATTAACGAAGGCATACGGCTTGATCTGGGCTCAACCGCAAAGTTGCGGACTATGGTCCATTACTTGGAACTTGTAACCGAGATTTATCAGCAATATAAGGACCTGCCGATGCAGGAGCTGAACCGGATTGAATTGCACCCGCGTGATTATCTGTCGGCATGGGTTATTGATCAGCTACGCGCGAATCGGCAAATAAACTTGGAGGTTTTGCTTAATCAGGCTCTTGATCGACGTTATTCGGCCAGTCCTTATGAGGGTTTTTATACCGGTGGAGGCGTGCACACTTTTGGTAACTTCACCCCGGATGAAAACTCTAAAATCATGTCAGTACGGGATGCGTTGCGCGATTCGGTGAATCTGGTGTTCATTCGTTTAATGCGCGAACTGGTTTATCACCATCTTTATAAACCGGAAGGCATCGCAAGATGGCTGGAAATTCCAGATGACCCGCGACGCATGGAATATCTGAAACGCTTTGCCGATAAAGAAGGCTTGGTTTATTTAAAACGGTTCTACGACAAGTATCACGGTAAGCCGACCGATGAAATCATGGAATTACTTACGCAAAGGGTTTACGCCAAGCCGTCACGTTTGACCATGCTTTATCAGGCCGTCTACCCGGATGCAGACACTCATGCGCTGAGCGGCTATTTGAATGCTCATCTGTCCGCCACGGCATTGGATGCTGAAGATATTGAGCAGCTTCACCAGAAATACTCACCGGCAAATTTCGATTTGCAGGACCAGGGCTATATCACCAAAGTTCATCCACTTGAATTGTGGCTGGTCAGTTATCTGGTTCAACATCCCAATGCCACGCGCGCTGAGGTGATCGATGCCAGCACCGAGCAGCGGCAGAATGTCTACCGATGGCTGTTTAAAAGCAGCAGAAAGAATGCCCAACAGCGGCGCATTATGACTTTGCTGGAGGATGAGGCCTTTAAGCAGATTCATACCGCATGGGATCGATTGGGCTATCCGTTCGGATCGTTAACGCCATCTTATGCAACCTCTATCGGCGCCTCGGGCGATCGTCCTGCGGCATTGGCCGAACTGATGGGTATTTTGCGCAATGACGGCTTACGCTTGCCGACAGTCCGGTTTGATAGCCTGCATTACGCTAAGGCGACACCTTATGAAACCGTGCTGGATAAATTACCTGACCAGGGCCAGCAGGTGCTTGCTCCTGAAGTCGCGAAAGCGGCGCGCGGCGCATTGATTGGCGTGGTAGAGGCGGGCACGGCAGGGCGCCTTCGCGGTGTATACAAAAGCGCCGACGGCAAACCGTTGTCAGTGGGTGGCAAAACAGGAACCGGCGATCATCGCCGGGAAATATGGGGTGCTGGAGGGCGTTTGATTGACTCGGTATTCATTAGCCGAGCTGCGGTTTTTACGTTTTTTTTGGGAGATCGGTTTTTCGGCGTCATTACCGCTTATGTGGCAGGACCGGATGCCGAACGTTACCACTTTACCAGTTCGTTGCCGGTGCAAATAATCAAGTTCCTGGAGCCGACGCTAGCGCCTTTGGTAAATAAATCATCAGAGGGTAAGGCTTCCGGGCTAATGGCAAATCTGCAAACTGTAGCGACAGGCAAGGGGAATGATGATCTGGCTGTCGTATCACCGCCTTAATGCGCATAGAAATCTACAACTCGTTTGTCTTTGATAAGGATTCGCGTTGCAGATGCCGGGAATAGAAGCCCAAAATGACAATATTAGGTCGTTAACCATTCTTCAACAATATGAACAGCACTAAAGAGCTGTGCTTTATAGTGCTGTTCGAGATTCTTCATGAGCCGCATGAGTTAGATAGAACGGTAAGGCTGCACGGTAATGGCTCTAGGCTACGGTATATGATTTCTCTATTCATGAAGATCGAAAGCGTTGCCAACCTTAATCTAACTCAGGCAGTGAAGGCATAAAAAGCACAAAGTGCTTTCACGTTAGCAAACTGATAAATCAGTCAATTACCAATACCAAAACAACCGCCCACCCCTGAGGTTAAGCGGTTGTTTCAGGATGATTCGCCTCCCAAAGACTAATAGAGCGGACTGCTACCACGAAATCGCTTAGTTAGCACCCTGTATTCGATTTCGTAACTGTAATGTTTTTAGTCATATTTGCAGACACTGTGCCCAAATTAATAATCAAACTTCCCGTTCCCAGTGATGATGTTGTGCCATCCGTCATTGAATATTTCTTGCTGCCACTACCGCTAGTACACTTCGAACTGAGAGTAATAGCTAAATGATTAGCGCCCGCAGGTACTGTGCAGCTATAACTATCGGATGTATTCTCGGCATGGGTGCCGGTTAAAGTACAAGTCCCTAGTCCGGTATCAACTGCCACGGTAACCGTTGTCAGGCTGACATTGTTTCCGATACTTATCGAACCGCTGATTGTATAAGTCGTGGCTATCGTCGCAGTAAGATCGGATCCATTCAGAGTAGCCGTGGTCCCAGGTAATGTTATCGTTTGCGTACCCGGAGTAACAGTCCCGCCGACTGCTGAAGTAGTAGCTGTCAATGTAGCGCTGGTAGTAGTGGTTGGGGTAGTGATTGTGCAAGTATATGTATTAT
This sequence comes from Methylobacter sp., assembly GCA_036560465.1. GTDB lineage: Bacteria > Pseudomonadota > Gammaproteobacteria > Methylococcales > Methylomonadaceae > Methylobacter_A. The sequence continues at coordinate 78,943 of DATBRD010000007.1, forward strand.
ATGATCCGTTATTATTATTGTTATTAACGCAAGTTCCACCTCCTGATAGAGCCAAGGTAACGGCATTCGCGGCAGCTGCGGTTCCGTTAATGTGGCCGTTGATAGTGTAAGTCGGATTAGTTGTTGCTGTAAAAGATAAGGCGCAGCCAGTGGCTGACGGCGACACCGCGCATGTTTTGGTTTCGCCATTGTAGACGCCACTAATCGTCACCGAAGTTGCCGAGGTTTGGATTTGACAAGTATATGAAGTATTAGTGGCTGAACAAGGATTAATATGCACAGAGTCCGTCACAGTAACCGTTGGCGCGCTGTTGGCGTTGGTTATTGTTCCTGTGATGGTATAGCTTGTTCCAGATACAGCACAGTAATCGACATTTATGTCTGGACTGAAAACATTGTTTCCGGTGATATCGCGCTGTATAGTTTTTGACGCCAAGGTAAAGCCGCCAATGGCATTGGCTTGGGCAGCGCATTCGCTGTGAACTTGCGTCTCGGTTTGTTGGCCGTTGATAATCAAGAAATCATGGCAGTCATAAGGCTTGTTGATGCCTTCATTGAGTCGGGCATTCCGTGCAAAGTAATTACGTGCAGTATCAAGAGTAACCGGTGTGGCTGCAATTTCTTCGGCAAAGCAAACATTATTGCCATTGCCTGCAACGCCCAATAAACCGACTTTGCCGCGCCAGCCACCTGGCCCCACTATAGCATTGGCCGCATAAGGGTTTGGACATTCAGTGACGGGAGGCTCAGTAGCGGGAGGGGTTACCGTCCCAGCCGGACCAAATTGACAATTGCCACCGACATAACAGACGTAAGGTGCGCTTTTGGCGCCACTAGGCGGGTTAAATACGCAATAGGTACCGGATTCGTTGGCGTTGAAGGTAAATAGATTAACATCCAACAGCGTCTGATTGTTACCGTTACCGGTGGTAGCACCAGAATGAACAATTCCTCTGATCGGGATAATTACGCCGCCATTGAAGCGGATCCTGGGAATGCAATAATCTACCGAGTTAATGGTAACTTTTTCATAAAGTAAAATCGCTTCCTTATACGCATTCGGATCATGATCGAAATCGACTCGGCGAGTATATAAGCTGTTTTCAAACGAGGTCAGTGCAAGTGTTGCGTCGCTGCAAAGATCGGCACGCGTGCCTTTAGTGCCGGTGCTTTGGACAATATAGGTTTTACCGTTAAACGTTGTTGCACTGCCAGGTGTGGCGGAGGTGGGTAAATTAATGTTTTCGCTTATATCATCGGACGAATTGGCGTTGGTACTGGGGCCGCCTACGGTACTACCAGTGCCTGCTCCAGCACCTGAAGCCGAAAGGCTGGAATTGCCAACATTATCAAACGCAATCACGCTTTGAACAGTGACCTGATTTTGACTGTTGCCTGTAGCTATTGGACAGCCATCTGACCAACACACGGTAACACTGACCTGCTTACTTACCGGGGCAGTCTGATCGGTTACTACCCAGCCGCGACTAAATGTTTCGGTTACTCCGATGATGCTTTCGTTAGCGGACGACGATGCCAATGCGTTATAGCTCGTTGTACCAGTTTTTTCTATGGTATCGCGCAGTTGCTCTATTTTGGTATTAGCCAAGGCCTGGGCTTCCGCTCGAGTTTTATTGCTTCGGCTACCATTGAGCAGATCGCCTTGTAGCGAGGCAACGGCTAACAAACCGACAGCCACCACCACAGTGGTTACTAAGACTTCAATCAGGCCAATGCCCGCGCTGTTTTTTACGGAGTGAGTGAATTTCATCTGCGTTTCCTATTAGTGATTACCAGTCTTTCCATGAACCTGCAATAATGGCGCCGGTTCCCGTAACAAATGGCGGGGACCCAGTGCCATCGCCTCCCCATGGCTGATAAACCAGCGTTAATGTGCCAGCTCCCGAGTTCGGCCCATTTTCAGAGACGACGGATCCATGAACGACTGGGTTACCGGTTATGGTTAGATTTCCGGTTACGTAAAGTACGCCATAAATGGTTCCCCCGGTTAAATCCAAGTCGCCATTGACTATCAGAATGGCCGGACTAGTAGGACTTCCTACCACATCACCGTTATGCATGGAGGTATTGCCATCCACCCAGATCAAGCCCGTATCGCCTGAAGGGTTGGTACCGGCTGCAAGCAACTGGCCGGCATTATCCGCGGCCTGTTTAATTATCGATTTGGTTTGGGCAAAAAACATATCAAAGAATTGGTTTTGAGCTGGATCAGTTAAATTGGTGATGTTGGTTGATTTATTGGCCAAGGTTGGATCGTCTGTGATGACGTCAATTCCGTTCCCGGCATTTCGATTGGAGACCAATTGAGCATTTGCCGTCTCATCGGTACTGTTTAATTGAGCAGTTGTGTAATCGGCTATATCTGTATTGGAAGGGCGCAGATAAGTTCCGTAAGCTGCGCCATGAACAGCGTCAGCGCCTCCAGACCAAATGCTGCTATTGCTATAACGGTTAATAATTTTGGCGTTACCAAATACACCTACACCGGCTCTACTGACAAAAGCTTGTCGCGGTCCCTTGCCGCTATCAAAAATATCAAATGTGCTAACACATTGAGTGATAGTGCGTACTGCGGTGTTATCATCGCTCCAACCTGTGGCAGTTACCAAGCCGCGAGTCATATTAGTACCGTTAGCGGTAGAGTCACAACGATTACCAGCGGTGTTATTGAAATAAAACTGTGCAGATGTAGTTTGCCCGGCTGCGGTTAGTGTTAACGTGAACGGTGCTGCACTGGGATAGTCAACCAGACCATCGGCGGTCAATGTTGCAGGGGTTGTATTGTTATGCTGATCCAAACCGCCGGCATAAAAATAAGCAACCGCCTGATCCATCGCCGCACTAGCCGCCGCCGTAGCTTGGCTGGTACGGTAGTTATCGGCAGTGATTTGGGTTTCTACCAATACCGTTTTTGCAGTCACAAAACCGACCAAGGTGATGCCAATCAATAATACCAAGGCCGTGAGCAATGTCACCGCTCCTCGTTGTTTATGAGTGAATGCTTTGGTTTTCATGTTAACTACCTATGAATTAAGGCTGGGTAAGAAGGCGACTGTTTCTGACTTCTACTGTGCCATTGAGAGTTTTGGTGACTGTAGTGTCGCTTGTTAATCGACCGCTAAGTTGGATATTAACCACCCGTTTCTGGGCAATATTGCAAGGGATTGCAGCAGTGCAATTAGTAGTATCAGTCGCACAAGCGGCAGCATTGGTTACTGCATTGGTTGTGATATTGAGGCAGCGTGATGTAGCTGGTAAAGCCGGAAAAGGTGAAGTAGCAGCAACCGGCGCTAAACTGAAATTTAATGCAGTAATGGTAAGCTGGTTGCCGTCTATAAATTCCTCCCATGTATCATTCACATCGTTGCAATTAGCACTTGCAGTGGTTGTGCCGGTTTTACGCATATTTATGGTGTTGTTTATCAGCTTGAAGCCATAATACTCGTTGGCATCGACGACGCCGTCATTAGAGGCGTCGTAGCTATATAGAATGCAGGTGCTTATGGGAATATTTATATTGGTGGTTGCTGCTGTAAAAGGGTTGTTTCTACTGTCCGCCCCGGCTACCGCCCCGCTCCAATAACCGGAACGCTTAATATCGTTAATCATCAGCGCCATGACAGCTTCCAGATCATGATTAAGGCGAGCCGATTTTATGGTGCTTGAACTGCTGCCGACTGCAGTGATATAGATAGCGATGGTTGCTCCCACTACAATCAGCCCTATGGCGATCGCAATCATGAGTTCTATTAATGTATAGCCGTTTTGTTTTTTCATAGTAAATTCTCTGTGGCACGGTTAGCCATCGGTACTGGTACAATTTTGTTGATCAGGTAAACCTACCTTGCCTGTCGGCATGGGGTTGGCTACTGTAGATGGGTTACAAATTCTTACTCGACCGACAGCACTAAAAACAACCCGGGTAGCATAATGGCCGGTACTAAACGTTACGCCATTGTTGCCTATGGTTCCTCGTCTAAAAAGAAAAGTACTGTTGCCACTGGCTGAGTTCATGTTGACTGTACTATGCGCAGAACCTGAAATACTTTTTATTTCGCAATCATCCGTAGTTGCTGCGGTTGCCTGCTTGCAGTCGCAAGATGAAGTAGTTTCGGATAAGCCATAACACCATGCACTAGCATTGCCTGTTGTGCGCGAAACTATGATGTCTTTGCTTCGTTTAATTGCTTCCGTACGGGCATATTGCATATCCGACTTTAACGACTCGGCTACCTCTTTTAAGTGATTACGCTCAAGCATATCTTGATAAGAAGGTATGGCTATCCCTGCAAGAATACCCATTATGGCAACGACTATCATTAGCTCTAGCAAAGTAAAACCGGCGCTTTTGTGTTTGTTCATATCTTTCCACCTTCTAGTGCCCTTTACACTCTTTAGGGTGTGCGGGTGTTTGTATTGTTAGATTATAGATTAGTATTTTTTAAGATTTGTTAGCTGGTCTACGTTTTGCTTATTAAATTTAAGCATTGTTCGAGTTATCTTGGTTAATTACCATTTATGCTATATTTGTTTTTAATAAAATAACTTTAACCAAGGCGAAACAATGTACACATTTAAACGATTTTCCGGTTTTACTTTAATAGAATTAATGATTGTGGTGGCTATTATCGGGATCTTGGCAGGGATTGCTTATCCTGCCTATACGGATTATGTGTTACGGGCTAACCGCGCGGATGGCAAGGCAGGCTTATTAAGCTTACAGTTGGCGCAAGAGAAATATCGGGCAAATTGCATCCAGTATGCTGATGGCATTCATGACACGACACTCACTTGCTCTTCAGCAGTAGGAGGCACGCATAATATGGTCTCCAGCACTTCTTCGCCGAACCGGAAATATACGCTTGCGATAACCGCCGGTACGGCAACATCTTATACCCTTACCGCCACGCCGAATTTCACCGATGCCAAGTGCAATGTTCTCGGCATTAATCAAGCGGGAACAAAAACCGTGACGGGTACAGATTCGGCTTCGCCTGCAAATTGCTGGGGTAAATAGTCTCACAGCTCCTTAAATATAAAGCTTATAGCCATTAAGTTGCGAGACAATGGTTGGCAGTATTTGTCTAGGTTTAAGTTTTTAACGCTGACAATTACCGCAGAATACCGTTGAGCGGTTAGCTATTCTGATTTCTGTTAATGGTTGACCGCAGCTGACACACGGCAACCCGGTACGACCATAAACCTTAAGTTGTTGCTGAAAATAACCGGGTTTTCCGGCTTCATTAACAAAATCTCTCAGCGTTGTGCCGCCTTGCTGAATGGCTTGTTGCAAAACTACACGGATACATTCAGCCAGTTTTTGATAACGTGCTAAAGAAATCTTGCCGGCTTGACGCGTAGGCTGTATGCCTGCCATAAACAAGGCTTCATTGGCATAAATGTTTCCAACCCCAACAACGATATGACTGTCCATAATGAACGACTTTATCGGTATTTTGCGATTTTTGGATAGAGAATAAAGCAACTCTCCATTGAAACCGGACAATAACGGCTCGGGTCCCAGATTTTTCAGTAATTGATGTTCAGCAACGGGCTCCGTTGTCCATAACACCGCGCCAAACCGGCGGGGATCATTAAAGCGCAGTATCGTTTCATTATTAAAAATAAAATCAATATGGTCGTGTTTGCCGACCGTTTGACCCGGAGACATAATCCGTAAACTGCCGGACATGCCTAAATGCAAGAGCATGGTGCCGGAAGCCGTGGAAAACAGCAGATACTTTGCTCTTCTGGAGACTAATTGAATGCTGAGCCCCGTCAAAACTTGATTAAGCGTTTCAGGAACAGGCCAGCGCAGTTGCGGTTGGCGGATGATTACTTGTTTAATAATTTGTCCTTCAATATGCGGCGCTATGCCTCGGCAGGTAGTTTCAACTTCGGGTAATTCAGGCATGGGGTGGTTTTTTAATCAGGACTATGTTTGGATTTACGGTAGGAAGTTTAACATGTAAATTTTAGGGTGTTCTAGCAAGACTCTCAATCATGAAGGATACTGACTCAGGTCACATTTTTATAAAATAGTTTAAATAGATTTCATAAGCGACTGTCTTTTAATGAAAAAGTCATTTGAATTAAACGTCTTCAATCATCAAGAATGGATTATAATAGGTCCGTATTTAGCTGAAAGTTTGATTTTCTCATGCTTTATTTTTAATAAGTCTCCACTTAGTTCTCTTGTAGTTTGGAGCGACACTAAGTTTATTTTTACGATATTCATTTATTACAAGAATGGTATGAGCAGTATGTGGGTGATAGGCAATCATGTGAGAGTTCAAGGTATGTCTAATGATTTTAAGATACTTTCTTATAACTTTATTTTTGGCGGCAGTGTTGAAATGATTTTAGAGTCGGCTGAAGGTTATAGATTCTTTTTAAAGCGTAGAAAATCACAAATCTCCGATATTGAGGATGAGTATGATTTTGACGCCGACTCTAACGGTAAGAATTACAGTTATTAGTGAGTTTTTGGCGGGCTCTCGTAATGGACAGATTTGTCGTGTAAGGCGCAAAGATTGTTAAAAGATGAGCCTTACGGAGATTAATAGGAAAGACAAGTTCTACTTATCTATAAAACAATATACATATTGTTGTAATAATGTTTTAAGCTAGCTAATTTCTAATTTAAAAAATCGTGTCTTGTTCTACAGATAGGGCAGATATGATGATCTTCCGCTGTACATAGCCAACCATTTTCAATGGCATCGGTAACTTCACCCTCTATCCATGCGCGGCTTTCAGTAATGCGCCGTCCGGTAGATTCATTCTCTCTTTGTGCACGGCGAAATTCTACTGTCTTTATTCCTCGAGGATTGCAGATATCGCAAAAAATAATTTTTCGTATGCTCATAGTGGCTTTTTTAAAATAAGTAAAGAGCAGAATTAATCGTCCGTTTGATGAGTTAAGTCGCTCATTCATCTATGTCAGATAAGACTTGGTTAATAGTTAACTACTGGAAAAACACTTTAAAAATACCAATAGTCGAGCTGGCTAGACAACTCGTACCAATACTTATGCACTACGGGTATTGTAGTTAAGTAGTAATTCTCACGTTATTCTCAGGCATGAAAGTGGCTACTGTAGGGATTAATTGAAATAACTTTATGAGTAACCATGAGCTCTCTCATTTCAAGAACAGTGTCGGGTTAAGTTTGAGCCCATCATCCAGGCGGATGAAAAAATGCCAAAAGACAAAAACTAAGCGAGAAAGACAGTGTAAGGCGTAAAAAAGCAAAACAGAAACTTTGCTTCTTGCTAATAAGAACTCAGGCAAGCACGAAGGATTTTTAGAAGTTCGATCTGTTAATTCAGACGCTGAAAAAACAGAAAAGGCTAACTGACTGCATCTATCTTGCAATCAGTTAGCCTTTTTTGACACAACTTAAATAGATAAGTTGTTGTTTTAATTGGTGGGACGTCAGGGATTCGAACCCTGGACCCATGGATTAAGAGTCCACTGCTCTACCAACTGAGCTAACATCCCAATTGTTTATTTAACAACTATATTAATTTTAAAGGATTTCCTAATTAAATCCAAGGATAAAATGCCCGGGTTTTACTTATAGCAAAGGATTTTGCTTTATTTTACTCAGTGCCGTAGATAATTCCTGACTGAATTCGCTAAGAATTTTGCTGAGTGCTTTAACCGTAGACGGGTAAGAAGAGTCATTTAATGGACGTTCAATTTTGGTGCGACCGTTGCTTACCAAGGTATGATCTGTTTCATTCATTATAGCCCAGCTGGCTTCAAAATTTACGCTCTGCTCTGGGCGAGTGTCGAATCTGATGATGTCTATGATGATGCGATAATCGACCGCCCCGTATGCACTCCAGGGATAAGCACGAACCAGATCATTTGTTTGCAGCATCGACAGATTATGGGTTAATACCTGCGCAATATTGTCTTTTAATGGCGATGCCCATTGATGAAATTCGGCGATTGCGACGCTGTTATCCGGTAAGCGGGTGACAATTTGCTTGCGCTCAAGCAATGTCGGGATAGTTATCGGGCCTACGCCGATCTGGCGTTTTTTTTCTGTTGCCGTTAAGGAGGACTGCGGCTCACTCAGCGGTTCCAACACGTAAAAATGTGTAGGTGACGACATGCAGGCAGAAAGCAGGGTGCCTGCCGATAAGGCGATGAGCCATTTTAAGAGTTGCTTTGCCATAATTACTGCTCTTCCTTTTTGCCGTGAATTAGCGAGTTAGGGTTTTGTTCCAGATAGTCGGTCAGTTGTTTGACCGAGCTTGCCGCTTGGGTAAGTTCCCGTAGCAACTGCTCCAGTTCGTAGTGGGTGGTAGAGCCGGGTTCCATAATGCTCAATACCTGGTGTGCCGAAGTCATGGTTTTGCCGGTGGTATCCAGCGTGCCTTGAGCTGTGGACAGCATGCCGGTTGCCGCTTTCGAGGTGGCCTGTAAGGATTTCAAGGTCGTGTTGGCTTCAGCCGTCAAGTCCTCCAGCGGCAGTTTGGCCACTTTATCCATGATGATATTGGCGGAGTGTGTGAACTGGTCCAGTGAGCTGGCGGTGGTCGGAAACTCAGGGTAGACGCTTTGGTTGTCGCTTAACACAATCTTGCTTTTCGGGTGAAAATCAAGGTCGACCAGCAGTTGTCCTGTCAGCAGGCTACCGGTCTGTAATTGGGCGCGCAGGCCTTTGTTGATCAGCTGCGTCATAATATCCTTATCGCTGATGTTATTGTCGTTATTGATTTCCTTGATGCGATCCGGTTCCAGTTCTACGGTTACCGGAATGTGAATTTCAGCGGTCTTCTTGTCCAGTTCCAGATTAATGTCGGTGACCCTGCCAATAGGAATGCCGCGTAATTGTACCGGCGCACCTACGGTCAATCCACGTACCGAACCGTTAAAATACATGACATATTTTAAAGTGTTTTGATAAACAATCTGGGTTGATTGTTCATAGGTATCATATAGTTGGAAGATACTGTTTTCAGGTTGAATATTTTCAATCGTGTCTTCAGCGGATGCGCGAAAGGCAATGCCGCCGCTTAATAAAGAAATCAGCGGCCCGGTCCTGACTTTAAAACCGTCGGCACTGGCCGATAAATCGACACCGCTGTCTATCCAGAAGCGAGTATGTTTCCTGACGAACTGGTCGTAGGGTTTGTTGATAAAAACAGTCAAGCGTATCGCATTGGCTTCGTCAGATAAGGTGTGACTGAGTACTTCGCCGACGGTTATGCCGTGAAAATTGATCGGGGTTCCCGGTCGCATAGAGCCTAGATTATTGGTCTCCAATATAAAGTACTTGCCTTCGGCATTGTGTTTTAACAAGGGCGGAGAGGTCAGTCCGATAAAATGACTTTCTTTGGGGCCATCGCCCGGCTTAATGGCTACGTAAGGCCCCGAAAGCAGTGTGCCCAGTCCTGAAATTCCGCCCAGGCCGACTTGGGGGCGCACCACCCAGAAGCTGGTGTTTTTGTTCAAATAACTGGCCGCAGTGCTGTTCATTTGCGCGGTAATCAGGATGGTTTTTAAATCGTCGCTGATGGAGATAGCGGTAACTTTGCCGATTTCCACATTCAGGTACTTGATCTTGGTTTTATCCACTTCAAGACCTTCAGCGGTAGGAAAGCTGATCGTGATAACAGGGCCTTTTTCACTGTAGGATTTGGCGATTAGCCAGCCGCTGACCAGCAGTGCAATCAAGGGTAAAAGCCACACCAACGGCAATTCGGATTTTTTATTGATGGTCACTTCCGACACATCAGGGTCGATAAAATCATTCATTTTAATACTGATTATCCCATATTAAACGTGGATCAAAATTTTTGGCGGCGAACATGGTCAATACGACAACTGCAGCAAATGCCGTAGCAGCCGGTCCCGCGATAACCTGTGCCACACCGCCCATATCAACCAAAGACACAAGAATTGAAATCATGAAAATATCTAACATCGACCAACGGCCTACAAAAGCAATAATGCGATACATGACAGTCCATTTCTTGGCATGGGCTTGCCAGCGGTAATGAACGTTGAATAATAACAGCCCGAGCCCTACCAATTTTAACAAGGGTACCAAAATACTGGCGATCAAAACCAGCATGGCTATAGGCACCATGCCTCCATTAATCAACGCGATAATGCCGCCGAGAATAGTGTGCGGTTCGCCGACACCCAAGCGGGTTACAGTCATGATCGGGAAGATATTGGCCGGAATGTACAGACAGAATGCGCTCAACAGCAAAGCGGCAGTGCGTTGAAAGCTATTGGGCAGCCGTGAATGTAAACGGCCGCCGCATAATGGGCAAGATCCGGTTTTTTCTGACTCTCTTGATAAGCAGCCGCAATCATGGCAACGGATAAAGCCCTGAGCCAGGGCGGTCTTTTTGGATGTCATTTTCTCAGTTGGCCGATTTTTTGCCAGAACAGAACTTTGTCCAGGCTGCTTGCCAGCATTCCTGTTATGATCAATAAGGCAACAAATGCGTAGAGTCCGAAACCGAATTTAAGTTCAGATGAGGAAGCAAGTTTAACGCAAGCGACAATAATTCCCAGCATATAAACTTCCAGCATCGCCCATTCATCCATATGTTGCAACCAGCGCATCCAATGTGCCAGATGCCGACTTGGTTTTTTAAAATAAAGATGCGCGCTGATCAGCAAGGATAAAATAATGTTCAGCAGCGGAAACAGAATGCTGGATAAAAATACCAGTATAGCAACGCCCCACATGTGTTCTTCAAATAACGCCATCACGCCCGACCACAACGTACCGTCCTTGGCGCTGCCCAGCATTTTGATGCCAATCAACGGCATCAAATTGGCCGGGAAAACCAGGATCAAGCCGGCAATAGACAGCGCAAAAGTACGTTCGATGCTTTGTTTTCGGGGACGTTGCATCAGGTACCCGCAACGGGGGCAGTGCGCCTTTTCACCCGCTACTGCCGCTGATGGATTAAGCAATAAATCACACTCGGGGCAGGCGGTGAAGTTTATTTTGTTCATGTTGTGAAGATAGTGTTCATAATATAGAGGATATTATCCTCGTTGATAACGCTATTGTCATTTGCGCGTGTAGCAATTGGTGTATTCGTTTTAGACGCTAGCGTTTGGGTGTAAGCTGCATTCCTGACATTTTCAGGCTTTAACAGGGTTACAGATCTAGAAGTACCCCGCCACTGACCCTAAAATGTCGAGCAATAGGAAGATGTTACCTGATCTGCAAAATTTTTGCGCATTGTGTCGAGCCATAGTGCCAGTCAACAATTTCCATTCCTCAGTTGCAATAGCTCTGAACTGTGGATAAAGTTCTATCAATTATTTCAATTTGATTCCATGTATTCACCAGGAGGTATACGCATGAAAATCCATTTTTACGGTCTGGGATTGTTAGCTGCATTATTTTGTCTGTCAGTATCGGCGGCCGAGCTTAGCCGAGCAACTGTACAACAGCGGCTTGCCAAGGCTGAACAAGGTCATCCTGCACAGTTGCGTCGAAAAGATCTTACCGGCCTGGATTTATCCGGCCTGGACTTCAGGAATGCTGACCTGTGGGGTTCGGATTTACGCAACGCCAATTTTAGCCACAGCGATTTGTCCGGCCTTAATCTGGATTTAACGGTGATGTCCAAAATCAATCTTTCCGGCGCTAACTTGTCCAATGCCAGTATTTTTGGTGTTCATATGGGGGGCGCTAATTTGACTGACGCCAATCTGACCGGTAGTCGCATTATTGCCAACCTGGATCGTTCCAACCTTAGCCATGCCAACCTGTCCAACGCTAATTGGGGCGTTGATATGAAGAATCAGCCAATGGGTTTAATGCGGGTCAGCTTGAACAATGTTAATTTATCGGGCGCCAATCTAACCAATGCTAATCTTAATCGCGCGTTGATGCGTCATGCCGATCTTTCCGGGAGTGTGTTGAAAGACGCGGTGTTATTTGGAGTTGACCTTTCCGGAGCCGATTTGACGGATGCTGATTTATCAGGGGCGGATCTATCGGAAAGCAAATTGGAAGATGCCGATTTTACCGGTGCTAACTTGGCAGGGACACGGTTTGGCGGTATTAAGGATAAATCAGTTTTGAAAGGATTGATCTCCAGCAAAAATCTTGAAGCGGCTATTTTTGAGTGATAGAAAGATGCGCAGCACAAAAAGGGAAGAATGGGCGGGACTTAAGTTATCATCATGGTTGTTCGGTCGCTTCTACCTGATTAATGGTTTTACCTAAACCATCCCCATTTTTATGTTGCGCTCTCAATAACTCAGCAAAATCTTCCGCCGGTACCGGCTTGCTGGTGAAATAACCCTGATAGGCATCGCAACCTTTCTTTCGCAAAAAGTCTAACTGTTCCTGGGTTTCTACGCCTTCGGCCAGAACTTTAAAGCCCAGAATATGTCCCATCGCAATAATAGTGGCCGTGATTTCCATATCATCTTGAAAATGCGGAATATCGTCGATAAAGCTTTTGTCGATTTTCAGCACGTCTAAAGGGAAGCGTTTGAGGTAGGCCAGTGACGAATAACCGGTGCCGAAGTCGTCAATGGCAAGACGAATGCCCTGAGCGCGTAGATTATTGAGCACTTCCACCGCTCTATCCTGGTTGTCCATTAATCCGCTTTCAGTCAGTTCCAGTTCCAATTGCCCAGCCGGAAAACCGGTTTCAGCGAGTACCGCCGCGACCAGCGCGTTAATATCGCAACGGCGAAACTGTTGCGCCGATACATTGACTGCCAGGATGAGCGGCAAAAAACCGGCTGCTTTCCAGCGCTGGCCTTGCCGACAGGTTTCACGCAGTACCCATTCGCCAATCTCGAGAATCAGGCCAGTTTCTTCGGCAATGGGAATGAAATGAATTGGCGCGATAAGCCCTTCGGTTGGGCTTTGCCAGCGTACCAGAGCTTCGGCGCCGATAATCCGGCCTGTGATCATGTCCAGCTGCGGTTGGTAAAAAACGCGCAATTCCTGCTGTTCAATGGCCCGGCGCAAGCGATTTTCCAGCACGATACGTTTACGCACAGCAATAGTAATCTCTTCGGAGAAGTAGGCGAAACAGCCGCGCCCGGCCTGTTTCGCCTCATACATAGCGGTATCGGCCTGTTCCATCAGGAGTTCCGGATTATTGCCGTGTTGCGGATGCAGGCTAATACCGATACTGGCGCCGATCAGTACTTCGCGGCCCGGCTCAGAGTCGTTTTCATTGTTGCTAGACAATTGAAACGGCCGACTTAAATCGGCAACAATTTCTTCCGCTACCCGCGCGGCATCGTCCGGGTGCGCAATATCTTCCAACAGCACGATAAATTCATCACCGCCCAGACGCGCTACCGTGTCTACATCGCGGAGCCGGTTCTGGATGCGTACCGCGGCCTGTTGCAGCAACTCATCGCCTGCGGCATGACCCAAGCTGTCATTAACGGCTTTAAAACGATCCAAATCGAGCATTAACAATGCCAATTGCTTGTCGCTGCGACGCGCTACATCAATGCCATGCTTTAGGCGTTCCAGCAGCAAGCGCCGGTTAGGCAGTTGCGTTAACGAATCGTGCGTAGCCAGTTGGTTGAGTTCGCTTTGCAGCCGGGCGCTGACCAGAGTAACCATAATAAGCAGTCGGGCGGTGCCGGTAATAAACAGCAACATCAAAAAGATTCTGTCCGGCTGCTCCGGAGACAGGATGTAACTGCCGGTAGCTGTCGGCGTCATGATGAGGATGATCAAACGGATAACATGAATAACGGCTTCAGCGCCAAAAAATCCAATCAGGAGATTGGCTTCCATCCGCAGCGCAAAGCTACATTGACGACGGATGTCGCGAATTATGCATAAGCTTATCAGTATGATAAATACCGACATGATTATCTGCCGCGCCGAGACGGATGGCCAGATTGTCGTGAACAAGCCGAGCAACATCGCAGCCGGAAGAATGAACAGAGTGAATAACCACCAACGCCAGCGCAGCCCAAAAAAGCCACGGATGCCTATCCAAACGCAGATGCCAGCGACAAGAATAAGCGAGTTTGCCATGACAATGGACGCAAAGTCAGGAATGACGCCCCGCAGGCAGATACCCAGAAACCCGGCGAACAATGCCATGCAGGCGATCAGCCATTCGCGTGGCCCGTCAAGATTCGGGTGTCGACGAACCGTTACCGCAAAAGCAATGGCGAAAACCGCATCGACGGTGAGGTAAGCCATCAGGATTGTTAATAAATCAAATTTCATCGACCAAGAGTATTTTTTAATATGCCTGATGCCGGTATATTCACGAGCTTATGCGCTCTAAAAACCGGTACGTAACCCCAAATAAACCGCGGCGCCGTTAAAGTTAAAGTCATAAAGCTCGGGCGTGCGTTCATTGGTGATGTTTTCGCCGCGTAAATACACATCCGTTTTCTGTGTGAGCTGATATTTTAACAGGGCATTGATGCGCGGTGCGGACTTGGCTCTGAGTGTATTGGCGACATCAAACCAGAAACCGCTACGAACCGTTAACTCCACCCGTAATTTTAACGGTTGCAACAATTGCACTTCATTCCAGAACGCGCTCTGGTGCTCGGGTCGACTGGGTACCTGCAATTGCGTCACCGGGTTTTTAGTCGTCATATAGCTGTAATTCAAACCGCTTTCCCAGACACTCGACCAACGGTGCTGCGACTGCATTTCCGCACCCCAGACATCCGCTTCCTGGACATTACCCGCCCTGGTTGTGCCGGTTGTTGCATCCAACTGCATGGTGATCATCTGCCGGTAATTTTGATAATAACCACTCAGTTTGACTTCGCTCTCGGGCAAAGGATGCCAGCGCCAGCCGATTTCGCCGCCGGCATTATGTTCGCCCTTCAATGCCTTGTTGCCGAACACCGGGTGCATGAGTTCACTGACACCGGGCTGGCGATAGCCGGTGCCGCCGTTTGCCCACACGCTCATGTTTTGCGGCAACGCCCGGTTCACGCCCAGCGAAAATACTTGGTGATCGCCATAAGTGTCGCCATGATCGGAACGGGCATCGGCGCTCCACTGCCAAGCGCCGGTGGCCACTTCTCCCCGCACATTGGGACTGATCACTGTCTGGGTGGCGGAGGTATTCAGTACCTGCTGGTGCTGGGTATTAACGCCCCACACCAGCAACGCCTGGTTATCTGCACCTAGCGGCAAACGATGAGTGTTTTTCCAGTCCAGCATATATAACTGGCTGACCATCGAAAACGGCCTGATTGCGGTCGTTTCCATTTGCTGCCGGTCTTGCGTAAAGCCAAATTGCAGCGAACTGTTCCAATGCGATGCCAGATCATATTGGCCTCGCAACTGCGCAACCCAGGTTTCATCCGAAAATCTGCCCCGCTTATCGTCCACCCAGCCTAGGGTACGCCTTGGCAACACCAAACCGGGGCCGTCGATGTCTTCATCGGTCCGCACAAAATACAGCGAGGCATCCAGGCCGCCGCGGCTGAACTCTTTAAACCAGTTAGCCGAGGCATGGGTCATACCGAAGTCATCACGCTCTGTTCCATTTTGTGCCTGGCTAATGCCGTTAAAAACATCGCTGCGCCCGACAACGGCTGAGAAATCACCGGCTTGGGTAGTCAAACCGGTACCGGCAGCGCCGCGTACCGTGTCATAACTCCCCCCTTCAATGCGCAAGAAGTTATTCTTTTCCTGCATGCGCCGGGTTTGTAAATGAATAGCTCCACCCAGTGTTCGGCTGCCGTGCCGCTCACCGCCTGAACCCCGCGTCACCGTTACCCGGTCTAAAGCATCCAGCGCATAGTGACTCAATGAGTAAAACCCGGCAAAGTTACCAAATAAGGGAACACCATCTAAAGTAAGCATTCCTTGCCCGCCACTACCGGCGCCACGTAAGCTGATGCCGGTTGCCGTCTGCGCGCTGCCCTGGTTGAGCATTAAGCCGGTCTGGCTTCTTAACACACCATTAAGATTGGGCATCTCGGTGGCCTGTAACGCATCCCTGTCTAATTGATTACGCATGCGCGGCGGTTCAATTAATTCCGGATAATCCCTGTCATCGTAAACGGTCATAGGGGTTAACGAAACCTTGCCGCTACCGGCTATTGCGCCGGTCGACAGACACAGAAAAAAACTGCTCAGGGCCATCGCCGGATATTTTTTGCCGGATAACGCTGCTTGCCGATGCTTAATAGTGATAGCTGTTGAGATCATACGTTTCCGGCATCTAACTTAGGCTACAGCGCGTGCTGTTGTTTGCCCGCTATTAGCATACGTGCCAGTGTGCGAAGCCCATCCGATGAAATCTCCAGGCCAAACGGCGCGCCTAATCGTTCAAGTTCGTAAAGCACGTCGGTCGCCGCTATAAAAGTTATATAACGTAAGCCTTGAATGGCAGGTAATTCTTTGGCGATGGTTTTTAATACCGGGGCCAAGCGTTCCCATGTATCGGTAAAAAATATCCGCACGGGGTCGTTGTCTGCATCATGTTCTTTTAAGCCTGCCTGAAAGGCCTCTCGGGAATTCATTAAAATTTCCATCAGGGTTTCGCGCAGTTCCGGCGATTTTGTGTCATCGGCGGCCTGTTTAATGGCTGAACTCAGGAACGCATCCCATTGCTGCCAAGCGGCTTGCCATTGTTTTTGTTCGGCTTCGCTGAAAGCTGGAACAGGTTTTTCAACAACTCTTTTGGCAGGCGCGTTGAGGTCAAGCTTGACATTGATGCCATTATCTCCGGCATTGATGCTGCTGAATCTGAGCGACTTGAGTACTTCCTTAAATTCAGCCGCATTATCCTTGGGTAAAAAGTGTGTCAGCGTTTGCTCGATACTGCCGCGGGATTCGTTTAAATCAATTTTTACTGCGGCAAGCTTGGGTTCTGCAAAGCGTTTGATCAAATCCTGAAGTTTATCGATAGTCAGGTGATGGCCTTCGCGGTCGTAGGCAGTCGCGCTGGTGATCGGAAAGCTCAGCACGGAATGCCCGGAATCGAGCGTCGGCTGCTGGAAAGTTTCCAATACCCCTGCCCACTCCAGAACCGTCAAACATTGTCCGCCCAAGCCGGTCCCGAACCGTGCCTGAACCTCGTTTAGCATCTGGACTTGGCCGTTTTTGCCGTTAATGTCGGGATTGGACAGCCTTAAATAGCTGCATCCCTGGCGATCATTCCACAGCTCGGCGGTATTGCCTTTGCCGGTATACAACTGAGAGATGAGTACTTTTTTAATAAGACTATAGTCAATTTGTAACGGAATGCTGAGCTGGTTGGCCATGCTGTTTCCGGCAAACAACAGCGATATGCCAAAAATGGTTATGATAAAACTTTTATGCATGAACTTTTCTCCAGTAGATCGGGGTTATGTTATGTACATTGCGCCAAAATAATTAGTGCGAATCTATTTTTCTCCAGCGATTGCCTGTAAAAAGGCAACTTTTGTTGGCGTAGGTTCCAGCTGCTTTTCAGGTATGTATTTGGGTCGTGTAAATTGGCGTCCCATGAATAAATCATTGCTGACTACCGATATATTCTCCAACCAACGGGAAGATAACTGGCAAGCTTCCGAATAGGGCGATTCTTTGCACATATCCACAGTCCCGTCGGCCGCTACATTAAAATGCAGGCCCGGCAATGGCCTTACACGGATGTCGGGTAAAGGAGCGGTGTAATCCATGATACTCGGCTCATTGAAATTGAGCAGGTCGAGCAGAAGCTTGGGCACTTGATAAAGCGGCAGGCTGCCGAATTTAACCGGGCCGCGTTTACCGTCGATAATAAGCATCGGCGTACTGACATAGTCTTTAAACATACTTGATGAAAAATCGCTGCGATTAGCTGCCAATACACCTGATTCAACATAGCCCGCAAAGTTCTCGCCCAGAAAAGGCAGGTGATCGCCGAAAACCACGATAATGCCTTCCGGGTCGCGTTTGCGCATTTCATTGATAAACGCCATCAATTCCCGCGACTTATAATAAACCGTGTTGGCGTAAGCCGACACTTCCTCGACTTCGGACGATGAGCTGACTTTATTGGGCCGGCTTTCACTTAAGGGATAATTCCAGTGTCCGAAATAGGTCACGATATAATCGAGAACCGGTTGCTTGGCGTCCAGCGACCCGGATATTTTTTCCAACACTTGGCGATATAAAGTGCTGTCAGACATAAATTCTTGATTCATGTCATCCTGGACAAAATCTTCTAACGACCAGTAAGTTTGAAAGCCCATGCGCTTGTAAGCATTAACACGATTCCAGAACACCGGCACATTCGGGTGCGAGGCGATAGTGCGATAGTTCTTATCGGCAAGAAGATGCGGCAAACAGGGCACATCGTTAAGGAACTGGCGTTCGAATTTGACCGCGTCCTTTACTACAGGAAATCCGCATAACACCTCAAACTCGGAATTGGCGGTAAAGCCGCCGAACACCGGGGCCAACGCATGCGAGTATCCGGCGCTTTTCCACAGCTCGCGAAACTCGGGGGAGAGAGGGGAAGGTTTAAACTTTGCTTTTTTTAGCGCATTGGGGTCCCAGAAGGACTCCAGTAACACGATATGGATGTTACGCGGCGTAAATTCTTTGGTAATCGTCTCATTATTTTTAGACGCGACGGGAAGTATCGTGGCTGGTATTGAATCGGTGCGTCGGGCACTCAGTAAGTTGTTGGCCGCTTCCTGGGCTCTATCGCCGTCGGGAATGACTTCTGCAGCGGCAAAATGGCGCGCGCTTTCCAATAGAGTATAAAGCGTTGCACCGCGCCAGACATAATTGGAACGTTGATCCCATACCGAGTTGCCAAAGTAGCCGTCCAGAGGTTCCAGTAGGGTAGCGGGTTTATAAACCACAGTGATGCCGAGCAGAATGATGGTTAGGCTGGCCAGGTAAGCGCTCCAATGGCGCATGGTGAAATTGAACAGCAATAGACTGGCAATGGCGGCCAGTGGTATAGCGGCCGCAAAAAAACGCCAGCCATCGAGTATTAAAAGCAGCGATTGCAGTGCAAAAACATCGTCCGGCATAATCGGGCCGCCAAAAAAGGATATTTTTACCGCGTTGCCCACATACAACAGACCCATTAGCAACGCATGAATCACCAGGAAAATCCAAACCCGCTTCGATAAGGCATACAGCACATAAGCGATAACGAGTTGCAGCAGATAATCGTAAGGTATTGATAGCGTGAGTATTTGCACATCAAATTTGAAAGTGCTGATCAGGTAATACAACGTATAAAGCAGCGTTGTAGAAAGTAGCGGTAGTAGCTTTAGTCGCATTAAATTAAGGTGAGAATCTGTTCGGGTAAATGGAATAATTTTAGCATAGAAAGCAGCTCATCCCGTTGAATGGCGTACAGCCACTCTTCGCTTTGAACCTTGCGCCGTTCACTTCATCCATCATAGAATGCCGCTTTTTTATTATTTTTGGGGTTATGTAATGTCAGATACAATTTGGTTCAGAACCGGCGAAGCGACGGTGTTTTCCAGCGACGGTCAAGGCACCGATGCGATGCCCGAAATATTGATAGGCAGCGTGAAAGGACCTGCCGGCAATGCTTTTGCTACCCTAATGGGCCAAACCGAAGGACATACCCGTATGTTCGCCATTCGGGCCTGTAATCAGCAAGTGAAGCCTGCGACGATCATGGTTCCCAAAGTCACCATCAAATCCACCGATTACGTCAATTTGTTTGGCGGTCCTGTGCAGTCAGCGGTAGCGGATGCGGTTCTGGACAGCGTTATCGAGGGCGTCATTCCTGCCGATCAGGCTAATGATCTGTGCATTATTGCGATGCTTTGGATTGCCCCTGAGTGCGCCACCAATCCCGACCTGGATCGTAAAGATTTATACCGCACTAATTACGAAGCAATGAAATTGGCGATTTCCCGCGCGATGAGTAATTCACCCAGCATTGAAGAGCTAATTGCCAACCGGCACAAAATTGTCCATGAAATGTATGATCCTGAAACCGGCGAATCTCAGTGGTAACAATACCCCGGTCGGATTAAGTTAGGTTGTAGTGGGTAGAAACAGTTTATCGTTTCTACCCACACAGAACTTGGCTTTTTGGCAGCGGATATAACCTAGCTGCTTTTGCAAACTGTTATTGCATTTACGCTTTTTCTTAAGGACAAAAATTTTCACCATGAGTTTATTAATCAAATACCTTTCACTTTGCTGGTTCGTGAATAACCCTGCCGACTTGGTTCCTCCGAAGTCCTTTATGTGGAAAACGGTGGTGTTTTATCTTGTTTCAGGATGCATTGTCGAGGGCTTGATTGCCGATCCTGCCGATGGTTCTCTGGAAGTTTTTCTGAGAACCATCATGGCGTTTTCATCTATTGCCACGCTATTGCTGGTTGTCAAAAAATGGGGTTATTTTAACCAGCTGTTTACGGCCATCTTTGTCTGCGAAAACTTTATTATGACGTTGGCAATTGCCGCCGAAGCACTGGATTTTATAATGGTGATGAACAAGGAAGAATACCGGGAAGAAGTATCGATCAGCCTAGCCGTATTACTGGTTGGATGGTATTTGGCAATCGTCAGTTATATCTTGCGGCAGATGTTTTCATACAGAATGAGCGCCAGCATTCTCCTGGCGTTTAGCTATTTTGTTTTGACCTACGGCATTCCGATGCTGGTGATGGACATATAAATCACGCTGTCTGGTTTCCTACTTGAAACCACTGGAATTGGAACGCTTGGGGACTTTGCGCAGGATGGGTTTCATTGCGATCTACCCATCCTTTAGGCTAAGGATTAATGTTACCGGCCTTCTTTTTTGCTTCCTTTACCGCTAATTGTAAATCAAGGTGTTGTTTCTCAAGAGCCAATAACTCGATTTCGTTGCGAAGATAAAGATCGGATTCCTTTCTTTTGTTGTAGCTTGCTTGCTGCATTTCCAGACGCTGCTGTTCACGTCGTTTTTGGTTTTCGGCGTCGGTATCAAACTCCAGCTGTTTTTGACGCTGCTCCAGAGCTATTTGCTGAGCATGGGCTTTATCCTTGGCCTCTCGCCATCTGGCCTGCTGGCGCTCATACTTGGCAATATCGGCTTCCAGTTCCTTTTCTTTTAACCGGACTTGATGCGCCAATGAATCGGTGTGAGTTTTTTGTTCTGCAAGTCTCAGGCTGGCTTCGTGTTTTTGCTGTTCCTGAAGTTCCGCTTCCAGCGTTATTTCCTTTAAGCTATTGGCGTGGTTAACTTTTTCGATATGGATCCGCCTTTCAATCTCAAACTGTTCGAGTAGCTGTTTTTCCTTTTCTTCCAGCAACAGTTTTTTGTTTAAAGCTTCCTGAGCTTGCTTCAAGCGCTCCAGCTCGGCATCGCGATTTAATTGATCCAGTTGCTTTTGCTTGTGTTCCAGTTTTTGTTGTTCAGCTTCTTGTTCCTGACGAAATAATTCCTTTCTTTTCGTATCATTAAACTCAAAACTCCTCTTGAGAACGGATAAATAAACGCTCTCCTGGGCCAGTTGCACATCGGGGAATTCTTCAAAGGAAGGTTTTAATGAGCATAATGCTTGTGATTGGATATTTTGCAATACCAGCATTTCACTCACCGCCAGGGAAATTCTAGCTTCAATATCGGCTACGCCTTTTTGTACCCATGAACCATCCGATAAGCTCAGTAGCTCTTTATCGATCAAGTTGATAAGCAAATCTTCATAAGTAGCTTTTATATGCTTATTAATGCTGGACAAGATGTCCATATTGCCAAGCGCATATTTCAGTGTGGCCTGAAAGCGAATGTCCAGGGCTACATCAATCGTACAAAAACCATCGTAAAGTTTGATTTGCCGGTTGACTTGCCAGTTTTCGATCGGCAACGGATAAACATGGTGATAAAAGCGTTTAACAAACCCTTCGGGACGCAAAAATAATTTCCAGTACGGCCCGATTTTGGTGTGGACAAGCTGGCGATCAGCGTCAAAAACGACTTCCCAGACCTCTGGGCTAGCAAGATCGTCATTGGCTAAGATGCCTTCAGTGAACCATTTGTCGATTTCTGTTCTGGAGCTATTCATCAGCATCTACTTGTCTGGCAATATTGGACTCGGCTTTGAGTTTGTTAATCTTGTCGCTCATTTTTTCGGCAATCAAGGGATAAAGATTGGGGGCGAATTCTACGGTTTTATCATCGATTTTTCTTAGAAAACCGCGGCTCAACAATAAGCCTACGGCAAACATCCTGGACCAGTCGGAATAACGTTTTGCCCGTTCTATTTCGGTTTTCTCGATAGTCATTTCGAGTTCGTTGTTTTTATTGATTCGAAAGTCGGTAAACTGCCTTAAGCATTCAAAAACCAGGTTTTCTTCCTCTAAAGTCAATGGACCGGGGGCCGTGAATTCAAGGCGGTATGACAGCAACACAGTGAAAAATTCAACCATGCCCGCACAAATAAAGGCGAACAGCGAAAAATCCGACCACATGGCGGCCGAAGGTTGAACAGGGGCTTTAAACTGGTTGTAGGTCATCAATAACGGCGCTTCCGGCAAGGACTGGCCGATATTGCCGGAGAGCAGGTTGATCTTCAGCTGGACATTCTGGAAGTTCTCCAGCATCAATGAATAAGCGCTCTCGATATTGGTTGCTATATCCAGCGCATTGATGCTGACCTGCAGTTTTTGAATATCCTTGTCCAACTCAGAAAAATCATGATCGAATTTGGCCTGCTGTTCTTTTTTCTCCAGATAAATCTGGTTGTAATGTTTCCAGAAAGGGCCTTCGCCGACTTGCTTCTTGTAGCCTTCGGCAATTTGCGCATGGGTTCCAAAATACGCCTGCGAGACATCAAGCGTCGCTTTTTCCAAGTCGGCGCGCTGTTGTTTTAAAACATCGCCTTTGATGGTCAGGACACGGTCTAAATAGGATTTTGTGTCGGTTCTGATTTGGTTTATGCGGGTGATGTGAACATTATCCTGCTGGGAAATTTCATAAAATTTGAAATACGAGAAGGAAACCGAGGCGGTTAGCGCAACCAATAAAGAGCACAGCACCGAAAAATAGCGGATGCGGTTAGCTCGCCAGTGCATTCCGGCAATTTCCAGCGAACAAATCACGATAATGGATTGGATCGCAATGGTGATGATCAGCGCAATCCAAGAGGTAATGAAATGAGACAAGCCGTAAAAGGTGGTGAAGCCTGAGGCGACGCTCAGCATTAATACAATGGGGATTGTCCATACCCTTAACAAACCGACAAATAAGGTCTGAATACTATTAATCAAATAGCCCACACCTGAAGCTCTTATTTTGGAAAATTCGGAATTTTTCATTTTAGGGTTATGGATTTTTCAGGGCTTACTGTATCGGGTTGAAAGAATAAATGAGTTTTTTCATCTTACATTAAATGGGAAACCAAGAAACTCACGCACTGCTGTTGGAGCGGCGCTGGGTAGCCGCTCCAACAGCGAGGTTTTAATAGATAATCTTTTGATCTTTCAGGCCGTTGTAAATGTCATCAAGGCCTTGACTATCGGTATCAAAACTAATATCCGCCAAATCGTCGCTGTAATTGACGCATAGGCAAATCAATCCGGCGTTTTTGATGGCGTCTATCAGTGATGTGTTCTGAGTCTCTAAAACGGTTGTGGCATGGCCGTTATCAAATAATTTCCGCTCCAGTTGATAAGCGACTTCCTGGCTGTCCGCTCCGGCCAGAGCAACGGCTGTGGCTTTTTGGCTAAAGCGCGCAGCGCGTTCTTCTACGCTGACCGGTTGCAGGCTTTCCTCGCCGATGCTTCCGGTAATCATGCCTGCGCCGACGGTGCCGTTAGTCAGGCGGTCGATGATGATGAATGCACCGGTGCCTTTATGAGTCTTGTACGGATCGAAAACCACTGGCGCGTTCACGGATATCGTGCAGGAGCCGATCTCATTCAAATGCAATTCAGCAGCGTCGTGGTGTTCGAGAGTGTTAACGTCGATTCTATGATGAATCATTGCGATAGAACCCGATACACTGCGCGTTGCTAGCTTGATGATGTATTGCTTGCCCGGCGCCAGCGCATTTTCAGCCATCCAGACGATAGTGGCTCTGAATTTGTCAGAAACGGTTGCCGGTGATTGCTCAGTACCGACTATCGTATCGCCGCGGCTAATATCGATCTCGTCTTCCAATGTCAAAGTGACGGCCATTGGCGAAAAGGCCTGTTGCAGCTCACCGTCATAGGTCACGATAGACTTGATTTTGCTGCTTTTGCCTGAGGGCAGGGCAGTGATCTGATCGCCTTTACGGAAAATACCGGACGCTACCGTGCCGCAAAAACCGCGGAAATCGAGGTTGGGGCGGTTGACGTATTGAACCGGAAAGCGCGCATCGCTGAAGTTGCGGTCATTGGCGATTTCGATGCTGTTCAGCGCTTCCATTAACGGCAGGCCAGTAAACCATGGCATGTGCGCACTGGGATTGACCACGTTATCGCCGTCCAACGCCGACATTGGGATAAAGGTAATATCGTGCAAATCAAGCGACTGGGTAAAATCCAGGTAATCCTGTTTGATTTTGTTGAAGGTCGCTTCGCTGTACTCAACCAGGTCCATCTTATTGACGGCGACGATGATATGATGAATACCCAGCAACGACGCGATAAAGCTGTGCCGTTTGGTTTGGGTTTGCACGCCGTAGCGGGCATCGATCAGGATAATCGCCAAGTCGCAGGTTGAAGCGCCGGTCGCCATGTTGCGGGTGTATTGCTCGTGCCCCGGGGTGTCGGCAATAATAAATTTGCGCGTAGCGGTAGAAAAATAGCGGTACGCCACGTCAATGGTGATGCCTTGTTCGCGTTCGGCTTGCAGGCCGTCAACCAGCAAGGCCAGGTCGATCTTGCCGGCACCGGTAGTGCCGGATTTGACACTGTCGGCTTGAACGGCGGCCAGTTGATCTTCATAGATCATTTTGGAGTCGTGCAGCAAACGGCCGATCAGCGTGCTTTTGCCGTCATCGACATTGCCGCAGGTTAAAAAGCGCAATAATTCCTTGCGTTCATGTTGTGCCAAATACGCGTCTATATCGGTACTGATTAAATCGGATTGGTGGGACATAATGTTCTTTAGAATTCCTGTTATAAGTTGCAGTGACAAGCGTTATTTAGAAATAGCCTTCGCGCTTTTTCTGCTCCATGGAACCGGATTGGTCGTGATCTATCAACCGTCCTTGGCGTTCAGAGGTGGTGGTTAAC
Source organism: Methylobacter sp. (assembly GCA_036560465.1). Classification (GTDB taxonomy): domain Bacteria; phylum Pseudomonadota; class Gammaproteobacteria; order Methylococcales; family Methylomonadaceae; genus Methylobacter_A. The sequence continues at coordinate 104,104 of DATBRD010000007.1, forward strand.
AGCATTTCCTGAATAATTTCCGGCAGCGTCGTTGCAGTTGATTCAACGGCGCCGGTTAGCGGGTAACAGCCTAAGGTGCGGAAACGCACCATTTTCATTTCCACTTTTTCATCAGGGCCGATCGGCATGCGCTCGTCGTCGACCATGATTAACATGCCGTCGCGGTTTACGACAGGGCGTTCCTTAGCAAAATACAAAGGTACAATTGGGATGTTTTCCAGATGGATGTATTGCCAGATGTCCAGTTCGGTCCAGTTGGACAGCGGGAATACCCGGATGCTTTCGCCTTTGTCGATCTTGCCGTTGTAGATGTTCCACAATTCAGGACGCTGGTTTTTAGGATCCCAACGATGATTCTTGTCGCGGAACGAATACACCCGTTCCTTGGCGCGCGATTTTTCCTCGTCACGTCGTGCGCCGCCGAACGCCGCATCGAACTGGTACTTGTCCAGCGCCTGCTTGAGAGCATCGGTTTTCATTACGTCGGTGTGCTTTTTGCTGCCATGGGTGAATGGTCCGATACTCTGTTCTACACCCTCTGGATTAACATGAATCAGCAGCTCAAGGCCTAATTTCTTGACCATCTGGTCGCGAAATTCAATCATTTCCTTGAACTTCCAGGTAGTATCCACATGCAGCAGCGGGAAAGGCGGTTTGCCTGGATAAAAGGCTTTCATGGTCAAATGCAACATGACGGCAGAGTCTTTGCCGACAGAATATAACATCACCGGTCGTTCAAATTCGGCTGCAACTTCACGAATAATATGAATGCTTTCAGCTTCCAGTTGTTTAAGGTGGGTCAATTTATAATCAGTCATTAAAAATCCGTCAGGTTTGAAGATCGCGCTATATTTATTGAATGCGCTCAATAAGAAGTAGGCTATTTTAATTTGAACGGACTTTTAATACCAGATTTGCTTGGGATTTATTGACAGTGGGACGGATTATGAGGCGCAAATAAACTCCCAGAAGTTAACGCAAGTTGACTAATCGACAGCCTCGTAACCGATAAATTATTGGGAGTTAGTCGGCGTTTTATCAGGGGCGAATTTCAGTTAATAGCGCCTTGATGGTATTATTCGCGGGCTAAAGCGTATACAAATAGAGGATACATGAGCAATTTTGATTTAAATGCCATTTCGATAAAGGATATTACCCAAACCCGACTATTGACCTGCTTACCCGATGAGTCGATACACGATGCGGCGGTCAAAATGTCGGAGCGAAAATGTAGCGCTATTCTAATTACGGTCGATGACGAAATCATTGGCATCTGGACGGAAAGAGATGCATTGAAATTTGATTTTTCGGCACCTGATGCACGTTCCAAGCCTGTTTCAGAAGGCATGAGCAGTCCGGTTATCTGTGTTAATGAAAATGCGAGCTTAGAAGAAGTTTCACTCAAGTTTAAAAAAGACGGTGTTCGGCATTATGTTGTCATTGATGATCATGGCAAACAGCAGGGTATCATTTCTCAAACTGATGTGATCAAGAAACATAATTTTGAGTTCTTCCTGGTTTTAAAAACAGCGGGCAGCGTATTAAAACCTATTCCACCGATTATCCAATCAACGCAGAGCATGGCTCGAGCCAGCAAGCTTATGAATTCTTCGCATTCAGATGCGATAAGAGTTGAATTTCCCGACGAATCCCTCGGTATCCTGACTGAGCGAGATGTGGTTAAAGCACTGGCTTCTTTAATGCTGAACCCGATTGTGGCGGATTACGCAAGCCGGGATCTCGTGACCGTTAATGAGCATGAAAGCCTTTATCAAGCCAAGAAAATTATGCTTAAAAATGGTTTTCGGCACCTTGGTATTACTGACAATAGAGATAATTTAATTGGCATCATCAATTTGACTGACATATTGGCGGGATTTCGCAGTACTTATGTAGAAGAGCTTAAAGAATCCCTGGCACGCAGGGATGCATTATTAAAGGATTCGTTAAAGAGCCTTTGTTTAGCGAAAAAGATTATTGATAATACCCAGGAAGGGGTTATCACCACAGATAAACATGTCGTCATTCAGACCTGTAACGCCGGCTTCACCAAAATTACCGGCTACACGGAAGAGGAGGTTATCGGTAAAACTCCCTCCATTATCAGTTCGGGACGACATGATAAAAAGTTTTATGACACTATGTGGGGGAAAATCAACAAATATGGTTTCTGGCAAGGCGAAATCTGGAACCGGCGCAAAAATGGCGAGGTTTATCCTGAATTGCTGACCATTACCGAAATCCGGGATGATGAGACCAATGAAATAAGTAATTATGCCGCCATTTTTAGTGACATTAGCCAGTTAAAAAATGACGAGGAAGAAATTAAGCGGCTGGTTTTTTATGATCCTTTAACTGAATTACCCAATAGACGTTTATTAAATGATCGTTTGGCTCAGGAGTTGGCGATTACCGGAAGATCAGGGAAGAACGGCGCGCTGTTTTTTATTGATCTCGATCATTTCAAGAACATTAATGAGACTCTCGGGCATTCGGCCGGGGACAGGATGCTTGTGGAAGTCGCTTATCGGTTAAAGCTCTGCGTCAGGGAGTGCGATACAGTTGCTCGCATTAGTAGCGATGAATTTGTCGTTATTTTGACTGGATTGAATAAGCAAATAGAACTGGCATGCAATGAGGCCAGATATATTGCGGAAAAACTGCAACATAGCATTTGCCAGGTTTACTCGGTAATGAGCCACAAGTTATATATTTCTTCGAGTATTGGTATTGCCATGTTCTCGGAGGATGCCAGCATACCTGACGATTTGCTGAAACAGGCAGGTACGGCAATGTATCGTGCTAAAGAAAGCGGCCGTAATATGCTGCAATTTTTTCAAAATAGCATGCATGAAGCTGTTATGGAAAGAATGCTAATCGAGAAAGAATTGCGCCATGCTTTGGATGAAAATCAGCTGTCCTTATATTATCAGCCGCAAGTCGATTATCACGGTAACCTTGTCGGAGCCGAAGCGCTTATTCGCTGGAATCACCCTCAAAAGGGTTTTATTCCGCCCGACAAGTTTATTCCTATTGCAGAAGAATGCGGGTTGATTCAGACGTTGGGTTCTTGGGTGCTTGAGCGGGCATTTATTCATCTTAGGCAGTGGGATAAGCAACAGGCACACTTACCTCATTTAGCGATTAATATTAGTCCGAGGCAGTTTTATCATGATGATTTTGTCGGCATACTTAGCAAGCTTGTTAAGCGATACCAGATAAGCCCGTCAAGAATCATGCTGGAATTTACCGAAGGGTTATTGATGAATGATGTCGATGTCGCTATCGATAAAATCAAACAGCTGAAAAAATTGGGTTATACCTTTTCAATAGATGACTTTGGTACCGGATACTCATCATTGAGTTATTTGAAACATTTGCCGGTAGATCAGTTGAAGATTGATAAAGCCTTTGTGGAGGATATTACCAAAAATGAAGATGAGGCTATTTTTGTAGGCACCATTATTGCGATAGCTCAGCATATGAATCTGGGGGTTGTTGCAGAGGGTGTTGAATCAAAAATGGAGTTGGAGTTTTTAAAACAAAATGGATGCCTTTGCTATCAAGGTTACTATTTCAGCAAGCCATTGCCTGAAAGCCAGTTTTTTGAACAGTGGCTAAAGAAGGCGAAGCAATAATTTAACAGTAAGAACAATATTAATATCACAGCATTTTTTAACTATATGGCGAGTAAAATGAAAATTGATTTTTTGGGTTCAATGCACTTTGAAGGATTGCTGAGAAAAACGTTAGGCGGTTTAGTTGTGTCGGCGGTCTTGTTGGTCTCAGGATGCGCTACGGTTGGGCATGAATTCCCTACTGCCCCGGTATCAACCATCAAGATAGGGGAAACCACTCAGAATGACATCTATACCACGTTTGGCAATCCCTGGAGAACAGGTCTTGATAACGGCATGAAAACATGGACCTACGGTAACTACTATTACACCTTGTTTGGTGATGGCAGTACCGAAGATCTGGTTATTAAGTTTGACAAGCGCGGTGCTGTCTCATCGTATGTATTTAATACGACCAAGCGCTCAAAATGAGCTAAGCTCAGGTAACTTCAGATTACAGGGGAAGCTTTAACTAAAGCCCCTCCTGCCTATTCTTCATAGCAAATACAGGCGTTATTTGCTCATGTCCAAAGCCAATGCTTCGGCGACTTTGATGCCATCCACGGCAGCGGAAAGAATCCCTCCCGCATAGCCGGCACCTTCTCCTGCTGGATACAGTCCTTTGACATTTAGGCTTTGGTAGTGCTCGTTGCGTTTGATACGAATTGGCGATGAGGTGCGGGTTTCGACGCCTGTCAACACGGCGTCTTTCATCGCAAAACCCTTTATTTTCTTATCGAAAGCTGGGATGGCTTCGCGTATCGCAGTTATTGCATAATCCGGCAAAGCCGAACTGAGATCGCACAAATGAACGCCCGGCGTATAAGAGGGGTGTACCGAGCCCAGCGCCGAAGACGGTCGTTTGGCGAGAAAATCGCCGACCAGTTGTCCTGGGGCCTCGTAGGTTTCTCCGCCCAGCTTGAATGCATTCGCTTCCAGGCGGCGCTGAAAATCAATGCCTGCCAATGGATGCCCAGGGTAATCGTCAGGCGTAATGCCAACAACAATACCGCTGTTGGCATTGCGCTCGTTTCGTGAGTATTGGCTCATGCCGTTGGTGACCACATGTCCCGGTTCCGAGGTGGCGGCCACTACAGTGCCGCCGGGGCACATGCAAAAGCTGTACACAGAACGCCCGTTGCTACAGTGATGTACTAGCTTGTAATCGGCAGCGCCCAGTAACGGATTGCCGGCATTACTGCCCCACCTGCAAGTGTCGATTAATGACTGCGGGTGTTCTATGCGAAATCCAATCGAAAAAGGTTTGGCTTCAATATAAACGCCTCGGTCATACAGCATTTTGAAGGTATCACGTGCACTATGGCCGACCGCCAGCACCACATGATCAGTGTCAATTATTTCACCACTGGCGAGTGCTACGCCGCGAACCTGTCCATTATCGATGAGGATGTCATCAACCTTGCTTTGGAAACGGATTTCGCCGCCCAATGATTCGATAGTCGCGCGTAGCTGTTCTACTACGGAGACCAGCCTGAATGTACCGATATGAGGCTTACTGACATGAAGAATTTCAGATGGCGCGCCGGCTTTGACGAATTCGGTGAGTACCTTGCGCCCGTAGTGATTCGGATCCTTGATCTGGGTGTGCAGCTTACCGTCGGAAAAAGTACCGGCGCCGCCTTCGCCAAACTGCACATTGGATTCAGGGTTGAACACACCTTTGCGCCAAAGGCCGAAAGTGTCTTTGGTGCGCTCCCGCACCTCTTTGCCGCGTTCCAGAATGATCGGACGAAAATCCATTTGTGCAAGAATCAGTCCGGCAAACAGCCCGCAAGGACCTGTGCCAATGATAACAGGACGCGAGGTCAGGTTCTTTGGCGCCTGAGTGACAAAATGATAAGTGTTGTCGGGCGTTAAAGAAATGTGAGGGTCGTCTTGCAGGCGATTAAGAATCGCTTGTTCACTTGTTGTTTCGATGTCAAGGGTGTAAACAGACAAGATCGCATTGCGTTTACGCGCATCAAAGCCTTGCCGAAATATTGTATACGTGATGAGTTCTTCAGCGCTGATGCCAAGCCGATCAAGTATGGCATTTTTGAGCATGTTTTCCGGGTGATTGAGTGGGAGTTTAAGTTCAGTGATTCTCAACATGTAATGTGTTCCGATAGGTTCCTGCACAGAACCGACTGTTTTTGCTGGTCGCAAGGTAAAATAATGATTACTATTTTACCTTAACGGGGCTTTTTTTGTTAGCAAGACATAATGGTTGCAAATAAACATTAAAGTGAGGGCTACAAATGACACTCGGAAAATTATTGGCAGCGATTGGCGTTGTTTTGGTGGTTATCGGGCTTGCTGTTAGTTATGCGCCTTGGTTGGTTAATTGGTTTGGCAAATTGCCTGGCGACATTCGTATTGAGAATGAGCAACGGTTTATATTTATCCCGATTACCTCTATGCTCATTGTTAGCGTTATCTTAACCTTAATAGTGAACCTTTTTTTTCGTAAATAGTGAATTACTCAGCATTATTTTTATATTCTGTTGTCGAGTACCTCTAGTTCTTGTAAAATGCTTCAATTAAGTATTGCTGTGCCCATAATAAGTGTAATTTGGAACAAGAATGGAAATATCACAAGAATTGCTACAGAAAAAAATTCTGATTGTAGATGATGCTGCTTCAATGCGTACACTAACCAAAGCTATTCTGCGAGAGGCCGGATTTACCCATGTTTTTGATGCGCCAGGTGGGGAAGAAGCACTGCTAATGATGAGAAAGGTAAGAATCAATATCGTGGTATGTGACTGGAACATGCCGGGTATGAGCGGTCTCGATTTGTATAAGACTGTTAAAGACGATGAAAAACTAGTTACACCTCCATGGATAATGTTGACGTCTTCGTCCGAAGGAGACAAGGTCAAGGAAGCCATTATGGCAGGAATAACGTCTTATATTGTTAAACCCTTTAAGCCTGATAACTTGGTCAAACAGGTAATAGGTAAGCTTTCTTAATCCATTAAGCCGGTTATCCAAACAAAAAAGCCCCGTTCGCAATCGAGTATTGCGAACGGGGCTTTTTTTATGTTTAGCTTATTTCTACGCTTGGCTTAGCTGTAGGTGCGCGCCTTTTACCGATATTCTTCTTGTCCCTGTGACGGATTTTGACTTTTTCGACGGCCGCTTTTTTAGGCTCTATCTTCTTTTTGCCGCCTGTTGCCTTTCCGGAAGCTTTGAGTTTTTTAGGCCCTTTATATTTGCCTTCCAGCTCTTTGATATTGCGCTGTTTGAATTTCTGTTTCAAAAAGCGCTCAATGCCGGACATTAAGTTCCATTCGGTGTGCTTTACCAGTGCAATGGTCAGGCCCAGTTCATCGATCCGGCCAGTCCTGCCTATGCGGTGTATATAATTAATGCCGTTTCTGGGCACATCAAAGTTAATTACCAAGTTGATGCCTTTGATGTCCAGGCCGCGGGCGGCAAGGTCGGTAGCAATCATGATGTTGACTGTACCTTCGCGGAATAATTCCATCATCCGGTTGCGATCTTTTTGATCCATTTCTCCATGCAGCACGCCGACGCGGAGTTTTTGGCCGCGAAGCGGCCCGCGAAGAGCATCTGCCTGAATCCGGCTATTGGTGAAGATCAGCGCCTTATCATAGGTTTCATTTTGCAACAGCCAAGCCAATAATTTTTGTTTATGGTCATTGTCGTCAGCCAGTACAATTTGTTGCTCAATGTTACGGTGACCGTCATGCAGCGTATTTAAGGCTACGACTTCATGATTTTTCAGCAACTTGTCAGCCATTTTAATAACGCCGAAATGCGTTAAGGTGGCGGAAAACAGCAAAGTTTGCCGCTGCTCATTGCAGCTATTGGCAATGGTCAGCACGTCTTCGCTAAAGCCCATGTCGAGCATGCGATCGGCTTCATCCAATATCAATACATCCAGATTGCTAAAGTTCGGTATCTCTTGATCCATCAGCTCCAGTACTCGGCCTGGGGTCGCAATAACAATTTCCGTGTTTCTGCGGAGCATATTTTGCTGTAGCCTAAAATCATCGCCACCGGTAATCAGGCCTGTTCTCAGGCCGGTAAATTCGGTTAACTGTTGGCAATGCTTAAAAATCTGCTGGGCCAGTTCTCGGGTCGGGGTCAGTACCAACGCTCGTACACCGGATTTTGTGGCGGGCAGGGTTAACAGATGGTGTATTGCGGGCAGCAAGAATGCAGCGGTTTTGCCGCTGCCTGTTTCGGCGCTGACCAGCAGGTCTTTATATTCCAGAGCAAGGGGAATCGACTGTAGTTGCACGGGTGTCGGTTGCTCAAAACCAAGCTTTTTAACTGCTGACAGCAATTGTTCGTCTAGCGATAGGTCTGAAAATGATGGAGTTTTTTTTATGGAATTAGAATGCATGAATCTTTAAATGGGTTGCTAAGTGCAAGGATGATAGGAATCAATCTTTGCATGTATTATAAGCTTTTTGCGGTTAGGGTTATGATTAAATAACTATTTATTGCAAATCGGTTTTTTAGCTTTTAAGCTAGGTTAACGATAAAAATAATACCTCTGCGTCTACATAGATCAGGAAAAGCCATGATACCAATTAGAGATACAGCGCCCTGCCATTCAAGGCCTTTAGTCACCTGGGGAATAATGGCAATTTGTATTATTGTTTTTGTGTCGATGAAATTGATGCCCGATCAGTTAAGTTTTCGCTTGCTTAATCTTTACGGCATGGTGCCTATTCGCTATACCAATCCCTATTACGGGTTACCTTTCGATGGCTACCTATCTTTTTTGACCAGCTTGTTTTTGCACGGAAACTGGCCGCATCTTATTATGAACATGTGGTTTTTGTGGATCTTCGGCGATAATGTCGAGGACAGAATGGGGCGGTTGCCATTCTTGATTTTTTATCTGGTGTGCGGCCTTTTAGCTACTTTTTTACAATGGCTGTTCGATCCTAACCTGGCTATTCCCGTAGTAGGGGCATCAGGCGCTATAGCCGGTGTATTAGCGGCTTATTTTTTTCTTTATCCGCTTGAACGCGTTGTGGTGTGGGTTCCTATATTGTTTTTACCTATAGTCATTCATGTTCCGGCCATTGCTTTTTTAGGGTTGTGGGTTTTGATTCAATTACACAGTGCGACAACAGCAATGATATTTGGAGGGTCTGCTATCGATGTGGCCTGGTGGGCTCATTTAGGCGGCTTTATTGCCGGCTCTGCTTTATATCGGTTGTTCCTTCGTAAAGATCAAGCCGAAAAAAATGAATTATTTTGACGGTGTTAAGGTATAATTTAATGCTTCAAAAAGCGGTTTTTATTGACTATACACTAGGGTCGAGAGTCATTTTCTGACTAAAAAGCCCCCCTTAAGATCTATCAGGAAATTGAAAGGAATATGAAAAAAGTTAACGTTGCGTTGGTCAGGCTACTTCAGTTTGTAGTTTTTGTGGTATCCGTGTTCATGGTAATAGTCTATTTTGGCGCCATGGTTTTATTGCCTTTGGATGCCGTTGTATTGCTTATAAAACTGATGGGAGTTGTCGGGCTTAACGGTTTTATTGCAGCCTTGATCGCTGTCCCGGCTGTCGGTTATTTAGGCTTGATGGTCTACAAAACACCAGGGCTTTGCAAGATGATCGTCGATACAGGTGTTGATCTGGTAAAGACAAGTAAAACAAGGATAGAAGCATTCAATGAAATTGCTGATGCGGTAAAAGCTTAATTTTTTCGATGATTCGATTTCAAAAAGGTGTGTCTATTTCGACACGCCTTTTTTTGTGTCGGTAACTTTTCCAATGTTTTCTAGGATCAACGACGTTCCCGCAATGCCCAATAAAAAATCAGCGCCCCGAACGCGGCAAGCAAGTGTTTTAGCGAGTGCCCGCTGAGCAACCCAAAAATACCGTAAAGCCCAGCATCGAATAGTTCCATGAGTTTCGAGACGGCATAAGCGCCAATAATGCCCCAAATATATTTATCGCCATTCAGCTCCGAGTCAAACAGCCACAGGATCAGTGGTATCAGCAAAACCGGTAAAAACTGCACCAGCGCGTAGGCGCGCAAATCACCATGGCCGTTCAGTTCCGTCACATGCCAGTAAACCACTGAGGCAATGCCTAAGATCAGCAAGGGGATAAATAACTTCCATGCCAGCCGGGTTGAAATATATTCCCCAACAACAGCGCTGAATAAGGCCATGAAGGCTATCGTCATCGGTAGGCGATCCCACAGCAGGGTTTGATTGCCGGGCTGATAATGGTAGTACGCGGAACCGAACCCAGTCAAAAACACCCCGACAAAGAACGTCACATATATCGCCTGCAGTTCTGCCAATCCACCGGTTGCCTTATGTGACGCAACCAGCCTGATTCCCATGATACCGATTATCACAAACGGTAAATTGGACAGCACATTAAGAAAATTGGCTACGCCGACGATGCGGCGCTGATCGGCAAAGTTATGGTAAGACGGATCCTGGGCAATGGGTTCGATGTTAAAAATAGCAATAATTGCAGCAACAATTATCGCCAACATAATTTTCAGGCGTTTATCGAGGAGCATAAGATATAAATAAGCGGCAATAACAAGGGACAGAGTGTAATCCCTCTTGTATGATTAGAGCATCCTTTGTATTTCATGGAGATAGTGTCATGCCTGTATTGCTCGCGTTAATCGGTTTTATCGTCATAGTTGCATTGCTTTTTATCAGTATTTACAACCGGCTGGTCAACTTACGCAACGGCGTTAAAAATGCTTTTTCCCAGATAGATGTTCAATTAACCCGGCGTTATGACCTGATACCGAACCTGGTTGAGGCCGTCAAAGGCTATATGAAGCATGAACGAGAGACTCTGGATGCGGTAATCAATGCGAGGAATGTGGCGGTGACCGGGCTTAAGGCCGCCGGGGCAAATCCTTCCGATCCCGAAGCGATCCGGCAACTGTCAAGCGCTGAGGCCGCGCTTCAAGGCAGCTTGGGCAAGATGTTCGCCTTGGCCGAGGCTTATCCCGATCTCAAAGCCAATCAGAATATGATGCAGTTTCAGGAAGAACTTGCATCTACCGAAAACAAAGTGGCTTTTGCGCGTCAGGCTTTTAATGATGCGGTCATGACTTACAACAACGGCAGAGAGAATTTTCCGAACAATATTCTGGCCGGCATGTTTAATTTTAATCCTGCCGAACACTTGGACATAGAAGCGCCGGAAAAACGCCAAGCTCCGAAAGTTTCCTTTACATAAGACGTGGGTAAAGCAGATGAATTTCTTTCAAAGCCAGGATAACGCCCATCGCCAGACCCGCTCCCTGATCTTGATGTTCATACTGGCCGTGATTGCCATCGTTGCGGCGGTCAATCTGGTGATAGCAATGCTGATCATTAATATGGGCAATGAAGCGGGAGTTGCGGCACTGCCCGATTTTAACTGGATTATGAATAACCTGGCGTTGGTGGCCGGCGTTTCAGTATCCACTATCGGTTTTATCAGCCTGTCCAGCCTATATAAAATTGCGTCATTAAGCGCAGGCGGAGGTAAGGTTGCCCGCAGTCTTGGCGGCACACTGATTACCGCTGAGAGCAAAGATCCGCTACGCCGCCGTTTGTATAACGTCGTTGAAGAAATGGCGATTGCATCCAGCATTCCGATGCCGGAAGTTTACGTATTGGAGCGGGAGTCTGGCATTAACGCTTTCGCGGCGGGGTTTACTACCGGCGATGCGGCAGTGACTGTTACTCGCGGTACGCTGGAAATGCTTAGTAGAGATGAGCTGCAAGGCGTAATCGGCCATGAATTCAGCCATATCCTCAACGGCGATATGCGCTTAAGCACACGGTTGATGGGCGTTTTGTTCGGCATTTTGGTCATCGGCCTGATCGGCAGGGCGGTATTGAACAGTACCCGTTACGGTACCATCCGCTCCGACAATTCCCGGCGTGACAATACAGCCGCTATTTATCTGGCTGGTTTAGGGTTGTTTTTGATCGGCTATATCGGCGTTTTTTTCGGCCAGATGATCAAGGCGGCGGTATCTCGGCAACGTGAATTTCTGGCCGATGCTTCTGCCGTACAATTCACCCGTCAGACCCAAGGCATTGCCGGCGCGCTAAAAAAAATAGCCGCTGCTCAACAAGGCTCTGAACTCCAAACCGTAGATGCCGAAGAAGTCAGCCATATGTTGTTCGCCACCGGCCTGTCATTCAGTTCGCTATGGGCGACACATCCTCCCCTGCTTCAGCGTATCAAAGCGTTGGAGCCGAATTTTGATGAGTCTGAAATAGAAAGGCTTGCTAAAGCAATGCCGGATCAAGCGCAAAACGGCTCGGAAGCCTCTGGTCAAAACGTATCAACTGCCGGATTTACGCCGCAACATATTGCCGTCGCACCGGATGCCTTGACAGAAACGGTGGGTCTGCCGACTGAAGAGCATATACAGCTAGCTTTAGCCTTACGGCAGTCGATACCCGACAACCTGTATCGTGCCGCTCATTCCGGCACCGATGCTTTGCCGTTAGTGTTGGCGTTGCTGCTCGATGCGAATGAATCCGTGCGCCGAGCACAATTAGATATTATTGCCCAGCAATTAGGCGGAACGACTGTAATGGCCGTCGAGACGCTGCAACTGGAGATACAACAACTAGATGCAGCGTTTCGCTTGCCATTATTACAAATCGCCTTCCCGTTGATTAAAAACCGGCCGATGGAGCAGCTTGAACGTATAGCCGACCTGGTACAGGGATTGATTGAGGCTGATGGTGTGGTTAATACTTTTGAGTTCGCTTTGAGCCGCGTTTTAAAAACTCATTTGAATGATGCCGCTCACCCGCAACGCCGGCAAGACCATCTTCGGTTGACGCAGTTGCCGGAAGCCGTCGGTGTATTGTTTTCGGTAATGGCGAAGCAAGGTCATACTGAAACTGGCGAGGCTTATCAAAAAGGCATGGAATCCTTGGGGCGCTATGAGCCGCGTATAAAAATGCTGATCGATACAAAACAGTGGCCGGATTATGAGCCGCTCCAGGATTGGATGCCTGCCACAGAGGCTGCGTTGAGTCAGCTGGACAGACTGCAGATACTGGACAAACAAGCCCTGGTCTCCGCGCTGGTGCTGACAATATCGCATGACGGCAAAGTCAGCTCTGATGAAGCGGAACTGCTAAGAGCAATATGCGCAACCTTGCATTGTCCGTTGCCGCCGTTTGTTTTCGATGCCGGTAGCATCTAGCTTGTTTTTGGTATATTCTCAATAAAGCTGTACGGGTTGCCTAAATGCTCAGTTAATCAGCACTTAGGCAAATAATAAAAATATTTAATGTGGGTAATAAACATGGCTGCAATAATTTATATTCTAACTGTAGTGTATGTGATTTATGTCATCTATACCGTATTAACCGATAAGGAAAAAGGCGCATGATTGGAGTTGTCACGCGCTTGTGATGCAAAGATCAATAGGCTGGGTTTCGAAGATTTACTTACCTACGAAGCTACAAACTTAATCGATCCACTACGATTAAGCCATCCTAATTGGATGGGGAGCTGGCAAATTAAATGATATATCAATTCTTAGCCGACTCTGTACTTATCGTCCATCTCCTGTTTATCGGCTTCGTCATTTTTGGTGGGCTGTTCGCGCTTCGCTTTCCCAGGATTGCGCTGGTTCATATTCCGGCCGCCGGTTGGGGCGCATATATTGAATTGGCAGGAGGGCTGTGTCCGCTTACGACAATAGAAGTCGGACTTCGCCGAATGGCCGGTGATGCCGGCTACTCAGGTAGCTTCGTTGAACATTATCTTCTACCCATCATTTACCCTGCCGGGCTCACAAGAGATATCCAGTTTTGGTTGGCGGGCTTTGTCGTGCTGATTAACGTTGCGATATATAGCAAGTTCGTTTATCGATTGCGGTATTCCGGGCCAAAGTAACCGGAGAAGCAGATGGCGACGTGCGTTTCGGCGCTGTTTTCGGACTTCATGGTTCCAAATCTATCTTACGGGTTGAATCCAATATGTGTTCGCGTCGTAACAGTGAGGAAGGTTTTAATTTTAACCCGACCGTAAACAACAGCAGTTCAATCCCGATATCAGCTAAATGGTTCAGCGTTTCGTTTGCCTCAACACCGGCAACGTTCAAAACATACCCCGCCATCAGGTAACCAACCAAGGGAGGTAAAAATAATCGGCTGGTTATCAAGCCTGCCAGATAAGCAGCACCAACCCAGGTAATTCCATAATTAAAGCCTGTATCTACAAGTCCAATAGACACTTACTGATAGCGCAGATTTTGTTCAAATATGTCATGTACTGACAAGTAACGGATAAAGTGTAATGTGTAGCAAGAATGTCTGAATACTTAGCAATATTTCATTTGGGCTAGGGCATGGGTTCTTCGGCGGGTAAAAATATTCCCGTACGGCTGCAAATTATTCGCCTTGTGCCCATAAAGCTTGTAAGTCACCGGCAACGCTCTTACACTTGAAATGTCAAAATTGAGGTGACAAAGAGGATCGTATGCTGAATAAGATAATCCACGATGCGCTGATGATTTGGGTAACCATTGAACCGATTGGGAGTGTAGTGCTCTTTGCGTCACTTACTTCCGGGATTTCGGCAATAGAACGTAGAAAAACTGCAACTAGGGCGATTGCTTATTCAGCTATCATTCTGCTCGGCGCAATTCTTGTCGGGCAAATCATTCTCGCAGCCATGCATATTCAACTCATCTCGTTGCAAATTGCCGGCGGCATTATTTTATTTCTTTTTGGCCTTCAGATGATTTTCGGTCTGGCGGCAGCCACTTACAGCCAGTCTGAGGCCGGGCATGATATTGCGGTGTTTCCACTGGCGATACCTTCCATTGTGGGGCCGGAATCCATTATGGTCGTGATTTTACTCACCGACAATTACCTCTACTCCGTCACCACACAGGCGATAACTGCCGGTATAACGCTTGGTATTTTGGCAGTCACTTATGTGTTAATGCTTCTTGCAGAGCATCTTCTGCACATCATCGGGAAGAATGGGGCTGCGATACTGGAGCGTATTATGGGAATAATCCTAGCCACACTGTCAGTAGATTTGATCATAGATGCGTTTGCCGGCATGGTTCAGTGGAATATTCCAAAGCCATAATTGTATGCGGAAGCAGTTAGAGTAAGTATATCCGAGCAGGTCGAAGTTCTTTCTTAACTTAAGCGGAGGATGTGACAATGTCTATTAGTGAATTTTGCAATCGCGAAGTGGTGTTCGCGACCAGAGAAATGAGTCTACCGGAAGCGGCGCAATTGATGCGCGAGTATCATGTGGGCGCTCTGGTGGTTGTCGACGAAGTTAATGGAAAGCGGGTGCCGGTCGGCATTGTTACAGACCGCGATATAGTCATAGAAGTTATTTCCCAATCCCTGGATCTCGCTGATTTCAGTGTAGGCGACATCATGGGGCCGCAGCTGGTCAGCGTGCAGGAAAAAGACGGTGTATTTGAGACGATTCGACTGATGCGCACCAAGGGCATTCGTCGCATTCCGGTGGTTAATCAGGAAGGAGGGCTGGTGGGCATCATCTCTGCAGACGACATACTGGATCTTCTGGCCGATGAAATGGCAGAGCTGGCCAAAGTCGCGCCTCGCGAGCAGGAGCGAGAGGCTAAAACAAGAGTTTGTTAACGTAGCGAAAATGCTGCACAGATGCAGAGTGGTTGCCATTCCCACGCTGCTGTGAGAGTGATGAAATTGTGCGGATTAAAAAAACCTTCATCGTTTATAAGCGATGAAGGTCAACCCCTAAAATAGCTATGCTTTGGATGTATCAACTGTATATCAATGTTCAGCCTAAGTTTTTGAGTTAGCTTTAATTCCGTAAATTGAATAAACAACGATGAGGATTAAATATACGTAAAGAGCAGTTATAAATTCACTGGTTTTCTCAGATGAAGCTTGAGGAATCGCATGGCTGTTAACGATATGAGTATCCGGTGAATTTGCCTGACTTAGCGTTATTTTGTTCGGCGTAATAATCTTCGGCTCTTCCTGAGCTTCAACAGCGGAAATATGGAATGACAAGGTTAATATTGCAAGGCAAGTTAATAAGCTTTTCATATTCATTGTTGCACGCTCATGAGAGAAAGTTTACTGAAAAAGATAGCGATACGAAACTATTATTCATTTATTTCACTCTGAAGGCAACGTTTTTATTTGCAGGATGGGTACGACTGCATAGATGTTGTTGATATTGATGTGCTATATTCAGCACACCTAAAGGTTCTCCGTATTCAACAATATAACTTCAATCTCTTCGGTAATTTCTTCCTGGCGGTAAATCTGGGATTTCCTTTGCAGTCTTCCGGTCTCATTGTCGAGGTGATGCACCGCGTTTTCCAAATGTTGCAGGCGGCTATTGTTTTCGGCCATCAGTGAGATATAAAAAATCTCATGCAATACCGCAAATAAATAATGATCGAGCAAGTCTGCAAAAAACTCGCTGGGTTCCAGGTTGAGTACAGGCGGATGGCCATAATGAAAGGTTACCTGATTGGGCTGAGCAAAAGGAGGAAACACTTGGCGCTGGCTGATTTGGTTGGGTGCGTTATCGTGATAAACAACGGTCAGCTCTAATGCAGGGGCGGATTTGCCGTGCAATGCGCTGATGGCGTCAATCAGGCGATTAATGACCGTAGGCACTTCTTCGGCGACATTGGCGCCTTCGAGCCTCGCGATAATCTCCTTGTCTACACCTTCTAGTCGGCTACAAAGCCGGCTGCCGATCGCAATAATGCCGGTATAAGCTTGGGTTGCGACAGTATTGATCAGGCTTTCGTTAAAATCTCCGCAAAAACCGCGCTCCGAACCCAGCAAGATGCAGACATGCGCAACGTTGTGCTCTGCGGCGGCCAGGCCGGGATAAAAATCCAGGAAATCCAGTGCTGCGCGTTCGATATTAGCCACGGCCTGGCCCTGCATGGTTTTAAAACGCTGCAATTTATGAGTCTCCATGAACGCCAGGATTTTCATTGAATTTAAAATGCTGCGTATCTCCTTTAGCTGGGCAATATGCAGTTGCAGTTCGCGGCTTTGGCTCATGATGGTTGTGCCGGGTAGGGGGTGTTAAGCCATTCACTGATCGCTTGCCTCCACTGCTCAGGGCTGCTTTCCAACGTTAGAGCCGTAGTTTTAATGCCCTGCTCGATGCGAACCAAAAGCCCGGCAATGTCCTCGGGAGCCGCCTGGTCAAACAACCCGGAATTAAAAGCGGTCAGCCAAGCCAGTTGAAAAAGGTTGCTGTATAGAGCCAGCCGATCCTGTTTTAATATTTCCCGTAGCACTCGGCCCCGCTTGATTCGCGCTTCCATTGAGGCTTCCAGACGCTGGCCGAAACGGGTGAAAGCTTCCAGTTCCAGAAATTGCAGATAAGCCAGTTTCATTTGCCCGGCTTGACCGCTGATGCTCATATCCTGCGCCTTGCCGCCTATCCGTGATACCGATCGGGTAATGTCGATGGCAGGGCGAAACCCTGACACAAACAGGTCATTATCCAAATAGATTTGCCCGTCAGTAATAGAGATCAGGTTGGTCGGAATATAGGCGGCAATTTCCCCCTGTTTGGTTTCGATGATCGGTAAGGCGGTCATGCTGCCGCCGCCGTTTTCGGCATTCAGGCAGGTCGAACGCTCCAGCAGGCGGGAATGGACAAAGAATATATCGCCCGGATAGGCTTCGCGGCCCGGTGGCCTGCGCAGTAATAACGACAACTCCCGATAAGTCCTGGCATGAGTAGATAAATCGTCATAGATAATCAGCGTATCCCGGCCTTGCGCCATCCAGTATTCGGCCAACGCACAACCGGCAAACGGGGCGATATATTGCAGGCCGGGCAGGGCACTGGCTTCGGCGACCACACACACGGTATAGTCCAGCGCGCCATGACTTTTAAAGGTTTCCAGAGTGCTGACCACAGCAGAGCGTTTCTGGCCGATCAGCACATAGATGCACAGTACATTTTTATTTTTCTGATTAATGACGGTGTCGATGGCGATTGACGTTCTGCCCAGGCCTTCATCGCCGACGATTAATTGCCGCTGGCCTTTGCCTATCGGAATCAGGGTGTCGATAATCTTGATGCCGGTGTACAGCGGTTTATGGACAAAGTCGCGGGCGATAATCGCAGGCGAGCCTTTTTCCAGGTTTTCACGCCCAGCATGGATCGGCGGAATCAGTCCATCCAACGGCGCACCTAGCGGGTCGACAACCCGGCCGATAAAGTCGTCACCAACCGGTATGCTGAGCGAGTGCTTGGAAAGACGAACCGTGGTGCCCGACGTCAGGGCTTCGGTTTCATATAGCAAAATTGCGCCGATGCGGTCGCGGTTAAGGTCGAAGACCATACCCCGGCTGCCGTCGGCAAAAACCAGGATATCTTCGATAGCCGCCGACGGCAGGCCTTTAATCCAGCTGATGCCGTCGCCGACTGAAACTACCGTGCCTTGTTCAACAATACGCAGCCCCGGCTGATAGTTAGCCAGCCACTCGGCTTGTTTGTCCAGCAGACTGTCCGCTGCCTCGGAACCGGCAGCGGCGTCATTCTCACGCTGGGGCGTCGGGGCGATAAGCGTTGTATCACTCTGGCTCATTGGCAATCTCGGCAAAGCCGGTGAGTTCATGTTGCAGGTTGGCATTGAGCACCCAGGCCCCGATGTCCATACGCAGACCAGCAATCAGCGCTTTATCCTGATGATATTGGAAATTAAGCTGGCTGTTGATTAACGCTCCCAGCTTTTGTTCCAGTTGTTGACGCATTTCAACGGGCAACGGATAAGCGCTGGTTATTTTGATAGGCACCGATTTCTTATTTCCCATCATGGTCAGGCACTGCTTGCAGGCTTCCGGTAAAGTGACCAAGTTGTCTATCAGCAGTGTAAACAAGCGGGCTTCCAGTTCGGGGCCTGCGGATTGATGCAACAGCATCCCGGCAAATTTAGCGCCATTGCGTAAGGACTGTTTTTCGACTTGTTGTTGCAACTCCCGCCGCTGTTTTGCCAGTAACACATTTGCTTTTTGCCGTTCTTGCTCCAGATCGGCATTCAGCTTATCCAAATGCACTTTTCTTTCGGCTTCCATCTGCCGGTGCAGCGCGCTGATAGCCGCCTGTTTTTCCTGTTCCCATAATTTTTGCCGGTTTTCATAATGGCTGCATTGTTGTTCGGCCTGCAATTTCAGATTTTTAGCCTCGCTAAGCGATTGGTCGATAAACTGCTTACGTTTGGCGATAACTTCCAGCAAGGGCTTGTAAAAAATCCGCTGCAAAATCCAGATCAGAATCAGGAAATTGATGATTTCAAAAATAAAAGTGGATAGGTTGAATTCCATGCTGGCGCCTTCGAGTTATTTAAGAACGTATTCAAGCAACGGATTCCGAAACAGCACAATCAAAATAATAACCAGACAATAGATAGCCAGCGATTCAATCATTGCCAAGCCGATAAACAAGGTACGCATGATCGACCGCTCGGATTCCGGCTGCCGCGATAACGCTTCCAGGGCGCTGCCGATGGCTTTGCCCATGGCTAGGGCCGGGCCTATCACCCCCAGCGCGATGCCGATAATGGCGGCGACGCTGGAGCCAAGGACGATTGAGGCAATGTCGGACATAAGTTACTCCTGTGAGTTAAGGTGTTGGGTTTGCATGGCTCCGGCCAAGTAGACCAGTGCCAGCATACCGAAGATATAGGCCTGAACCAGCGCTTCAATAATATGCAGCATTAAAATCGGGATCGGCGCGAAAAGTCCTGCGACTAGCAATACCAGCATGGCTGCCATTTCAAGGCTCATCATATTGCCGAACAAGCGGATAGCCAGCGCCAGAGTGCGGCTAAATTCGCTGATAATATGAAAAGGCAGAAAAAACGGACTGGGAGTCAGGTAATGATTTAGATAATTTTTCAAGCCCTGGTTTTTTATGCCAAACCAAGGCACCGCAAAGAACACCAGTATTGCCAGTGCCGAGGTCACTGAAAGATCGCGGGTCGGCGAATGCAAACCGGGTACTAGACTGAGCAGATTGGCAATGATCAGAAACAGCCAAAGGGACCCAATAAAAGGCAGGATTTGCCGCCCGTGTTCCGGTGCGACAGCGGTGATGGCCTCATCGATAGCCGCTACAATGCCCTCGACTATAGTTTGAAACGTACCGGGCAGCATCTCGAGATGGCGAGTTGAAAGTCTGGCTATTACAGTAATGACCAGCATGATTCCCCAAGTGGTAATAACTGAGGTGCCTATTTCCACCGGGCCAAGAGTAAAAGTAAATTCGTTTTCCATGATTTAGCCTGATATATCGTAAAGAAAGCCCTCTCGGCAATTGCTCTTGCATTGCCTAAAGCGCCTACTGTTGGTGCTCTCGATCGCTGTTCCAGACGCGATTCTACCTCCCCCATCCGTGGGGTCGTACCTCCTGCATCCTTGCAAGTCGTCCCTCTGGAGAGGGTTTTATTAATCTTTAATCAGAAAGTACACATTAAAAGCCCCAACGACTATGCCTGCGAATAATAAACTGAGCGTCCAGTGTGTAGAATACCCCTCTACCATATCGTCCAGCCAGTGCCCTAAATAAACGCCGCAGATGATAGGCAATATCATGACCAGGCCCAATGTGCCAATAGAGGGTAGATTCGGGCCCTGATCATGCTCCGCCTTTTTGATGCGTTTGACCTGATTTTCAATTTTGTCTTTAAGATGTTGTCGATTTTTCATGATGGTCAATAGGCTTTGCGTTTAAGCGCCAGCATGCGTTTTAGCATGGCTTGTTCCATTCGGCGCAGGCTCTCTTTGGTGGCGCGCAAATTGTCTTCCTCTGCGATCAGTTGCTGCTCCAATAAGGTACTGATACGCTCAAGATCGGTGTCGATCAGGAAATGCCGGGTGCTGATCGACAACTCGTTATTGTTGAAATAAACGACCGCTCCCGGCAGAGCCAGATATTGCCAATCATCCGTTCCCAGACGAAAACGCGCCAGACCGAAAACCAGCGTGGTCATAAAGCGCGCATGATTAGCTTGAATTCCAAAGCTGCCCGAAACGTCCTCGCCGACAAATGAAGTCACATCTTCAATGCGCTGTTCATGGCTGGCATCAAACAGGTTCAATACGAAGCGATTCATGACTTGTCCTGCATAGAGCCGCGCATATAGCATTGCTCTTCGGACAGCTCATCATAATGCCCTGCCAAAAAGGCTTCACAATCGGTCAAAGTTTGCTCCAGCGGCACTGAAACCCCGGTCTGCTTGGTATGTTCAGCCAAAACCGAAAACGGCTGAGTCAGATAGCGCTGCAATTTACGGGCGCGCAGAACTATTTTTCGGTCGGCTTCGCCCAATTCTTCGATGCCCAGCATCGCGATAATATCTTCCAGTTCATGATAACGCGCCAGATGTTCGCGCACTCCTTTGGCAACCGTATAGTGCCGCTCACCCAAAGTATGTTTGTCCATCAGTTTGCTGCTGGAGCGCAATGGATCGACGGCGGGATAAATGCCTTTGCTGGCTTGGTCGCGAGACAGGATAACCGTGGTATCCAGATGGCTGAGGATGGCGCTGACCGCCGGGTCGGTCATGTCATCGGCCGGTACGTAAACCGCTTGCACCGAGGTGATGGCGCCTTGGCGGGTGGACAGGATGCGATCCTGCAACTCGGCGACTTCTGTGGTCAAGGTCGGCTGATAACCCACTGTTGCCGGCATGCGGCCCAGCAGGCTGGAAATTTCGCTGCCGGCCTGCACAAAACGGAATACATTGTCGACCACAAACAGCACTTCCTTATGCAGCGTGTCGCGGAAGTATTCGGCATAGGTCAGTGCTGACAGCGCGACGCGAAAACGCACGCCGGGCGATTCATCCATTTGTCCGAATACCATCAAGGTGTCGTCCATGACCCCCGCCTGCTGCATTTCCCGCCATAATTCATGGGCTTCACGGATGCGTTCGCCGACGCCGCCGAACACCGACACGCCTTTATGAATAGCGGAAACGGCATGGATAAACTCCATGACCAGCACGGTCTTGCCGACACCCGCGCCGCCGAATAAGCCGGTTTTGCCGCCTTTAACAAAAGGACATAATAAGTCGATGACTTTAATGCCGGTTTCCAAAATACCGCTGATGCCAATGGCTTCGGATAATGGCAGCGGTTTTGCGTGAATATTGCGGAACTCGGTTGTTGTCAAAGCTGACTGTCCGTCCAGCGGTTCGCCGAAGATATTCAGTAACCGTCCCAAACATTGCTCGGAGACAGGGACATGCAATGGTGCGCCGGTATCGTATACGGTCATGCCCCGGCTTAATCCGGCCGTGCCGTGCAGGGTAATAGCCCGGATGTGCCGTTCATCAAGATGCTGATGAACTTCGAAAAGATAGACGGTATGATCGAAACGGGTACACAACGCCTGACGCAGCGGCGGCAGCTGGATGCAGTCGATAATCACCACCGGGCCATGCAGTTCAACAATGGTTCCGATAGTCTGGCCGTGTTCCTGCGATATCTGCAAACTGTCCAATAGCGTCTACTCCAAAGCTGACGAAACAAGTCTTAATAGGAATCTACTTAAAATGCGCGTGTATGGCAAGCAATTCGCATGGTTCCAATTTCGTAGGGTTCAGGTCGATAAGGCCGCCTCGCTATCATTTGAGCCGGCTTATGAGTCCACAGGATTACGTTTCAGTGAAATAGGAGGTTGAGCCTACGCTAACCGCAACTCATCAAAGCTCAAGGGCTTAATTCCTTGTTTCTGAAATTTTAGGAGTCAACACAGTCATCTTTAATAGAAGCCTGACTTAGCTGGGCGTCCTGCCCGGAAATAATGACCGGGTTCAAGGCGCATTGCAGCTCGTCAAAAGTAACCGGTTTAACCAGATAATCGTTGAATCCGGCTATTTTCGCCAATTCACGATCCTCAGGTCGTCCATAGCCGCTCAGGGCGATCAGATGAGTCATTTTGAGTGCGGGATGCAGTCTTATCGCCCGCGCAACCGCGTAGCCATCCATGCCCGGAAGACCGATGTCGAGTAGCATGACCTGCGGCCGTTCAGCCTGCGCGACTTCCAAGGCCGCGTAGCCGTCGTGGGCCAACCATACGGTATGGCCTTTGCTGGTCAGCAGCAGGGAAAGACTCTGGGCTGCATCATGGTTATCGTCGACCACGAGGATGCGGAGCGAGCCTTCAGCCGGTTTGGAGCTTGAGTGACAAAGAGCTGGAACGGCTGATGATAACGGCAAGGCAGGGAGGCGAATGACGAATTCACTACCTTTGCCGCGGCCTTCGCTTTGCACCCATACGTCGCCGCGATGCATCGCCACCAGGCTTTTGACCAGCGCAAGACCAATTCCTAAACCGCCTTCCGCACGGTCAATGGTGCGGTCCACCTGATAGAACAACTGAAACAGGCCGGACAGCGCCGATGGATCGATGCCGCGGCCGTTGTCACGGACCCGGAACAAGATATCATTGCCCGCTGACTCAACGGTCAGCTCAATGCAACCGCCTTCATCGGTATACTTGGCGGCATTGTTGAGCAGGTTGGATATGGTTTGCGACAGCCGGACCGGATCGCCTTTGACGTATAACGGTTCAGGCGGCAGGTGTACGGAAAATTCATGGCGGTGAGCATCAATCAGCGGTTGGCTGGTTTCGACCGCCCGCCGCACGATAGTCGATACTTCGAGCGGCTCCTTCTTGAGTTCGATCTTGCCTCGGCTGATGCGCGAGACATCCAGCAGGTCATCGACCAGCCGAACCATGTGTTCGACCTGGCGGTCAATGACATCTCGGCACCAGACAAGTTGCGCTTCGTCCAGACTGGGTAACTTTAAGAGATGCACGGCGTTGCTGATCGGCGCCAGGGGATTACGCAATTCATGAGCGAGCATGGCGAGGAATTCATCCTTGCGCTGGCCGATCTCCTTAAGCGCGTCTGCAGTTCGTTTACGTTCGCTGATGTCGAGCACATGCACCACAAATCCGCGCACCTGTCCCTTGGCGTCGAGATCCGGGGAATACGTCGCCTGGACCCAGCGCGTGCCGCCCTTGCTATAGGGTAACTGGTATTCGGCATTGATTTGTGCTCCGTCCAAAACTTTCTGGACGTAAACCTCAATGATTTTCCAAGCCGCCTCGCCGAGAACGTCCCGCATGTGGCGTCCACATACCTGTTCAGTGCTATAGCCGAACCAGCGCTGGTAGTTTCTGTTGACCTGGCGGTATTGGCAGTTCCGGTCAATATAAGCCATTAGCGCCGGCGCATTGTCCATAGTAACCCGCAGCAGATCGCGAGCGTGCTCGGCCTCCTGGCGCGCTACCTCCAGTTCGGTCGTACGTCTGGCTACCCGCTGCTCCAGTGATACATTGGCTTCGTGTAGCGCTTTCTTGGCCCGGTTCATTTCGGTGATATCGATGCCGACCTCCATAACCATCGGCGAGCCGTCAGTGTCCGTGAATGGAAAATCGTGGATCTCATAGTCGCGGTCATCCGGGCCGGTCCACCTCCAGTCCAGCCCTTGGTTGCATCTGAATACCTTGAACGTTTCACAGACTTCGCAGGGCTCGTTGCGGTTGAACAGGTACTCATAGCAGGGCCGTCCGTTGGCTTTGCCGTAACGCTGTTCAAAGAAGCGGTTGGCGAAGGCTACCTGATAATCCTGCCTCAGCAGTACTACATAGACTGGCAGCGATTGCAGCACGTCATGCAGCCGCTGACGTTCGGCTTGCACGGATGTGTAAGCTTGAGCGAGCTCGGCCGTGCGCAGTGCAACCTGACGGCGCAGCTGCCATGTCCACAGCCCCATCAACGCCAACAGCCCGGCAGCAGCTAGCGCCCCCCAAATGACATATTTAACCGGAAAAGCCGGCGCCTCGTAGAGGCCCATCCATTTTCTGTAAAGCCGGTCGTACTCGCCATTGGTCTTGACGATAGCCAGTCCCTGATCGAGCCGATCGCGCAGTTCGGTGTTGCCTTTACGTACGGCGAAACAGAATTCCCGTCGATATTCCTTGAGCAGCGGACCGGGTACGACGATCTTATCCAACCCGAGGTTATATACCATCGCATTGCCTTGTAGCATCGGCGCCAGCAACGCGTCATGTTGCCCTGAGGCCAGCAGACGAAAGCCATCAGCCAGATCATCGACAATCGTCAATTGACTGGTGAAGCCGCGGCTGACAAGGGCTTCATGAGCGGCATCCGAGCGCAGCACAATGATGCTCATGGCGCGGGCCTGTTCAATGAAATAAAGGTCAGGGCCGCCTTTACGGACGAAGAAGCTATCATAGCCGATCGTGTGAGGCCGGGTGAATTCCGCCTGTTTTTCACGCTCCGAAGTGCGCGCCGCTAGCGGCAGGGCGTCGATCTTGCCTGTCTTCAGGTTTTGCCAGACGGCATCCCATTCGCCGGGATGAAAGGTAACGGGGATATCCATTACCGCGGCAACCGTAGCGAACAGCTCGACGGCGAACCCGGTCGATTGACCCTGAGCATCGACATCGGCATAAGGCGAAAAGCCGATTTCAGAGCCGACGCGCAAGGGCGGCGGCTCCGCGTTCACTAAGCTGGAACAGGTCAACATGACCCAGACCAGCAGCAGGGTAAATGATCTGCACCAGTGTTTCATATCGAGCAACTCTTTTTGTTAGGCTGACGAGTCAGCAGAGAGAAGGGCTGGGTGGAAAATAGGATGGCGGTTGCCGTGTTTGCAAAGCGGGGAAATGTCTTCAAAATCGGTGTCTCATTTCGGCTTAAAAATAACAGGCCATAAAAAAATATTCAAAGTCACGGTAGCAGTTATATCAACCGATCATGTTCATACTTGGCTAAGTGTTTGTGGACGCAAGCCGATACGGTGCCGGTTTAATTAAGCGTTTACTTAAGTTGTTACAGGCTATTTGAATAATGGCTGGGTTGCAAGTTTGTTTTGAGCTGGCGGGACAGTTTTTTTAATAAATGCTCAGGAGAAAGGGAAACTGAAAGCGCAACGGGATAATCCTTCAAGCGATGTGCTGATATATCAACACATCTCCAGCATTAAGTGCTGATAAATCAGCAGCGCAAAAGAAACCATTATTTTTAACCAAGCACCTGAAAAAATTAAAAGTAGTTGTTTTTCAGTGTCCTATATTAATCTTTCGGGCGTTGTGAAATATTGGCATCGGATTTGCCTTAGTCATTGCAGTAATAACCTGTAATGACGAGTCATATCATGACAATACCTGTTGATCCTGGTCGCAATATTCTTTATCCCGCTCCCGGGCCATTGTATGCACGCATTCGTGACGAGCTACGCGCCCAGATTATCTCCGGTAATTACCAGCCGCATCAAAAGTTGCCGTCGGAGAGCGAATTGATCGGGCGTTACGAGGTCAGCCGTATCACTGTGCGGCAGGCGCTGGGCGAGTTGGAAAAAGAGGGCTTGCTGTTCAAGGTTGCCGGCAAAGGCATGTTTGTGTCCAAGCCTAAGCCTTTTCAGGATTTGGCTCGCCTGCAAGGCTTTGCGGAAGCCATGTCCAAGCATGGACATGAAGTCTATAACCATTTGGTAAGCTTGGATTTTTTACCGGCTACAGCGGAACTGACACAACGGCTTGGATTGGCGGAGGGCCTTTGGGTTACAGAATTAAGGCGAGTGCGTTACCTGAACCGTGAGCCGGTTTCATATGATGTTAGTTATTTGAGCCGAAATCTTGGCGAGCGGCTCGCTAGAGAAGACTTGGCCGGCCGCGACATATTCCTGATCCTGGAAAATGAATACGGGATTCCGCTCGGCTTCGCGGATTTGGCTATCGATGCAGTATTAGCCGATGCCGAAACCGCCGAACTACTGCAAATAGCAAAACACACTCCGATATTGCGGGTTGAACGGCTTACCCATAGCAGCGACGGTATGCCGCTGGTTTTTGAACACCTGTATTGCCGGGCAGACAATTTTCAATTCCGGTTACGCATCGCTCGGTAGATTAATCGATTATTAATACCCCGGCCCAGAGTTAACAAGCAAAACGCAAGTTACTCATATGGTCGTAGCAAGCTAATTTATTTCAACATCAAAACTGACTGGACAGCCGGAGGTTTATTTAACCAACAAAGAGGATTTTATTGTGCTCCCTAAATATAGGAATCAGGAACCGGCAACGCAAGCCATGCCGATTTCTTCAAGTCATCAGGAAGAACATGATTGGAAAACAGAATTAAAAATTGGCAAGGACCGGTTTTCGCACAGAATTTTGGGAACAGTATGCCTGGTATCGCTAGTGCTCGTCCAGCCGGCTGTCAATGCCGAGGAGCTTAACCAATCTCCGTATTTTAAGGGCGGGAAAATCGATACCTTTTACGACCGTAAGGACAACGGCGATTTTCAAACGAATGAATTTTTGTGGACGCCGGCATTCAAGGGCGGCCATGGCGTCATCGTGTCGGAAAACGGCGGCCAGGATACGAACTATTTCGGCGGTTACGCCCGTCCTTTACTGACCCGGCCCGATCTTGGCGATTTGTTTTTGGGCGTGCAGGAAGTCCTGCAAGGCGACAGCAAGCAAACCGAAGCGCAAGGCGAATATCGGTTGCCGAATGGCTTGGGTTTCGGAGGCGGTTTTGTCGACAGGAAATTCAGCAATCAAGACGTTAAATTTGCCAAGGTTTCCTACCAAAACCAGTGGCAGGGCATCAGATACATTATGTCCACTCAATGGCAGAATTTCGCCGGCCAAGACTATCCCGGCGGCTATGTCGGCTTATATAACAAGGCGTTAATGGCGACTTGGGGCAGCGACGGCGAGCAATGGCGCAGTTCTTTCGGTTACATCGGGCCTGAGTCGAACAGCATACTGCGTCCTGCGGTCGAAGTTTTATATATCGACAACTCGATCGGCAAAGTCAGCGGTTCAAAAGATTTAATGATTAGTGGAAGCTTGGGTTTCCGCAAAGGTTTCTTGAGTCATGAGGCCCGTTTGGGGCGCGCTATGGGACCGACCGGTATGCAGTTTTCCAATCCTCAGGCCCATTTGCAGCCTACCTTTAACCGACGTCTGACCGCTTGGGAACTCGGCGAACTGGTTGATTTCCGCTACATCAATAAAGCCCTGCCCAATGCCGGACGGGAAGAAACTTTTGAAGCGGTGATTTTTCCCGGTCAATTACTGAGAGACACCAGCTGGCTCAGTTCCGTCTTTGTCGGCGCGGGCGTGATCAGCCCCAACCCGGGGGCAAACGGGACCAGCGGCATTATCGGTTATCTCCAACGATTCAAGCATATCGAATCCAACGTTCGCGTCCAGCACGACTTTGACCGCGACGATACCTCGCTCTATTTCGGAGCCATTTACTGGCTGTAACAGTCGGCCATAACCAACAAAACCAGGAGTTTATATGTCATACATTGTTGCCATAGCCGGTAGTCCGGCGGAAAAGTCGAAATCAACCGACTTTCTGAGGCGGGTACTTAACCAAGTGGAAGAGCGGGGGTTTTCTACAAGGCTGCTATCCGTGCGGGACATTCCACCACATGAATTGATTTTCGGTGCCGGTCAGGATAGTTCGCACCTGCAGTATGTTACCGAGCACATTGAACGCGCGGCGGCTGTCGTCATTGCGACGCCGGTTTACAAGGCCGCTTATAGCGGTGCGTTGAAAGCGTTTTTGGATTTACTGCCGCAGAAAGCGCTGGCCGGAAAAGTGATATTGCCGATCATGACGGCCGGCTCCGACAAGCATTTATTAGCGATTGACTATGCGCTAAAGCCCGTGTTGTCGGCGCTGGGAGCGACGCAGGTGCTGAGCGGTTTTTTCGTTTCGGATCAGCAGGTGCAACGAGACCCATTCGGCCTGCTATCGCTGGACGATGCAACCGAACAACGGTTTAACGAACAAGTTGAAGCGTTAGTGGCTTCGGCGGGTCTCGTTATCCCGCAACATGACTATGAAGCAGAAGTTTAACCATTAAACCGGAGAATGTTATGAGCAAAAAAACTTTATCCCGATTGCTGACGATGATTATCGTCTTCACGGCAACCACCGCTAATACCGCTTTTGCCAAAGACGAAGCGTGGCCGAAAGAAGTCAGTTTGGGCTATCAAAAATACGGCAGCCTGATCATTCTTAAATCGACAGGCGACCTGGAAAAACGCCTGCAAGAAAAAGGCGTGGCCGTTAAATGGGCGGAGTTTCAATTCGGCCCGCCGATGCTGGAAGCCTTGAATGCCGGCAGCCTGGATTTTGCGATTACCGGCGAAACGCCGCCGGTTTTTGCGCAAGCCACAAAAGGTTCGCCGCTGGTTTATGTCGCCAATGAACCGGCCTCACCGCAAGGCGAAGCCCTAGTCGTGAAAGCGGATTCGGACATCAAAAATGTGGCCGATTTAAAAGGCAAAACAGTGTCGACTGCCAAAGGTTCAAATGCGCACTATTTCCTGATTCAAGCCTTGGCAAAAGCTGGTTTGACGCTGGGCGACATCAGTGTGGTCTACTTGGCACCTGCCGATGCCCGGGCGGCGCTTGAACGCGGCGATATCGCGGCCTGGTCGATTTGGGACTATTTCTACGCTGCGGCCGAAGTGCAATTAGGAACCCGTACTTTGACCAACGGTGAAGGCATTGTTAATAACTATGCGTTCTATACCTCAAGGCGGGATTTTGCCGAAAAGTACCCTGAATTGATTGAAATCATTCTTGAGGAAGTCGGAAAAACCGACGCCTGGATCAAAAACAATCCCGCTGCCGCCGCTGAGAGATTAGCCGTCAATGTCGGCGTCGACGCCAAAATTTTGGAAAAAGCCCTGCGCCGCAGCAACTACGGGCCGGAGCATATCAAACCCGAAGTAGCCGCTGCCCAACAAAAAATCGCCGACACTTTGCTGGACATTAAATTACTGCCCAATGCAATCAACGTGGGCGATGCGGTTTGGCAGCGTAAATAAGCGCCGTAGGGTACGCATCGCGTACCTTTTGGGAAATCGATTCAATGGAAAACATTGAAGACGGTACGCGATGCGTGCCCTACCGGGGCAATACGACAGGAGCGTAGTCCATATGCAGCGCAGCGGAATACGGGGGAACGGAGCCATGAATCCCCGGATTCCGCAAGCTCCATCCGGGCTACCTGTTTTACAACATTAATGAGGAGCAACATCATGAAAATTTTCTGGTTTTTACCTACGCAAGGCGATGGACGTTATTTAGGCGCAGCCAAACATGCACGGCCGGCAGACCAACAATATTTGAGCCAAATTGCCCGCGCCGTCGACGAATTGGGTTATGAAGGCGTACTGATTCCGACCGGGCGCACCTGCGAAGATGCCTGGATTGTCGCATCGTCGCTGGTGGCGCTGACCAAGCGCTTGAAGTTTCTGGTTGCGTTGCGGCCAGGGCTGTTGACCCCGGCTGCGGCGGCGCGGATGTCGTCGACATTGGATCGTTTTTCCGATGGCCGCTTATTGCTGAACGTGGTGGTCGGAGGCGATTCGGCCGAATTGGCCGGAGACGGCATTTTTCAATCCCATGACGACCGTTACCAGTATGCCGAAGAGTTCCTGCATGTTTGGCGGGAGCTGTTAGCCGGAAACAAAGTCGATTTCGCAGGCAAACATACTCGGGTCGAAGGCGGCAAACTGCTGTTTCCGCCGGTTCAAAAACCGCATCCTCCGTTGTATTTCGGCGGGTCGTCGGCTGCCGCGCATGAGTTTGCGGCCAATGAGATGGATGCCTACCTGAGCTGGGGCGAACCGCCGGCGCAAGTCGCGGAAAAAATTGCCGATGTGCGTGAACGGGCTGCAAAAAGCGGCAGGACTTTGCAGTTCGGTTTGCGGCTGCATGTGATCGTGCGCGAAACCGACGAGGAAGCCTGGGCCGCCGCCGACGAATTGATCAAATATATCGATGACGACGCGATAGCCAAAGCGCAACAGACATTTAAACGTTCCGATTCCGAAGGTCAGCGGCGAATGGCGGAATTGACCAAATGGGGCGCATCAAGAAGCCGCGAAGCCTTGGAAGTATCGCCGAATTTGTGGGCCGGTGTCGGTCTGGTTCGCGGTGGCGCAGGCACAGCCTTGGTCGGTTCGCCTGAAACCGTGGCGGCAAGGCTTCAGGAATACGCCGATTTGGGCATCGACAATTTTGTCCTTTCCGGCTACCCGCATCTTGAAGAAGCTTACCGGGTCGCCGAATTACTGTTTCCGCTGCTGCCGGTCAGCGCCGGTAAACGGAATGAGGATGCCGTGGTTTATATGAGTCCGGTCGGCGATACCGGCCATGTCGATATTGTCTCCAAACTGGCGGCGGCATCATGAGTCGCAAGGATCTGTTTCCGAAGTGGATTGCCGGCATAACAGGCTGGTTGTTGCCGACTGCATTGATTATTGCCTGGGCCGTTGCCGTACAAAATAGCTGGCTGTCTTCGCAAATTTTGCCGGCTCCGGCCGACATCGTGCGTTCGGCAATCAACTTGACCGCGTCGGGGGAATTGGCGAAAAACATCGCCGCCAGTGCTGTCCGCGCCGGCTGGGGCTTATTGATCGGCGGCAGTATCGGCTTTTTGCTGGGCCTGTTTAACGGCTTGTCCAGAACGGCCGAACGTTTTTTGGATACCACCGTGCAAATGGTCAGAAATGTCCCGCATCTGGCATTGATTCCGCTGGTCATCATCTGGTTCGGCATCGGCGAGGCAGGAAAGGTGTTTCTGGTAACGTTGGGCGTGTTTTTTCCGATTTACGCCAACACCTATCACGGCATCAAAACCACCGATCCGCAATTGATTGAAATGGGCCGGGTGTATGGCCTGAGCCCGTGGCAATTGTTCAGCCAGATCATTTTTCCGGGCGCATTGCCTTCCATCCTGGTCGGGCTTCGCTATGCGTTGGGTCTGATGTGGCTGACTTTGATTGTTGCCGAAACCATTGCGACCAGCTCCGGGATCGGTTACATGGCAATGAACGCCCGCGAATTTATGAGGACCGATGTCGTAGTCCTGGCGATCCTGATCTATGCGCTGCTGGGTAAGCTGGCCGATGCCGGTGTGCATTTTCTGGAATGGCGCATTTTGCAATGGCATCCGGGTTTTAGACGCCACTAAATCGATATTTTTAACCAACACTGAAGACTATCCCGTGGCAGCACAAGCAAATTTAAAGACCTCATCCAACCTCTCCCTGAAACTGGAACACGTCAGTAAGAAATTCGGAGACCTGACTGTCCTGGAAAATTTGAACCTGGACATACAGCCGGGCACTTTTGTAGCCATCGTCGGCCGTAGCGGTTGCGGCAAGAGCACTTTGCTACGGCTGATTTCCGGATTGGATCAACCGGATACAGGAGCCGTCTTTTACGATGACCGGATTCATCGGCGGCTCAACGGCCATGCCCGCGTCATGTTTCAGGAGGCTCGCCTGCTGCCCTGGCAAAGAGTGCTCGATAACGTCCGGCTCGGTCTGGGTAAAGAAGGTAAAGACCGGGCATTGGAAGCCTTAAAACATGTCGGCTTGGAAGCCAAAGCCAACGAGTGGCCATCGGTGCTTTCAGGAGGGCAGCGGCAACGGGTCGCACTGGCGCGAGCTTTGGTTCACGAACCGCGGCTATTGTTACTGGATGAACCGCTCGGCGCATTGGACGCGCTGACTCGAATTGAAATGCAGCAGTTGATAGAAAAAATCTGGCTGGAAACCGGGTTTACCGCGGTTCTGGTAACCCACGATATTTCGGAGGCGGTAACGCTGGCCGATCGGGTAATTCTGCTCGACGACGGCAAAATCGATCTGGATGTGTCTGTCGATCTGCCGCGCCCGCGCCATCGCGATCATCCCAGATGGATAGAGTTGGAAGAAGAAATACTGCATCGCGTGTTGAACAAGCCGGGTAAGTAACGTTTTGGAGTGCAAGCTCCGCTTGCGAAGCCTGCACTCCGGCGGCGAACGCTCATGTTACGCACGCGTATCCGCGGGCTGTCGTCATTCCGGCAATTCCTGATCTGGCGTTAGACGGAAAACAGGCCGATAGGCAGACCTTCCAGGTTTTTAAAACCTGGAAGGTCTAATCGGTGGCGTTCTACCTATCCCACATCAATTAATTTAAATCGAGGCATCAATGACTAGAAAAATAATAGACATGCGCAGCCGTCCGGCTTTTTTGCATGACTTTTACGGCGCAACACCGGGCACCGGCGAATATGAAGTTGCCAAATGGTTGAATCGGCGCGTGGGCTCAAAAAACGACGAGCATTTCACACGATCATTCAGCACCGAGGCTTTTGTCGCGGAAGTCCTCGAAACGGGGATTACGGCGGCGGTCGTCGTCGGTCGCGACACGCCGAACCTGACGGTCTCAAACGACCGGATACTGGAAATCACCAAGCCGCACCCGGAGTTAATCGGTATTGCTTCGGTCGATCCGCAAAAGCCTAATGCTCTCGCCGAAATCGAGCGCGCAGTTAGCCAGCTTGGCTTGCTCGGCGTCAATATCGAGCCGGGCTTCGGTAATCCGCCGCTGCATGCCGACGATGCGGCGCTGTACCCGATTTATGACGCCTGCGCCCAACTCAAAGTGCCGGTTTTCCTGATGTCCGGGCCGACCACGCCGGATTTGGATTATGCCAGACCGGAAGCGGTAGGCAGGGTTGCGCGGGCGTTTCCGCAGTTGCCGATTGTCTGCTACCACGGTTTTTATCCGTATGTGAACGATATCCTTGGTGTCGCGTTTCGTTATGAAAATGTTCATTTGGTCCCGGATATGTACATTTTTCTTCCCGGCGGCCGTTTGTATGTCGAAGCGGCCAACGGCTTTTTGCGCGACCAGCTGCTATTCGGCAGCTCTTATCCCTTCCGGGCAATGGGGCAGACTGTTGAGGATTTTTTAAAGCTGGGTTTTCAAGACGATGTGTTGGACAGCGTGTTATTCAACAATGCCAAGCGCCTGTTGAACCTGGATATTTAACCCGGGCCCGCGGCGCCTGGATTTCTTTGAAGCCCATTGCTTAAACGAATATGGCAGCAAGTTATTTGACATCACCGATGCCCATGCCACGCATAGCGCACTGAATCTGGACCGTTATTGGCGTAATGAGCGGGTACATACCCTGCATGATCCGGTGGATTACAAGCTCCGCGATCTGGATGATTGGGCCTTGAACCGAAATTAGCCGACCCCGTCGTTTTACTCATAAAAGCACTGCAAGCTCAGCAAGCTCAGCATAGCGGCAGCTTCCAGTGCATTGTTGAAACTTTTGAATAAATCGATACTTGATTCTGACCCGGGCGTACGTAAAGCAGTCAAGTTGGCTTCCAGCCGGGTCAAAGCGGCCCATAATTTGGATTCAACCCGATGGCGTTTACCTGGATGTAGACAGCATAGATTGGGTTGGGGCTTACGTTTCTCAAAAACTTTCCCCGATTTGGATTAATGGGGCAGGGCTTGTATTGTCCGTTGCAATACAACATTATTCCGGTTCAATTACCGATGGTTGTTTACCGCTCGGTTGGCACTCACGGCTCGAATTTGACAGCAATCCATGGAGTGCGAGAGTGGTGCTATTCGGTAAAATGTACCGCATGATTGCATCATTTCAGGAGTCAGTATGAGTCTCATCTCCACATCCGATTATCGTGCTAACGGCAGTCAAAGCCGGATCCGCTTTGCTCTGGGCGAATGTTCATTGGGTTCGGTTTTGGTCGCGGTCAGCGCAAAGGGTATTTGTACGATTTCGCTAGGCGATGGCCCGGAAGCGTTGACCCGTGATTTACAGAACCGCTTCCCGCAAGCTGAACTGATAGGGAGTGACGGCGAGTTCGAACAGTGGATCGCGCAAATCACTGCTTTCGTCGAAACCCCGGCGTTGGGGCTTGATCTGCCTCTGGATATTTGCGGCACCGCGTTTCAACAGCGGGTTTGGCATGCGTTACGACAAATTCCGGCCGGTCAGACCGTCAGTTATACCGACATTGCGCAACGCATGGGGGCGCCTAAAGCTGTGCGCGCCGTAGCCGGCGCTTGTGCGGCCAATAGTTTGGCGGTGGTGATTCCTTGTCATCGTGTGTTGCGCTCGGACGGCAATCTCTCGGGTTATCGTTGGGGCATCGAACGCAAGGCCGAATTGCTGCGGCGAGAAAGCAAAGCATGAATACGTTAAGTTGTCAGTTGCCATTGCCGGATGATTTTCGCTCCGATGATATGTTGAAGTTTCATCATCGCGATGTATTGGCCGTTGCCGAGGTCGTGGAAGCTAATTCGTTGCGCAAAGGCATACTCTGGAACGGGTCGCCGGCTTGTCTGAGGATAGGCTTTGAAGAGTCCAGCGCTCAGGTGGAATTGGCGGTTGATGGAATATCGGCTGTGGGTGACACGGAAGCATTGTGTAAGTTGGCGCAACGCATGCTGGGTTTGGACCAACCGATAGAGGAATTCGAACTACGCTATCGACATCATCCGCAGTTGGGTATCTTGATCGCCGGGCAATCAGGGCTACGGGTGCCGGTTACAGCATCGATTTTCGAAGCGTTAAGCTGGGCGATTATCTGCCAGCAAATCAGCGTCAGCGCAGCAGTGACGATACGCCGCAGATTGATTCAACTGGCGGCATTGCGTCATTCCAGCGGCTTGCACTGCTTCCCGGATGCGCAGCATATGGCCGACTTTAACGACAGCGATTTACGCCAGGTCGGGTTTTCGCGAAACAAAGCGCAATGCTTGCTGACCTTGAGCCGGATGATTATTGCTGGTGAACTGATGCTGGAATATACCGGAGCAGAACTGTCGGTCGACCGGATTCGCGAACAGTTATTAAAAATACGCGGTATCGGTTCGTGGACTGTCAACTATGC
Organism: Methylobacter sp.; assembly: GCA_036560465.1. GTDB lineage: Bacteria > Pseudomonadota > Gammaproteobacteria > Methylococcales > Methylomonadaceae > Methylobacter_A. Next base: position 139,514 of record DATBRD010000007.1, read on the forward strand.
GCTATTGCGGGGTTTCGGTTGGCTGGACGGATCGCTGCATGGCGATTTAGCGGTGCGGCGCGGCTTACAGAAATTGCTGGGGATTTCCGAACCCATCAGCGAGCAACAAGCCCAGCAATGGCTAGCGCCGTTTTCACCCTGGCGAGCGCTGATTGCGGTGCATCTTTGGATGTTTATGGCCACTTCAGCTTAACCGAGTAGCCTGTGGAGCTTGAGGGATCCGGGGCTTCGTAGCACGGATCAGCCCGTATTTCGCTACGCTGCATACATTCTACGGCTGGGTTAAATCCAGTCCTTTTTCTTGAAAAACCTGAGCAAGAATACCGATACGCCGATAAATACTCCCCACAATGCCGGGTAGCCCCATTTCCATTTCAGTTCCGGCATGTATTCGAAGTTCATGCCGTAGACGCCGGCGATAAAGGTCAACGGAATAAAAATGGACGCAAATACGGTCAGTATTTTCATGGTTTCGTTCATTTTGTTACTGACGCTGGATAAATAAATGTCCAGCATACCTGCGATCAGGTCCCGGTAAGATTCCATCGCTTCACTGACGCGAATGACGTGGTCGTAAATATCGCCGAAGTAACGCTTGGTTTTGTCATGCAGGAGCTGCGATTCGCTGCGTTGAATAGCGGCCAGCAATTCCCGCAGCGGCGATACGCTCCGGCGCAGGTAAATCAATTCACGCTTGATTTTCTGGATGGTGTTCAGGGTTTGTGCCGATGGATTGGTCAGCAGATCATCCTCGACAGTCTCAATCAGTTCGTCAAAGCTGTCTTGCAGGGCAAAATACTCATCGACTATGGTATCCATGATGATATAGGTCAGGTAATCGGTGCCAAGGTTCCTGATTTGGCTTTTATCGTTGTTAAGCCGGCTGAACAGGGGATCAAATATCTCATCGGGCTTTTCTTTAAAGGTGAAAACAAATTTATCTAACAACAATAAACTGACCTGTTCGTATTCGACGCTAAATTCATCAGCCAGTGAAAGCGCTTTTAAAACAATATACAAATAATCATCAAACTCCTCGAATTTCGGGCGCTGATGCGTGTTGAGAATATCTTCAAGTATCAACGCATGAATACCAAAATGCCGACCGATCGCGTCGATAACCGAAACGTCTTTCAGGCCGTCGATAATCACCCAAGTGACGGTATCGGTGGTTTGGTAGGGCAGCAGTTCTTCAATGTTCTTGATGGTGCGCTGGGTCAGCGTTGATTTATTGTAATCAATGACGGTGATTTTATGTTCGTGTTCATGCACTTCGCCGACATGAACCAGTGAGCCGGGCGGCAAACCCGATTTGTCGGAAGCGGAACTCAGTGATTCGGGCATGGTTTATTCCTTTTAATAAATATTTTTATCCGATTGCTGTATTCAAGCATAATGACCCACATTTTACAGATGCTCCGGCAATTGTTGGGTCAAAGTATAACTTTAGATTAAGGCTTTACACAGATGATACACAAACCAATGTTGGGCTGGCGCGAATGGGTGGCTCTGCCGGAGCTCAATCTGGCGGAGATTAAGGCAAAAATCGATACCGGAGCCCGATCGTCGGCGCTGCATGCGTTCGTTATCGAGCCTTATCGAAAAGGCGGGGAGCGTTGGGTGATGTTTGCCATCCATCCCATGCAAAAACGCTCCGATGTAACGGTTGAATGCCATGCGCCGGTTAAAGATCGCCGGTTGGTTATGGATTCCGGCGGACATAAGCAGCGGCGTTATGTGATAGAAACCCAGATGATTTTGGGGCGATCGCTAATAAATGCCGAAGTAACGCTGACCAATCGCGACACCATGAGTTTCCGTATGTTGCTGGGGCGCACTGCGATGGATGCGCGGTTTACGGTTGATCCCGGCGCATCGTACTTACAGGGGCGGCCGAATGCAGCTGAATGTCAGCGATTGCTGATGGCAAAGAGTGTATAGTGCCCGGTAATTTAACAGCTGTTGATAATATTTTTTAAAGTGTATGAGTAAGAAAAGTAAAACCGCATTTGTCTGTGACCAGTGCGGAGCCGATTATCCTCGCTGGGGCGGTCAATGTACCAGTTGCGGCGAATGGAATACCATCAAGGAAGTCAGGCTGGGCGGGCCGGAACGCAATAAAAGCTCGGCAGGCTATGCCGGAAGCCGATCCGAGGTCAAATTATTATCGGATGTTAATCTTTCCCAGGCGGAAAGAATTTTTAGCGGAATTTCCGAATTCGACCGCGTTTTAGGCGGAGGGATTGTCTGCGGCAGTGTGGTATTGATCGGCGGCGCGCCAGGAGCGGGCAAGAGTACGCTGTTGCTGCAAACTATTGCCAATATTGCCGCGCGCGGAGTCAGTGTGTTGTATGTTTCCGGCGAAGAATCACTGCAACAGATTGCTGAAAGGGCACACCGGCTCAAATTGCCTGCGGATAAAATCATGATGCTGGCCGAAACCTCGGTGCAACGCATCTGTGATGTGTTGGATGAAGTCAAACCGCAAATTCTGGTCATCGACTCGATTCAGGTGATGCATACCCAGGATACCGAATCGGCGCCGGGGTCGGTTTCGCAAGTCAGGGAGTCAGCTAGTTATTTGACTCAATATGCCAAAAAACATGGCGTATCGATTTTCATGGTGGGGCATGTCACCAAGGATCAATCGCTGGCGGGACCTATGACCTTGAGCCATATTGTCGATACGCAAGTGATGTTGGGCTCGACCGATGATGCCCGGTTCCGGGTGTTAAGGGCGGACAAGAACCGCTTCGGCAGCGTCGGCGAACTGGGCTTTTTCGCGATGGACAGCACGGGGCTAAAAGAAGTTAAAAATCCCTCGGCGATGTTTTTAAACCGGCCAGACAAGCCGTCTTCCGGCAGCGTGGTGACCGTACTGTGGGAAGGGACGCGGCCGCTGCTGGTGGAAATTCAGGCGCTGGTGACCGAATGCCAATATGGCAATCCGCGGCGATTGGCGGTGGGCTTCGATCAAAATCGTCTGGCAATGCTGCTGGCCGTGCTGTCGCGGCATGGCGGCATTTTTACTGCCAACGATGAAATTTATGCCAACGTGGTCGGCGGCATTAAAGTGACCGAAACCAGTTCCGATTTAGCCATCGTGGTCGGCGTTGTGTCCAGCTTGAAGGATAAAATCATTCCGCATGATGCTTTCTTCTTTGGGGAAATCGGCTTGAGCGGCGAAATCAGGCCGGTAGCCAACGGCCATGCGCGGCTTAACGATGCGGCAAAACACGGTTTCAAGAAAGCGGTTATTCCTAAGGCAAACATTCCTAAAAAGCCTATCGAGGGTTTGGAGATCCACGGGGTTTCTATGCTTTCCGAGGCGTTGGACGTTGTTTCAGAGATGTAAGGCCCTGATCCGGTTATTTTCTGTTGGACGAAAGCCATATCCTCTTAAATGTGTTGCGTCTATGGATTCAAATTATTAAAAGCCGGTAAGGTCTTCAATAATTAGGATGTAGGCCGGAATACCCATAGGGCACAAGTAAGCCGGTTCGAGCGACAGCGAGAACCGGCTTATTCCGGCAAACGCCACCCAAATTCGCCGGAAACGCCACCTCGCGCTACGCGCTTGGATGGCCTTATTCCGGCCTACTTCGGGATGTGTATAAAGACGAGCGCAACGTCTGGGAACGAGGGCGGAGCGGAAGCAATGCCGTCTATTTAAAGTTGTGTAGATATCTATGTTCTTAAAGGTGTTGCGTCTATAAATTCAAACCGTTAAAAGCCGGTAAGGTCTTCAATAATTGGTATCAGTGAAATTTAGTTCTTTCATCAGTTCCTGTTTTCAATTGAAGACAACTCAAGTTATTTAATTAAGCTTTGCGATTGCAAAGCGTGAGAAGTGAATATGCACAGAAAAAAATACCAGTTAAGGCCGGGTAATCCCTATCCTTCCGGTGCTAGAGCTAAAGCAAAAGGTGTCAATTTTTCCATTTTCAGCCGCTATGCGACGCATGTCGAACTTTTGCTTTTTGACACGTCAGACTGCGATGAACCCTTCCAAACCATCGTGTTGCAGGAAGATATCAATCGCACTTTTTTTTCTTGGCACGTTTATGTGACCGGGTTGCCGGTTGGCACATGGTATGCGTGGCGCATGGACGGGCCTAATCATATCCGCGAAGCGGGATTGCATTTTGATAAGAACAAGCAGCTGATTGACCCTTGGGTGCGCGCGGTCAGCCATAAACGCTGGAGCCGCAAGGCGGCGTGCCTGCCGGGCGACAATAAACTGACCGCGATGCGTTGCGTTGTTGTTAACGATCGTTATGATTGGGAAGGCGATGTGCCGCTGCGCATTCGCAGCGAGAGAGCTATTGTCTACGAACTGCATGTAGGGGGCTTTACGCGCCATCCCTCTTCAAAAGTGGCTAATCCTGGCACTTTTGCCGGGTTGATTGAAAAAATTCCTTATCTGCAAGCGCTCGGTATTACTCACGTTGAACTACTGCCCATCATGGCTTTCGATGAGCAGGATGTGCCTGTGCATACGACCGATTTGGGCTTAAAAAACTACTGGGGCTACAGCACGCACAGCTTTTTCAGTCCGCATCCGGGTTATTGCGTGACCCCGGAACAAGGGACGCATGTGCAGGAGTTTCGCGATCTGGTCAAGGCGCTGCACCAGGCCGGCATCGGCGTGATTATGGACGTGGTATTCAACCATACCGCAGAAGCAGGTGCGGAAGGCCCCATTATTAATTTCAGGGGCATCGGCGATGATATTTTTTATCATCATGACAAGTTCGACAAGAGCATTCTTCATGACTATACCGGCTGCGGCAATACGGTAAATGCCAATCATCCTCTGGTATCCAACTTTATCATCAATTGCCTGGAATACTGGGTCAGGGAAATGCACGTTGACGGTTTTCGCTTTGACCTGGCCAGCGCACTGGCGCGGGGTGAGAACGGCGAAGTGCTGCAAGATCCGCCTTTGCTCTGGGGCATCGAGCTTTCGGAGCAACTGTCGAAAACCAAATTGATTGCCGAGGCTTGGGATGCGGCAGGGCTATATCAGGTCGGCAGTTTTCCCGGTTACCGCTGGGGCGAATGGAACGGCCGATACCGGGATGTCGTCCGACGTTTCGTACGCGGCGATACAGGGTTGATCAATGAGCTTGCAACCCGCCTATGCGGTAGTAACGACCTGTATGAATATAAAGGCCGGCTGCCGATTAACAGCATCAACTTCGTAACCTGTCACGACGGTTTTACGCTATACGATTTGTTCAGTTATAACGAAAAGCATAATTACGCTAACGGTGAATATAATAAGGATGGCTGCAACAATAATTTAAGCTTCAATTGCGGCATCGAAGGAGAAACCGAAGAGCTAAGTATTTTGGCGTTGCGCCGTAAACAGGTGAAAAACGCTTTCGCCATACTGTTGCTCAGTCATGGCGTCCCGATGCTGCTGGCGGGCGATGAGTTGTTAAACACTCAGCGCGGCAACAACAATTGTTATTGCCAGGATAACGAATTGTCCTGGATAGATTGGAATATGACTGAGCAACATGCCGATATGCTGCGCTTTGTTCAGCTTATGATAGCGTTGCGTACCAGGCACGCATCCATCATGCGACGGCGCTTTTTGACCGGAAAGCCCAATGACAGAGGCATCGCCGAAATTCAATGGCATGGTACTGAACTCAACAAGGCGTTATGGGATGATCATGACGCGAAATTCTTGGCTTATACTCTGGCGGGCGTTGAAGATGATGAAGCCGATCTGCATGTGGCAATGAATATGTCCGAGCAACAAATTAACATTGAGCTGCCGGTTATTCCCGGCCGTGCATGGTGTCTGGCTTTAGACACATCGCTGAAGTCGCCGCAGGATATCGTGCCTCTGCAAGACCAACAACCAGTCCGCGAAAGCCACTATTCGGTCAATGCCCGGAGTGTAGTGGTTTTTGAGAATGTGGAACGTTGAATTATGCTTGTAGGGTTAATAATGCTGCTGATACCGGCACGGACTTGATTTTATTTGTTCCGGCCTTCATTGCTTAACAAGTACGACAAAACCGTTGGCAGGGATTCGCGCATTGAGACGGCCTTGGTCGGACCAGAGACTAGCCCCATAGTTCCCCAGGTTTTGACCGCCGTAGACTGCGGCATCGCTGTTGAAAACTTCCTTCCATCGAGCGTTAGGGATGGCTAACAAATCCTTTTCGATTATATAGCCATCGCTAAAAGCTGTATTGTTAAGGCTGGCTGCGATGATGACTTCTTCATCTCCGCTCCAGCGCTTAAAGGCCAGGACTCGGTTGGAATTATTGACATGAAGAATGTCAATGTTGTGGCTGCGAATCGAACGCAGCCGCCGACTGAGCGTGATTAGGTCCTGATAAAAGCGAAATAATGCTTGGCCGTTTCCGTTCCGCTCGCCAAGGATGTCTTCGCGGTTTTCCTTAAACTTATCGAACGTGTAGCGTTTTTGTGCGCCGATCTCTTCACCCATAAAGAACATGGGGATGCCTGCGGAAAGTAGGGAAAAGCCGAAGCATAGGCGAGAGCGCGCTTCTGCCCAAGGGCGGGTGTCGCCGAAGATAGCGGCGCCGTTGACGGCGGTGACTATCGTCCGCTCGGTGTATATGTGTTTATCTTCATCATGATCATTGCCAGCCTCGTCGTGAGATTCATGGAAAACGACCTGATTGTTACGACTGTTGTAGAGTACACCGGAAAACCAGTCCATTTGGAGCGGATCGTTTCCGCCAAATCCAGCATTTTTCAAAAGGCATGCTTTGCCCGTGGCGGATGGCGAATCGCCGATCAAATTGTGATAGAACGCTGCTTCCCATTTGCTGTCGAAGCCCAGTCCATCATCTTGTGCGGGCGGTTTTGTCACCGCATCCCATTCCGTGTGATCCTCCGCAATCAGCATCACCGTGGGCTTGATCATCCGCAGTGTGCGGCTCCACTCCCGCAGCAACTTCTGCCCGAAAATATTGGCGCTGCCGACCGAATACCCGTCTGCGTGGCGCTTGTTGTCGCGATGAATGGCTTGAGTCAAGTCCACGCGTAAGCCATCGACATGCATTTCCTCAACCAGGAAGGCGGCGCTGCTGATGAACTGCTGGCGTACGATCTCGTTCCAAAAGCGCGGCGTATAACCGGAAGAGCCGTTATCGAGATAGCCGCCATGTCCTGAAGCCGGTCGCTCGTTGGGCGGTTTTGAAAGATCGTGCGCTGCACGTTCATAGTCCGGGTAATCGTCTGGATATCCCTCATACCAGTAATAAATGTTCTGTTCGTGAGCGGTTGAGTCGTATTGCCACTCGGCACGCCCCGCATTGTAATCATAATGATTGTAAACCACGTCCTGGATAACGGCGATGCCCCGCCGGTGACACTCCCTGACGAAATGACGGTACTTGTCGCGCCCGCCAGCACTGGACTCAATACAGGTGTGGTGCGTATCGCCATAGCCCCAAGCGGCATTGCCTTTAAACTCAGCTAACGGCAACAGTTCGACAGCATTTACACGAAGATCGACCAAGTGGTCCAGAAATGACATGGCATCGCTCAAATTGCCGATATCGTCTTTGCCAAATCCTAATGACCCGACATGTAATTCATAAATAACCAAGTCTTCCAGCCGGGCCGGTACCGGCAACCCGAACGTGAATTCAGTCGCCCAGAACCTTTCCGCCGGAATCAGGTCCGGCTGCATTCCTTCAGGCGCAGATTCGAATCCCCGGCGCACGACATCGGGGTCAATGACCACGCTGCAACTGACCGTGCCGTCCAGGGTATCAGCTGTCTCGGTCCAAGGCTTGCCGCCAGGATCGACATTGCCTTTACCGATCTGGCTCCGGGAAAAAATATCGGTGCGATAAACAATTTGCCCTTGGGCATTTTGGATGCGGTACATGTACGGAAGACTTTTGAAGTTTTCATAGTCACCGCGCGGCCCGCCTTCCCAAATATCGTCAGGCAGGCGAGACAGCGCGACCACGGGCTGCGCTGGATCGATGCCGGTGCCGTCATCGGCAATGTAGCCGTTGGATAGGTTTCCGAACACCACTTCCACCTTTTGTGCATTGGGCGCCCAAACGCCAAAACGCAAACCTGGTGCGGCACTTTGAGAGGAGAAATATTTGTTGGCCCCCAGCCGGCGGCCGTAAGTGAAATAATAGCGTTCGATCTGTGACGCCCCGCCATCGTTATTAAGCTGAAACTGGCGATGGCGTTTAACCGGAGGATTAACATCACGCACTTCAGTAGGGATACCCCAGAAATTGGCTCCCTGCGGACCATCAAGAACCACTCCCCACTGGAATGTCTTATCCTGGTCGGCAAGGTCAAGCAAGACCGGCGCTGTAAAGATCGGGCAACCGTCTACGCCTATTTCTTCCATCATCGGAGCTTCTGTCCAGTTATCCGAATACCGGCCATTTTCGTCCCAACTGCCGCGCAAACGTGCGTTGCGAAATATGGCTCTCTTCAGGCCGGTGATAAATTGAAACTCTACCTTTTTCGATGGCATGACATTTCCTCACTTTCCGGTTAATCGATGGATAAGAGCAATAACGCTGATGTTGTCTTAAGCAGAGGCTTAATTTTCGTATGCAAATGGTCGATTTAACGGTATGGGGGAACCAAATTGATCCTAAAATTAATGCCTGTTTGCTTGTTTTATGAACGGAAATATTTATGGTTACGAGAAGCTTTTATTCCATTCGTATTACCCCTGTGGCTGGGTTTGACAATCAATATAGTGATAAAGCCGGGTGAAGTATGTTCGTATCAATACCTATGGAAACATCAATCCCTTCAGTTGCTTATGATGAATTTGCACTATGCCTGTCGACGAGCAAATCCGGGAAAGCAGCAATAATGCCGATAGACTGCGTTTTGCCTGGTTTCTGATAGCGTTGCGCAAAAGACCGGAAATTATGCGTATAAACAGTTGCTGCATTGAGCTGCAACCAAACTATAAGGATGTGTCGCCAGTAGAAAATACCGGTGCGTTTCCAGTGTAATTAAATCCGTAGCTAGACCCTGCGGAATTTACTACGTATACTTGGGAAAAGTTGCTTTTTAGGTCATCTTTAATCTAAGAGAAAAGATGGGTTAGGTGTAAGGAAGAATTTTAGATAGGGTAATCGTAACGTTTAAGATGGTGATGACGTTTTTGCATTCAGGATACAATTCCAAAATCAATCTGTCGGCGAGTGAAATACTTGAAATAAGCCAGGAAATCAGCCGTAATTTTACGCCATGCTTTTCAAGTGAGAGGCCGAAGCTTGCTGAAAAAATCAGGCTTTCGCCAAAGGAACTGCTCGATATCGGGGATGAGATCAGTCGGAGCTTTGCACCCAAGGCGTCTCACAATATCTCCGAAATCATTCTTTTGCCTGTCGATCCCGGGCACCTTTATGCCTATTGGAATCTTGGGGAAAACCGGGAAATTTCTGTGCCTGATAACGAAGACAAAAGCCCTCTTACCTTACGAATTTATTCGCAATCTGAGCAAGAACGGGCGACTACCGAAACAGTAGCATGGTTCGACATTGCCATTGACAGCCCCAGCACCCGGCAACAAGTATCCCTGCCCAGCCCGGTTAATGAAACAACTTATTCAGCCGCCATCGGCACCTGTTGCGAAGATGACGGTTTTATTGCTTTCGCGCACTCGAATATTATTCATGCCCATCATGCAGGGGCGGCGTGGCATCAAGGCCATGAAAACTCCACTTATTGCCTGAGCAAAAACGCCTCAGGTCAGGGAATCAGCAGATCCGCGTGATGATAAAAAGCTTGCCTCGCTCTGATTACGCTTCTTGTCAGCAAGGATTCCTGAGTATTATTCTCCACGCCCATCTTCCCTATGTGCGGCACCCTGAACATGACAGTTTCTTTGAGGAGAATTGGCTGTTCGAAGCCATAACCGAATGCTATCTGCCGCTGATCGGCGTACTTGACCGGCTACACGCGGATAACGTCGATTACCGGCTGACGCTGTCATTGTCGCCGACGCTGATATCCATGCTGCGCGACGATCTGTTACAAACGCGCTACCTGAAATATCTGCATAGCCGGCTGGAGTTGGCTGAAAAGGAAATTATCAGAACCCGCAAACAGCCGGAATATCAAAAATTAGCGCGGCTCTATCGCCGCTTTTTCCTGAATGCGCTTAGCACTTACCAAGAGCTATACCACGGAGATTTACTGTCGGCTTTTAAAAAGCACCAGGCCACCGGTAAGCTTGAGCTGATAACAACGGCCGCGACCCACGGCTTTTTGCCGCTGCTGAATGTCAGCGAAACCGCAGTCCGCAACCAGGTCAATACCGGCGTTGCAACGTTTAAAGCTAATTTAGGCTGCACTCCGACCGGTTTTTGGCTGCCTGAATGCGGCTATTATCCGGGCCTTGAGACGGCGCTGGCCGATGCCGGCATTGAGTATTTTTTTGTTGATAGCCACGGCGTTATGGATGCCAGTCAGCCTCCTAGCAATGGCGTTTATGCGCCGATTGATTGCGGCAACGGTGTCTTGGCGTTTGCGCGTGATCCTGAGTCATCAAAGCAGGTCTGGAGCGCAAAGGAAGGCTATCCGGGAGACTTCGACTACCGGGAATACTACAGCGACATCGGTTTTGAGCTGGATCTGGATTATATCGCGCCCTATATTCTCGACGGTAAAACCCGTATCAATACCGGGATAAAGTACCATCGCGTAACCGGCGGGAACTTGCCCAAGCAGATCTATAATCCGAGGCAGGCCTTGGCAAAGGCGCATGAGCACGCGCTGGATTTTATCGTTAAACGGCAACATCAAATCGATCGGCTTGGCACTGCCATGAACAGATCACCCATTATAGTTGCGCCTTACGATGCCGAACTGTTCGGTCACTGGTGGTTCGAAGGAACGCACTGGCTGGAATGCGTATTGAGGCTAGCAAGTAAACGCGGCAACGGCGTCCAGCTCGCCAGTTGCTCAGATTATTTAAAACAGCAGCCGCCGGCTCAGATCGCAACGCCAGCCGCGTCAACCTGGGGCCACCAAGGTTATTCCAGCTACTGGATCAATGAAACAAACGACTGGATTTATCCATTGCTCCACAAGGCCGAACAGGAGATGGAGCAATTGGCGCGGGATCTTCGAAGGCTGGCAGTCACCCCATTGCAGAAGCGGGCTTTGAATCAGGCCGCCCGGTCCATTTTGCTTGCGCAAGCTTCCGATTGGCCGTTTATCCTGAAATCGGGGACAACTATCGATTATGCGAACAAACGTGTTACCGATCATCTGGCCAGGTTTAACTATTTGCACGACAGCATTCGCAAGAACAGGATCAATGAGCGTTACCTGACTGCCCTTGAGATTATGGACAACATTTTTCCAGATATTGATTTTCGGGATTACTATCCTTCAGGCGCAGAGAAAAGCATAAAATCTGACCGGCTCCAGGCTGAAGTTCAGCATGTGCCGGACATACTGAGGCGTCGCTAGATGAGCTATCGTTCCTTCTGACCTGCATTTCAGGGCAGCAATCACCGGAGACAACGGATGAACAAGATCCAACTGCTGTATGTTGAAAATGTGATTACCCGGAAAAAAGAAGGCACTCAGCAGACGCTGAGCTTTTTTATGCAGGTGGAAAACGACAGTTACGACAAACAGGTTGATGTGGTTTGGTCGGGTGAAGACGGCGTCTGGCAAACCTTGCCTGCAAGCTATCACAGCAAGTCTGAACACGCTAAAGAGTACTGGCAGGCCCGGATACATCTTCATCCTACTCCGGATAAATCTTTACCCGGCAATATCCTGTTTGGATTGCGCTACCGGGCCTCTAATGCCGAGCACTGGGACAACAATCAAGGCTTGAATTATTCCAGCCAAGCCGATTCAGGCATCATGCTGGCTGGTACAGCTCCGGTTTTAAACATCAATTTTGCAGACAAGCTGCATGACGGACAAAAAAACATTCCGATCACGGTTGCTGTCGATGGCTTTAACTATGCCGACAAAGTTACTGTGCACTGGACGACGGATAACTGGCGGCACACTCAAATCACCCTTTGCCATTTTAAAAGAAATTACTGGGACAAAGCGGCGCTCAGCAATGCCAGAAACCCCAATCAGTATGGCGTGGCAATCTGGAAAACCTGGCTTAGAATCGGTCAGGCGTTTCGCTTGGAATACAGCATCTGCGTTGAGCGCAACGGCCAGTTTTTCTGGGACAACAATCATGGCAAAAACTACTCGCTCAGCCACGAGCCGCTAAAGATACTGATTCTTAACCTACACTGTTACCAGGAGGACAATCAGGATAATAAATTCTCCCAAATAGCCAAGGCGATTAACGAACTGAATGCAGACGTGGTCTGTTTTCAGGAAGTGGCTGAACTTTGGAATGACGGGGCAGGGGACTGGCAGACCAATTCCGCGAAAATAATCAATGATCGCCTTGATACGCCCTACCATATCCATACCGACTGGTCGCATCTGGGCTTTGGCAAGTACCGCGAAGGCGTTGCCATTTTAAGCAAATATTCACTACTAAAACAGGATGCCAAGTATGTGTCGGGCAGCCATGATATCCATAGTATTCATTCCAGAAAAGTGGTCATGGCCCAAATCAAAGTGCCTTATATCGGGCGGGTGAACGTCTTTTCGGTGCATTTAAGCTGGTGGGAAGATGGATTTGCTGAACAATTCCAACAGTTGTGCGAATGGGCCGAGGCCAAACAGTCGGCGCAGGTCAAAGCCACCCTATTGTGCGGTGATTTTAATATTGCCGGCGGGGCGGCCGGCTATCATCTGGTGGTCGATGGACACCAATATGACGACCAGTATTTAGCGGCCAATTCGCAGGGCGTGTTTGAAAAAATCTTTAGAGTCAATGATCTCCATTGGCAGAATTATTTGAGCGATGATTATCGTATCGATTATATTTTTTTAAATAAGACTAGCGAGCTGAAGGTCACATCAGCGAGAGTTTTGTTTACCGAGCAGGATTATGGAAGGGTTTCCGATCATTGCGGTTATTTTATGATGTTTGAGCCTAAGGTATAGGCCGGACGATGTAAGTCGAAAGCTGGAGTGCAGGCTTCGCCTGCTGTGCAAGCACCAAAAGTAGGCGCTTTACAACTGCAAGGACAGATTTTTGCTCCAGGCAAAATCTGCATTCCCCACATCCTTGTGGGGAATGCAGGAGGTAGAGCACCAAAAGTAGGCGCCTTAGGCGCAGCTTCCTCTCCTGCTCACGCTAAGTACCTACATCCATGTAGGCAACGCAGGGAGCGGTTGCCGAGAGCAATGCAGGAGCAATTGCCGAGACGAAGCTTGCACTTCTGATCTTACACCCTTCTTGCCTTTACTTCTTTCGGCATGAGAAGTCCTGCCGGGATAACGAGTTGTTTAGATACCTATGCCTTTTTGGAGATAAATATGCAGATAGCTGAACATTATGCCTCACCGACTCATGGAAACCTGGGCGGTTCTTTTCAAAGAGTGAACGATTTTAATGACAAATTCTATATCCGCTGGGGAAAAATAGATTTTGATGTGTTCTACGGCGTTCAGGCTAATGTAAAGGTTATCTTAAAAGTCTACCGCGATGCGATATGTGAAACTTTCATAGTCGACACCGATGCTTATGATATTCATTGGGACTGTCACAAACGCTGTACGCGGGACTTTTATATTCACCCGTTTTCGAGCAACTTCGGCCAAATCAACTGCATTAAGTTCGCCTTTATTGTGCATCTGGATGAGCGCTCGATTGCCTCCCAGAACGAATATATCTTTATGGATTGGCACCAGATTCAGGGCGACCAGCCGCAGTACCGAAGAATTACCGGGGATTGGGCAACGCCCAGCAGTTATCGGGCTCATGAATTGAATGCCGGTGAATTGCAGAGCGATGTGGATTGGTATAACCATCATTTTGAAGCCTTGCAACTGGTACCCAAATTCACCAAGGGGCAGCAGCACCATCCTTATCATCCGAAGCGTTATATTCATGACCTTATCGACAAGGTTATCCGCTGCAAGCATGAGCATCCCGGGCGCTTATGCACGATAAAGGTCAGTGTGGACTGCATTGACGATCATGATTTTATTACCCATTTACTAAGCGCCAGCGACCAGGGCGTGTTAGTGCAGTGCATCGTCGACTGGCGAAAAATGACCCTGACCAACAGCCAGAATTATGCACGGTTAAAACGTTCTCGAATTGAATTAATCGGGGCATTTTGCAGTCCCAAGCACCAATTGATTGAAGTGGAACCGGATATGCACACCAAATTCATCATATTTAATGATGAGGACAGCATACTGGGTTCGTTCAATATCACTTTCGACCGCTGGTGGGCTAATTGGGAATCGGGGATGACCTTTCATTCCAAAGGCATCTGCCGCTTGTTGGATAACATCTTTCAAAGCCAGCGCGGCGGCGTCATTCAGAAATATGGTATCGATCCATTAAGCCATTTCAACCTGCTCTATACCTTTGGCCGTCACGTCATGCTCAACGGCAAGCCTTACCGTCCTCATCATGCCATATTGGCGGAAATACACCGTGCCCGGCATTCGATTAAAGTGTCATTGTTCCTGATCGGCGATTTGCTGGGGGATCATCATGACAGCGTGGTCAATGCGCTGATACATGCCAAGAACCGAGGCGTCCATGTGCATATTTTGCTGAATGGGCATCTTGCCAGACAGGGCCGTGTCGGTATAGAACGGTCGATGCATGATGAACTGAATCGACCATTATTGCCAACGGTAGACCGGTTAAAGCATGCCGGTATTCCGGTAGGTTTGGTTTACGGGCAAGACGATCATCCGGTGCCGTATTCCCCGATTCATTCCAAATATTGCATCATTGACGACTACATTGTCATAGAAGGCAGTTTCAACTGGTACAATACTTCGGTTTTTTCCCATGACCTACTGGTGGTGGCGGCCAATCACGAAGTTGCCAAGCCTTATCTGTATGAGTTTGAACAGATACAGCGATCGTTCAGGGTTTATTATTGAATCAGTTTGCGGTCGGCTAAGACTGTGTCGAGCTTGTCGAATGTAACCGCGGCTCTGTTAGGTTACGACGCAAAAAGCCCGTCAAACCAACTCAACTTGAGATTCTGTACCCAGTGACGATGAACAGATATTATCGCTACAGCTGTTCTGTTGATCATAAGCATCAAGCTTCAAAAGCTGCTCTACACTGACAATTGTATAGCCATTTTCTTTCGCGAAATCCAGCGTCTGCTTTAACACCTCGATGGTTTTATCCGAGGTATCATGAAACAGGATAATAGCCCCCGGTTTTATTTGTGTTTGTACGCGCCGGGTTATGGTTTGTACACTATCTTTTGTTGTATCCAAGGAACGGATGCTCCAGCCGATGAGGTTGTAATTCAGTGCACTTGCGGCTTTTACAAGATTGGGCGTCGTTACTCCATAAGGCGGCCGGAACAATTTCATGCGTTTGCCGATAACTTTGAAAACGCTCTCCGCAGTCATGTTCAGCTCATTTTTAAAGCCTTGCACGCTTTTAAAGTCCAGATAAAAAGAATGCGTATAGCTGTGGTTGCCAATGCAGTGTCCTTCTGCATCCATTCGCTTCAAGATATTTTCATTGCCCTGAATGTTCTTGCCGATGACAAAAAAAGTTGCCGGCGCACTGTGTTGCGCCAAGGTTGACAGCACTTGCGGGGTATATTCCCGGTTGGGGCCATCGTCAAACGACAGGGCAATTTCTTTTTCCAAAACACTGCCTTGGCAATAGATATAGGCGTGAAAGTTGGATTGAATAACTGCCGAACCGTAAATAATTAATGCCAGATAAATGGTGCCTGGCAATGCCAGCCACCCTAGGCTAATTCCTGAAAATGTGTGTAACAAGCCAATAATGCTGATGGCGATGATAAACCCTCTACGGGCTAATTTAAATGTCATTTGATTGTTTACTAATCTTGCGAGCGGTAGGGCGGTTAATGAGCCTAACCGGATAAACCAAGGCCGGTCACGGTCTTGGTTTTTTATAGATTTATGTCTAAGCTGATGTCGGATGGCAGGGGAGGGTTACAGTTGATTGTACAAGTCCACGTATTGCTGGGCGCTCTTGGTCCATGAGTAGTCTTTTTGCATGCCATTAATTTGCAGCTGTTTCCAGGTTTCAGGAAGGCTGTATAAGATAAGCGCGCGTTTAATGGCTTCCATCAATGCACCGGGACTTGCTTCATCGAAAACAAACCCTGTTGCGGTGTTATCGCTTAGCGTTTCCGGGAGCGTATCGACCACGGTATCAGCGAGACCTCCGGTTTTTCTGACTACGGGCACCGTGCCGTAGCGTAGGCTGTATATCTGGTTTAAACCACAGGGTTCAAAGCGAGACGGCATCAGAAAAATATCGGCACCCGCTTCAATCAGATGCGCCAGCGTTTCGTCATAACCGATATTGATCGATAGTTTATCAGGATGGCTTTCGGCAAAGTCTTGAAGGCGCTGTTCGAACTCTTTGTCGCCGCTGCCGAGTAAAACAAATTGCACTGGATGAGTCAGCGTTTCGGGGAGGCAGTCCATTATCAAGTCAATGCCTTTTTGCTCTACCAGGCGGCTGATAAGCCCGAATATGGGAATGTTTTTGTCGACCGGCAGGGATAATTTTTTCTGTAGCGCTTCTTTATTGACAAGCTTGTTATTCAACGTTAAGTGATTGAATGTTTGGCTGATGTTGGGGTCGGTTTCCGGATTCCAATGGTCGGTATCGATGCCATTGATAATGCCGCTCAGAAAATCTTTTCGGTAGCTCAACAAGCCTTCCAGTCCGTAGCCGAAGTCGGCAGTTTGGATTTCCCTGGCGTAGGTCGGACTTACCGTGGTGATGCGGTCGGAATAGACCAGGCCGCCTTTAAGAAAGGACAGCATATTATGAAACTCGATGCCGTTCATATTCCAAAGTTGACCGGGCAAATTTAAGGAAAAGTAAGTCGCGCTTGGAAAGATGCCCTGATAAGCCATGTTATGTATGGTAAAAACAGTGGCGGGACGGTTGTGTTCCAGTGACAGCAGCGCAGGCACAAGCCCGCTTTGCCAGTCATTGCAGTGGACGATGTCGGGTTTCCAGTCCAGCCAGCTTCGGTCCATCGCAACTTCAACCGTAACGCGGCAAAATAACGCAAAACGCTCGGCGCTGTTCTCCCAAAGCTCGCCTTGTTCATCAACATAGGGATTGCCTGGAAAATCAAAGAAATCCGGGCAATCTACCAGCCACACGATTACGTTGGCTTCCGGCAACCGGGTTTCCAGAATATTTACAGCGTAATTGTTGACATGGACTGTGCTCAGGTAGCGAACTTCGTCGGTCGCTTTGATAGCCTGATAATTGGGCATGATAATGCGCACATCTTCACCCAAATCCGACAAGGCCTTGGGCAGACTGCCGGCAACATCCGCCAAGCCGCCGGTTTTAATTAAAGGGTGGGCTTCACTGGTGACAAAAAGTATTTTTTTCATTTACCTGGGATGTACTTAGTAGATATGAAAGGCTGAATTCCGGTTATTATAATTTCAGGATTACAGCCCCAAGAGGCGGCAAAGTAAGGCTGATAGAATGGGGCTGATTCATCCATGCCGTAGGTTCTGACAATGCAGTGATATTGCCGATATTGCCGCCATCGTAGTAGCTGGAGTCGGAATTGAATATTTCCGTATAAGTGCCTGCAACGGGTACACCAATCCGGTATTGCTCACGAACTACCGGGGTAAAGTTAAGCACGACAATCAATTCTTCAAATTCGGTTTTGCGTCGATAGCTGATGATAGACTGTTGTACATCGTGGCAATCGATCCAGTCAAAACCCTGATGGTCGAAATCATGCTGGTATAAAGCCGGCTGTTTTCTGTAAAGATGATTCAGGTCTTTTACTAGCGTCTGCACGCCTTTGTGATGCGGATAATCCAGAACATACCAGTCCAGGTCCTTGTTGAAATTCCATTCGGTACCTTGCCCGAATTCGCAGCCCATAAACAGCAGTTTTTTGCCGGGATAGGTATACATTAAAGTATAAAGCAAGCGAAGATTGGCGAAACGCTGCCATTCATCCCCCGGCATTTTGCTGATCAGTGAGCCTTTGCCATGCACCACTTCATCGTGGGAAAAGGGCAGGCAGAAGTTTTCGGTAAATGCATACAGCATACCGAAAGTGAGTTGGTCATGATGATATTTGCGGTGTATCGGCTCCTGGCTCATGTAAGCCAGCGTGTCGTGCATCCAGCCCATATTCCATTTCATCGAAAAGCCTAAGCCTCCGGTCCAGGTCGGGCGAGTCACCTGCGGCCAGGACGTGGATTCTTCAGCCATCATCACAGTACCGGGGTGTTGGTCATGGGTAACGGAATTGAGTTCTCTCAGAAAATCGATCGCTTCCAGATTCTCGTTGCCACCGTACATATTCGGAATCCAGTCGTTATCGTTACGGGAATAATCCAGATACAGCATCGAAGCGACGGCATCAACGCGCAAGCCGTCAAGATGAAATTCCTCCAGCCAGAAAATGGCGCTGGATAACAGGAAGTTTTTAACCTCATTTCGGCCGTAATTATAAATTAATGTGCCCCAATCGCGGTGTTCGCCCTTGCGCGGGTCTTCGTGCTCATAAAGCGCGCTGCCGTCAAAGCGAGCCAGTGCAAAGCTGTCCTTGGGAAAATGTGCAGGCACCCAGTCCAGAATCACGCCGATACCGTTTTGATGTAGGGTGTCGATAAAATAGCGAAAATCATCCGGTGTGCCGTGGCGGCTGGTTGGAGCAAAATAGCCGGTGGTTTGATAACCCCAGGAGGCATCCAACGGATGTTCGGTTACCGGTAATAATTCAACATGGGTAAAGCCCATCTCTTTGACATAATCGACTAGCTGCACGGCCAGTTCACGGTAATTGAGGAAGTTGCCCAAGTGGTCGCGTCGCCATGAGCCCAGATGAACCTCGTAGATAGACATAGGATCATGCAACCAATTGCGACGGATACGGTCGCTCATCCATTGCTGGTCCTGCCAAGCATAGCTGTCTTCATGAATTACGATTGACGAGGTATTAGGGCGGAACTCAAACTGTTGGCCATAGGGGTCGGTTTTTAACAGAACTTCGTGGGTATGGCGATTCAGTATCTCAAATTTATAAAAACAGCCGGCTTGTAGGCCCGGTACGAACAGTTCCCAGATGCCGCTGCTGCCCAAACTGCGCATTGGATTGCAGCGTCCGTCCCAGTGATTGAAATCGCCCACCACGCTGACCCGTCCGGCATTCGGTGCCCAGACCGTAAATAGAACCCCGTCAATACCATCGGCGTTGTGCAGATGTCCTCCCAGTTTTTGGTAAATATGCCAGTGCCTGCCTTCGCCGAATAAATGCCGGTCGAATTCGGGCAATTGGATGCCGAAATCATACGGGTCATAGTTTTCATGGCTGTAGCCGCTTTTGTCGATCCAGGACAATTGATAATGTTCTGGCAATTGTTCATGTTCGGCGTTATATTCAAAAAAGTCCGTATCGGGTACTCGGTTTAAAACAGCGCCGTTGTGACTAAAGCATACGGTTTCTGCATACGGTAGGTACACTTTAACTTGAACGTGATCGTTCTTGGGATGGCGACCTAGAATCGCAAAAGGATCATGATGTCTGGCTTCCGTGATTTTTACAGCATCAGAATCAAGTGCGCTTTTAAGTTGCTTTTTCACTATGAATAGCCTCGGCGTAGTGGAATAATAGTTGCGTGAATGTTACCAAACACATCAAGAGTTGTCAGTCTATTCCACATGGAGATGAAAAATGCCAGCGTCAACTAGTCAAAACTACAATCCAAACATCAGTCACTTAACCCGTAATACCATCGCATTAATTTTGGCTGGTGGTCGCGGTTCACGATTAATGAATATGACCGATTGGCGCGCTAAACCGGCTGTACCTTTTGGAGGTAAGTTCCGGATTATTGACTTTCCGCTGTCGAATTGCGTGAATTCCGGTATTCGCAAGATAGGGGTTTTGACGCAATACAAGTCGGATTCACTGATTAGACATATTCAGCAAGGTTGGGGTTTTTTGCGTGGCGAGTTTGGCGAATATGTCGATTTAATGCCTGCTCAACAACGGCATGATGAAAACTCTTGGTACAAGGGTACTGCTGACGCTATTTTTCAGAATATTGATATTCTGCGCAGCCGCAAACCGGAACATATTTTAGTGTTGGCCGGCGACCATATCTACAAAATGGATTACGGCGCCATGCTTGCCGATCATGTTGAAAAAAAGGCTGACCTAACGATAGGCTGTATCGAAGTGTCGCTGGAAGATGCAACGGCTTTCGGCGTTATGGATGTCGATGAGAACCGACGCGTCAGAGCTTTCGTGGAAAAGCCGAAACATCCTCCTGTTATGCCGGGCAGAACCGATACGGCATTGGCTTCAATGGGGATTTATATTTTTAATGCCGGCTTTCTGTTTGAGCAACTGCTTAAGGATGCCGATACCAAAGGCTCAGGCCGGGATTTCGGCCATGATATTATTCCTGCTGTTATCGATAAATATGTGGCCAACGCTTATCCTTTTCTGGATCTGCAAAGTGGTGCGCAAAGTTATTGGCGAGATGTAGGTACCATTGATGCCTACTGGAACGCCAATATGGAATTGATTGGCGTAAAACCGGATTTAAATTTATATGATAATACCTGGCCTATATGGACTTATCAGGAACAGACGCCTCCGGCCAAGTTTGTTTTTGACAACGACAAACGACGGGGAATGGCGGTTGATTCCATGGTTTCAGGGGGGTGCGTGATTTCCGGAGCGAAAGTCAGGCATTCATTATTGTTCTCCAATGTCCGCGTTAATTCGTACACGACGCTGCAAGATACTATCGTTTTGCCGCAGGTTAATATTGGCCGCCATTGCCGTATTACCAAGGCGATCATCGAAAAAGGCTGTGAAATTCCGGAAAGCACTGTGATTGGAGAAAACAGAGCAGAAGACGAAAAAAGATTTCATGTAAGTCCCGGCGGAGTTGTTTTGGTGACGCCCGATATGCTGGGACAAAAAAGACATTATGTCAGATAACGGCAAATTGAAATTAGTCCTGTGCTGGCATATGCACCAGCCGGAATACCGGGATTTGCAATCTGGGGAATTTAAGCTGCCGTGGACCTATCTGCATGTTATTAAAGATTATGTAGATATGGCTGCGCATCTGGAAGCAGTGCCGCAGGCCAAGGCGGTAGTAAATTTTGCCCCAATACTTCTGGAGCAAATTGAGGAATATGCCAGACAGGTCAACGGCTATTTACATGACCGAATTTCAATTACCGATCCTTTGCTAGCCGCATTGGTTGATCCCAGTATTCCTGCTGATCCTGAAGAGCGCATGAGATTGGTTAGAGACTGCATGCGGGCGAACCGGGAGCGGCAAATAAACCGTTACCCGGCTTTCAAAAGACTGATCGAGATGGCTGATTGGCTTGAGCATCATTATGATTCGTTAAATTATGTCAATTCTCAATTTATCAGCGATGTTCTGTCCTGGTATCATCTAACCTGGATGGGAGAGACAATAAAGTTAACGGATACTCGAATAAAACGCCTGATAGAAAAGGGATCCGGCTATACGCTGCATGACAGGATCGAAATTGTAGAGGTCATTGCCGAGCAGCTGAGCAGTATTATCTGTAGATATAAGGCATTAGCCAGAAAAGGGCAGGTTGAACTTTCCGTGACGCCTTACGCCCATCCTATCATGCCGCTTTTGCTGGATTTGAATTCTACCCGTGAAGCTATGCCTGACGCTCCTTTGCCGGAGCTGGACGTCTATCCGGGCGGAGAAGAGCGCGTAAGGTGGCACATTGAAAAGGGCGTGCATACCTTTAAGCGATTATTCGGCTTTAAGCCTAAAGGTTGCTGGCCTTCGGAAGGCAGTGTTAGTGATCAGACGTTAAGAATACTCAGCGATTTTGGCTTTGACTGGACTGCAAGCGGTGGTTCTGTGCTGCAAAACAGCTTGAATCTTGCTGAAAACGACAATAGTTCAGAAATTCATCATCCTTTTAAGCTTCAGAATGCCGATATCGTTTGTTTTTTTCGTGATGACGGCCTGTCTGACCTGATCGGTTTTGAATATTCAAAATGGCATGCCGATGATGCAGTCGGCGATTTGATTCAGCATCTTGAAAATATTTCGGAACATGAGCCTGATGACAAGGTGGTTTCAATAATCATGGATGGCGAGAATGCATGGGAATATTTTCCTGCTAATGGCTATCACTTTCTCAGCGCCTTGTATCAACGTCTAACCGGTCATCCAAAGATTGAATTAACGACTTTTTCGGAATGCCTGGAAAATAAGGCTGAGATTAAACCATTGGCGAAAATAGTTGCGGGCAGTTGGGTCTATGGTACGTTCTCGACCTGGATAGGCGATGCGGACAAAAATCGCGGGTGGGATATGCTGGGTGACGTTAAGTGTGCATTTGACAAAGTCATTTCAACCGGCAGATTAACGGACCAGCAAGTGCAACAGGCTGAGTTTCAGCTGGCTATCTGTGAGGGCTCCGACTGGTTCTGGTGGTTTGGCGACTATAATCCAGGTGAAGCGGTCAGTAATTTTGAAAAACAATTCCGGCTTAATTTGACTAATTTATATAAATTGCTGGGTGAAGAGCCGCCTGCATATCTGGCGCTGTCATTTACGCAAGGGTCCGGTACTCCGGCTATGGGTGGAGCAATGCGCCCAGGTACCGACTTATATAATTGATGGTTATTAGTATTTAAACCTTGGTAAAACTAACAACCGAAACATAAACGAGAGATCACTACGCGTGAATGACATCTTAAATAAACGCCGAGCCGGTATCCTATTACATATTACATCGCTACCGGGTACGGGTCCCCAAGGCGATTTGGGAGAGGAAGCCTATAATTTTGTAAGGTTTCTGCATGACACCGGGGTGAGCATATGGCAAGTTTTGCCTTTAGGCATGCCTCATGCGGATGGTTCACCCTATCAGTGTTTATCGGCCCACGCCGGTAATCCCGCGTTAATCAATACTGACTGGTTGGTCAAGCAAGGATGGCTGCAACTCTCTGATAAGAATGAAGAGGATGCCGGAAGTTGCGCCACAAGAGGCGAGTTAACAACAGCTTATAGTGGATTTCTGGAACGTGCGGAACAACAGGATAAGGATGATTTTGAACGCTTTTGCCAGGAAAAGGCGTTCTGGCTTGACGATTTTGCTTTGTTTCTGACTCTTAGAATTGAATTTAATCAGCAATGTTGGAGTCAATGGCCTGAGCATTTTAAAACAAGGGATCCAAAAGCAATAAACGAAGCCAGTCAGCGGTTAAAAGCAAAAATCGAATGCATTAAATTCGAGCAATATATATTTTTCCGGCAATGGCTGGAATTAAAGGCTTATGCTAACCAGCAAGGTGTGTTTCTGTTTGGCGATATCCCTATTTTTGTGTCTTATGACAGTGCTGACGTCTGGGCTCATCGCGATATTTTTAAATTGGATGAATCAGGCGATATGTCCGTCGTGGCGGGCGTGCCTCCGGACTACTTTTCTGAAACAGGGCAACGTTGGGGTAATCCTCACTATGACTGGGATCACCTGAAGGCAACCGGATTTCATTGGTGGGTTGAAAGGATGAGAACTCAGCTTGAGATGTTTGATATTATCCGGATTGATCATTTTCGTGGTCTTGAATCGGCGTGGGAAATACCGGCAAAGGAAGATACCGCTATCCATGGGGAATGGATTGATGCGCCGGGTCATGCCTTATTAAATGCAATAAAAGCCGAACATGGGTCGATGCCGTTGGTTGCAGAAGATTTGGGGATTATCACTCCCGGAGTTGAGGCGTTAAGGGATGAATTCGAATTACCCGGCATGAAGATTTTACAGTTTGCGTTTGGTGGCGGCCCTGATAATCCTTATTTACCCGACAATTACGATAAAAACTGCGTCGTTTATACCGGTACTCATGACAACGATACGACTTTAGGCTGGTTACAGGGCATTAGTGATGATGAGAAAAATCACATTTGCAATTATCTCGGCAATCCGGCAATGCCGCTGCATTGCGCATTAATCCACGCCGCATTGGCATCGGTTGCAAATATTGCGGTAATACCCATGCAGGATATTTTGGAGTTGGGCTCTGAACATCGAATGAATACTCCAGGCACAACGGAGGGCAACTGGAAGTGGCGTTTTCAGTGGGACCAGCTGTCACATGAACGTGCGAATAGATTTGCGTATCTGATTAGTTTGTTTAATCGTAAATAACTCTTTAATAGAGAGGGGCGGCCTTGGAGGTCACCCCAGCTCAATCTAGTTAAGGCTAATCCTTATCTTCATGAACAGCTTGTTTAGACAGTGGCAGCAGCGGGATATGATAACTAGCGATGATGGATTGAATCTTGTCCGCTTTGGCCGCAATCAGCTTATCAAGCATTTCTTTCCTTGCCTTATCACCTTTACGAACGCCCATGGCCATAGCAAAATCAAATTTCACATCAGGCGTTGATTTCATCGGAATCATTAAATAACTGTTTTTGGGGCTTTGTGAGGCGACATAGCTTGCCATAGGCCCCCACAGAATAACCATGTCAATTTTCTTCGCTTTAAGATCCTTTTCTATCTGCATGGCTACATTATTTTCACTGTCGCCTGACATCGACTGATAGGGGATCCCTTGATCAAGTAGATCGTTTTTCTGCATCCAGGTTGTTCCGGGGCCGCGGTCAAACATGGCAATTTTTAACGCTTTCTGTCTTTGTAAAGGCAGATCGGTTAACTGGTTAGCATCGGTAATGCTATCCCAGCCGCGCCCTTTTGCGATTAAAAGTACATAAGTTGATCTATAGTAGGGCGTGGTTGTTAATGTGAGGTCATAACCTTCCGGAACTCCCATAACAACATCGCATTTGTATTCGTTACTGTCCACGTCAGTGTCTTTTAATGGTGCATTTAGGGTGTTGCGGATAAAACCGAGACGTTGAGGAAGCCAAGTGTACTCAATGGTCTGCCCAAGTTCTTTGGCAAACAGCTCGGCGATTTTATTTTCAAAGCCGTCTTTGTTTTTTGTGGAGTAAGGCGGATTCAACGGGTCGGCGCAGACCTTGAATTTTTCTTCCGCCGCGGCAGTAAAGCTGCATGCAACTAGCATCAGGGTAGCGAGGTATTTTGTATGTTGAGGTAGAGTCCTCATTAAAATCTCCTTGGTATAGCGGTAAGGACTCCTGCATGGATGCAGGAGTTAGAGTAATTGCCGGGCGATAGTTTACTGCATAAAGTGCCAAAAAAAAGCCCCGGTTGATAAATCAACCGGGGCTTTTTACTCAATCTAAAAAATCAGATCGACTTAGTTACTGGGTAATGTAAATACAGTTAATGTACCGCCCAGTTTAGTGAAAGAGCTTAAGCTTCTGTAAGCACCTACAGCACCCAAACCTTCTGAGTTTGATCCAGCTTCACCAGTGTCAAGGCCGGCAGCGATACCGATACCTGCCCAGCCGCCGATACCTGAAAGAACGCCAACATATTGTTTACCGTCATATTCCCAAGTATTAACGTTACCGATGATGCCGGAAGGTGTTTTGAACTTGTACAGTTCTTTACCTGTTTTAGCATCAACCGCTTTCAAGTAGCCTTCCAGAGTGCCGTAGAATACTACGCCGCCCGCAGTTGCAACAGAACCTGACCAAACAGAGAATTGTTCTTTGTTAGACCAAGCAATTTTGCCTGTTTTAGCGTCGAAAGCTGTGAACTGACCTAAGTTAGTTGAATTGTCAGGTTTGCCAGTCATAACGTCTGCACCGGCAGGCATCATGCTTAAAGTAGCGCCAACGTAAGGTTGACCCGCTGTGTATGAAACTTCGAATGGTTCGTAGTCCATGCACAAGTGGTTACCGGAGATGTAGAACAAGCCGGTTTGTGGAGAGTAAGAAACCGGTTGTTGGTTTTTACTTCCTAACGCAGCAGGGCAAACGCCTTTTGTGTTAACGTCTTCGCCGTTTTGTTCAGTAGAGTATTTAGAGACAACTTGTGGACGACCAGTGTTCATATCGACGTGAGTTGCCCAGTTAACTGACTTGTCGAATTTTTCAGCAACAAGCAGTTCGCCAGTCTCACGATCTAAAGTGTAACCAAAACCGTTACGGTCGAAATGCACGATAGTTTTATGCATTTTGCCTTTAACTTCTTGGTCAACCAAAACTGTTTCGTTGATACCGTCAAAATCCCACTCATCGTGTGGAGTCATTTGGTAAACCCATTTAACAGCACCGGTGTCAGCGTCACGAGCCCATAATGACATAGACCATTTGTTGTCGCCTGGACGTTGTACTGGGTTCCATGTAGATGGGTTGCCTGATCCGTAATAGATCAAGTTTGATTTAGGGTCATAGCTAGTCCAGCCCCAAGTAGTACCGCCACCAATTTTCCATTGGTCGCCTTGCCAAGTGCTTAAGCTTGAGTTTTCGCCAACTGGAGTGACTTTACCGTCTTTCCAAGTAGTTGTTTTCTTGGCGTCGATCAGTGTGTCTTTGTCTGGACCCATGCTATAGCCTTTCCAAGCCAGCTCGCCAGTGTTGATGTCATAAGCCGCTAAGAAACCGCGAACACCAAATTCGCCACCAGAAATACCAGTCAGAACTTTATCTTTAACAACTAATGGCGCTGAAGTATTGGTCATACCCAGTTTAGGGTCGCCGTTTTGTACGCTCCATACGCGTTTACCTGTTTTAGCATCTAACGCGGTTAAAACGGTATCAGATTGTTGCAGGAAGATTTTGCCGTCACCGTAAGCCAAACCACGGTTAACAGTGTCGCAGCACATAACTGGAATAGTCACATCAGCATCTTGTGTTGGTGTGAATTCCCAGATTACGGATTGAGTTTTTTGGTCAATTGCGTAAACAGTGTTAGGGAACGGTGTGTGAATGAAAAGAACACCATTAACAACCAATGGGCCGCCTTCGTGTCCACGCAAGACGCCTGTAGAAAAAGACCAGGCTGGTTGCAGATTCTTCACGTTAGTGGCGTTGATTTCACTTAATTTACTATAACGAGTACCTGCGTAATCACCACCCCAAGTTGCCCAGTTGGCAGGATTTTGGGTAAGTTTTTCAAGATCGCTGTTAGCAGTTGAAACTGCTGGTGCAGCTAATATAGCAGCCACACTGGAAGCAAGCAGCCAACTTTTCAAAGGCTTCTTCATATTATATTTCTCCTGGTATTCTGTTAATTTGACAGAATAGTGATTATGTTTTTATGACTAATATTAGTTTTAGGGTGGTTTTCATGTTCCATGGAGACAGGAAATTTTCACTCTAGGGGCCTAAATTTAATGATTTTGCCCCAAAAGTCAACTTTTATAGGCTTTGAGATAAAGGGATCCCCTATAACGTTTTGATAAAACTCAGGGTGTTCAGTAATTGCTCTTGTATTAGTCTCGGCAGTACAGGAGTAGTTCCCGAGGAGCAATATATCTGATCACGCAGTCGGATAAAATCGCGTTTTGCCATATCGCTTAAGCTGGAAATGCCGAGGATGACTTGCGGTTATTGAAGCTATGAAACGAATGTACAGCCTAAAGGGCTTCGATCTGATAACCATTGCTGTTCCAGCATAATACTTCGGCTGTGTGTTTACTCCATGCGGCAAGTACAAAACGCTGGGCAGTTTGATCGCCTATTTTAAAGTTATGTATGGCGGGACGATGAGTATGCCCATGGATCAAGCGTAAGCAGTGCCGTTCACCCATAATGTTAAGTACCGTGTCCTGGTTAACATCCATGATGTCCTGGGATTTTTTGCGCTTGTGGAAATAACTGCGGAGGCGATACCAGCGCGCGGCCAGTAAACGCAAAAATAAGGGCTTGGATAACACGGCTTGCTGCCATTCCAGAGTATGCGATTTAGCGCGAAATGCTTGATAGGGCAGGTCGTCGGTACACAGTAAATCGCCGTGCGTAAGCAGCGTTTGTGTGCCGTGCAAATCGATGACAGCGTACTCATCGAGTAGCGTAACCCCGGTATCCGCGGCAAATCGCTTGCCCAGCAGGAAATCGCGGTTGCCTTGCTGCAAATAAACCTGTGTGCCTGAGCTGGTCAGCTGTTTAAGTTGTTTTCGGATTGAATTGTTAGGCGGGGTAGGGTCGTCGTCGCCTATCCAGGCATCGAAAAGATCGCCCAGTATATAAACAGCGGCGGCTTTTGGCGCTCTGTTGCTCAGGAATGAGAGAAACCGGCGGGTGATTTCAGGCTTTTCCAGGGAAATATGCAGATCAGAGATAAACAGGATTTCGTGATTCATAAGGAAGTCAGGCGCAAAGTACAAATTGTATATTTGTACTTTGCGCCTTTCAGTCTATTTTATAACTTCAGCTTTTTCGATAACGATATTAGTCTGAGGCACATCCTGATGGCCGCCACGGTTGCCTGTTGGTTGTTTAGCCATTTCATCGACAATATCCATGCCTTCAATCACTTCGCCGAACACTGCATAGCCCCAGCCGCTAGCTGTTGGGCTGCTATAGTTCAGGAAGGAATTATCTTTATAGTTGATGAAAAACTGTGCTGTTGCCGAATCAGGAACGTTAGTGCGCGCCATGGCTAACGTGCCGCGCTTGTTTGGCAGGCCGTTATCGGCTTCGTTTTTAATCGGATCGTGAACCGCTTTTTGGTTGAAGTCAGTGTCAAAGCCACCGCCCTGCGCCATAAATCCGGGAATTATGCGATGGAAAATAGTACCGTTATAAAAGCCTTCATTAACGTAAGTCAGAAAATTCGCTGATGAAATAGGCGCTTTTTCAGGATTCAGCTGAATAACGATTTCACCCAAGGATGTAGTTAATTTAACTTTTGATGAGGTGTCAGACATTTTATTTTCCGTTGCAAATGAGAGTGTTGAGGTTAAAAGAAGCATCATGTAGAAAATGAAAGTACGCATGGTTTTCCTTATGGAGTGATGCAAAGAATAAATTCTAAGTGTTTTTGTCTTGAAAGAGAAGCATACGCTTGGTAGATTGTACGGATTTGTTTTACCCTGCCCAGACTTGTCGGCAACGGAAACTTGCCTAACTGAATAATTTAATGACATGTTGAAAATATATAATACTCTGACTCGAAAAAAAGAACCGTTCCAGCCGCGCGTAGCGGGCAAAGTCGGCATGTATGTCTGCGGCATGACGGTTTACGACTATTGTCATATCGGGCATGCGCGGGTCATGGTGGTTTTCGATACGGTTGCGCGTTATTTTCGCTACCAGGGGTATGAACTGACCTACGTGCGCAACATTACCGATATCGACGACAAAATCATTCAGAGAGCTCTAGAAAACGGCGAAGAATACAGCAAGTTGACTGCGCGTTTTATTGACGCAATGCACGAGGATGAGCTGGCGCTGGCCGTTTTGCCGCCCGACCTTGAACCAAGGGCAACCCAGTCCATCAAGGACATTATCGCGATGATTAAAACCCTGGTCGACAAAGGCTTGGCTTATGTCGGCACCAATGGTGATGTGTTCTATGCAGTGACCAAGTTTAAGGATTACGGCCGGTTATCGGGCAAGAACCTGGACGATTTGCAGGCCGGTGAGCGGGTTGATGTCGATTTGGCCAAGCGCAACCCGATGGATTTTGTATTATGGAAAATGGCAAAGGCCAACGAGCCTGCCTGGGATTCACCGTGGGGTTTGGGGCGTCCGGGCTGGCATATCGAGTGCTCGGCGATGTCTACTTGTTGTTTGGGTAATCATTTCGACATACATGGCGGCGGGATGGACTTGCAGTTTCCGCATCATGAAAATGAGATCGCCCAGTCGGAAGGCGCAACCGGCGAGAAGTTTGTCAATCTGTGGATGCACAACGGCTTTGTCCGCGTTGACAATGAAAAAATGTCCAAGTCGCTAGGTAACTTTTTTACCGTGCGCGAGGTGTTGAATCAGTATAAGCCGGAGATCATACGTTTTTTCATCCTTTCCAGTCATTACCGCAGTCCGCTGAATTATTCCGATGAACAGCTCAATGATGCCAGAGCGGCTTTAACAAGGCTATATACCGCGCTGCGTGGTGTCGAGGTCGTAGCGGATGTGGCGGCTGAAGACACTTATAAAACCCGTTTTGAACAGGCGATGGATGATGATTTTAATACGCCGGTCGCTCTGTCAGTGTTATTTGATTTAGCCAGAGACCTGAATAAAGTTAAAGAAACCGACCCGCAAAAAACTTCCGTATTGGCGGCTACGCTGAAATATTTAAGCAGCCTGCTCGGCATATTGCAGGATGATCCTGATGCTTTTCTTAAAGCCGGTGGAAATGCGGTACTTGGAGAAGATGAAATCGAGCAGCAAATCCAGGCGCGCCTGGATGCCAAAAAAGCCAAAGAATGGGCGATGGCCGATAAAATTCGTAACGACCTGAGAGAGCAGGGCGTGATTCTTGAAGATTCACCCGATGGTACAACCAGCTGGCGGCGTGAATGATCTCTGTGGGGGGTAGCTAACGTTAATGGTAACGACAACCTCTGTGGAATCTATACGGCAGTCAAGAATACTAGAGAAAAACGAAATAGTAAGATTCAAGCAAATAACTCAAGGTTTCAACGGCCGGTCAAAATAAACTGGCAACCAACAATTCGGTAAAAATATTGTTAAATTTAATCAGAAGCTTCCTTGCCAAAAAAGTCCGAACCTTTATTTATAGCGCCAGAGAATCGATTGGCGAGCATAAGCGCGATATCGTCGTTGCTCATGTTGAGCAGGCCTGCGTTGGCCTGCGGGAAACCAAAAATGAGTTTGAAGATGCGCTGGAGCGGTTTAAGACCCTGGTCTGCGTCAATGAAACACCGCTGGACCATAAATATAACCTGCTCAACAGGCAGTACCAGTTTTGCTGTGCTAAATCCGATTCGGTAAGCAACAGAATCAGGACGATTGAACAGGTCAGTGATGCGTTGTTTAAAGAATGGGAAAGCGAACTCAATGAATACACTAACCGTAACTTACGCGCTCATAGCAAGCAGCAGTTAAAGGTAGCCAGACAAAATTACGCCCGGCTTATCAAGTCTATGCATCGAGCTGAAGCTAAAATCCAGCCGGTGCTGGCGGCGTTCAAAGATCAGGTGTTGTATTTGAAGCATAACCTTAATGCCCAGGCAATCGCGGCATTAAGACATGAATTTATTGAGATAGGTATTGATATTTCACAGCTTATCAATGCGATGGAGCAGACTATCGCTGAGGCAAGTCAATTTGTTGCGGCATTAACCGATCAAAAAGCCTTGCCTAGCCGATAAAATTAGAGTTTGTACAAAACGTCGTTGGCTTTGTCTTTGGGATCTTCTTTTTGACCTTTGCGGTTATCTTGATCAATTCTTTCCTTGCCGAATTTGGCGATCATATCCTCCCAGCTTGTGTACTTCTCATAGCCTGCAAAGCCGCTATTTTTTCGTTGCTGATAAAGTTCTTTGCCCATGGCAATGATTTCTTCAGGTTTTTTACCGTCAACCGTGTTAAGAAACTCTCTTTCGTCTTTGATGGAGTCGCGAAGCGTCCAGAAAGAGACTTCAAATTCAATGCGAGCATCGGGAGACAAGCGGTTTTTTAGCGCTTTTACTGATCTGAAGGCGGTACGGGTGGTATGACCATTGATTTGTTGCCCCTTGCTGCATGCAATTAACGATGTGCAGCAGAGAATGAGCAGAAGAATAGGGAGTTTCTTCATAAAGATAACCTCAAGTTTAAGTAGGGACGCATGTCATGATATTTACATGGTTGGCGAAAGTTATTATATAACGCAGGATCGTCAAACAAAGTAAAATAGTCAGTCATTATAATCCTGAGCTAGCTTTTTATGCTGGAATTTATCCAATTATTAAAACAACGTTACCAAGCAGTTTTGGCGCAACTGGGCAATGAGAGCGTCAAAGCCAGCTATCAACAACGGA
Organism: Methylobacter sp.; assembly: GCA_036560465.1. Classification (GTDB taxonomy): domain Bacteria; phylum Pseudomonadota; class Gammaproteobacteria; order Methylococcales; family Methylomonadaceae; genus Methylobacter_A. The sequence goes on from DATBRD010000007.1 coordinate 171,478, forward strand.
TCGATCAGCTGATTCTGGCGGAGGCTTTTATCCGCAAGGGCCAGCTGATCGAAGCGTCGCAGCCGCCGGTGTTGCACATGGCGGTGGTGGGACCGACCCAGGCTGGAAAGAGTTCGCTGGTCAACGTGTTATTAAACAGTAGTGCAGCCGGAGTCAGTCCGTTGGCGGGTTACACCATTCATCCGCAGGGTTTTTGCAGCGGCATCAGCGCTCAGGACTGCAGCGGCCTGCAACGTTACTTCGGGCGTTTCCAGCAATTGCAGCAATCCCAGCTCAGCAAGGACCGGCATGATTGCTACTCGCTAACCGAAAACACTACCGATTCAGAACTCTTGCCGGATGGCGTTTTATGGGATACGCCGGACTTCGATTCGATAGACTCCGCTACCTATCGTGAAGGGGTGATCAGGGCAATTGCCTTGGCGGATATCGTGATTCTGGTGGTCAGTAAGGAAAAATATGCCGACCAGTCGGTCTGGGACATCATGGCTGCTATTGAAGAACTGCGTCAGCCGACCATTATATGCCTGAATAAACTGGTTGAGGGTTCCGAATCCGTCATTATCCAGTCATTGCAGGAAAAGTGGCGGCAAGCCAGAAGCGATGAATTTCCCGAAGTCGTTCCACTGTATTATCAAAAACCGGGAGGGCTGCCTGTTTGGCCCGAGTCCAGGCAACAACTGCTTAAGCAATTAGCGAAAAAAGTACGTTTAGAAAGACACACGCGATTTGAACAGGAATTATTGAAAAGCCACTGGCAAGCCTGGCTGGAGCCGGTTTTTGCCGAACATAAATCATTAAATGATTGGCATGAATTGATCGACCTGATGATCAAGCAGGCGATGGAAAGTTACCAGCGCGATTATCTGAATCATCCGCACCATTATGAAACCTTTCAGCTTGCGATGACCGAATTGTTGAATTTAATGGAAATACCCGGATTAGCCCGCCTTCTGGCCGGTACTCGACAGGTTTTGACTTGGCCGATCAGGCAGGTCATGAAACTGAGGCGCAAAAGTCTGCATATTGCCGACAGCAGTTACGAAATAGCTCTGTTAAATCAAATAGCCGAACATACGCTGATTCAACTGGCCGACAGACTGCTGGACAGGGCCGATCAGAGCCAGCAGAGCCAGTGGTGGCGGCAACTAAACAGTCTGCTGCGCAGTCAGCGGCAGGACGCGTTACAGGACTTCGCCGAGGCGGCAAAAAAATATCATCTGTCTTTTCAGCAGGATGTGGAAAGCGCGGCGTATCGTTTGTATTACAAACTGCAAGAACAGCCGGTCGTGTTAAACAGCTTGCGGGCAACCCGGGCCACGGCCGATGCTACCGTTATTGCGATGACTTTTTATATGGGCGGCATAGGCCTGCATGATTTGGTTATTGCTCCGGCGATGCTAACCGTTACCTCGCTTCTGGCTGAAAGCGCTGTTGGCGGCTACATGCATAAAGTGGAAGCCGAGTTAAAACACAACCAGTTCAATACCGTAAAACAGGCGTTATTTATCGAGAGCCTGCGCCTTAAGCTTTTGCAATTGCCAGAGCAACTATCGATGACGACTTATTTTAATATATCTCCTGACCAGCTGCGTGCGGCAGAGCTTCAACTCACAGAAAAGCGCCATGGCTTACGATTACTCTAGTTTGGTAGAAAAGACAAAACATTGGGCAAAGCAGGCGCTTGCAGCCGGCTGGATTAGCGCAGACGCCGCTCAGCACTTAAGCGATGTTGATACCAGAACTCCAGATACACTGTTCAACCATAGCGGTTCCAGGCCGTTAATTGTCGCATTCATGGGCGGCACCGGTGTCGGTAAGAGTTCTTTGCTCAACCGCTTGGCAGGCAAAGCCATCGCCAGAGCCGGAGTCGAACGGCCCACGTCGCGGGAAGTTACGCTCTATCATCATCATAGCGTTGCAATCAAGCATTTGCCGGAACAATTGCCGCTGGCGCAAATCAAAACCGCCGAGCATGATAATGAGGCCAGGAAAAACGTCATCTGGATTGATATGCCTGACTTCGACAGTACTGAACAAAGCAATAAACATCAGGTGCTGGAATGGTTGCCGCATATCGATGTGCTGATTTATGTGGTCAGCCCGGAACGCTATCGGGATGAAAAAGCCTGGCGCTTGCTGCTCGCAGAGGGTGGTAGGCACGCTTGGTTATTTGTCCTGAACCAGTGGGACAGGGGCCAAACCGAGCAGTATGAAGATTTCAGGCAGCAACTGCATAAAGCCGGTTTTTCCGATCCAGTCATATTCAAGACCATATGCGGCGAAAGCCTGCAAGCCGACGAGTTTGCCCAGTTGGAATCGACTATTAGCTCGTTAGCCACCGAGCATATCGTTGCGCAGTTAGAGCAGAGAAGCTTCCAGATTAAAAAATACGAGTTAAGGCAAAGTCTGCAAAGCACTCGGCGGTTACTAGGTTCCGTATCGGCTTTTCAACAATTACCGGCGCTTTGGCAGGAGCAATGGCAACGTTCAGCCCAAATGCTGCAACAGGGCTTTGCATGGCCAGTCCAACAATTGGCGAAGCACTATGCCGATCACGCGGCAGACTTATTAAACAATCCTGCGACTGCCAAATATTCTGCAGCCGGCGCTAAAATGAGCTTGTGGGACGATTGGTCTGAAGCCCGCTTTGATGATGCGCTTGATGAATTCGTCATTAATGCCGACCAGTTGGGCGTTCCGGTGAATCCGCTTAAAAAACAGCTGTTGTCGCTACGTGAAAAAGCGCCAAAAATCGTTCAGGCACAAAGCGAGCTGGCCGCCAGACAAGCTTTGGCGAACCCTGGCAATGCTCTGCATCGCGGCTTTTTAAAGTTTATGCGTTTATGCGAGATCATCCTGCCGCTTGCCGCCATTTGTTGGGTCGGCTATCAGGTTTTTATCGGTTACTACACCAGCAACATGACTGACGTAGCCTACTTGGGCGTGGATTTTGCGATACATAGCAGTTTGTTAATTGCCATTACTTGGCTGACTCCGTTTTTTATCCTGAAAAAGTTAAAGCCGTCGTTGGAAAAAAGCGCCTTAAGAGGATTAAACAAGGGGGTCAACAACGCTATCAATATGATTGATGGCGAAGTTTTGCAGGTGATAGAAGACTTCGGCAACCAGCATGCCGAGCAACTCAAACAGCTAGACGGGATTATTGAGCTTTGCAGTGCCTCCGACCGACAGTCATCAATAGACAGCAATAGTCCGTTGGCTCGAATGTTAATTGACTAGCAAGTAAGTTCTTTGTCGGAACGACAGATAATACAATTTACACAATACTATCAAGTGGCATTTACTTAAGATTAACAGCGATTTTTAGGCGTATTCCCTGTAAAAGAAAGCTTCAGTAAGCATTCTCAAGTCCTTGTAAATAAAGGCGTAAAAAAATAATTGTACAATTATTGGTCAATTCGTATAATATATTCATTACGGGGGGCGACATGGCTTCGACGTGGGTAGCAAAACCTTAAGTGCATGCCGAGGACAGTACACCTCGTAAAACCTACTGAAACTAAAGTATTCGCAAATGACGAAAACTACTCAATGGCTTTAGCTGCTTAAAAACAGCACCATTCCTTTGACCATCTGTGCTTATGCGGGTGGAGTTTTTAGTACCTTTTAGGTATGAGAGGCGCTCAGAGGTCATCTACATAAGATCGCGCTGAAATCCGTCCGGTGTGGATGCGCTAAAACCTTACGGAATCGCTGGTGATTTTCTTGGCCCGACGGGTAGTCACTGGTTAAATCAAAAGTGCGGGACAAGCATGTAGACCTTGTGGCGGAGTACTTGCGGACGCGGGTTCAATTCCCGCCGCCTCCACCAAATTTTAAAACCCGCAAGCCGATAGGCTTGACGGGTTTTTTATTGCCCGGCGAAATAGAATATA
>DATBRD010000008.1:0-182069 GCA_036560465.1 Methylobacter sp.
AAACAGGCTGTGTTTGAATATATTGAGGTCTTTTACAACCGCGAGCGACTTCATTCCGCCAATGGCTATATGTCGCCCGTAGACTACGAATTGCAGCTTAAGGCTGCTTAACCTTGTGTCCGAGAAAGTGTTGACACATCACTGACGTTTTGCAAAGCTTTTGCAATTAACCGCTCATCGAATGTCCATTGAGACTCTAGTGGTTTATAGATTGCGTCACTTTTTGCACAGTCTTCTAAGTGTTTTATTAATTGCGTGGCCATGATAAATATTATTTTTGGATTTGTTTAAAACTGAAAAAAACCACATGAATTAGTCAATTCAACATCAGGTTGGATTGCATTCTTTCGCAATTTAACGGATTGTCGCGGAAAATGTTGGGTTGAAAAAACGTCAACCCAACCTGTACGGCTGCATATGTGGTTTTCACCGTAGCGATTGGGGCGCTAGGATTTTAACACTGAATTATTTTAGCGGCGTAGTTACACTGTTAAAAGTCAAACTTATTGCGTTGGTTTTTTACGTTGTCCCTCAAGCAGGGGACTGGGAATCAGCGAACCATGCAAAACAAAAAAGGCTGCGGTAACTCGAAAATTTTTGCCTAAGCAGTATAACTACCCGATGCGGTCTTGCCGCCGCGTCCGGTCCAATCGGTATGGAAGAACCGGCCTCTGGGTTGATCTACCCGTTCATAAGTATGGGCGCCGAAATAATCTCGTTGCGCCTGCAACAAGTTAGCCGGTAATTTTTCACTGCGATAGCCGTCGTAATAGGCTAGAGCGGAAGAGAGCGCTGGGGTTGGGATGCTGAGCTCAATGCCTAATATAACCGCTTTGCGCCAGCCTTCATCGGCTTGCTTCATGGCATTGGCAAAGAAATCGGCGAACAGTAGATTTTCCAAATCGGGATCGGCGTCATAGGCTTCTTTGATGTCGTTTAAAAAACGGCTGCGGATAATACAGCCGCCGCGCCACATCAGGGCTATATCGCCGTAATTGAGCGACAGGTTGTACTCCTTCGACGCTTCGCGCATCAAACGAAAACCTTGGGCATAAGAAATAATCTTGGCTGCGTACAACGCATCGCCAATGGCGCTGATGATGTCTTTCTTGTTGCCGATAAATCTCAGGGCTTTTTTAGGGAGTATCGACGCGGCTTTAACCCGTTCGTCTTTTTGGGCGGATACGCAACGGGCGAATACTGCTTCGCCGATCAAGGTCAACGGAATGCCCAAGTCCAGCGCGTCGTTCACGGTCCATTTGCCGGTGCCTTTTTGTCCGGCGGTGTCGAGAATTTTTTTCAGCAGCAACTGACCGTCGTCATCTTTGTAGGCCAGAATGGCGGCGGTAATTTCAATCAGATAAGAGCTTAGCGGGCCCTGATTCCAGGCGGCAAATATGGCGCGCAATTCGTTAGCGCCCAAGCTTAAGCCGTCTGACAGTAATTGATAAGCTTCGCCGATCAGTTGCATGTCGCCGTATTCAATGCCGTTGTGCACCATTTTGACGTAGTGGCCGGCGCCGTTATCGCCAACCCATTCGCAGCAAGGCTCGCCATCAACCTGCGCGCTGATAGTCTGGAAAATGGGTTTGATGATAGGCCAGGCTTCTTCATTGCCGCCGGGCATAATGGATGGCCCGTGTCTTGCGCCTTCTTCCCCGCCGGAAACGCCGGCGCCTACAAACAGGATATTTTTCTCTTTTAGGGCGATAGTGCGGCGGGTGGTATCGGTGAATAGCGAGTTGCCGCCGTCAATAATAATGTCGCCGGCCGATAACAGCGGCACTAGCTTGTCGATATACTGATCGACAACTTCGCCCGCTTTTACCATCAGCATAATGATGCGCGGCGATTCCAGATTGTCGACCAGCTCTTCCAGCGAGTGCGTGCCGATAATCTCAGTATTTTTAGCCGGACCGTCCAGGAACTCATCGACAGTGCTGGTCGTGCGGTTAAAAACTGCGACTTTAAAATTATGGTCGTCCATATTAAGAGCCAGATTTTGCCCCATGACCGCCAAACCGATTAAACCGATGTTTGCTTTCATATTTATTTTCGCGCTTAAAAGAATGAGGATGAAATTGACTAACGTAAGATGGCTATTCGCTCGTTCCCCGAATTTTAAACAGCGATTCTGAAGCTCTCGTTAAGTCTGCCGCTTCTCCGGCTCCAGTGTTGCCTGCATCTTTCGGCCGCATAAGCCTATAGCAGCGATGAAGGGTGTCTGTCGGGCTGATTCGTCGAATCGTCTTTTAATAAACGAAAACCGTTCGGATTACCGAGCATGGCTATTTACAGCATGCTCCTTCATTGACTGGACAGCTAGAAACAGGAGGTTAGGGTAAACGGCTGACTCAGACAATCAGTAGGCTTACGTAATTTGATGATTTAATCAGGATAAAAGCGTGGATTTACCACGAAAGCGCCGAGTCTTAGGCATTTTCGTGGTAAAGAAAGGCAGGAATTATTTGGAAGAGGATTCGCTCATCCGGACTCTGGCGCGAACCAGCGCGGTAATGACCGCAACCAGCAAAGCCGCCAGCGAAAGCTCCAGCACTACGAATGCGGCAATTTTAAAGTAGGCAAATAGCGGGTCAACAAACCTGACCAGCCAGCCGCCCGCTTCATCGGCCAATGCGGCCCCGTAAGTCAAGCCGCTCAGCCAGATTTTCAGCCGTACTGAGAACTCGGTCATCAGCATTAAATGGGTCAAGGTCAGCACCAGCATGCCCATCGAGAACAAATGAAAATGCGAAACTTCGAGCATGCCCTGATAGCTGCGCGGCTGGGTAAACTGCTCTTCAGAACCCAGATAATAGGCGATCACGGAATCAGGCGTTAAGTCCATATGATGAAAATACATCATGCCGTTACTGACCCATAACAAGACAATATACGCCAGAAACATCAACACCAGAGCGTTTATCAAGGACTTGCGATGCTGTTCGCCGGTAACAAAATAACGCATTAGTTTTTACCCTGTTCTTTGACCATAACCTGGTAAATCGCCATGACTTTGCGGACGCTGTTGACTGTCGCTCTGGTGCTTAAGGTCGCGCCGCTGATGCCGTCGACACCTTTGTTAAAGTCCATGTCAGCTAACGGGCGCTTATACAGCTGCTCAAACCAGCGTTCCGGCGGCTGATATTCCGGTGGCTCATGGAAGGCGAGGGTAGTGACATTACGTAATTCGCCATCCGTGGTCAGCACTATCATCAGCGTTTCCGGTTTGGTTCGGACCGTGACGGTTTCAATCGCGGCATAGCCGAGCACCTTGCCCTGATCTTTGCCGACATAGAAAGTAAACAGGCCTGAGTCCAGTTTACCTTTAGCCAGTTCCTCAACTTTTGCAGTTTGTTGCTCATCGGGAAATAACGATAGCTGCTCGACTTGGGCGTTTTTACCGAACGCCAGTTCCAGCGCTTCATTTTTACTGTAAAAGACTGTGGCGAAGCTTGGGGTTGCGGCATTTAGCAGCAATAAAAAGAGAATAAAGCATCCCCCTTGCCTGATTTTTTTCATAGTGTGTCTCGTTTGCAGAATTTATTAAACTTAAATGGATAACGCAAATAGTTTAACACCACCGGCAAATAATGGATTTTACTTATTTGCCGCAAAGAACACGAACGACTGGAGTCGTTCGTGTTTTTCATGCTGAGAAATACTTATGAGTTAGAAAATAAAGCCGAAGCCCAAGTTGAAATCATCCGGCAATTGGCCTTGTTTCGCCGTATAGTTACGGTAATCGGCCTTGAGTACGACATTTGGAATAGGCTTGTATTGCAAGCCCACTTGGTAGATTTGCCAATCTTTGGTCGGATCATTGGCGAAGCCAGTCGGCGCTTTAGCAACTGTATTTAGCCTTTCATAACGGAAGAAAGGCGCAAGATATTGTGTTGTATCTTTCCATAGCAACGGCAAGATGTCGTAACCTAGCTCTGAGTAAACGCCATAGTTCTCTGAACCTACGATCGTGTTATTGTTGGCACTAACGAGATCAGCATTATTAATATGTCCCCACGATCCCAAGGTACGGAATTCCAGGCCACGGTATTTCCACTGCACATGCGCTTCATAGAGTTGCGTGAACACATCGGCCTTTTGGCCGGCAAAAGTCTGATTTTGTCCGGAATTGCCCACATAGGCTGAACCGCCGACCGTAACGCCGGGCAATGCGGCAGGATCATAATCCACTCGTGCAACATAACCGAAGTTTTCGGCTTTGGCATTACTGCCTCCGCCCCGGCCTTCACGAATACCATCAGAAGTAAATCCAGTCGCATCCAGGCCGCTAACTACGTAGGCGGTATAAGTCAGACTCGGCGTGATGGCACCAAATAAACCCGCACCCATTTCGCGCCAAGTGCTCGGTATGATACGTTGCTCAACTTCAGGGCGATGATTACCGAAGTAAAATAACGGCTCATGGATACGGTTGACCAAGCCCATCGGCATTAAAACCAAACCTGCGCGAGCATTGGCTCTCTGGTCCATAAAGAAATCCAAAGACGCGAATTCAACGGATACCTCGCCTTTTGATTCGGAACCTTCACCGGTAGAGGCATGTTCGAACTCAAGTTCACTATTGAAAAGGATACGGTCGGTAAATTTATAACCGGCATACAAAACCATTCTTGCCATATCAGCGGTGTCTTTGCTGTCGCCTTTATCTCCAACTTTAGCGGAATAATTGCCTTCACCATAGCCACCAATCGACAAACCTTTACCGGCCGAATAAACCTTCGATGCTGCGGGGCCTAAGCCATAGGCACTTTTGTATTTTGCTTCTTCAGGAATGGATAGATTGGTGCGCAATTTTTCAACTTCCTGACTTAGCACATCCGTTTTCCGCTCTAAATTCTTTACGTCGCCGCCAGCAGCAGTTTTAGCCGGGGCGGCAGCCTGCATTCCTGATTTCATTTCGTCAATTTGCTTTTGCTGAGCCTGGATGATTTTCCACATATCTTCCATGGTCTGCGGTTTTTCCAGCGCACTGGCCGGCGCATTCAAAGCAACCAGCGCTGTCAGTACACCGCCTTTTAGTAATTGTTTATTTTTTTTCATTTATACGGCCTCTCACAAATTTAATTGGTGAAAGAAGTATAAGATAAATAGCAATATTGTTACAAACGATTCTTATTTAAAACTTAAATTAAGGTTTTATCATTCCATGTAATCTTTAGTCTTTATTGAACGTTCAGGCTGAAAAATAAGCGGGAGCTTTAGCGGGTATTGGCTATTTTTTTAATTGCGAGATTAGAGTCTTAATTGCAGATTCCTGCGCCATAATGCTTTTGCATAGCCGGAACTGGTCGATTGCGCGGTGCAAGTTTTGCTCGGGTTCTGTAACCTTGAAATACCGGTTACCCTGCAGATAGTCAGTATAAAAGCGGATGCCCAATTCAAAAGGGATTAGCCGGATGGCGGGGTACAGATAGTGATAATCGTGCTCGGTAAAAAACGCACCGGCTTCGTTCAGGTAGCTTTTTAACAGAGCGGCGCAGATATTCAGATCGAACACGGCTGGCTCGGAGGTGTGGCAGCAAGATCGCACGCAATCGCCAATGTCGTAATGAACCAGGCCCGGCTTGACGGTATCCAGATCGATAATGCTGACGATTTTTTTGCTGTGTTTGTCAAACAGGAAATTATTCAATTTGGGGTCGCCGTGAATAACCCGCAATGACAATAAGCCCTGTTGTCCAGCGGCTTCAAGATCATCGGCGGCAGGCTGGAACCGGGCGATAAATTCAGCGCAATAGCGGTTTTCAAGTTTAACCGGCTGCTGCCTTACCTGATGATAATGTTTTAAATAGCCCGGCGTTATATGGAAGCCAGGCAGAGTGTCATGTAGAAGAAGAGGATTGAGATCGCTAGTCAATCGGTGAAAATGCCCCAGCGCAAACCCGATCTGCTCCGCATCGCCGACAGAGCCGATGATCTCTATACTCTCGGTATTGGCAATAAAGCTCAACGCCCGCCAGCAATTGCCGTTTTCGTCCTGATAACGCGCTTCGTTATTTGCAGTCTTTAAAATTTCCGGGATTTGCATTTTGACTGATGCGCTGGCTTTTTGTGCTATATGCTGATTAAGCGTCATCAGGTTTGTCATGATTTGTTCAGGCGCAGGAAAAACCATACGGTTTATTCGTTGCAGAACAAAAGGAGAGGATGGCGTCGTAACCAGATAAGTATCATTGATCAAGCCGTTGCCGAGCGGGGCTATCCCGGTAACGGCGCTGGCGAACTGCTTGGCGATAGGGAGTAATGTGTTCATTAACTTAGAAAAATCATTTTGTCCACGAAAGGCACGAAAAAAAATAATTGTGTTGTGTTCGTGTTTTTCGCGCCTTTCGTGGACAATCCGTTAAGCGGATTCTTTGGCTTTGATTAATGCCGTTAGCGTCTTTAGCGCCCGTCCTCTGTGACTCAGCGAGTTTTTAACGGCCGCAGGTAGTTCCGCCGATGCGCAGTTCCGCTCCGGCACCCAGAATACCGGGTCATAACCGAAACCGTTCTCGCCGGCTGCATGATCTAAAATCCTGCCTTCCCAAACCCCTTGGGCGATCACAGGGCAAGGATCGTTCGCATGCTCCATAAACACCATCACGCAGATAAACCGTGCCGTGCGCAGTTCAGCCGGAATGCCTTTGAGCTCCCGCAACAGCTTGTCTACATTGTCCTGATCGCTGGCGCCGACTCCGGCATATCTGGCAGAAATCACGCCCGGCGCACCATTCAGGGCGTCAACGACCAGTCCCGAATCATCGGCTATGGCCGGCAATTGGCAATGCAATGCTGCATTTCGGGCTTTTAAAATGGCGTTTTCCACAAACGTGGAGCCGGTTTCTTCCGCGTCGATAACATTAAACGCGGACTGCGGGACGATCGGGTGATCCGCCAATATCGCCTGAATTTCCCTGATCTTGCCGGGATTGCTGCTGGCCAGTACGATTTTTTGTAAGGTCGAAAAGGTCATTTATGCTCTTCTATCGCGATACGTTGTTTTTCCAACAGTTTCTTGATGCCATTGCCTGCCAGCTCCAGCATCGCATCCAGCTCTTCTTTCCTGAACGCATGACCCTCGGCTGTACCCTGCACTTCAATAAATGCCGCGGCATCGTTCATCACCACGTTCATATCGGTTTCGGCATTGCTGTCTTCGGCATAATCCAAATCCAGCACCGGCACGCCGTTGAAAATACCTACAGAAACCGAGGCTACCTGCCCGTGTAGCGGATTGGTCTTGATTTGCTTGCGTTTGAGCATTTTTTGTACCGCCAGCGATAGAGCGACAAAACCACCGGTAATCGATGCTGTACGGGTTCCGCCATCGGCCTGCAACACATCGCAATCGACGGTGATGGTATGTTCGCCCAATGCCTTTAAATCAATCGCCGCCCTAAGGGAGCGGCCAATCAGGCGCTGGATTTCCAGAGTACGGCCGCCCTGTTTACCGTGGCTGGCTTCCCGTCCCATCCGGGTATGGGTCGAACGCGGCAGCATGCCGTATTCGGCAGTAATCCAGCCTTCGCCTTTGCCTTTAAGAAAGCGCGGCACACTCCTGTCGACACTGGCTGTACAAAGCACCCGGGTATCGCCGAATTCAACCAGGACAGAGCCTTCTGCATGTTTGGTAAAACCGCAGGTAAATTTAATGTCTCTTAGTTGATCCGGGTTGCGTCCGCTTGGTCTCATAGTTGTTCCGCTAAAATGAAAACCGCACAGTATACCTGAACAGTGCTCTGTCCAGCTGTTCAATTTGGAATAATCAGCCGGAAAGAGCCTGCTGCAATTCGGCAACCGATTGTGGACGGTCTTCCGGCTGCAAGGCCATGGACCAGTCGATGGCTTTTAACAGATATTCCGGAAATTTTTTATGAAGCGCCTTGACTGCGGGAACCAGCATGTCCTGCCGCAGCCTTTCTTGTGCATGAACCGGAGCTTTATTTTCCAGGCAACTGCGCATACTCGCGCCCACTGCATAAATATCCGTCCATGGGCCTAATTGGGCGCTCAAGTCATGCTGCTCTATCGGCGAGAAACCTTTGGTCAGAACCTTGGTTTGCTTGCCCAGATTCGATTTAGGAAAGCTCTGAATTGCGCCAAAATCCAGCAATAACGCATCATTGCCCGGCCGCACCAGGATGTTGGAAGGTTTAATATCGAGATGGATATATTGTTGGCTGTGAATATGTCCCAGTCCTGCCAATAACGAATTGAATAAGGTCAGTAAAAAGTCTTCGGAAACAGACAGCGACTTATTTCTCAACAGCTTATCCAACGTAACCCCATAGTCATAAGTCATCACCATATAAACGGTAGAATTGGCTTTAAAAAACCCGATCACTTCGACAATATTGGGATGCTTTAATGTCGATAAAACTTTGGCCTCCTCAAAGAACAACACCCGCCCGCGCTTGAATAAAGCCGCAGCTTCTTCGCTGTTGGCAACAACCTTATTGTTCCAGGTCCGGTGCGCAAACTTGCGGGGTAGATATTCCTTAATAGCGACCTGAAACTGGTCGTTTATCTGCCTAGCCAGATAAACGGAACTGAAACCGCCGTGCGCCAACTCCCTCTCAATCATATACTGGTCTATAATAGTGCCAGTTTGCAGGTAGTTCCACTCTTTGGGATAAGTTTGCGGATCGTAGTATTCAGCCATTGGGTTGTTTGTTTATATGTGAGCCCGTTAATTATAGGTGAAAAATGATTAGAAGCATGACTGCGTTTGCCGTTAACGAGACAGAAATCGGCGACTTGACCATAAGCTGTGAATTGCGCTCGGTTAATCACCGTTATTGCGACATTAGCTTAAGACTGCCGGAGCGCCTACGTTTTGTTGAAGCCGAGCTGCGCTCAGCCATCGCCGCAAAAATCAATCGAGGCAAAGTCGAATGCTCATTGAACTATAAAAAACAGGCTAAAAACGGACAAATTTACAACATTAATGCCGATGCCGTGGCCACGCTACTGGCTGCGGCCAGTTCCATAGAGCAGCAAATGCTCGGCCCTTTGTCTTTTTCGGCGCTGGATGTGCTGGCATTTCCCGGCATTCAGCAGGAACCGGATATTGATAAGGAACAGCTCAGTCTGGGGATTGCTGCCCTTGTTGAGAAAACCTTGGCGCAGCTCGTGGAAGCGCGGGAAAGAGAAGGCGCGCAACTTAAACTACTGATTGAAGAGCGTTGCGCAAAAATGCTGATTTTTATCGTTGCAGCCGGTAAACGCATGCCGGAAGTGTTGCTGCTGATTCGTAACAAACTGAAAGACCGAATTACCGAACTGGTCGCGCAGCCCGATTTTGACCGTCTGGAGCAGGAACTGGTTCTGCTGGCCCAAAAGCTGGACGTCACCGAGGAACTCGACAGACTGGAAACCCATATCGCTGAAGTACTGCGGGTGCTTAACCAAAAAGATCCCGTCGGCAGACGGCTGGATTTTTTAATGCAGGAGTTGAACCGTGAGGCCAATACCTTGGGATCTAAATCGACCGATAAGGAAATGACTAAAATAGCCATCGAGCTTAAAGTGCTGATCGAGCAGATGCGAGAACAGATACAAAATATTGAGTAGTGCTTTAAGCCGCCTAGTTCAATGCGAAAGGCGCGGCTGCTAAGCGTAGCAATTTAAGCTCCGCTCTTTACAAGTATTATCGTTGCCACAGCGGATAATGAGGCGGGAATTTGGCGGCCTGCTTGCCCGAGTGTATTGGCGAGAAGGCGTTAACGGCATAGGAGCGTATAAGCAAGAGCTCGGGAATGTCGGCGGAAGCGATTTTCGTCCTGTTAGCACCATAGTTTTACCGTTTGTTCCTGTTCAAGAAGAACACCAAAATGGCTGAGGACCGATAGAGCGCCCTCTGCCGCTAGGGTGGAAGGACACAGCCAATAAGCCGGGTTTTAAGCTTGAGATTAAACAGTGACGACAGGCAGTCGTGGTTGAATTTATTGAAACAAGAACTGATCTCAATGCCGGGCTTTTAAAAAAGCTAAAAATTCAGAGCCTTGTCAACGTGATGGTTTAAATTGCAATTAATAGGGTTTGCTTATGACGGTTCAACAGGAACGAAGAGAAAAAGGTATATGACGTCTTCCAGCAACTTATCTCGATTTTCGCGCAGCCTCTGGCTGGTCTTGGGGATGTTTATTTTTTTCGCCATTCTCTTTGTCATATACGTCCGTTCGGAAAAGCAAGTTGATTGTGCCAATGCGCTGCGGCTTCAATCGCACTTGTTGGCTGACGAATTACGCCAGTCGTCAGATGATCTCACCCGTATGGTGCGCAGTTATGTTATTACCGCCAACCCGGTTTATAAACAACACTACCAGGAAATTCTCGATATCCGCGACGGCAAGATATCTCGCCCACTCAATTATCATAATATCTATTGGGATTTGGTACTGGCTGATGGCCAGCGGCCGAGGCTGGGCAGCGGCCAAAAGATTGCCTTGCTGGACCTGATGCGGCAAGCCGGTTTTACCGAAGAGGAATTTGCCAAGCTTGCAACAGCCAAGGCTAATTCGGATGGGCTCACCCGCGTTGAATTTGCGGCAATGAAGCTGGTCGAATCGACTGCCATACCTACTGACGCCAATCGCCTCGAGGCAAGCCAAATGCTGAATGATGCAACCTATCACCAGGCCAAGGCCGATATCATGCGGCCGATCGACGAGTTCTATCAGCTGATGAACCAGCGCACCTTGGATGCCGTCCACATTGCGAGGAATACGGCCATGCTTATGCGCATGGCTTTCATCTCCTCCGGCTTGCTGTTGATACTCATGCTGTGGCGCGCTTACCGGGCTTTATACACTACACTGGGCTCATCGGTGGATGAGCTATATGGGCGTATTAAATGCATAGGTCGCGGCGATTTTTCATCGCCAATTGCCGTTCCGCCAGGCATGGAAAATAGTATGCTGGCCTGGCTGTCGGAAACGCAAATCAACCTTGCCAAAAATGATGCCCGGCGCAGGGAGGCCGAACTTAGGAATGAGCGCATGACCCAGCTTTATGCCGCTTTGAGCCAGTGCAACCAAGCTATCGTGCGCTGTACTGATGAGGCAGAGTTGTTTTCGCAGATTTGCTGTGATGCGGTGACTTTCGGCGGGATGAAAATGGCCTGGATAGGCATGTTGGATGAAAAAAGCAAACAGCTTAAGCCGGTGGCGTCCTATGGAAGCGGCACGGAATATCTGGAAGGGATTGATATCTCGGCTGATGAAAACAAAGCTTCCGGGCGAGGCCCAACCGGAACGTCGATGCGCGAGGATCGTCCTTTCTGGTGCCAGGATTATCAGCATGATCCCGCCACTGTAGTATGGCGCGAGCGCGGTGCAAAGTTCGGGTGGAAAGCTTCAGCCGCGCTGCCTTTGCACAGAAAAGGCGTAGTGGTAGGCGTTTTCACATTGTACGCCGCCGAAATCAATGCCTTTGACCAACCGGCACGCGACCTGCTGGTTGAAATGGCAATGGACATAGATTACGCGTTGAACAGCCTTGAGCACGAGGCGCAGCGCAGGCAGGCTGAAAGTTCACTCGCAGACTCGCATCACCTGCTTAAAATGATCATCGATACGGCTCCCATCCGCGTATTCTGGAAAGATACGAAATTACGTTATATGGGTTGCAATCCCGCTTTTGCCAAAGATGCAGGAGCAGACTCAGCGCAGGATATTATCGGTAAAGACGATTTTCAGCTGGCGTGGAAAGAGCAGGCCGAACATTACCGAGAGGATGACTTGCGGGTAATGAGTTCAAATAATCCTAAGCTTGCTTTTGAAGAACAGCAAACGACGCCTGACGGAAAAAACATCTGGTTGCGTACATCCAAAGTGCCGCTCCAGAATGAAGCGAGTGAAATTATCGGTTTATTGGGTATTTATGAAGATATCACCGAGCAAAAACAGATCGAGGAACGTATCCATTATCTGGCAAATTACGATTTGCTGACCGGGCTCCCGAATCGCACTCAACTGAACGATCATCTTAAATATGCACTCAGCCTGGCGAAGTGCAGTAACGGGCATTTGGCATTGATGTTCCTCGATCTTGATCACTTCAAAGATATCAATGACTCGCTCGGCCATAGTATTGGTGATGCCTTGCTGGTTGAACTGGCAAAACGTCTGCGTCTGGTGCTTAGAACGGAAGATACGGTGACACGTATGGGCGGGGACGAATTTATTTTATTGTTGCCAGGGGTTAATGCCATCGGAGCCGCACATGTTGCGCAAAAATTGCTGGATGCCATTGCCGAGTCGTATTTGATCGAATTCTATGACCTGGCTCTGACGGCATCGATCGGCATTGCGCTTTATCCGGAAGATGGCGGAGATCTGGAAACACTCTGCAAGAGCGCAGATGCTGCCATGTATCGAGCCAAACAGGAGGGCCGCCAATGCTATCGTTTTTTTACCCAGGAAATGCAAGCACATTCGGCACGCAATCTGCAATTGGTGAATGCGCTGCATCACGCGCTGGAACGGAACCAGTTGCATATCTATTACCAGCCGCAAGTGGCCTTGCATGATCGGCATATTATTGGGGCTGAAGCCCTGCTGCGCTGGCAGCACCCTGAATTAGGCATGGTGTCGCCGGCAGAGTTTATTTCTGTCGCGGAAAGCAGCGGGCTAATCCTGCCAATCGGCGAATGGGTATTAAGATGCGCCGTACGGCAGACAAGAGCCTGGATGGATGAAGGTTTCGGCCCGTTGATTATGGCCGTGAATCTGTCCGCGGCGCAGTTTCGCCATCCTGATTTGCCCGAGCTGGTCACGCGCATACTCGAGGAAGAGGGCTTGCCGCCCGAGTATCTGGAGCTGGAGCTGACCGAAAGCGTGGCAATGCACAACCCGCAGGGCGTTATTGCGGTGATGAACAACCTGCATGAGTGCGGCGTTCGCATGTCGATCGATGATTTCGGTACCGGCTATTCCTCGCTGAGCTATCTGAAGAAATTCAAGGTGTACAAACTCAAGATCGACCAATCCTTTGTGCGCGATATCAGTACCGACCCGGAAGACAAGGCCATCGTCAGCGCCATTATCAATTTGGCGAAGAGCCTTGGCCTTCAAACCATTGCCGAAGGCGTGGAAACAGAAGGGCAACTCGCGTTTTTACGCGAGCAGGGCTGCGATGAGATGCAGGGTTATCTATTCAGCAAGCCAGTACCTGCCAGGCAATTTGAAGCTTTCCTGAAGCAAAACATTGTTTTTGATGAGATGCCCAAGCCGCTTTGCCGGTCATGAAATATTTGGGTGCAGTCGGCGCGCGGCTAGAAGCGGATAGGGAGTAACGCAACGTCTAACCAGGAAATGCAGATGTGTTCCGCATTGACTTTGAAAGGATACTGAAAGGTTGCAATGTTAAACTCTGAATGGGCGAAACGCTTTTGAAGTGAGTGTAAAATAACAAATTTAGTTTGCAGGCTCTTACCTTATTCCAATCGACCATGATCGTTGAAAAACTATTTATAGTTTGCAAGGTTAATGCTTGCCAAGCAACAACCTTAACGTACAATTGCCAATCCTTGAAACTACCAGACAACAGAGCATAAGGAATACTACAATCATGGGGATACTCAGCATATTGCTCTGGACTCCGGCGGCCGGGGTTTTGCTCCTGGCCTTAACTTCCGGGCAGAACGTTCAGCTAATCCGCTATATCGCAAATCTGTTTACCACTATCGCCTTTTTATTGGTGTGCTGGCTGCTTAGTATTTATAACGCGCATGATGCGGGTTTACAGTTTAATGAGTATTATCCGCTTAACCCCAAGTTAGGCAGCGCTTATGCCTTGGGGATAGACGGTTTATCGATGCCGATGCTGGTATTAGCGACTTTGCTCACATCGATCGCATTGCTGGTTTCAGCCAACGTATCCACCGGCGTCAAGGGTTATCATATTTGCATATTGCTGCTTGAATTCGGGATGCTGGGCGTGTTTTTGGCGCAGGACTGGGCGTTGTTCTATATCTTCTGGGAAGTGACGTTAATCCCGCTGTTCTTTCTGATTGGCCGCTGGGGCGGCAAACGACGGCACACGGCCAGTCTTAATTTTGTCCTGTATACGATGGGCGGCTCGGTTTTTATGTTGATCAGCCTGTTGGCGATCAGTCAGTATGATCTTGAACACGGCGGTTCTTTAATGTCTTCCATGCATCAGGCCGCGCAAGACATGCCAAGGGTTGAGCAGGTCTTGGTGCTGCTGGGTTTTGTGATCGGTTTTGGCGTTAAAATGCCGATTTTCCCGCTGCACGGCTGGCTGCCGCTGGCGCATGTTGAAGCGCCCAGTCCTGTCAGCATTTTGCTGTCCGGTATCCTGTTGAAAATGGGCGCCTATGGCTTGATCAGGGCGGTAGTGATGTTGCCGGAGGCTGCTAAGCTGTTGCAGCCATTGCTGTTTTTTCTGGGATTGTTCGGTATGCTTTACGGCGGATTACTGGCCTGGCGGCAAAGCGATCTCAAAGCCATGGTCGCCTATTCTTCAATCAGCCATATGGGCATCGTTTTGCTGGGCCTCGCGACACTGAATGAAGCGGGCATTACCGGTGCGGTTTTGCAGATGACCGCGCACGGTTTGATTGCCGGGGCGCTGTTTCTGCTGATCGGCCTGCTGTATGAACGCACCCATACCCGCAACATTCAGGATTACAGCTCACTGATTCAGGTGATGCCGCGTTTTGCGCTGTTCATGACCTTAACCTTGCTGGCGGCAATGGGGCTGCCGGGTTCGGTCGGCTTTATTGCCGAGCTGCATACGCTGATCGGCGGTTTTAGCGTATTTCCAAGCGCTGGGCAGGGCATGAGCGTGATGGTGTTTTTTAGCGTCAGCATTTTAATCGGAGCCGCCTACGCGATGCGCACTGTTAGCCTGTTGTTTACCGGGCCGGTAAAAGCGCAGATGCAGCAGATTGAAGATTTGAGGACGCCGGAGATGCTGGCTGTCGGGATACTGGTGACAGGCATTGTGTTGTTCGGCCTACAGCCCACTCCACTGCTTGATTTGTCCGCAGCTACCATCAGCCAGATGAACGACGTAATCCGTCAACGGATATTGTAGGATTAGCAATGCAAGAAACTCCTTTGTATAAAAACGCCGCGTTGCGCGATCAAATCACTCACGCGCTGAACCATCTGGATCATGTTCTGCCCGGGCAAGCGCCAATCCTTGATTTCGTGCATCACAATACCTTGCATGGCTTTCAGCATCTGCCGTTTGATGAGGCTCTGGCTGAATTCGAAGCCTTGACCGGTATTTGCTGTTACCTTCCCGAAGCACAAAACCGCAATTATTATCGGCAGGGGCGCATTGATGATAGCGACTTGTCCGCCGCTTTTGCACAACATCCGAAATTGCTGGCGGAGCAAGTCATTTGCAACTTAAAAGACAAGGCCATCAGTCGGCAGGATATTTGCCGCATTGCACTGTTATTTGATTTACAGGCGGTCAGCGTCAGCCAATTGAACTGGCAAATAGAAGAGCTGGCGGCTCTGGATGCAGTGCAAGCCGATGTGCCCGAGCCGGTTAGGCAGCGCTTGTTGGCCGATAGCAATACGATTCGGCAATTGTGGGAAAATATTTTAATCAAGCTGGGGCTGGAACAAGCGGCGTTGCACCCGGAGAACATGCTGGATTTGTCGCTGGAACAAGCTGAAGAGTGGCTGGAGCAGGCTTCTGGTATTTCAACGCAGGCGCATGGGAGCGAGAATGGCGTATCCGCCGCGCCAGTTGCCAACTCGCTTGCGGCATACACACCATCCCTGGCGATTGCCGAATCTGTTCCCGACAGATTCTCGGCATACACACCGTCCATGGCGATAACACATCAGCAAATGCGGGAGCAGGCAGGCGCGGCACTGGATAAACTGTTGGGCCAAATAGGCGGCAACATCAGCTTGCGGGGCTTTATTTTAGCTTTAACGAGCGTAGACATTCTCGACGCTATCCGTTCGCAGCTGATACGTTTTTGCGCATCGGGGCTGGATGAAGGCGTAGCGGCATGGCAGTTGCCAGAGCGCAGCCGGTTGGGACTTTATGCAGCTTGGCGAGCAACGGCTCAGTATGACGCAAATCCTTTCTTGCATGAGTTACGCGATTGGCAACAAATTATCGCTGAATTGCCCGAAGATGCGCTCGATACCATCATCCTGCAACTCGGCCATCTGGAAATACCGCAAGCGCACTGGGAGGGGTATCTTCGCCGTCTGGCGCTGGAAATACCCGGCTGGTCAGGACTGATCAACTGGCGGCAGCACCACCCCAATTACCAGACTGCCAATGATGCAGCGCCGACGCTGGCCGATTATTTGGCCATACGCCTGACATTGGACCGGCTGTGGCTGAACCAGGTTTGCCGCGATACCTGGAAAATCGAAGCCAAGCTCAGCTCAATCCAAAGCTATTTTCGGAAAAACTTGTCGGAATTCATGGTGCGCAGCTGTCTGTATCAAGGCGACTTGCCGGAATATCTGGCCCATCGGGCGGAATCGCTGACCTTACATGCCGGTTCCGAACGCTATGACCGCACCGACTGGCAGCAACTGGCCGACCTGATTTGGACTTGGCGGTGCTGTCCGTTGGCAGATAAACATGCTGGAGCCGCGCATTCGGCGATTGCTGCTGCATCCATGCACTCGTCGCCGCATAACAGCGGCTGGCGACTGTTTCGTTTGTGCCAGCATCTGGGACTTGATGGCGCAGACGTGCAACAAATGGATGTCAACGATTTACAAGCCATGCTGGCGGTGCTGGATGACTTCACTCCGGCCGAGCGCAGCAAAGTCTGGCTGACGGCTTACGAACATCATTATAAAGAGGGCTTCCTTCAGGCCGTGCGTGCCAATCATCAGCGCGGACGCTGGGCCGGACGCGGGCAGCGCCCCGATTCGCAAATCGTGTTCTGCATGGATGATCGTGAAGAGGGTTTTCGCCGCCACCTTGAAGAGCTCAATCCCGCTGTTGAAACATTGGGCGCTGCCGGTTTTTTCGGTGTTGCGATGAATTATAAAGGGCTGGACGACAACAAGGTCACGCCGCTGTGTCCGGTAGTGGTAACGCCGGCGCATGAAGTTCATGAAGTGCCCAGCCCCGGCAGCGAGTCGGTGCGGCTAAAGCATAGCCGCGGACGTAAGCTGAACCAATGGCTTGCCAAACAAGTGCATCAGGGTTTGCGACGTAATCTGTTACTGTCGCAGCCGATCATCGATGCGGTAGCGCCGGTTACTCTCACCGGATTATTGGCTAAAGCACTGTCTCCCAAATTCCAAAACAGCCTGGTTTCCGGCATGGCAAAGCGAGTTTCACCGGAGGTTAAAACGCAATTGCAGTTTACGTCGACTGATCAGGCGATTGCCACGCCGGAGCGCCCCAAACTGGGATTTACCGATAGCGAACAGGCCGACCGGGTTTCAGGTTTTTTGCGCAATACCGGCCTGACTTACGGGTTCGCGGAACTGGTCGTACTGATGGGGCACGGCTCGATCAGCCAGAATAACCCGCATTTGTCGGCCTATGATTGCGGTGCCTGTAGCGGCCGGCACGGCGGACCGAATGCCAGGGTATTTGCGGCGATGGCTAATCGCCCTGAAATACGCAAGCTGCTGGCGGAACGCGGCATTGCTATTCCCTTCGATACTTGGTTTATCGGCGCCGAGCACAACACCTGCAATGAAGAGATCAGCTGGTTTGACCTCGATCAGCTTCCCGCTGAACGGCAGGTCGGGTTAAACAAACTACAGCAGGAATTACGGCATGCCCAGCAGATGTCTGCTCACGAACGTTGTCGTAGGCTGGCTTCGGCGCCGCGCAACCCGACACCCGAACAGGCCTTGGCACATATCGAGGAACGCGCCGCCGATTTTTCCCAAGTTCGCCCGGAACTCGGCCATGCGACCAATGCCTCAGCGGTCGTCGGCCGACGTTCCTTAACGCAGGGCGCATTTTTTGACCGCCGGGTTTTTTTGATTTCTTACGATCCGACCCAAGATCCTGACGGCAAGATATTGGAAGGTATTTTGCTGGCAGTGGCTCCGGTAGGCGCAGGCATTAATCTGGAATATTATTTTTCCACCGTAAATAACGAACGCTTCGGCTGCGGCTCTAAAGTGCCGCACAATGTCACCGGTTTTTTTGGCGTCATGGAAGGGGCGAGCAGCGATTTACGTACCGGCTTGCCTCAGCAAATGGTTGAAATCCACGAGCCGATGCGCCTACAGGTTTTGGTTGAGGCCAAAACAGCGGTGCTGGAAGAAATTTATCAGCGTCAGGAAAGCATACGTGAGCTGGTCGCGGGTGGCTGGGTGCACCTGAGCGCTAAAGACCCTGACAGTGCCGATATTTTCTCATTCAAGCCCGGCACAGGTTTTGTACTTTGGCAGTCTGAGGCAAAAGACTTGCCGGTTCGGGATAATTCGCCGGATTGTTACCGGGATCAAACATTGCCGGTCGCGCCGGTGCTGATCAAGCAACCTGAACGGTTTGGAGTTAGGTAATGGATGCACTAGTTGTTTTAATTCCGTTAATGCCATTGGTTGCCGCTTCGGCTATTGGTATCGGTCACCTGTTTGGCGTCATCAGCGGTGAGGCCGGTGAAAGCAGAACCGCAGATATAGCCGGTTGGACGATTACTATGTCCAGCCTGCTGGCTTTGACCTTGCTGGGTGCCGATTTACTGGGGAAAAATGCCGGCTTCTACAGTGTAGGGCACTGGCTGAACAGCGATACGCTGGACATACAAATAAACTTTATTACCGGCGGTTTTAGTGTCTGGCTGGCAGCGCTGTTTTCAATACTGTTGGCAATAGTTATCCATTTTTCAGTTAACTATATGCACCGGGAAGCGGGTTACCACCGTTTCTTTTTTATCCTGAGCCTGTTTTCTTCGGCAATACTGCTGCTGGTGCTATCGGGGAATGCAGTCGGCACTTTTATCGGCTGGGAAGTGGCAGGATTATGTTCTTATCTTTTAATAGCCTACGCTTACGATCGCCCGGTTGCCTCCGCCAATGCAACGCGCGTTTTTATCACCAACCGTATCGGTGACGCCGCATTTTTGCTGGGCGCGGGCTTGAGCTACGCATGGCTTGGCAGCGTTAACTGGAGCAATATCAATGCTGCAACCGCACAGTTCAGCCCGGGTGAAGCGACCGCCATTGCGCTGTGTTTTGCTGTTGCCGCCTTTGCCAAATCTGCGCAGCTGCCTTTTACCCCTTGGCTGGCCAGAGCGATGGAAGGGCCAACACCATCAAGTGCGGTATTTTACGGTGCGGTCATGGTTCATGCCGGGGTTTATCTGGTCATTTTGCTGAGGCCGATCTTTGAACACGCGCCGTTGGCTATGGCTGTGGTCGCCATGGTGGGCATGATGACAGCTGTTTATAGTTTTGTAGTTGGACTGACCCAGACCGATGTTAAAAGCTCACTGATTTTTGCGACATCCGGCCAATTGGGCCTGATGTTTCTGGAATGCGGATTGGGGTTCTGGCAGCTGGCCGGCTGGCATCTTTGCGCTCATGCGGTGGTTCGCGGCTATCAACTCCTGACTGCGCCGTCGTTGATGCATAATGTGCGGGGCTTGGATGTACCCACCTCGCCGCGTAGTATTCCTACTTGGATTTATGTGGCCTCTTTGCAGCGTTTCTGGCTGGACCAGATTACCGATTGGGCACTAATTAAGCCGGTACGCGGCTTGGCGCATGATCTGAGTTATTTTGACGATCATGTCGTCGACCGGATCATGGGCATTCCCGATCCGGCTATCCGGACAATATCGTCACTCGCGCAACTGGAAGAGCGGAGGGTTGGCGCTCACCTGGATAATGACTCGGATCAGTTTGCCCAAGGCAGCGGTCTGGCAGGGAAGCTTACCGAATGGATGGCAGCCGTGCTGCACTGGTTTGAGGACCGCTTCGTATTGCGCGGCGTCGGTAAAAGCGCCATCAATTATGGCCGGGAGCTTGGCCATGTCGCCAACAAGTTTGAACAATCAGTGCTCAGACCCCGCTATCTGGTGTTGTTTGTGTTTATAACATTGCTAGTCGCATTTTGAGGCCCTGATGGATATTACTGTTAACCACTGGTCGCAATTGGCGGCTTTCCCGCTGCTTACCGTGCTGACGCTGGTTCCGTTGGCGTCGATGATCGCTATCTTATTGTCGAAGTCATCAAAAGTTGCATTGCGTTTTGGCTTTGCCGGAGCGACGGTCACGGTATTGCTTAGCTTCTATCTGTTGGCTGTTTTCGATTCTGCCGTTCCCGGCATCCATCTGGCGGAGCAGGTGCATTTTGCAGGCCTCAGTTACAGCGTCGGCGTTGATGGAACCAACATTTTATTTATCCCGTTGACCGCCATTCTAACCCTGCTGGCGCTGATTTATACCTTGATCACTCGGCATGTGACCGATCGGTTGTTCATTGCCTGCCTGTTGGGGTATGAGACGGTATTGATCGGCGCGTTCGCCGCGCTGAATGTCTTACAATTCTGGTTTTGGTGCGTGCTGGAACTGATCCCAGTGGCGTTGCTGACGATTCATGCCGGAACCGGGCAAAACAGGCGCTGGGTCGTCGTGCAGTTATTGCAATATTGGGTTAGCGGTCTATTGATGACGCTGGCTGGCTTTTTGTTGCTGGCCTTCGGATTAATCGATGCCGCGCATCCGCTGACTTTCGACTGGCTGACGCTAAAACAAAACAATGCCTATTTACACGATGAGGTCTTGATTTTCGTGCTGCTGTTTTTCGGCTTCGCGATACGGATGCCGTTATTTCCGTTTCACGGCTGGCTGCCGGTGCTGGCCGAGCAGGGCACGGTCGCCAGCGCCGTCATTTTTCTGGTGGGCTTGAAACTGGGCATTTATGCGGCCATCCGCTTCATTTTGCCGATGGTTCCGGGCGTTGCCGAACAATGGTCAGGGTTTGTGGTAGTGCTGGGCTTGATCAGCATTTTTTACGGCGCATTGCTGGCGCTGATGCAAATCAATATCCGCCGGTTACTGGCTTTTGCGGTCATCAGCCAGACCGGCATGCTGGTCATCGGCGCCTTCTGCTTTAACGAGAACGGCCTGGAAGGCAGCCTGTTGCTGTCAGTGGCTTACGGCCTTGCGACGGCGGGTATGCTGTTCAGCGTCGGACTGATTTATGAGCGTTGCAGAACCGCTTATCTGCCGCGCCTGGGCGGGTTGTTCGATACCAACACAACCTTGGCGGTGTTGTTTTTGATTTCCGCGCTGAGCACCATGGTTATGCCCGGTACGCCGGGGTTTGACGCGGCGCATTTGCTGGTAGAAGGGATTATCGAGGAAGACGGCTGGCTGCTTGCCATCGCCATTTTGCTCGGCAACGTGATGTCCGCCGCGTTTTTGTTATGGGCCTTCCAACGGGCTTTTATGGCAACCCCCAAGCGTGCTGCGCAACCTTATAGCTGCGCGCACCATCCGGTCAGGAAGGAGCGATTTATTACCGCAGTGATCTGCCTGTTGCTGATCGGTACCGGCTTTTACACGACGCCGTGGCTGAATTTTATAGACCAGGACGCGGCCGCTATCGGCAGGCAATTTCCAATGCATGGCGCGCAAACGCCAGAAGCCAGCGATACAGAAGTTTCCGCTCCTGCTAACGCTCCAAGCCTGCTTCCTGAAGGCGATACCGGTACTAAGGACGACCAACATGACTGATGCAAGTTTCCCTGTTTTAAGCCTGGCCATTTTGCTGCCCTTAGTGGGCGCGATTGTCATAGCCGTTGCACGCGACATCCGTCTGGCTAAAACCATCGCCCTGTTGTTTGCTGCGCTGGAATTAATCGCAACAGGGAGTGTGGCGTGGCTGTTTAATGCCAACCTTGGCAACAGCTTTCAGCTGGTTGAGCGCTATGCCTGGATACCCAGCCTGAATATCGAATATCTGGTTGGGGTGGACGGCATCTCGGTGCTGTTTTTGCCGATGTCCGCACTGCTGACGCTAATGGCGATCATCGCCTCATGGAATTCGGTGCAGCACCTGACCCGTTTCCATTTTGCGTTATTGTTGGCGCTGGAAAGCATCACCATCGGCGTTTTTGTGGCGCTGGATATGGCACTGTTCTTTTTGTTCTGGGAACTGACCTTGCCGCCGATATTCTTTTTAATCGGCTTATGGGGCATCGGCTCTGGAAGGCGTAGCGCGGCGATAAAATACACATTGTTTATGCTGTTTGGCGGTGTGCCGCTACTGTTTGCGATTATCATACTGGCGGTCAATCACGCCACCGCAACAGGCGGCAGTATTCCTCAAGGGCTGGCTTTCAGTTTGCCGGTATTGCTGGGAACGCCATTGTCGGACAGCCTGCAAGCATTGGTATTTTTATTATTACTGCTCGGCTTTGCCGTTAAAGCGCCATTGGTGCCGTTTCATACCTGGCTGCCCACTGTGGCAATGGAAGGACCGGCCCAGCTAACTGCCCTGCTGACCGGCTTGAAGCTCGGCGTCTTCGGCATCATCCGTTTTGCAATGCCGCTGGCGCCAACCGCTGCCGTTCAATACAGCTGGGTGTTGGGCATACTCGGCGCAATAACGCTGGTATATAGCGCGTTGATTGCGTTGCAGCAGACCAATTTGCGCCGTTTGCTGGCTTATGCCAGCGTCAGTCATGTTGGGCTGGTTATCGTCGGCGTTGCATCCCTGACCCTGCAAGGCATACAGGGGGCGATTTTTCAATTGCTAAATTTCACGATGATTGCCGGTTCCCTGATGCTGGTGGCCGGTTTCATCCAGCATCGTTTGGGCAGTACCGAAGCCATTCATCTGGGCGGTCTGGCTAAAGTAATGCCGCGCCTGGCCTGTTTTTATTTTTTATTTGCGCTAGCCAGCATAGGATTGCCCGGAACCAGCGGCTTTCCTGCCGAGCTATTGTTGATTGTCAGCACCATGCTTGCACATCCCAGCATCAGTATCGCAGCCTTGATCGGAGTGGTATTGAGCGCGGCCTATATGCTGACATTTACCCGCCGGGCTTTTTTCGGCCCTGTGACTCAGGCAGGTGTCAGACAGGTTCAGGATTTGCGTCCCCGCGAGCTGACGCTGTTGTGCGTATCGGCATTGTTGATATTGGGTTTTGGCTTCTTCCCTAATGGCGTGTTGAAAACCAATCGGGCAACAGCAGAGGCTTGGTTAAGCCGGTTAATGGATCAGCCGGTGGTGGTGAGTGAGTCAGGGCGAAATTAAAAAATACAGCCTGGTAGGGTACGCACTGCGTACCTTTTCGGATTTAATTCATCGGAAAAACTTGAAAATGGTACGCGATGCGTACCCTACGGCGCTTGCATTCCAAAAATTGACAATGTTTGTATTCTTGGTGCATCCTAAATTCAGGAGGCGTTTCTCATGCATATTTCATTAACACCAGAGCTCGAAGCCATCATCAAAGAAAAAGTCAGTTCTGGTTTATATAACAATGCCAGCGAAGTTATCCGTGAAGCATTGAGGTTTATGAAAACTAACGAAGAGCTGATCAATCAGATGAAGTTGGATCACTTGCGCTCGAAACTGGTAGAGGGTGAACGTGATCTTGCTGAAGGCCGGTATACCGAACTCAAACCGGAAGAGCTGAGCGATCATTTCCAACGCATAAGAAATCGTGCAATTGACCGTATTAACCAAGACAAGAAAACTTTGTGCTGAAAATCAGGTTAACTCAAGCGGCTGAACAACAGCTTGAGGATGTCTGGTTTTATACGCTCAGCGAATGGAGTGAAGAGCAAGCCAATCAATATATCAGCATGATCGAACAGGGTATCATGCAACTACTGGACAACCCTTACATTGGCAAAGCCAGACCGGAGATCAAAAAGGATTTGAGATCATTGCAAATACAAAAAGGCCTGATTTTTTACCGTGTCGGTAATGAATTCATTGACGTCATTGGTATTCTCCGTAGCCGCATGGATAGCGAAAAATGGATAGATGAAAAAATAAAAAGGACTGGAGGCCATGCCCTCTATTTTGCCCGTGCTGCTGTGCAGTGCGATAGATTGGGCCAAACATCCTGCGGCTTATCCTATATACTAACCGACACCCCATTTATGCCAGTAACGCCACAGACTTATAAACGCTGAAACCATCAATAGCAGCACAAGAAATTAATGACTTCCATTCCTCAACAACTCAAAGAAAGCCTACAAAAAGGCTTAGCCATTCCTTTCGTTGGTGCGGGCGTTTCCATGCCGGTGAAAGATAAGAATGGCAACGTCCTGTTTCCCTGCTGGAAAAACCTGCTGGAGCTAGCCGCTACCCGTCTTGAAGCAGAACATAAACATGCCGAAGCTCGTATTGTTAAAGGTTTTGTCGATACCAACCGCCTTCTAGATGCCGCAAAAGAAGCCAAACAAGCATTAGCCGCAAACTGGTTTGATTTTCTCAAGCAGCAATTTGATCACAGCGAAAAGGATGTGGCGCAAGACAGCCTGGAACTGGCGCGTGCAATATGGCAATTAGGTTCGAAGTTAATCATCACCAGCAATTACGACCACGTTTTACGTTGGGCTTGCCCGCACGTTCACGACCTGGAGCAATGGGACATAGAAGCACCTGTCGAACAACGAGAGTTATTGCGTAACGGCGTAAACAAGCCTACCGTTTGGCATTTGCACGGACGCATCGACAATGCCGCAGATATAATTTTGGCTCCTGACGGCTATTCCGAACTGTATGCCGAAGGTACAAGCGAGCATAAATATCAGGCTGCCCTGAAAACCCTGCAAAGCCAATTAAGCAGCCAAAACTTTATTTTTATCGGCTTTAGCCTTGCCGATGAAGATTTTGTTCAGCAAATACAATCTTTAGCGGACATTTTTCAAGGCGCGGCAGGGCCACATTACGTCCTGCTACCCGAAGCGCAACGCGGCCACTTTAAAAAGACGGCAGATTGTATCGAACCTATTTATTTTGCAGACTTCGGCGCGCCGCAGTTAGTGTTGCTGAATGAATTAGCCGCCCTAGCTCCACAACCTGACAAAGATTCCCGTTCTGGCGAAGTTGGCGAGTACAGCCCCGCCAAATCGGTGTTTTCCGTGCCGTTTGCCAGTAAAGGCGAACAAATGATAGGGCGGCAAGCTGCCCTGGAACAAGTCTATCGCCAGCTTCATAACGGCATACGCACAGCCATAGGACAAACAGCCGCTTTTCAAGGTTTGGGCGGACTAGGTAAAACCCAGTTGGCGGTGGAATACGCTTACGCCTACCAAAAAGATTATGCAAACGGCGTTATCTGGATTAATGCCGACCAAGACCTTAACGTCCAGCTTATTCAATTAGCCGAAAAAAGCTGGGTTTCGCCAGTGGCAGACCAAGCGTTTAAATTGACCACGGCAATAAAGCGTCTGCGCGAAGTACCTGATTGCCTGATCATTTTCGACAATCTGGAAGACCTGGAGAGCATCAAAGAAATTCTGCCCGCCGCCAATGTGAGCAGTCATATTTTAGTCACCAGCCGCTTCGAGCAGGCAGGTTTTGTAGCGATTCCTCTGGATACGCTAAGCTCTGAACAAGGGCTGCAATTGCTGCTACAGGAAGCAGGACGAAAACCTCAAAATAGCGATGAAAACCAAGCGGCGGCATCCATCGTGCAACAACTGGACGGTCTGCCCTTGGCTTTAGAATTGGCGGGCGCTTATTTACGGAGACGATCCACGGTCACTTGGCAGCAGTACTTGGAGTTATTGCATAAAAACCTGTCAGCGGCTTTCCTTGGTTCTCATGCCAGTTGGACGAAACATGAGGCGGATATTTATTCGACTCTAAAAATTCATGAAAGCTTATTCAATGAAGAACCGTTACTCAAACCGCTGTTGAACGCGCTAACCTGGAGCGGCTCAACCGCCATGTCTGAATCGTTGTTGTGTGCGCTGCTGGCTGAAAGCGAACCCACTAATTTAATAGGCGCGTTAAGTCTGGGCTGTGCCTTACGCATACTGCAACAAGCCGATGATAGCAACGCTTATGCTGTTCATCGCTTAGTGCGCGAAGTGCGTCGCGCTGAATTGCCATTGGTCGAGTCGTCTGAGTGGGTGGCAAGCTGCGCTGAGCGTTTGAGCGAATGGTTTGCCAGCCATCGGCGAAACTTTAGCGACTTGGCTTTGTTCGAGGCTAATTTTGATCATCTACCCGCTTGGCAGCAAAATGCCCAGACTTTAGGCTTGTCATTACCAGCTGGGCGTCTTTTGTGGCTACAAGCTTATCCCGCTTGGCATTGGGGGCGTTATCGTGAAGCGCAACAACTACTCGAACAGGCGCAAGCTTTATACGCGCAATCGGCAACAGCGGATATTGCTTTAAAGGCGCATTTACTCAATGATTTGGGACTGCTGAAAGACGCTTTGGGTGATAGCAAAACGGCACTTACGTTAACTGAAGAAGCCTTAAACCTACGCCTCGGTTTGTTTGGTGAACAGCATCCAGATACGGCTTTATCGTTGGACAATGTTGCGGGCTATTACGACGCGTTAGGTAAACCTGCTCAAGCTTTGAAATTGGGTGAGCAGGCTTTGCAGATTTGGCGTACGCTATTCGGTGAACAGCACCCAGATACGGCAAGTTCGTTGAACAATGTTGCGAGTTATTACCGCGCCTTAGGCCAAATTGTTCAAGCTTTGGAGCTGGGCGAACAAGCTTGGTTCATACGGAAAAAACTCTTCGGCGATGTGCATCCCAATACGGTACTCTCGAACCACAATTTGATTACTTACTTGATGGCCAATAAGCAACGCCCCGAAGCTTTGAAGCGTCTGGATACACAATTAAGTCTGCTGAAAAAAGATCACCCGTATTATGAAGACCTCCAGCGTTTACGTGCACAACTGTTAAGCAAGCCCATATGACCAGGTTTTCGCCAACCCGCCAAAAACCCAGGCAAAAACAAACCTAAAAAACGCCGCTAGCGATGTATCTCAAGCTCCCGTCATCAGCCGAGCATGGTGCGGTAGAACGACAGCAATGTAGCGCGTAGGATGGGTAGAGCGGTAGCGAAACCTAGAGTCTAATCAGAATGGTTTTCGCGTTGCTCTATCCATCCTATGCGCTCAACTTCAACCATTTTTGCCGGGGCTTAACCGTAACGCGAACACACCCGCCGGTTCGGCATGTCCATAGAAATAGCCTTGCGCTTGATCGCAACCCATCGCCAGTAACATTCCGGCTTGACCCTCATCTTCCACACCCTCGGCAATCACTTGCATTTCCAGCGATTTAGCTATGGCAATGATGGTCTGTACGACGACCTGATCATGTTCATCGTTTAACATATTACGCACGACCCCTGCATCAATCTTGATTTTCTGTATCGGAAAACGGGCGAGATAGCTAAGCGATGAATAGCCGGTGCCAAAATCGTCGATAGCCAATGAAAATTGATGTCCCCGCAAGACATGCAATGTTTTGAGCGTACCGGCGATATTGCTGATCAAGCTGCCTTCAGTCAGTTCCAGCTCAAGCAAAGGCGCTTCAATTAACGCATCGCGCAAGCGCTCAGAGTAATCCGCTGCTTCAATTTCTTGTGCGGAAATATTGATCGCTAAACGTCCCGGCAGATTCAATCCGGCTTCACGCCAAAGACGCAGTTGTGTCAGAGCGGTTTTCAAAACCCAGGCACCCAGTTCCAGCATCATGCCGCGTTCTTCGGCAATCGGAATGAAGTATGCCGGACTAATCCAGCCTAAAATTTCATCGTGCCAACGCAATAATGCCTCGGCACCAACCAGTTCGCCGTTGGCGAGATTGACCTGGGGTTGATAATAAAGTTGCAAGGTATCGTTGGTTAAAGCAAGGCTCAGCCGCTGGGCCAACAGGATGCGTTCGGCCAATCCGTCGCTCATCTCGTTGCTGTAAAAGCAATAACCACCGCCTCTATTCTTGGCACGGTACATAGCAATATCAGCGCACTTGAGTAGTTCGTCGCCAATCTGACCATCCTGCGGATAGAGCGCAATACCGGCACTCAAGCCCACCGAAAAAGAATAGCCTTTGATGATCATAGGTTGCTCAATCAACGATTGTTGCAAGCGCTCGGCGACGATGGTCAATATATTAAGGTTATCGGATTCAATGATCACTACGAATTCATCCCCACCCAAGCGAGCCAGTGTTTCTCCTTGTCGTAAGGAAGCTTGGAAACGTCGCGCACTTTCGACCAAAACCTCGTCGCCTACGTCGTGACCATGAGTGTCGTTGATCTCCTTGAATCGGTTGAGATCGATAAAAATCACGCCTACGCCTTGAGAGTTCCGTTCGGCGTTGGCAAGCGCAAGCTTCATGCGATCGTTCAATAAGGCACGATTCGGCAAGTGCGTTAGCGGGTCGAAAAAAGCTAATCGATGGATACTGGCTTCATGTTTTTTACGCTCGGTGATATCGGAAAAAATACCGATGTAGTTAACCACCTCGCCATGCTCATTACGCACAGCAGATACCGATAGCCACTCCGGATAAATCTCTCCTGATTTACGCCGATTCCAGACTTCGCCTTGCCAAAAGCCCTGCTCCTTAATTTGCTGCCACATGCCGGCATAAAATGCGTGCTCCTGACGCCCGGATTTGAGAATACGCGGCGTGCGACCAATAACTTCCTCGGCTGTGTATCCGGTCATTCTGGTAAACGAGCGATTAACGCTGACAAAACGCTCCCGGTCATCGAGAACGATCACTGCCTCAATGCTTTGCTCGAATACCACGGCCGCCAGGCGTAGGGCATTTTCATTGGCTTTACGTTCGCTGATGTCGGAAAAAATCGCGACATAATGGGTAACGATACCGACGCTATCGCGCACAACAACAGCCGATAGCCAGCCGGGAAAGCATCGGCCATCCTTGCCGTGACAGTTGACTTCGCCCTGCCAACAGCCTCGCTGATTCAGGGCATTTCGGAACATTTGTTGAAAAGACACGGTATTATTCTGGTCGGACCATAAGCTTGAGGCATCTTTAGTCATGACCTCTTGCTGCGAATAACCCGTTGCTTCGGCAAATGCCTTGTTGCCGGAAAGCAAGTGCATGTTAGGGTCTAAAATAATGATGGCTTCGGAGCTGTTCTCGAAAACTTTGGCAGCCAGCCGTAAGCTCTCTTCCATTTGCTTGCGCTGGGTAATGTCGCGCAATTGGGTTACGAAGGCTTGATTTCCATCCCATTCCGTTTCAGCTACCCGCATCTCCACAACGACTGTTTGGCCGGCAGGCAACGGAATATCCAGTTCGGCACGGTCGGCGCCTATGACAGGAAAACCAAAGGGAACGCCGCGCAAATCTTCCGGTAACCTGCCAAAAAGCGACGCGGCCGCCGGATTGGAAAATAGGATGTCGCCGCCATCGCTAATGATCAGGATGCCATCCAGGCTATTGTTGACGATACTATGGAAACGCGATTCAGCGACCCGAAGATGATGCTGAGTTTTTTGCAGCGCTGCTTGAATATCAATCATGGTTTTAGCTGCTCATTATTCGACGGCTTAGGCTGCCAATTCAAACAAGGGTCACTATTTTTAAAGGCTGAGCCAATGCCGCCACCGAGCAGGTTAGCATGGTAACCAAAAGTTTGACCGATATGCATGCCTTGGCCATCGATGGTGAATTCGCGGATCAGTTTTTCATGCATCGAACCCCGCATTTTTAAAACGGTAATGGCGCGACGAATCTGGTCTTCAATTTCGACATAGCGAAGCAGGACGATGGAGTCCGTCAAAGTGGAAATATGGGCGTCTGTCACTGACACGCCGCCGATCAGGTCAGGTGTCGTGGCGGTGAATAGAGCCGCCAGTTGATGGGCTTTGACAAACGAAGCAATGCCGATCACGAATTCACGAAAGCCTTTGGCCGATGTGATACGTTCCAAGGCGGAGATACTGTCCAAAGCCAAACGATCCGGCTTGAAGCGCTCTATCTGATGCTTGATGGTGGCCAAATGATCTTCCAGCGTGGCGTTTTCAGGATAAGCCGAAACAATATTAAGAGCTCCGGATTCTTCCATCTTTTGGAAGTCAACGCCCCAGCCTTTGGCGTTACGGTACAGCTGCTCCCGGCTTTCTTCAAAAGCAAGCAACAAACAACGCTCGCCGCTGTTTACTCCCCCCGCAATGAATTCGGTCACCATCAGGGTTTTGCCGGTACCGGTAGCTCCTGATGCCAGGGTGATTGAATCACGGAAAATACCGCCCCCGCACATCTCATCCAGCATGGCGTTGCCCGAACTGACGCGTAAATCGGAAGATTGCTGATTCAGTTTGATAGCGGAAAGAGGAACCACGACTAATCCCTCATCGGGTACCACGGTAAAAGGGTATTCACCTTTGTGATGGTAGGTGCCGCGGAATTTGAGAATTTCAATGGTGCGATGGCGTATCTGGTCGTCCAGGCTATTGCGCAAAATGATCACGTTATCGGCAACGAATTCTTCTACCCCAAAGCGGGCAATGTTGCCGTATTCGTGTTCACGTTCGGTAGTCATTACCGTAGTGACTTGCATGGCATTCATGGCTTTGGCAATACGCAACAACTCCAGTCGAATCATGCGAGTTTCCTGGAACTGTGAAAAAATCGCACCTAGTGAATCGATGGCTACCCTTGAGGCTTTTACTTTACCAATGGCATATTTTAAACGCACCAATAAGGCGCCGAGATCGTAACTACCGGTTATCAGCGTATCGTCATCGTAATAAGGCGAGGCATCGACGAACACCCATTTCCCTTCCGCTTCCCAAGCAGGAATGTCCCAGCCCAGCGAAAACATGTTACGGCGAATATCTTCAGGCGATTCCTCGAAAGTCACAAATACGCCGGCTTGATCCCACTGTTTGATGCCTTCCGCCAAATATTGGGCAGCGAATACGCTTTTACCGCTGCCGGCTGTGCCCGCCATCAGCGTGGTGCGATGAATCGGCAAACCGCCTACCGCAATTAGGTCGAAACCTGGAATCCCCGTCGTCAATTTTTCGACGGAACAATCAGCAGTCTTGTTACTCATAAGATGATCAGATTTTTAGATGGGATTTAGAGACGATTTAGATGTGCGAATATCCAGACCTAGCAAAACTTTTTCTGTTTCCGATAAGTCTCCGATTAGGCGTCTCAATGGCGGCGGTAATGATTTGATCAGTGTTGGCGTCGCTAGAATCCGTTCATCTTCAGCTAATTGCGGACGCTCAAGGATATCTATGATTTCAATCTCGTATTTTTGATCGAGATTTTCCTCACAAATTTTACGCAGGTTCTGGATGGCGCTCTCCGAGCGCGGCGTTTTGCCGGTGACATAAAGCTTCAAGTGATATTTATCCATATCGGCTAGTTTAAATCATTTATTAAGATAATGACAATGTCTGCTAGTCGCCATGAATAGGGCTTCACACCGCGCAATAGAAGGCAATTTTTGCTTGTTCGTTTTGAAAATGGGCGAAGCAAAAAGAGATTTGCATGTGGGGCGAAAGGAGTACGCTGTGCACGACTCCTCGCCTACAACATCAATATCTACGAATCATCGACTTGATCGGCCAGCGCGGTCAGTCGTTTAAGCAGATCGGATAACTGTTCTTGGCTCTCAGCGCGTACCGTGGCATGAGCCACTTTACGGCCTTTGCGCGGGGATTTATCGTAAAGATGCAAATGCGAATGCGGAATCGCCAATACGTCTTCGGTCGCAGGCAGGCCGCCGATGAAGTTAACCATGGCCGCGTTGCCTACCGGCGCCGTGGAGCCTAACGGCAGATCCAGAATCGCCCGCAAATGATTTTCAAACTGGCTGGTTTCCGCGCCTTCAATGGTCCAGTGGCCGGAATTATGCACCCGTGGCGCAAACTCGTTGGCAACCAGCTGGCCGTCTACTTCAAACAGTTCCAAGGCCAATACCCCGACATAGTCCAGCGCTTCCAGTAAGCGGGACACATAGCTTTCCGCCTGTTTTTGCATGGGGTCGTCCGCACGGCATTCGGAAACGCGCAATATGCCGCCGCGATGCAGGTTTTCCGATAAGGGGTAGAAAACGATTTCTCCTGAAACACTGCGCACGGCGATGATCGACACTTCGCGCTTGAACGGCACGAACGCTTCGACGACAGCCGGTGCGCCTTGCAGCTGTTCCCAGGCTTGTTTTAAATCGTCCGCGGATCTAAGCAGCGACTGGCCTTTGCCGTCGTAGCCTTGGGTACGGCTTTTTACAATCGCGGGATAGCCGAGGGTGGCCATAGCCTGCTCCAGGCTTTCAAGACTGTCCACTGCGGCATAATTTGGCGTAGGGATGTCGATGTCGTGAAAAAAGCTTTTCTCGATTAACCGGTCCTGGGCAACGGCCAGGGCTTTCGGGGAAGGATATACTTGGGTGTGAGAGGCCAGAAACCCTGCAACTTCAGCAGGAACATTCTCAAATTCGTAAGTGACCACATCGGCGCGCTCCGCCAGCTCTGCAAGCAGTGCCGGATCGCTGTAGTCGCCAATTAGAGGCTCGCCCAGCCGGTTGGCGCAGGCATCTGCGGACGGATCGAGAAAAATAAACTCCAATCCTAAAGGTATGCCCGACAGCGCTATCATTCTGGCAAGCTGACCTGCGCCCAATACACCCACTTTCATAAATCGTCCTCTGCTCTTGGATCTGAATGCGCAAGCACTGATTCGGTTTGCTCATTCCTGAAATTTTGTAATGCGTCCTTATACTGGACATGTTTATTACTGATAATAGCCGCCGCCAGTAAGGCCGCGTTGACTGCACCGGCTTTGCCAATCGCCAAGGTGCCGACCGGAATACCGGCAGGCATTTGTACGATTGATAACAAGGAGTCCATGCCGTTTAAAGCCTTGGACTGCACCGGCACACCCAACACAGGCACGGCTGTTTTGGCCGCAGTCATACCCGGTAAATGCGCGGCTCCGCCTGCTCCGGCAATGATCACTTCCAGGCCTTTGGTTTCAGCGGTTTCGGCATAATGGAACAATTTATCCGGTGTACGGTGTGCCGATACCACTTCAACTTCGTGCGGAATGCCGAGCTTTTCCAGCGTTTCCGCTGCAAAGCGCATGGTTTCCCAGTCAGAGGTCGAGCCCATGATGATGCCAACCAGTGCGGTCATGTGTTACTCCTAATTAAGCAGGTAATTATAAATTTTTGCATGTAGGCCGGAATAAGTCTGTTTGAGCGGGAGCGAAACAGGCGTTTCCGGCGTATCACATAGCAAGCCGGAAACGCTTCCCTTGCGCTACGCTCGGGAAAGCCTTATTCCGGCCTACTGTTTGTTCTTATCAAAAAACTGGGCGACAAAACGGCGTAGTATCTCATAAAAGCCGATAATTTCTAGCTTTCGTCATGATCGGTACTATCAAGTCCCGCCTGATCGGTGATACTTTTCGGGAAAGTCTTTTTGACTTTAACGCCCAGCTCGACGAAGCTGCTGGCTTGGCGAATCAGGTTGCCGTTGCCCTGGGTCAGTTTATTCATCACGCCGTCATAAGTGCTGTTGACGGTGCTCAACTGTTTGCCCAGTTTATCTAGGTCATCGACAAAACCGCGGATTTTGTCGTAAACCAGACCTGCTTTATCGGCAATAGCGCGGGCATTTTCGTTTTGGCGTTCATAACGCCAGATGTTTTCGATGGTGCGGAGGGTCGCTAATAAAGTAGTCGGCGTGACGACGATGATCTTATGCTCGAAAGCGTCGGTAAATAAACGTTCGTCGGCCTGAAAGGCGGCGATAAAGGCGGCTTCAATCGGCATGAATAACAATACGAAATCCAGAGACCTTAAGCCTTTTAAGTCCGAATAACTCTTGTTGCTGAGTCCTTTGATATGTTCCCGTACTGCTTCGGTATGCTGTTTTAATGAGGCGATGCGTTCCAGGTCGTCTTCGGTTGAACAATAACGCTCGTAAGCCAGCAGGGATACTTTGGAATCGATAACCACATCTTTGTTTTCGGGCAGACGGACGATGACATCCGGCTTGAATAGCCGGTTATCTTCATCCCGGAATGCGCCTTGCGTTTCGTACTCGATGCCTTTACGCAGTCCCGATTTTTCCAGGACTTTTTCCAGGATCATCTCGCCCCAGTTGCCTTGGGCTTTTTTGTCGCCTTTTAAGGCGCGGGTCAGATTCAGGGCTTCCTGATTCATCTGAGCGGTATCGCGGCGCAATGAGACAATTTCTTCCCGCAAGGAAATGCGATCCTTGTTTTCGTTGTCGTAAACCGTTTCGATGCGTTGTTTAAACTCGCCCAGCTGTTCCCGTAACGGCGTGACGATATGGTCCAGGCTGGTTTTATGATGCTCGGTGAATTGCTTGCTGCGGTCATCGAAAATTTTGCCGGCCAGATTTTCAAATTGAGTGTTCAGGCGCAATTCCGCATCCAGCAATAATTTTAACTTTTCCTCGGTATTTTTCGTTTGCTCATCAATGCGAGTCTGCAATTGCGCATTCTCGGTTTTGGTCTCGATAAACAACAGCTGCAATTGCTTGAATTCGGCTTCGCGGTTTTGGAACTGTTTTAGTTTTTCTTCCAGAACAGCTAGATCGGTCGAGAGTTGCCGGATTAGGGCTTTATCCCTGCCGTTAAGCAAACGCACCGTGAATGCGCCGATCAGAAGACCTATTAACGTCCATACCAGCGGAGGAATGTTATTGATAAAATTCATATGTATTTAGTTCAGATTTGATCTGAAAATTGTCTCGATTGAATCTGACATTGAGTGACCTGCTTCGCTAAACCGGTCACTCAAATTTGCATGTTGAAACAAAGTATTGAGATATAGCTTCGGCGTTAAGTGGAAAGATTTGGCTCACCGGTGACTCCTGCTTAAATAAGAGATTAGGCCACATCAGATTGAAGTAAACAAAAGATAGCCGGATAACACAACTCCCAGAGTCGCCACCAGCAAAGACAGAACGATGGCAATCTTTCTAGAGTATGCTGGCGGCAAGTCACAAGATGTAAGTGTCGCAATGAAGCGGCCATGCTGTATCGCAGCCACGAAGATAGCCAATGAGCCAACTACAACAAAGGCAACGCCTAAACCTGCGGAGAGTGACGGCGAAGCGCCGAGTTGGTGTGGTTGAACTTGCAATGACAGCAGTCGAAAGAAGAGGCCGAAGCGCGCAACAACAAAGCCAATGGCAATAATTGTCAAGCCAGTGCGCAGCCATGCAAGAAGCGTGCGCTCGGCGGCGAAAAAGACGCGTGGATCGGAGTCTGAGATTGCCATAGAATTGGTAAAGCTTATTGTAATATACAGGGCATGGATTATCGTATAAAAAATCTAACTTGTCATATATCCCTTAAAAATCATCTAATTAATTGTTTTTATTGAATCAAGTTTAAACCAATAGAACATAGTGCGTAGGATGTGCTGAGGTACGAAGCGCATCAGTCGCGGAAGATGCGCTTCACTGTGTTCAGCACATCCTACACACTTCGAACCTATGGTCATAAACGCTTGAATACGGCTTCTGCAATATCCAGGGTTTTTTCCAGGTCGTCATTAGTGTGTGCCGCCGAAACGAAACCGGCTTCAAACGCTGACGGTGCCAAATATACGCCTTGCTCCAGCATCGCATGGAAAAAACGCTTGAACAGGTCTTGGTCGCACTGCATGACTTGGGCAAAGCGGCTGACTTTCGGTTCAGCGCTGAAAAATAGCCCGAACATGCCGCCGACGCTGTTGGTGGTCATCGCGATACCGGCTTGGCCGGCACGTTCTTTCAGGCCTGATGTCAGTTTTTCGGTTTTTTCGGTTAACGCCTCGTAAAAGCCGGGCCGGGCTATCAATTCCAGCGTTTTTAAACCGGCGGCCATAGCGACAGGATTACCGGACAGCGTGCCTGCCTGATAGACAGGGCCGAGCGGCGCAAGGCGCTCCATAATCTTGCGTGAACCGCCAAAAGCACCGACCGGCATGCCGCCGCCGATGACTTTGCCCAGCGTGGTTAAATCGGGAGTAACATGGTAATGCCCCTGCGCGCCGGTTAAGCCCACCCTAAAGCCGGTCATCACTTCATCGAAAATCAGCACACTATTATATTGGTCACAAACCTGACGCAAGCATTCCAGGAAACCGGGCTCAGGCGGAATGCAGTTCATGTTGCCAGCGACCGGCTCGACGATAATGCAGGCGATTTGCTCGCCCAATTCGGCAAACAGCGCTCTGACTGAGTCGCTATCGTTGTAGGTCAGGGTGATGGTATTCTCGGCAACGGAAGTCGGGACGCCGGGAGAGCTGGGTACGCCAAAGGTCAATGCGCCGGAGCCGGCCTTAACCAATAAGGCATCGGAATGGCCGTGATAGCAGCCTTCGAATTTGACGATTTTATCGCGACCGGTATAGCCTCGGGCCAAGCGAATAGCACTCATGGTGGCCTCGGTGCCGGAGCTGACCATTCTGACCATATCGATGGACGGCATCAGCTCGCAGACCTTTTTGGCCATCTGCGTTTCAATTTCGGTCGGTGCACCAAAACTCAAGCCCTTCTCGGCTGCTTGCTTGACCGCTGCAATGACTTCCGGGTGGGCATGACCTAAAATCATAGGCCCCCAGGAACCGACATAATCGATGTAGCTTTTGCCCAAGCTATCGTAAATATAGGCACCTTGAGCATGATCGATAAAAACCGGTGTGCCGCCCACGCCGCTAAAGGATCGGACCGGCGAATTGACGCCGCCTGGAATTACAAGTTTTGCATCGGAAAATAACGCAGTTGCTTCTGTCATGGTTTCTTTTTTATCGCCAAGGATAGTATGTAAGCCGTGAGCTTGTCGGGAGCAGGCACGGCGTAGGTTAGAGTTATCATATAAAGGATAAGATAACTTTGTGCTGATTGAAAGCTTATCGTTGCTTATTCAATAACCGCCTTGAAAAATAACGGTTTTAAAGTTACGCTCTAGCCTAAGTATCGGATAACATAGAGTCAGTTGAAACCGATCGCAATTCGATGGCTGCCGGAATGATATTTGCCCGTTTCATACCGGATCGACACAGGCGTTCAAGTTTAACAACAGACAGAAAATAGCTGTTTCAACGCCGTCCGAGAAATGGCAAAACCTGATGATCAGGCCATTATCCATGGCCTGTATAGTGATAACTAAATAAAAACGAATCAGAAACTTATGCCAACTCCATTGTCGCTGTCGGAACACCCTAAACGCCATTTCCTCTCCTTGTTAGCTATCATCATTACAGTTATAAGTGTTTCCGAAATGCTGGCTATATGGCTGCTAGATGCGGCTCAGCAATGGGGGATTATACTATCGCCGTTGCAGGGTACAGTTTTCAGCATCATCTTGCTGACTATGCTCAGTTCGACATTGTTATGGTTTCTGGCGGTACGACCGCTGGCCTTGCAGAACGAGCAGGAACAAACGTCATCCAACAGGGAGCTGCTGGAGGCTTTGGAGAACCACGTGCTGGTCAGTATTGCCGATGTTCAGGGGCGCATTGTCTATGCCAATGACATGTTTTGCAAAGTTTCCGGTTATACCCAAAATGAACTTGTCGGACAAGACCATCGTATTGTGAACTCCGGCCATCACGATAAGGATTACATCCGCACCGTATGGAACACTATATCCGGCGGCCAGGTATGGCGCGGGGAGTTTTGCAACCGCCGCAAGGACGGCGAACTGTATTGGGTGGACAGCACTATTGCGCCCCTGCTGGATAAAACAGGCAAGCCCAAGCAATACATTTCGATCCGCCGGGATACGACCGCCCGGAAAGCGAATGAATTAAAGCTGACCGCGCTTAAACGCGCGCTGGACGCCAGTAGCGAGATGATACTCATCACCAATGAGGAAGGA
Organism: Methylobacter sp.; assembly: GCA_036560465.1. Classification (GTDB taxonomy): domain Bacteria; phylum Pseudomonadota; class Gammaproteobacteria; order Methylococcales; family Methylomonadaceae; genus Methylobacter_A. Next base: position 37,786 of record DATBRD010000008.1, read on the forward strand.
CTCATTCAATACGCCAACCCGGCACTGTGCCAGTTCACCGGCTGGGTGGAGGATGCGCTGGTAGGGCAGAAACCTTACGTGCTGGACAGCCCTAACGCCGATCGACAGGTCCTGTCTGAGATGCAAAGCAGGCTCCGTTGCAGCGAAGCCTGGTCAGGTCGACTGCGGGGACGCCGTCGAGTCAAAGCTTCCGCTCCTGCTCACGCTCCTCACCTACGTCCTGTAGGCGAAGCTTCCGTATTAGAGCCTGAAAATGACAACCTTAACACCGGGCAGACACTTCGAGCCAATCTAGGGCAAGCCGCTGAGGATACGCTGGATTACTGGGCCAAGACCAATATTACTCCTATTCTTACCACAAGCGGCTCACTAGCGGGCTATGTACAGATTCAGCACGATGTCAGCAAACAGGTCGAAGAGGAAGCGGCTTTGCAAATCGAAAGCGACGATATCACCGCCCGCTTGACCATCTCCGAGGCGCTGCACCAACCCTTGACACTGGAACAACGCTTCATTCAGGTTCTGGATATTTTATTCGGCCTCAAGGATTTAGATTCACAACGCAAAGGCTGTATTTTTTTGCGGGCAGAAGGGGATGATTATCTGGAAAAGTTCGTCGTACACGGAAATTATAATTGCAAGGAGCAGCGCATAGACTTTGGCGACGGCTTATGTGGACAGGCGGCCGTTTCAAGAAAACTTATCGTTTCCGATAATTGCTGCTGCGCTGACCATCAGCCCCATGGTCACTACGTTGTGCCTGTCGCTTCCGGTGGCGACATTCTCGGCGTATTGTTTATTTTTGCCGATGCCTATCCTGTGCAAAACGAGTCCCGCATTGCCATGCTCAATGAGGTAGGCGAAATGATGGCGCTCGCGTTGCTTCAGGATAAGGCCAATGCTTCGCTGGAAGCTGCGCGTGATGCCGCGCTGCAGGCCGCCCATGCCAAGACCGAGTTTTTGGCCAATATGAGCCATGAAATTCGAACGCCAATGAATGGCGTATTGGGCATGCTGGATCTTTTACAGGATACGCAACTGTCGCAAGAGCAATGGGATTTGATCGATATCGCGGCAAATGCGGCAGAATCGTTGTTGACCATCATCAACGACATCCTGGATTTTTCCAAACTGGAGGCGGGTAAAGTCGAGCTGGAGCAGATCGAGTTTAATCTGCCGGACCTGGTGGAAGAAGTCTGCACATTGTTGTCCAGCCATGCCCACAGCAAAGGCCTTGAATTGAACTGCTTTCTGCCGACCAATCTGCCGCAACGTTGGCATGGAGATCCCATGCGCATCCGCCAAGTGCTCACCAACCTGATCGGCAATGCCGTTAAATTTACTGAAAAAGGTGAGGTCTCGGTAAGGGTGTCGGCGACTGCCGATGTTCCTGACAGATCCTTGGCATACAAACCATCCATGGCGATTGCCGAATCTGTTCCCGACAGATTCTCGGCATGCACACCATCCATGGCGATATTGCGGTTTGAGGTGGCGGATACCGGTATCGGCATCACCGCTGAGGCGCAAACTCGCCTGTTTCAGGCTTTCTCCCAGGCCGACAGTTCCACTTCCCGTCGCTATGGCGGTACAGGGCTTGGCTTATCGATCAGCAAGGATCTGGTTGCGTTGATGGACGGCAGTATCGGCGTTGAAAGTGCCTTGGGCCAAGGAGCAAATTTTTGGTTTACCTTGCCATTGGTGCCGATGGATAACGATACTCCCGTCCCACAGGCTAATTTTTCCGGCAAGCGTGCGCTGATAGTTGATGATAACGCTACCAACCGCATGATTTTGACGCATTACTTGAGCAACTGGGGCTTTACCTTAAGCGAAGCAGACAGTGGGCCGGCAGCGCTCGTTGAACTCGAAGCCGCCGCTCTGCGAAACGAACCCTACGATTTGCTGTTGTCGGATATGCAAATGCCGGACATGGACGGCTTCGCGCTGGCCCGCGCCATCATCAAAAAAAACGCCATTGCCGATACGCCGCGTATTCTTTTATCCTCGGGCAGTATCGGTTCGCAAGTCGAAAGACTTGAGGCGGGGTTCAAACAAAGTCTGTTAAAACCAGTGCGGCAATCGCAGCTTTTCGATGCCGTTGTCGATGCATTGCAGCTTGCCGATCAAGATTCCGCTCCAGCGAACAAACTCAAAGAGGTTTTGCTTGAGTATCGCGGCAAACGGGTGCTGGTGGTGGAAGATAACAAGATTAATCAAAAAGTGATACTTTCCCAGCTCGCCAAGTTCCAGCTTGAGACCGATTTGGCTAATAACGGGCAAGAGGCGCTGGATCATTTGGAGCGTCAAGCCTACGACTTGGTATTTATGGATTGCCAAATGCCGGTTATGGATGGCTACGAAGCCACACGCATCTTGCGCGAACAGGAAATAGCGGCAGCTTGCGGGTCACATACGCCGGTCACTGCGCTGACTGCGCATGCCTCGTTAGGCGAACGTGAAAAATGCCGGTCTGCCGGCATGGACGATTATCTAAGCAAGCCCGCCAGCCGAGCCGATCTGGCGGTGGTTTTGGCGCGCTGGTTGGGAGAGCCGTCCGTCCCTGAAGTCGCTGTGCCGCAAGGTCGTGCTGTCGAAAGGGAAAGTCTCTCTTTGGCAAAGGAAGATGCAGAAAGATCATCCTGCTGGGATGAAGCTTCAGCGCTCAAACGGCTGGATGACGACCATGATTTATTGGCCGAGATGATAGATTTGTTTCTTGAGGAGGTGCCAGGGCAAATGGCTGAATTGGATGCCGCCCTGTCTCGATATGACCTTGTTGCGCTGGCCGATGCCGCCCACACTATTAAAGGCATGGCTGGACATTTTTGCGCCGAAAAAATAATCAGTCTTACGGTAAAGCTGGAGCATTCAGCCCGCATGGCTTCTGCTTCTGCAGGCGACGCTCCGGATGCCGATATTCAGTTGATGACCCATGACTTGATCCGGGCCATGACGAATTTAGTCGGCAGTCTGCAACTCGGCAACCGCTCCCGGCGTTGCTCTACCTCGGCAACTGCTCCCAGCGTTGCTCTACCTCCTGCATCCTTGCAGTCGTCCTGCATCCCTGCAGTCGACAGAAAAGAACAAAGCAATGAATACTGAATTCAATCTTGACGAGCTCAAAGTTGCCGATCGCCTGCCTTCCCCTTCGGGAACGGCATTGGCCATTATGCAACTCGTGCAGCAAAGCGATGCCACCGTGCAACAGGTGAGCCAACTGGTTAAAGTCGATCCCGCCCTCAGCGGGCGCATTTTGCGCTTTGCCAATTCGGCGGCTTTCGGAGCCCGACGGCCCATCGCCGATGTTCAAACTGCGGTCATGATGATGGGCATGCAGACGGTACGTAACTTCGCGCTGAGCCTTTCCCTGATCGGCAGCAACAGCAGCGGACATTGCCGGAGATTTAATTATGAAGCCTACTGGTCGCGATCTTTGGCGATGTCGGTATCCATCGCGGCCATCACTGCCCGGGAAATCACAGTAGTACCCGCGGAGTCGTTTACGCTGGGGTTGCTGAGTGACATCGGCAGTCTCGCTCTGGCAACCGCTTGGCCGGATATTTATGCCGAGTGTCTTGGCGCGGCACAGCAGGGGGATCGGCTTCTTGCTCTGGAGAGTGAGCGTTTCGCTATCGATCATAACGCCTTGAGCTTGATGTTGCTGGCCGATTGGGGATTTCCAGCGATATTTCTGGAGGCCTTGAAGCTGAGCTTTGAGAAGAAAGTAGCAGGAATTAATCGAACTGCCGATTTTTCCAGGCAATTGATTTTTGCCCGAATGATCGGAAACTATTGTATCGCCGATGAAGCTTCCCGTGCCGCGCTGTTGCCGGATTTAACAGCGGAAGCAGGCCTTCATGCCATGGACGAGCCGGCTCTGCTCAGCTTTATTGATGAAACCATCGAGCTTTGGCACGATTGGGGAAAACTGATCGACGTAAAAACAGATGTGCGGCAGTCCTTGTTAAAAACGGTAGCTCCTACGGAACCGGCCTTACCGGGCTTGGACTTGTTGCTGGTCGATGACGATCCGATGATGCTGGCGCGTCTTTCCAAGCAGCTTGCCGCGGCAGGTAATCAGGTTGCAACGTGCCGAAACGGTGAGTCAGCGATGAGATATATCGTTGAGCACAAGCCGCAATTGGTGATTACCGACTGGAGGATGAAACCCATGGATGGATTGGCCCTTTGTAAATCGTTACGCGCATCGGCCTTTGGTAAAAATATTTACCTGATTATGCTGACCTCAACAGAAGATGAGGACGCTCTGGTTGAAGCTTTCGATGCCGGTATTGACGACTATGTGACCAAACCGGTCAGCCTGCGCGTGCTGCTGGCGCGCTTACGGGCTGGTCAGCGCATTATTACCTTGCAAAATGAACTGGAAAAAGAAAGCCAGGACATCAAACGCTATACTGCCGAGCTGGCGGCAGCGAACCGTCGTCTTAAGTCTATGGCGAATACCGATATTTTGACCAGCTTACCCAATCGGCGCTATGCAATGACCCGTCTGGAACAGGAGTCGGCAACTGCGCAACGCTCCAACCAGCCTTTGAGCGTTTTGATGCTGGATTTGGATCATTTCAAGTCGGTCAATGATTCGTTGGGGCATGATGTCGGCGACCAGGTGCTGGTTCATGCGGCCAGCCTGATGCGGGAAAACGTACGCACCAGCGACATTGTCTGCCGGCTGGGCGGCGAAGAGTTTCTGATCATCGCTCCCAACACCGACGGCACCACAGCCCTATTACTGGCCGAGCGCATCCGCAATGCCATCGAACAAAACCAGCTCGAGGGACTCGAATTGCGCTGCCCGGTTACCGTGAGCATTGGCGTGGCAGGCTCCAAGGGCGCCAAGCCGAGTTGGAAAGAATTGATGAAAAGGTCGGATAACGCTTTATATCTCGTGAAACAGGGCGATCGCAACGGCGTGCGACTTGACTCATCGTCCTAAGCTGGCGATAGCGTGATAGTAAGAGGGAATTGTTGTGGCTTGAACAGGTAGTCGGCCATGCGTTTGTTATGCGGAAACTGGACAGTTTTGCCAATAGTAGGGGTTGTTGTGTTATCGTTGTTTCAACCTTATCAGTATAAAGACGAGACTATCCAATGAGTGTATTAGCTGTCTATAGCATTAAAGGTGGCGTTGGCAAAACTTCAAGCGCGGTCAATCTGGCCTATACGGCCGCCAGCAACGGTTACCGAACCCTAGTTTGGGATCTTGATCCGCAGGGAGCCAGCAGTTATTACTTTCGCATCAAGCCGAAGGTCAAGGGCGGCAGCAAAGACTTAATTGCCGGAAAACGCGAACTGGAAGGCCTGATTAAAGGCACTGACTTTGAAAATCTGCATTTGTTACCGGCCGATTTTTCTTTCAGAAATTTGGACCTGGTTCTGGATGCCAAAAAAAAGCCGACCCGGCAGCTCAAAAAACTCCTGAAGCCCTTGGCGGAAGACTATGATTTTATTTTTCTGGATTGCCCGCCCAACATTTCACTATTGTCCGAAGCCGTTTTTGAGGCCGCGGACATATTATTATCGCCGATAATTCCTACTACATTGTCGCTAAGAACACTCGAACAGCTGGAAGGCTTTATCGAAGAAAACGACTTGAATAAACTGGCGCTCATTCCATTCTTTTCGATGGTTGACCGGCGCAAAAAAATGCACCGGGACATTATGGAGGCTTTGAGTGAGAGTCATCCCGAGATTTTAGCTACCGCCATTCCTTATGCCAGCGATATTGAGCGCATGGGTCTGGAGCGTATGCCGTTGGGAGGCTATATCAAAAACAGCCCATCTACAGCGGCTTACGAGGCGTTGTGGCAAGAAATTCTGACTCGCGCTAACTTCTTAACCGAAAATTAAATATAACAGGCAATAATGGAGCACTACTTAAGCTAATACCTTATTCGCATCAATCTGTTGGAGTAACCATGCCTAATAAACGATTTATTTTAAGCAAGCCTATACCTTCAATCACTGATGTTCCTACGTTGGGAGTAAAAAAAGAAGATTTTATCGAGGATTTTAAACGGTATTATGTTCATTCGCTGGGACGGGACGAGAATTTCCGCTCATCGCCTTTCTATGCCTGCGAGGCATTGTCATTATCCATCCGCGACCGGCTGATGGAGCGTTGGAAAACCACTCATAAAATATACAACAAGCTGGATAGTCGGCGGGCGTATTACTTTTCAATGGAATTCTTGATGGGTAGAACCTTGAGCAATGCCATGCTTAATCTGGGCGTAACCGATGAAGCCACGCAGGCTATGCATGACTTGGGTATTGTCATCGAAGAGCTGGTTGACAGAGAGCTTGATGCCGGCCTGGGCAATGGCGGGTTGGGCCGGCTGGCCGCCTGTTTTATCGACAGTTGCGCGACCTTGCAATTGCCGGTCGTCGGTTATGGCTTGCGTTACGAATACGGCATGTTCACCCAAACCATCATTAATGGCGAACAGGTCGAAAAACCGGACCACTGGCTGCGTTACGGCAACGTCTGGGAAGTTGAGCGGCTGGAATATTCATTGCGCGTCAAGTTTGGCGGCCATACCGAAATACAGACCGATGAAGAAGGCAATCAGCGGGTCTGCTGGTTCAGCACTAATGATGTGCTGGCGGTGCCTTTTGATACGCCAATACCCGGTTATCAAAACAATACTGTCAACATTTTGCGATTATGGAAAGCCGTCGCGACAGAGGAATTTAATCTGGATGAATTTAACGCGGGCGATTATGCCGAATCGGTAGCTGCAAAAGTCACCGCTGAGCATATTACTATGGTGCTGTATCCCAATGACGCTAACGAAAACGGCAAGGAATTGAGGCTGCGCCAGCAGTATTTCCTGGCTTCCGCGAGCTTGCAGGATGTGCTTTCCCACTGGGTCCGGCAACATGGTCATGATTTTAGTTATTTTGCCGGCAAAAACTGTTTTCAATTAAACGACACCCATCCAAGTATCGCCATTGCCGAGCTGATGCGCCTGTTAATGGATGTGCATGGCCTGTCATGGGATGCAGCCTGGGACATTACCCAGCAAACCATGGCTTACACCAACCACACCCTGTTGCCTGAAGCACTGGAAAAATGGTCGGTCAAGCTCATGCAAAAGTTGTTGCCGAGATTGATGGAAATTATCTTTGAAATAAATGCCGGTTTGCTGTCGGAAGTTGCATCGCGTTGGCCCGGCGATAGGGATAGATTGACCAGGATGTCCATTGTCGAGGAAGGTGCCGAGCAGCAGGTGCGTATGGCTTATCTTGCCATCGTCGGTAGTTTTTCGGTCAATGGCGTTGCCCGGCTGCATTCCCAACTATTGCAACAGGGTTTGTTTCGCGATTTTTACGAATTATGGCCTGACAAGTTTAACAATAAAACCAACGGCGTAACCCCGCGTCGCTGGTTGGCTTCCTGTAATCCCGAGTTAGCTGCACTGATAACGGAAACCATCGGCTCCGGCTGGATAACCCATCTGGATGAATTGAAAAAGCTCGAATCTTTTGCCGAAGATGCTGAATTTAGAAGCCGCTGGCGCGCGATAAAACAAAATGCAAAGCGGCGCCTGATTGAACACAAAAAACAATATGTGGACATCCGTTTAAATTCCGACGCGCTGTTTGATATACAGGTTAAACGCATCCATGAATACAAGCGGCAGATTTTAAATGTGTTGCATGTGATTCATCTGTACGACCGCATCAAACGCGGCGATACAGCTAATTGGGTTGCGCGTTGCGTACTGATCGGAGGCAAGGCCGCTCCCGGTTATGCGATGGCAAAAAAGACCATTAAACTGATTAACAATGTCGCGCATGTCATCAATGCGGATCAGGATGTCGACGGTAAGCTGACTTTGTTATTCCTGCCCGATTACCGGGTTTCTGGAATGGAAATGATCTGCCCGGCCGCCGATCTTTCCGAACAGATTTCCACCGTAGGAAAAGAAGCTTCCGGTACCGGCAACATGAAGCTGATGATGAACGGCGCGTTGACTATCGGTACGTTGGACGGGGCCAATATTGAAATAATGGAAGAAGTCGGCGAGGAAAATTTTTTCCTGTTCGGCCTGACCGAAGAACAGATTGAAGCAAGGCGCGAGCATTACGATCCGTATGCCATCATCGATCAGGATGAAGATTTGCAACGGGTGATGAATCTATTGGAAAGCGGCCACTTTAACCAGTTCGAATTGGGGATTTTCGACGACCTGATCGCATCCATTAAAAGCAAATACGATCCATGGATGACTATCGCAGATTTTAGAAGCTATATCGATGCGCAGAAACGTGTGGAAGCCGCCTACCAGGATAAAGACCACTGGACCCGGATGAGCATATTGAATTGCGCAAACAGCGGTAAGTTTTCCACGGACAGGACTATTAACGACTATAACCGGGACATCTGGAAATTGGAGCCAGTGGCTGTGCAATACCCCTAAAATATTGCTCTAACCCAATCCCTATTACTGCACCACGAAGAACACAGAGGACACGAAGAACAACAATTTCGTGTCCTGCGTGGTGAATTAATCAATTTATATTGTTGATGAAAATTAAGCTTGCGCAGTAATATGCAGCACCCGATTAATCACCCGAAGCCATTATGAAGCCAGACAGCGCCCTTATTAGAAAACGATACGACCGGATCGCCCCGTATTTTGAGGGCATGGAGGCGGTCATGGAAGGGTTGTTTTTTAGAAGCTGGCGGAAAAAATTATGGGCCAAGGTTGAAGGGCACCATATTCTCGAAGTCGGCGTAGGGACGGGCAAGAATTTTGATTATTATCCCAAGGATGCCAGAATAACCGCGATTGATTTTAGCGAACAAATGCTCAAGCAAGCGGTGCGCAAACGGGACAGGAAAAATGTCAAAGTTGACCTGGAATTGATGGATGTCCAATCGTTATGCTTTGCCGATAACAGTTTCGATACGGTGATTTGTTCGTTCGTTTTTTGTTCGGTGCCATCGGCGGTCAAAGGCTTGAAGGAGGTTTACCGGGTCTGCAAACCGGGCGGGCAAGTCTTGCTGCTGGAACATGTGATCAGTTCAAATCCCGTGCTTGCCGCGTTCATGAACCTGCTTAACCCCGTCGTTGTCTCGCTAGTTGGGGCAAACATTAACCGCAATACGGTTAAGAACGTTAAAGCCTGCGCGTTTACCTCAGTGCATGTCGATGACCGCAGCAGTGATATTATCAAGCTGATTGAAGCCAGAAAATAACAGATATTTTGCGATTTCGGTTTGTCAGAAATCACTGTCCCCAACGCGGTATGAAACTTTTTAACTGGACAGCCGTTGAATTGGGTAAAATACAACGAATTTTTGGATTAGTTATATTTAAGTGAAGCCACAATTAGAAAATCTGGTACAGACGCCGATCCCAACCAAACACGGCGAATTTATCCTGCATTATTACAGCAACACCATTGATGACAAGGAGCATGTCGCCCTTGTTAAAGGCGAGGTTGCAGGCAAGGAAGACGTGCCGGTGCGCATTCATTCCGAGTGTTTTACCGGTGATGTATTGGGCTCAAGACGCTGCGATTGCGGAGAGCAGCTGGATATGGCGTTGCAAATGATCGATAAAGCCGGTTTCGGCGTATTGATCTATCTGCGTCAGGAAGGACGAGGCATCGGCTTATTGAAAAAATTACAGGCCTACAACTTGCAAGATCAGGGCATGGATACCGTGGATGCCAATATCCATCTGGGTCATCTTGCCGACGAAAGGGAATACAACATTGCCGCGTTAATGCTGGAAAACCTGAATATAAAATCAATAAAATTGATGACCAACAATCCGAAGAAAATAGAAGGGTTGGAAAAACTCGGCATCAACGTGGCAGGCCGCATTCCGGTCGAGGCCGTGGCGCACGAAGACAATGTCGGTTATTTAAAAACCAAAGCAAAAAAAATGGCGCATATGCTGTTTGAGTCGAAAAAAAGCTAAATTAGACCTTCCAGGTTTTAAAAACCTGGAAGGTCTAAACATTCGTCTGTTGTTTAAAATAGGCTTGAGTAGTTAAGGTTTTTCTAAATTCTAAGCCTTGATTGCCAACACCGTTTCAACCAGCTTGACCCAGTAAGCGGTGCCGATCGGCAATATCTCATCGTTAAAATCATAATTTGGATTATGCAGCAGACAGCTATTTTCGGATGAGCCGTTGCCTATCCAGAGATAGCAGCCGGGTTTTTCCTGCAACATAAACGCAAAATCTTCCGACCCCATGCACGGCACCGGCTTTTGATCGACACCTTCCGCTCCGGCGATAGCCATTGCCGCTTGTATCGCCAGTTTCGTTTCAGCTTCCGCATTAAAGGTCACCGGATAGCCGGGATTTTCCGGGTTGAACTTGATCGTTGCGCTGACTTCAAAACCTTCGCAGATGGCATTCACCAGCCGGGTAATTTTATCGGCAATGGTTTTTTGAACGGCGCTGCTAAAGCAACGGAAAGTGCCTCTTAACAGCACCGATTCAGGCAACGCATTCCAGGTATTGCCCGCATGGATCTGGGTAACGCTGACCACAGTCGGGTCAATAGTGTTAACCGTTCGGCTGACGATAGTCTGCAACGCGGTAACCAGCTGGGCTGCTGCGACTATCGCGTCATTACCCAAATGCGGCAATGCAGCATGGGTCCCCTGCCCGGTGATAATGATTTCGAAACAATCGAATGAGGCCATCAACGCGCCGGATCTAACCGCAAAATGCCCTGGCGGAATATCGGGAAAATTATGCAACCCGAAGACACAGTCGGCCGGAAACTTTTCAAACAAACCGTCATCGATCATCCGTTTGGCTCCGGCACGGCCTTCCTCGGCAGGCTGGAAAATAAAATATACCGTGCCGTCAAAGTTGAGGTGTTCGGCCAAATAGCAGGCCGCGCCTAGCAGCATCGCCGAATGGCCGTCATGGCCGCAGGCATGCATTTTGCCGTCGTGGCAGGATTTATGGGTAAAGGTGTTCTGCTCCTGAATGAACAGTGCATCCATATCGGCCCGCAACGCAATTTTCTTGTCACCGTTTCCGGCAGTCAGCGTAGCAACCACACCGGTTTTACCTAAGCCCTGATGAACTTCCAGGCCAAACTCCGCCAACTTATCGGCAATAAATTCAGCTGTTTGGGTTTCCTCAAAGGCGGTTTCAGGAAACCGGTGCAGATGCTGCCGCCACTCGCGCATTTGTGTGTGTAGTTGCTGAATATCGTTTGCTATAGACATAAAAGCTCACGTTAATTTGATGGTAATTACTATGCTACATCCAACTTTTGATAAAAAGTAAGACTTTTATTATTCCCTGGGTTCAGCTCATTAGTACAAAAACCTACTTAGGGATTTCTTAAGAAATCTTCTATTACCATGCACAGTCAATGGCTTGATAACCGGTTTTATCTGCACGGCTGTTTTACAATCAATAAAGCACCGGCTGGGCTGGAGTTAATTCAAGCGGTTTCTTTGAAAGTTTTAGGAGACGCTTTATGGATAACAAGTTTATTAAAATTCTGTTGATTTTGGCGTTAGGCCTTATGGATCGATCCGCATTTTCTAACACATTCCGGTCATCGGAATCGGCGATTCATCGGAATATTGCCAGTGAAGACGCGAACGTTGGCGGTCGCTATGCATTGCCTTCAAGCAAGGGTTACATCGAATCCTGCCAACGGGAAGGGCTGCTTCGGCATCCTGGACTGATTGAGAAACAACAGATATTGAATCGATCCGGAAATTTCTGGGTGCGGTTTGAGATACAAACGCATAGCGGTTCGGACTGGTTTGCACTGTGCAGTTTGGAAACCGGGGAAATCATCCGTGAGCAGAAACTGGTCGATGCTAAATTTTGATAGGGACGCTACCAAGCCACAGGAATTCTGCCCATAGCATATGCCGAACATAAAGGCTGATATTGCTTAACGGAATAACAAACTGCACAACAGTGCTAGCCAATATCCATTGGTTAGTACTTGACTGTGTAACGGAGGATAGCGGCAACAATTAAAACTAATTGAGTTTAGCGCCTGTAGCATGCAAACTTGATTCTTTGCCAAACTCAAAGAGCGACATGATCTTCAATCCCTACCAGCCGTCAGTGTTAAGCAAGGCCGCGGCAAGACGGCTGACGATACTGACGTCATACAGCCTGCAAGTCAGCTTTTTGCCGATGGCGCAGGGTCATGAAGTAATTGAATACAACAACACAACCACTGACACTCAGCCCGAACAATTGCTGTTGAATATTGCCCGGTCCCATCAGTACCGGCCCTTGTATTCACAGACATTTACTAGCGATTTTGTCAGCCGAATCATTCCGTTGCTAGTGAAAGATACCGGGAGATACTTTTGACAGGACAAATAGACAACAAGGTCATGAGATGCGTGGCCTATCAGAATGGCATCAGCATCGGTGATGTTAGCATTGATGACATCAGTGAAGTGCTAAAAAGGGAACACACCTTTGTCTGGATGGGCTTACATGATGAAAACAGCGAGTTACTGACCAAAATCCAGCAGGAATTCGGGCTGCATGACTTGGCTATCGAAGACGCCCGAACAGCGCACCAGCGTCCGAAAATCGAGGAATACGGCGATTCGCTGTTCATGGTGCTGCACACCGCCCATCTTGCGGAACAGCAGGTCGAGTTTGGCGAAACCCATATTTTTATAGGGCCGCGTTTTCTGGTGACAGTCAGGCACGGCGCTTCACGCAGCCACAGCAAGGTCAGGGAGCGTTGTGAGGCCATGCCGCAGCAATTAGCCAAAGGCCCCGGGTTTGTGCTGTACGCGATCATGGATTTCATCGTGGATAACTATATGCCGGTAATCGAAGGCTTGCAGCAGCGCTTCGATGTGTTGGAGTCGGCAATATTTGAATCCCGTCCCAGCCGTCAGACTATCGAAGGTCTGTACGAACTAAAACGCGAGTTGTTGCAGCTGGAAGGGGCCATTAACCCGGTCATCGATATCTGCAACGAGCTGATGCGCTTTCATGGCGAACTTATTTCCAAGGATGTGCAGGTGTATTTTCGCGATATTGCCGATCACATCAAACGCGTTGATCATGCAATTCGCGGCATACGCGAGATGTTGCTGTCGGCGATGCAGGTGCATCTGACCTTCGAAACGGTGCGGCAGAACGAAGTTGTCAAACGTTTGGCCGGCTGGGGGGCGATCCTGGCTATACCCACCATGGTGTTCAGTTGGTACGGTATGAATTTCAGGCACATGCCGGAGCTGGACTGGGAATACAGCTATCCGCTGGTGGTCGGCGGTGTGGCAGTGAGCAGTGCGTTGCTGTATTTACGCTTGAAAAGAGTCGGTTGGCTGTAATTTTAAAATATATAGACTATGCGTTAGACTATCGGGCATTTTTAACAAATAATTTTAATGGAATATTCATGACACAAAGAATCCTGTACTTTCTGACGCCAAGTGAAAACATCAGCCCATTTGATGTCACCCTAGCCGCCGATGCCGGCTTTGATATGGTGGTGCCGCTGACTAAAATTGAAGCTAAGAATGTAGCGGCTGTCGTTCAGGATGCTATTTTCTGTCGTCCCCCGAAACGATTTAACGATACCGGTATTTTTATCGGCGGGCGCGACGTGCACATGGCGACCGATATGTTCCAGAGTGCCAAAAATGCCATGGTCGCCCCTTTTGAAGTCGGCGTTTTCGCCGATCCGAACGGCGCTTACACCACGTCGGCCAGCGTCGTAGCACTGGTTACCAGAGTGCTTAAAGAGCATCACAACATGGATTTAAACGGCCGCAACGTCGCCGTATTCGGTACCGGACCGGTCGGCATCTGCACGGCCATTCTGGCGGCCAAACAAGGCGCGAACGTCAAACTGTGCCAGTTACTTGCCGACGACGACAAACGCGAGGCGCTGAACTTCTGCCAGCGTTACGAAGCCGATGTGAAATGGGTATCCGCGCAAACCAACAAGGAAAAAACCGACGAAGTGGCTGACGCTGAAGTCATTATTTGCGCGGCAAGAGCCGGGGTGCGCATTCTGGAAGGATCGTTAAAAAATGCCGAAAACCTGCTGGCAGTGGCTGATACCAACGCTGTGCCCCCCAGCGGCGTGATCGGCGTAGGCTTGCACGATATGGGCGCACCGGTCGAATATGCGCATGGCACATTCCGCAGCATCGGGCCGCTGGCCATAGGCAACCTGAAATACAAGGTGCAGTACGGCTTGTTCGAGCAAATCCAGAAATCAAGCAAAGCAGCATTGATTGATTTTCCTGAAGCGTATGAATTTGCGCTGTCGTTATTGGAAAAACAGGCGTAAACCTCGCCGGAACAACTTACCCGGCAAAGTAAGTGTTCGTCCAATATAGCCGTTCGTGTTGATTGGTTAATTTAAAACACGAACGGTTTCCTCAATATGGGCTTTAGCGGGAAATTTGCCCGCAATTATAGTCCGTGCAGTGATGAGTCATAGCAACCTATCCCGAGCCTTAGCGATTATCACGGGTTTCATCTCTAACTCACTTTTTCTGAACTGCTCAAGCTTTTCAACAGCGAAGATAACTGAATTTTTACATTTTTTTTACAGCGTTTTTTATAACATTTAGCCGATTGTTGGACGAATGGCTTGAAAGCCGGTAAAGCGTTGGCTGGATCGGGGTGAATCAAACCGCTTTTATAAGACGCTGTCATGAATCGTACATTTTTTAAAAAAATTTTGATCCTGTCGCTCAGCCTCGGCATGCCGGCTGTATTTTCAAACATAAGCTATTCAGCGGATACATTATCGGCTGGTTATAAAGAGGTCGGCGCTAAGAATGATGTTTCCAGCCGCTATACCTTACCTCCCAGTAAAACTCAGCTCGAACCATGCCGGCAAGAAACACTACTTTTGCATCCGGGAATCATTGAAAAACAACAAATGCTGCACCGGAACGGAGATTTTTGGTTACGCTACGAGATACAGGCGCGCGACGGTTCAGAGTGGTTCACGCTGTGCGACCTGGAAAGCGGGAAAATCATTCGTGAGCAGAAACTGGCCGATGATGGATTTTAGATATAACGCCGGGTGCGCTACGCTTATCCATCCATACGAAATCGCCTAACGCTTTTCCCCTTTCCCAGCAGGTTATATCTACTTAATTTTTTACAGTTTTTTTATAACAACACGGTTACATTAGCCATTCGGAACATTCCTAAACAGAGGTAATCATGACCATTATCTATAGCTTGAGCGGGTTGCTCGCATGCGCTTTATTCATTTATTTGCTGGTGGCGTTGTTTTACCCGGAGAAATTCTGATGACTGAAAACGGCCTAGCGCAAATCACTGTATATTTTATCGTCCTGTTGCTGTTGGCTAAGCCTTTGGGCATTTATATGGCGGCGGTGTATGAAAACCGCCCGGTATTTCTTAAGCGCATAGTGGCGCCTTTGGAAGCTGGGTTTTATCGTTTGAGCGGCGTTAAGCCGGAACAAGAGATGGGCTGGAAAGATTACGCAGCTGCTCTGCTCTGGTTTAATTTGTTCGGCGGACTGATGATATTTGCATTGCAAATGCTGCAAGCCTATTTGCCGCTGAACCCGCAGCAGATGGCTAATGTGACAGCCGATTCGGCATTCAACACGGCGGTCAGTTTTGCCACCAATACCAATTGGCAGGGTTACGGCGGTGAAACGACGATGAGCTATTTAACACAAATGCTCGGTTTGAGTGTGCAGAACTTCGTCTCGGCCGCCACCGGCATGGCGGTTTTAGTCGCGATGATACGCGGCTTTCAGCGCACTCATGCGGACGGCATCGGCAACTTCTGGGCGGACCTGACGCGAGGCACTTTATATATCCTGCTGCCGCTATCGTTTGTGTTGGCGTTGGTATTGGCCGGGCAAGGCGTGATACAAACCTTCAAATCTTACCCAACCATTCCACTAGTTGAGCAGGCTGATGCGGCAACGGAGAGCACTACGCAAACCTTGGCTGTAGGCCCTGTCGCCTCGCAAATCGCCATCAAACAACTGGGCACCAACGGCGGCGGTTTTTTTAATGCCAATTCGGCGCACCCTTTCGAAAACCCAACGCCATTATCCAATTTCCTTGAAATGCTGGCCATCTTGCTGATACCGGCGGCGCTGTGCCATACCTTTGGTACGATGGTCGGTGATCCGCGCCAAGGCTGGGCGATTTTGGCTGCAATGACGCTGGTGCTGCTCAGCCTGCTATTCATCACGGTTGGTCTTGAGCAAGACGGCAATCCGGCACTGACTGCGCTTGGCGTTGACCAATCCGGCGGCAACATGGAAGGCAAGGAAACGCGTTTCGGTATCGTCAATTCCGCGCTGTGGGCGACGGCAACAACAGCGGCATCGAACGGTTCGGTCAATTCCATGCACGATTCTTACATGCCATTGGGCGGCATGGTTCCAATGTGGCTGATCCAGCTCGGTGAAGTCATTTTCGGCGGCGTCGGTTCCGGCCTTTACGGCATGCTGATTTTTGCGCTGATTGCAGTATTCGTTGCCGGTTTGATGATAGGCCGCACGCCGGAGTATCTCGGCAAAAAAATCGAAGCTTTCGAAATAAAAATGGCGGCTATCGTTATTTTAATTCCGGCTTTTTTTATTCTGGGCGGAACGGCATTGGCGGTTATGGTGGAGTCAGGGAAAGTTGCGGTTGCCAATCCTGGCGCGCATGGCTTTAGCGAAATTCTTTATGCATTTTCCTCGGCGGCAGGCAACAACGGCAGCGCTTTTGCCGGTCTTAGCGCCAACTCTCCGTTTTATAACATAGCCTTGGCTATCGCGATGCTGTTCGGGCGCTATGGCATCATTATTCCGGTACTCGCCATTGCCGGTTCATTGGCGGCAAAAAAGATCGTGCCGACCACTGTCGGCACCTTGCCGACGCATACGCCGTTATTTGTGATGCTGCTGATCGGCACCGTGATTTTGGTCGGAGCGTTGACTTTCGTGCCTGCATTGGCGTTGGGGCCGGTGGTCGAGCATTTAATCATGAATACAGCTTTGTAGGCCGGAATACCCATAGGGCACAAGTAAGCCGGTTCGAGCGGCAGCGAGAACTGGTGTTGCATACATGGATGTAGGTAAGGGGCGTGAGCAGGAGCGGAAGCTTTTCCGGCAAACACTTCTCAAATTCGCCGGAAACGCCACCTCGCGCTACGCGCTTGGAGGGCCTTATTCCGGCCTACGACACGACTATGAATTTAAGCAAAGTGAGAAATAATCAATGAGCGCAAAAAGTCATACACAACAGCTATTTAGCAGACAGATCCTGTGGGATGCGCTAGGCGATACCCTGCGCAAACTGGCGCCTCAGCAACAATGGAAAAACCCGGTGATGTTCGTGGTCTATATCGGCAGTTTGTTGACCACCGGGCTATGGCTGTGGGCGTTATTTTCCGGAGACCACACGAAAACCGGCTTCATGTTGGCCGTGACCTTCTGGCTTTGGTTCACGGTGTTGTTTGCCAACTTCGCGGAAAGCGTCGCTGAAGGCCGCAGCAAAGCGCAAGCGGCATCATTACGTAGCGCCAAGCGCGACATCATGGCAAAAAAACTGGATGATCCGCATTACAGCCTCGATTACGCCAAAGTCACCAGCTCATCATTGCGGCGCGGCGATATCGTGCTGATTGAAGCGGGCGACTTTGTCCCCGCCGACGGCGAAGTCATCGAAGGCGCGGCCAGTGTCGACGAAAGCGCGATCACCGGCGAAAGCGCGCCGGTCATTCGCGAGTCGGGCGGTGATTTCAGTTCGATAACCGGCGGTACGCGAGTATTGTCCGATTGGCTGGTGGCTCGGGTCGTGGTCAACCCCGGCGAGGCGTTTCTGGATCGCATGATTGCGATGGTGGAAAGCGCATCGCGGCAAAAAACGCCGAATGAAATCGCGCTGACCATTTTGCTGGTGGCATTGACGCTGATTTTCCTGCTGACCACCGTGACCCTGCTGCCGTTTTCCCTGTACAGCGTGGAAATCGCTAAATCCGGTACGCCGGTTTCGATCACCGTGCTGGTGGCGCTGCTGGTTTGCCTGATTCCCACCACCATCGGCGGTTTGCTGTCCGCTATCGGTGTTGCAGGTATCGGGCGGATGATGCAGAAAAACGTTATCGCCACTTCGGGACGCGCCATTGAAGCGGCCGGCGATGTCGATGTGTTGCTGCTCGACAAAACCGGTACGATTACTTTAGGCAACCGACAAGCCTCGGCTTTTTTACCGATCGGCGAAACCACCGAAAAAGAATTGGCCGATGCCGCGCAATTGGCGACGCTGGCCGATGAAACGCCGGAAGGCCGCAGCATTATCATTCTTGCCAAGCAGAAATTTGGCATTCGCGAGCGCCATATTCACGAACTGGATGCGACGTTTGTCGCCTTTAGCGCACAAACCCGGATGAGCGGCGTCAATATCGGCGATCGCCAAATCCGTAAAGGCGCTGCCGATGCCATTCGCGGCTATGTCGAAGACCAGCAGGCAAAATTCCCTGAGGAAGCGATACGAATCGCCGATATTGTCGCGCGCCGCGGCAGTACGCCGCTGTTGGTTGTCGACGGCGGACAGGTGTTGGGTGTGATTGAGCTGAAAGATACGGTCAAGGGCGGAATTAAGGAGCGTTTTGTCGAGCTGCGGAACATGGGCATTAAAACGATCATGATCACCGGCGATAACCGTCTGACAGCGGCGGCGATTGCAGCCGAAGCGGGGGTCGACGACTTCTTGGCCGAGGCGACGCCGGAAGCCAAACTTAAGCTGATCCGCGGACAACAAGCCGAAGGCCGCTTGGTGGCGATGACCGGCGACGGCACCAACGACGCCCCGGCATTGGCCCAGGCCGATGTGGCGGTGGCGATGAATTCGGGTACCCAGGCGGCCAAGGAAGCCGGTAACATGGTCGATCTCGACTCCAACCCCACCAAGCTGATCGAGATCGTTGAAACCGGCAAGCAAATGCTGATGACGCGCGGCGCGTTAACCACGTTTAGTCTGGCTAATGATCTAGCCAAGTATTTCGCTATCGTTCCCGCCGCGTTCGCCAGTACTTATCCGCAACTAGGTGCGCTTAATATCATGGGACTGAGCAGCCCGGACAACGCAATACTTTCAGCGGTTATTTTTAACGCCCTGATTATCGTCGCCTTGATTCCGTTGGCCTTGAAAGGCGTGACTTACCGGCCTCAAAACGCGGAGGCATTGTTGCGTAATAACTTGTTGGTTTACGGTGGCGGCGGCGTTATCGTGCCGTTTATAGGCATTAAGTTAATCGATCTTGGCTTAACGGCGTTATCGATTTAATTAACAGAGCAGGGTGCGCATCGCGCACCCTTTTCAAGGCGTTCCGGCCCGGCCAATCAGCATCATCGGTACGCGAGATAAAAGACAAACAAAGGAGTCATCAATGACCAACCACCTCAAACCGGCAATACTCATGCTATTGTTCTTTACTGTGCTGACCGGTATTGTTTATCCGTTGGCGGTCACGTTCAGTGCTCAAATCATATTCCCCAGCCAGGCAAACGGCAGCTTGCTCGGCAGTAACGAGCAGCCGCTCGGTTCTGGATTAATCGGCCAAGCGTTTAGCCGTTCCGAATATTTCTGGGGACGGCCTTCCGCAACTTCACCTGTTCCCTATAACGGCGGAGCATCCGGCGGTTCCAATCACGGACCTAGCAATCCTGCACTGATAGAGGCTGTTCAGGTGCGCATCAAAGCATTGCGCGATGCAGACCCCGGTCATTCTGAAGCTATACCCGCGGACTTGGTGACCGCCTCGGCCAGTGGGCTTGATCCTCACATCAGCCCAGCCGCCGCTGCTTATCAAATCAGCCGCGTTGCCATAACTAGGAATTTGCCGCCGGACAGCGTGCGTGGATTGGTCGAGCGTTATACCGAGCCTCGGCAATGGGGTATTTTGGGCGAACCTCGGGTTAACGTGCTGAAATTGAATCTGGCGTTGGATCAGCGCTATGAATAATGGCTTGGTGTCGTTCCCACGCTTCGGCGTTCGTCGTTACACACATTTTTCATTGGCACCCGAATCAGCTTGGGTGCCGATGCCAAGGCTTTTTAAGGCTATTGCCGGAGTGCAAGCTTTGCTTGCGCTTGCAGGCAAAGCCTGCACTCCTGATGTCTCGCTCCACGCCGGAGCGTCGCGTTTTTCAACAATGACCGAACTTAATGCATGAACGACACCAGACCAGACCCTGACGCCCTGCTAGCCCGCGTAGAACGAGAGGAAAACCGGCGTCGACGCGGGCGGCTCAAGGTCTTTTTCGGCGCAGCAGCCGGTGTTGGAAAAACCTACGCAATGTTATTAGCGGCTCAGGCCAAACGGGCTGAAGGCGTCGATATGGTGGTTGGGTTGGTGGAAACTCACGAGCGGCAAGAAACCGTCGCCTTATTAAAAGGTCTCGATATACTGCCGCCCAAGCTGATCAAGCATCGAGGCACGGTGCTGCGGGAGTTTGACCTGGACGGCGCGCTGAAACGCCGGCCGATCCTGGTCTTGGTGGATGAATTGGCGCACAGTAACGCCCCCGGCTGCCGCCATCCCAAACGCTGGCAGGATGTAGAAGAGTTACTGAATGCCGGCATTGATGTTTACAGCACACTTAATGTTCAGCATCTGGAAAGTCTTAACGACGATGTCAGTCAGGTAACCGGAATTCAGGTTAAGGAAACGGTACCGGATACAGTATTCGAGCTGGCCGATGAAGTCGAATTGATCGACCTGCCGCCCGATGAATTATTGCTGCGGCTCAAGGAAGGCAAAGTGTATCTGCCGCAGCAGGCGGAACGGGCCATGCACAATTTCTTTCGCAAAGGCAACCTGATTGCGTTGCGCGAGTTAGCTTTGCGCCTGACCGCCGATAGGGTCGATGCGCAAATGCAAGACTACCGGGACGACCATGCGATACGCGATGTTTGGCCGGTTGGTGACCGGGTATTGGTCTGCATCGGTCCCAATGTTCTAGCCGAGCGGCTGGTGCGTGCCGCCAAGCGGCTTGCTGCCAGCCTTCATGCTCAATGGATTGTGGCCTATGTGGAAACGCCGGAGTTGCAGCGTTTGCCTGCCGAGCGTCGCGATGAGGTGCTGCGGGTATTGCGCTTTGCCGAACAGCTGGGCGCAGAAACAGTGACTTTGTCAGGCCCCGATATGAGTAAAGAAATCCTGGGCTTCGCCAAAAGCCGCAATATCACCAAAATCGTGCTGGGCAAACCCCACCGCCGCGGTTGGAAGCGTTGGCTGCTGGGTTCGGTCGTCGATACCTTGATTACCGAAGCGCATAACATCAACGTCTATTTGCTGGGTAGTCCGCGCGGCAAAACTTCCGCAGATCAAAAAGCGTCTAAAGAAATGCCGCGGATAAAAGTGTTGCGTCCCAATTATCCTTGGGGACGCGCCAAGCGGCGCTGGTTAAATTGGGGTTGGGCGGTGGCCATGACCGGCTGCACGAGTTTAGTTGCCTGGATAATGTCCGGGAAATTCGAATTGGCTAATCTGGTCATGGTCTATTTGCTGGGCGTGGTCTTCATGGCCGCCCGCTTCGGCCGCGAAGCCTCCGTTTTGACCTCGGTGCTGAGCGTTGCCGCGTTCGACTTCCTGTTCGTAAATCCGGTTCATACCTTTGCGGTTGCGGATGTCCAGTATTTAGTGACATTTTTAATTATGCTGTTAGTCGGCTTGATCATTAGCCACCTGACCAGCAATATGCGCTCGCAAGCCAAGGTTGCCTCGCATCGGGAGCGTCGTGCCAATGTCCTTTATGCGCTGAGCGAAGATCTGGCGGCCAGCCGTACCGTAGCGGAAACGGCCAGAATCGCCGCGCGACATATTCAGGAGGAGTTCGGCGGCGCCAGCGTATTGCTGTTTCCCGACGATGATGGCCGGATCATCTATCCTTTAGATCCGCCCGTCCCGGAGTCCCTGCGCAATTGCGATCTCAGCGTGGCGCAATGGGTTTTTGACCACGGCCAGATAGCCGGACAAGGCACCGATACCTTACCCGGAGCCGACGCGGTGTATTTTCCTATGTCCGGTTTTCGCGGGGTGATCGGTGTATTAGTGTTGCGCGCCGCCAATCTGCGCCGGGTTTTTCTACCCGAACAGCGCCGGTTATTGGATACTTTTATCAGCCAGATTGCCCAAACCGTTGAACGGGTGCGTCTCGCCGAAGAGGCGCAGCAGGCGCAACTGCGCATGGAATCCGAAACCCTGCGCAATTCCTTGCTCAGCGCCATTTCCCATGATTTACGCACGCCTTTGGCGTCCATCGTCGGCGCAGCCAGTACCTTGGTGGAAGAGGATGTCCAGCTTGCCCCTCAGGACCGGCAAGAGTTGAGCCAGACTATCTATGATGAAGCGCTACGCATGTCGAACCTGGCCAATAATATTCTGGATATGGCTCGCCTGGATTCAGGACAGGCGCCGCTTAACCGGCAATGGTATCCGCTGGATGAAATTGTCGGCGGAGCTTTGACGCGAACGCGCAAGCGGCTTGAAGGGCGTGCCGTCAACGCCAAACTGCCGGATGAGCTCTGTTTAGTGCGGGTCGATGCGGTACTGATCGAACAGGTGCTGGTCAATTTGCTGGAAAATGCCTGCAAATATACGCCGCCGGGCAGCCCTATCGACATCATCGCCGAGCTCTCCGCCCATATGCTAAAGGTAACGGTAGCGGACCGCGGCCCTGGCATACCGCCTGGAGAAGAGGAAAAACTATTCGATAAATTCTACCGGTTGCATCGGGAAGGTACGCAAAGCGGCGTCGGTCTGGGCTTGGCTATTTGCAAGGCCATCGTTATGGCGCATGGCGGCGTTATCGGCGTCGCTAACCGGCAAGGCGGCGGGGCGCAATTCTTTTTTCTGCTGCCGATAGATGAAGCGCCGCCGCAACTGGCAGTGGAGCCGCCGCAAGATGAGTAGTGTCAGGCCGGTCATTGTGGTCATTGAGGACGACCCGCAAATCTGCCGCTTTCTGCGCACCAGCCTGAGTGTGCAGGGATTTCAGGTGATTGAGGCGGAAACCGGCGAGCGGGGCATAGTGGAAATCGGTACTCGCAAACCGGAGTTGGTTATTCTCGATTTGGGCTTGCCGGGCATGGACGGCATAGCGGTGATCCGTAAAGTTCGCGAATGGTCCGCGGTGCCGATCATCGTGTTGTCGGCCAGAAGTCAGGAAAGCAACAAGATTGCCGCGCTGGATGCCGGAGCGGACGATTATTTGACCAAGCCGTTCAGCATCGGCGAGTTGCTGGCGCGTATTCGTGTATCGCTACGCCACGCCGCGCAGCTTGCCGGGGACAGCGTCGAAACGTTGTTTTGCGTCGGCGATTTACAGGTCGATTTATCTCGGCGCAGCGTGCATATCGGTGAACAGGAAATTCATCTGACCCCGATCGAATACCGGCTGCTAACCATGCTGATCCGGCATGCGGGCAAGGTACTGACGCATCGGCAGTTATTGCTGGGCGTTTGGGGACCCGCCTACGTGGAGCATGCCCACTATGTGCGGATTTACATGGGGCAATTACGCCGTAAACTCGAAGTAGATCCCGCTCAGCCGCGTTACTTGCTTACCGAAGCGGGCGTGGGTTATCGGCTGGCGTACAGGAAATGAGCGCGTGGACGTTGATAGCTAAGCGAGTCGGTAAACCGGTCTGATTTAACGGGTAGAGCTAAGCTGTTGTTTCATGCCGAAGCCCTGATGTAGATGCCTCATCCTTATCGGTTGGCGTTTATTTGCATTTTCTTATTCCATTAAAATGCAGTAACAATGATGAACAAACAACCATCATTAAAAACCAACAGAGATGGGTTTGTCATAATCAACAGTATCCGGTCCGGCTTGGTGAGGATCGGGTCAAGTCTATAGGTATTAACACGGAGTGTGGCAGCAGGGCTTAATTGATAGTATAGTCTATCGTATTTTATTGCCTCGTGGATCGCATTGACTATTATCATTACGGCTCAGGCACTTCTTGTGATTTGTTGCTTTGAAATCACGTTGCATGAAACGGTAACCGGCCAGTTAAGTCGGCTGACGATAGGCTCTTGGATGCCTATTCCGTTTGAATTGATTTTTGTGCTCGCGTTAAAGAATCCGCTGTTTACGGAAAATGGCCATATTTGTTCCAG
This sequence comes from Methylobacter sp., assembly GCA_036560465.1. Taxonomy (GTDB): domain Bacteria; phylum Pseudomonadota; class Gammaproteobacteria; order Methylococcales; family Methylomonadaceae; genus Methylobacter_A. The sequence continues at coordinate 61,922 of DATBRD010000008.1, forward strand.
CTCATGCGCAGTAGCCGATAACCGGTATTGCCGGGCAACTTTACATTGGAAACTTAACAGGATTTTGTTGAGAGAAATTTCCAAATAATAATTCTTCAACTCACTATACGGACCAGTAACCATGAACTATGACTACGGACAAAGCCCCGATCGTCCTACCAGTATTTTGAATCTCACTATCCTTGATGCCAGCACGCTCACGCCTGAGGGCAAGGTCAGTGCCGACACCCGCATTCAGGTTGGAGTCCGTAGCACAGAGGTCAATACCACTCACCCGCACGTAATTAGCACGCCGACGCAACGCATCCCCGACGTGCTTTTCAATGCGATACTGGAACGCTCCCAAGCGGTCGCGTATGGCAAGGAGTTGGAACTTTCGTTTCCTGAGCAGTTTTTGTCCATCCAAACCTTCGAGTCCGATTCCCTTTTCGACAACGAACAGTATAGTGGGCACGAGCCGGTCATTTATGCGGTCAACAGTCTGCTCACGCAGAAGTTCGGGGCAGGAAGCGCTTTGGAGCGAGGGCAGATACGCTATAGGGCAACCCCGGCTTCACTTATCGTTGGGGCGGTGCTCTACGATAACCTAGACAATCTTTCCGACGCGCTCCAGCCGAAGCGGGACGGGATTGTCTCCCGTAGCATTCAGGTCGATTCCGAGGAAGGTTCGCTGTTTAAGGAATATCACCGGATGTGCAGCATCCTCGTACTCTTGGAAGGTGCCGAGCATATCCCCGACTCAACCCCGAGCTACTCGGAAATACGCTGGATCAGCGTCGCCGAATATCAGCAGATGTCGCGCTCCCGCTCGCTTATCCATATTAACGACCAGTTTTCGGAGCAGTCGCTGGACTATTGTATCCACGGAATGTGTCTTTGCTCGTCGTTCGTCGTGCTTGACCGGGAAAACCAGTAAGGTGGCTAACAGCTCAGAGATGCGCTCGCGCTTTCCGATCTTTAGCGAGAAGACCGTACAGCCCTTGGTGTATCTGGATCATGCTGCATCATCCCAGAAGCCGCAGGAAGTCATCGACGCGATCACGAGCTTCTATGCCTGCGATTACGCCAACATTCATCGCGGCATCCACCGTCTGAGTATGACCGCCTCAGACCGGTACGAGGATGCGAGAACAGAAACCGCGCGATTCATCAATGCCCCGGCGGCTTCACAAGTCGTCTTCGTTCGCGGCACCACTGAGGCGATCAACCTTGTTGCGCAGAGCTACGGCGAACAGACGCTGGGGCCGGACGACGAGGTTCTCATCAGCGAAATGGAGCACCACTCCAACATTGTCCCCTGGCAGATAGCTTGCTACCGTAGCGGAGCGCGGCTGCGGATAATCCCAATTACCGAAGCCGGTGAGTTGGACCTCGATGCGCTCGACGGTCTCCTGGGTCCGAAGACGAAGATTGTCTCTATTTGTCACGTTTCGAACGTGCTTGGCACGATCAACCCGATTCAGGAAGTTGCCCGCCGCGTCCATGAGGCGGGGGCTATTCTGGTGGTAGATGGGGCGCAGGCCATAACCAATACGCCGGTCGACGTGGCCGCGCTGGACTGCGATTTCTACTGCTTCTCGGCTCACAAGATATACGGGCCAACAGGGATCGGCGTGCTCTACGGGCGCAATGAACTGCTGACCCGGATGCCGCCGTACCAGGGCGGCGGAGGCATGATCGAGTCGGTCGGTTACGGCAGCAGCACCTATGCCGATATCCCCAGCCGCTTCGAGGCAGGGACTCCGCATATCGCGGGCGCTGTCGGCTTGAATGCTGCCATCCGGTTTCTTCGCGGGGTCGGGGAGGAGCATTTTTACCGGCATGGGCGGACATTGACGGCCCGTTCGCTGGAGCGGCTCGCGGAGCTGCCGGGCGTCCGGCTGCTTGGCCACGCGGCTCATCGCGCACCGATCCTTACCTTGGTAGTTGAAAATATCCACGCCCATGACCTGGCGACCTTGCTCGATGAACACGGGATCGCGGTGCGAGCCGGTCATCACTGCGCCGCGCCCCTGTTGGGCAAACAAGAAGTCAGCTCGGCAGTGCGCCTTTCATGTGGCGTTTACAACACGCTTCAGGAAATAGACTTCTTCTTCGACCAGCTGGCGGAAGCCTGCACACAACTCGGAAAGCCAATCACATGAATACTTCTCTCTACCAGCCGGAGATTCTTCGGCATTCCACGGACCCGGCCAATTGCACAGAGCCGGCCAATTACTCCGTAAAGGCATCGCTCCACAACCCGGTATGCGGGGATCAGATTACCCTGTTTCTCACCATCGATTCCGACCGCATCAGTAGCGCTCATTTCACGGGTAGCGGCTGTGCCATATGCATCGCTTCGGCGTCGATGATGACGATAAAGCTCACCGGCGTTGCCGTCAGTGAGGCACAGGGCTACCACTGGGCGATGGAGAATGTTCTTGCCGGCAATACGGATGACTCGTTCGTTTGTGATGTGATACGTCCTCTCACGGCGGTGGCCGCTCATCGAGGCCGTCACAAGTGCACGCTTCTGGCATGGCGAACGCTGGACCGGGCCTTGGCCTCTTTATCCACAGGAGGCGACCAATGAAGGAACTCTTGTTCATCCAGACGATCGACCAGCTCAAATCGGTCTATCGGCAGACCTACCTGTCCATTGATCCTCGCCACGAAAGCTCGGCGGAGCACTCTTGGCATATGGCCATGATGTTGCTCTTGCTTGAGCAGTATGCGGCGGAGCCATTCGATCTGCTGCGGGCTGTCAAGATGGCCCTCATTCATGACTTGGTCGAAATCGAGGCTGGGGATACCTATGCCTTCGCGGTGTTCGATCATGCTGAAAAGCACGAGCAGGAGAAAACAGCGGCTGAAAATCTTTTCGGTATGTTGCCGGCGGAGGGCCGGGCCGAATTCCTGGAGCTGTGGCACGAGTTTGAAGAACGCAAAACGCCTGAAGCACGTATCGTGAAGGCAATGGATGCCCTTCAGCCAATTCTCACCCACATGGCGAACGAAGGCCGATCCTGGCGGGAAAACGGCATCAGTCGGGAACAGGTGGCCAAACGGGCCGGGCTTCTGAGCCAGGTGGCGCCGGCGCTGTGGGAACGGGTGGAGGCGATGCTTGACACCGCCCAGCAACGCGGCTGGCTATTGTGAATCGAACCGTCCGCGATTTTATACGGCATCGGCATGGAGCTTATGTGCTGAGCCAGCGCGTAGTTCTGGTTTGTCCTTGTATCTAACCGTAACCGATCTGTCTCTGATGCCGAAAACCGTCATTGTTGAGCCATTTTAGTTAAGCAAGCCGGTAAAAACTGTAATAAGATAGCCGTAGTTTTTGTTTTTTAAAAGAGTCACGTTATGCGACGTTTTATCCTACTGAGTTTACTGGCCTTTCCGGCCTATGCTGTCGATGAGCGGCCGCCTGAGCCTGAGCCTAAGCTTGAGGCCGTTCCGGAGGCCCCGGAGCCGCCCCTGCCGGTGCAAAATGGTGAAACCATGGAGCCGGACATTACCATTATCCGTAAAGGTAAAGAAACCATTCAGGAATACCGGCGCGGCGGCAGGCTTTATATGATAAAAGTCGTGCCGGCTGTCGGTCCCCCGTATTATTTTATTGATACCAACGGCGACGGCAAAATGGATGAACGCCGCAATAATATAGATAGAGAGCTCGATATCAATATGTGGAAGTTGCTGGAATGGTAGCCGCTTAAAACCAGTGTCTGTATTTACTTGTATAACACGTCCGCAACTCGATCAATTCTTTAGTGCTTATACCCTCGGCGAAGTCGTCAGTTTTAAAGGGATAACCGACGGCATAGACAATACCAATTATTGGGTAACGACCACACAGGGCAGATTTGTTCTGACCCTGTTTGAGTCGCTGACTGTCGGGGAATTGCCGCATTTTTTAGAATTACTGGCGCACTTGGGCAAAAACAGCCTGTCTTGTCCTCGCCCCCAAAGCGACCGGCAGGGCAATCCGTTGCGCCAGCTTAACGGCAAACCGGCTGCGTTATTCAACCGGCTGTCCGGCACGGCAATGGTGTCGCCCTCTGTTTTGCATTGCCAGGAAATGGGTTTGCAGCTGGCCAGCTTGCATCGTTGCACGCAAGGTTACGCTTTTTCGATAAAAAGTTGTAATGATTTGAGTTGGTGCAAGACGGTGCTGAACAAAATCGATGTTCATTTATCGGCAACCGATCGCGAGCTGATTGATGACGAGCTGGCTTTTCAAGCTGAAAACAGCACTATTAATCTGCCGCGCGGCGTCATTCATGCCGACCTGTTCAGGGATAATGTATTGTTTGTCGATGACCGGCTCAGCGGTTTGCTGGATTTTTACAGTGCCTGCACCGATACCTTGCTGCTTGATGTTGCGATAACAGCTAACGATTGGTGCTGTGATAACGGCACGGTGAATACCGAAAAATTCACAGCGCTGTTAACTGCTTATGAAAGCCTAAGGCCGCTGGAGCCGCTGGAAAAACAACACTGGCCGACATTGCTTCGGGCTGCGGCGCTGCGCTTCTGGCTGTCTCGCCTGGAGCATCAGTGTTATCCCCGACCCGGCGAAATAACCCAGCAGAAAGACCCGCTGGTTTTCCGGAGCATACTGCTGCAACATCGGCAACAGACTTATTTATCCAGTAACGTTAATATTTTCAACCTCAGGAGCACAGCATGATCAAAACTTTCCATCTCATCTTTATTTTATTGTCCATCTCCAGTTTTATCGGCAGGGTCTATCTTGCAGAGAAGAATCCGGTAATGCTCGAAGAAAAATGGATAAAAATCGGGCCGCATGTGATTAACAGCTTATTGCTGCTCACCGGTTTTACGCTGGTTTTTCAAGGATCATGGTTATCAGCCGATTATGGCTGGATTGTTGCTAAGCTAATTGCCTTGGTGGCATACGTCGGTTTGGGTATTGTCGCTATCAAGAGCCAAGGCGAGTTGCGCTGGAAAGCCTTTGCCGGGGCGCTGGCCTGTTTTGTTTATATCGCAGTTGTCGCGGTTACCAAGAACGCCTTCATATTCTTTTAACGGCTAAGAAATACCGTTACAAAGAAAACTCAATTTTACTGAGTTGTTGATCCAGCCAACATAAAACATCCTTGCCTTTGCGCAACCGGGTTTCATCAAACTCGGGGATTTGTTGCCGGGTCAATACCGACCAGCGGGACAGCCTACTTTTCAGTTGTCCCTGTTCGCTGGCCGTAAAATGATAGCGTTGTATCAGCTGTTCAAACTGTGCCGGTTCCGGCGCAGTTATCAATTCCGCCAAACGGCTTAACTCCACCAGCAGCGTTTCAATCGCTGCAACATGCGCGGCCATTAATGATGCGACCTGTTTGGGCTGGATGTTTTCGGCGGGCGATGATTCATTATCCGAGATAACTTTCAGACAGTGGATTAATTCACCCGTCGAAAACCGCACCGCAGTTTCATAAAACGCAGACGCTTCCATATCGCAAAGATATTGTGGGTCATAAACAAACTGCGGCCTTGATACCGTCTGGATGTTAGCAGTGGGGCAGGGCGATGTGAAAACCAGCGGCGGGTAATAGCTTTTTTGGCTGTCAGCATCGGTGATTTTGTTGATTAAAAACAGGCTGCCTACGGTATGGTCTTTATGTCCGGCGATACCGATATTAACCAGTACCGGATGTTCAACCGAAGCAAACAAAGCCTGGGTGTAAGCCACTCCGGCCGCCATTGCGCTTTTTCCCAGCCCGGTTACCGTCAGGCAGATGCCATGATTTAAGTACACTGCAAACGGCTGAATCGACGTATCTTTCTTTAAATTGAAATGCTCGACCAGCGGCTTGGCTTCGCAGGGCAGCGCGGCGTAGATAAAAATTCGGGGTGAGTTTGGTTGCATGATTCAGGTGGTTAGTCGCAGTTTATTGAATGGCTGGCGGCAAAAAACAAGGAGCTGGTTGATGATCAGAAAACTCCAATTCCAAACATCATTATATCACCGGGGAGCGCCAGAGTTTTTAGCGCTTGCTGATTCAGGAAACCTGCAACTTGGCTCTAATAGATCGGTTTTTTGAATCAAATTGTCCATGATAATCGCTTGAGCCTTAGCCTCAGCTTCGGCGATTTCATCGGCAAAAATGTCAGTCTGATACTCCGGGCTAGTCACTGCTGCCAGTGAATCGCCTAAAGGCTGATCATATTCCCTGACGTCAATTGCGGTTACGGTGGAAAGTCCCGGGCGAAGGGGGTATTTCAGTATCTCGTCTTTTTTCAAGGCGATGCGTACCGGAATACGTTCCACGATATGAATAAAATTTCCGGCAGCGTTATTGGGCGGCAATAAGGCAAAAACACTGCCGGTACCCGGTACCAAACCTTCAACCGTGCCATGATAGATGTGGTTCTCTCCGTAAAGATCAACGCTAATCTCTGCCGGCTGGCCGGGGCGTATTCGCGCTATCTCTGTTTCCCGCAAGTTCGCCTCCACCCACAGATGCTCCAAGGGAACAATGGTCATCAGCGGATCGCCGGGCTGAACCCGGTTTCCGACTTGAGCTTTACGCATCGATACATAGCCGGAAACCGGAGCATGGATTTGCTGCCGGGAATAGTCGAGATAAGCGGCGATGAATTTATACTTGGCTGCCTCTACGTCCGGGTGCAGAATTTTACTGGTGCCCCCTACTTTCGCTTCTATGGATTTAAGTTCCGCATTGGCTTCTCGCATCTCGGCTTCGAGGGCGGTTACCTGGTCTTCGGCATTTTGCACAACCTGCTCGGACACTGCGCCGGTTGGCAGCGCCTGCCGAAACCGAAGCACATCATGGCGGACACGGGCCAGCCGGGCGGAGCGGGCAATCAATTTTTGGCACAGTTGTTGATGGGTGGAAAAAACCGCCCCGATGTCACGCACTACTTGCCCCAGTTCTCCCCTACGCTGGCCTAAAGCGGTCTGCGCACGATGCTCATCAAGACGGATCAGCAGATCACCCTTGTTCACATACTGACTTTCCTCGACCAATACCTGTGTGACGATACCTGTTGCGTCCGCTTCCACCGGAATAAGGTTGCCGGCGACGAAAGCATTATGGCTTATCACCCGGAAGCGATAGTTGAACCACCAATTACCGGCATAAGCCAAAGCGGCTATGGCCATTATCAGAGCGACTGTCAATAGATAGCGGTTGCGTCGGGCGCGAATAATCTTGGGATGAGTTGTCATAGGTATTTATATCGGCAGTGCTGTATTATTATTTTTAATACGAATCCATCCGCCCAAGGCTTCCACTAAATCGACCATGGCCACCAGCTGGGCAGTTTTTGTTCGGGATTCTGATCGGTCGTCCGCAGATCGTTAACGTACCCTCCGCCTAGCGCTTCCATCAAATCCACCATTGCAAGCAGCTTATCGGCTTCCAACGTTTTCAACGCATATTCCTGATCCAACACGGCATGCTGGTGGGTCAGCATTGCCCTGCGATCATCCAGGCCACTGCGAAAACGCACTTCAGCGAAACTCAGGTTTTCATGCTGCGCAGATAGCGAGCGGCCTTGTGCTTCCAGTATGGCGCTGGTTTCCCGCCAGCGGCTCAGGCTATCGGCGACCTCCTGCACGGCATGCAGCAATGTTTCATTATAAAGCTCCACTGCGACGTCGTACTCGGCCCGTTGCGCCGATAATTCCCCGCGCAGACGTCCGCCTTCGAATAAAGGGAGCCTCAGGCCCGGCGCGATCCCATAGGAAAAGCTGGAACCGGAGAACAGCAGGTTAGCCAGAGAACTCGCGCCCTTGGTTAACCTGAGAGCATTCAGGCCGGCAAAAGCAGTCAGATCGATGGTCGGCAGGAAACTGGCTTTGGCAACCTTGACCCGTTGCGCCGCCGCCTCGGCCCGATGAAGCGCTGAGGCCAGATCAGGGCGTTGGCCAAGCAGCTCCAGCGGAAGTTGTGCAGGCAAGCGCATCTTTTCGGGACTAATTACTGTATCGGTGAATAGCTTCTGCGTCGAGTCGGGGCCTTTACCTATCAGGCGAGCCAACAGGTTGCGCTGAATATCCAGCTGAACCCGGATACCGGCTTCTCGCTTATTGATCTGCTCTAATTCAATGCTGGCTTGTTTCACCAAATCGGCGGAATCCAGGCCCAGCTGTAGGCGTGTCTTGTCCATACTGAGCAAATCGCGCCGCAACTTGGCCATGTCCTGCGCCAGATCGAGCTGCTGTCGCAGCGCCATGCCATGGATATAGGATCTGGCAATCGCACCAGTCAAATGAAGCAGAGTTCCGGCCTGTTCCGCTTGTTCGGCGGCTGACTCGCCCAGCGATGCTTCAAGGGCAGCGCGATTTTTTCCCCAGAAATCAAACTGGTAGCGCAGGCTCAAAGGATTTATGAAAGCCGAAACAAAATTCTCGCCCCGCAGTGCCACATTAGAACCATTCCCTGAAAAACGCCCCACTTCCATACCTGCCGCGGCATCTAGGAATGGCAGCAGCCTCGCGCCTTCCACGCTGACCATGGCTTGCGCCTGATGCAGCCTGGCAGCCGCCACTTTCAGGCCGATGTTGTCCTGTAGCGCGTTATCCATCAGATTGTTGAGTTCTGCACAGCCGAATTCACGCCACCAGCGTTCAGGCGGCCAATGCCCGGCAGGAGCAGCCGGCTCCCGTTCAGGATGGGATAGCGCGTATTTCATAGATGGGGTTTTCAAGAAAGCGGCAGGCTTGTCGCCCTGAGGTATCCAGGCGCAACCGGATATCAACAGCATACATGCAAGCAATGCAAAACGCAGCCGTTGGTTGGGTGTGAATTGACGCATTAGGGTTCTTCCATTATTTCTTCCGCCCGAATGTCTCCTACTTCTTTCGCCAGAGTTGGATGTAGCGGTTGATGAGTGGGATAGGCCAGCCATACCAGTCCGGCCATGCCAAGAAAGAGGTAGCTTGCCAGCAGAAAGGCGTCGTTGAGTGCCAGAATAGTTGCCTGCTGCTTGAGGACGGCCAGAAGCTTGCGATTGATCATGCCGGAATCAAGACCGGACGCTAACAATTTTGAAGAAAGCTCTTGCAGTACATCGATGGAAGCGAACTGTCGTCCCCCGAAATGATCCGCCAATTGAAGCTGATGAAAAGGGCTACGCCGAAACAGCACGATACCTTGCAAGGTGATGCCGACAGCACCGGAAAATACCCTCAGCAGCCCCGACTCTTCGGCAGCGCGTATCTGTTGAATGCCGGACAGTCCGTGTAGCGTCAGCCGGGTCAGCGGCACGAAGAACGAACCCAAGAAAAAACCGAGCAGCAACATCGGCCAGAAAATTTGCTCGAATGAGCCGGGATCATCGAACAAACCCAGCCAGTAAAAGATCAATGAAAAACCAAGCAAATTGATAGAGGCCAGCAAACGGGCGTCGATATTTTTTGGCAGCACATGCATGGCCAGCGTCACTGGCAATGCAAGCAGGATCATCGGCAGATAAGCCATACCCGCCAGAAACGAAGAATATCCCAGCAATAACTGAAGCTGGACGATAAACACAGACAGCAGCCCCTGTATTGAAAGAAATCCAAGCGCTAGACAAAGCACGCCTATCGAAAAATTGCGCTGGGAAAAAAGACGTACACTGAATGCCGGATGGCGTTCACCGAGTTCCCAGATGATAAAGCAGGGTAAGACGATGATCAGCATGATCAGCGTCCGGTACACAATCGGCGAATCCAGCCAGTCAAAATCGTTCCCCAGGTTCAAAATGGTCTGCACGCCGCCCAAAATCAAGGCCAGCAGAATAAAACCGATGCTGTCGAAACGAATGTGGCTGCGCTCAAATCCACGCCCGGCAAGCAACGAACCTGTAATCACGGCAATGGCCAGGCCAATGGGGACATTCAGGTAAAACAGGTAACGCCAGCCAAGCTCGTCGGCGATCAGGCCGCCTATCGGAAAGCTGATGGTAAAAGGCATCAGCGTGACCAGCCCCCATATTCCCAAACCCAGCAATTTCCGATTGTCGGGATACTCCTTCAGCATCAGGGACTGGCCGATATAGAGCGTAATCCCGCCTGAAAACCCGAGCAGAACCCGTCCCGGAATAAACAGCCATAAGCTCTGGCTGATGGCGCACAGATAAGAAGCGAAGGCATACACGACAAACGCTACACTAAACAAGCGATAGTCGCCAAACCGGCCTGACAGCCAACGGGCGATTGGAAAGGCCAGCGCCAGCGCAACAATGAAATACGTCTGGCCCCAAGTGCCAAAGCTAGGAAATACGCCGCCCAGATCGCCAGCCACATGCGGCAGCAGCGCAATATAGGCCCCGACATTAAACAGTACGGCCATATGCCCCAAGCCGAGCGCGACATTAAACAGGATGAAACGCCAGCCGCGCAGGCGCTTGGCGTAGACGATGCTCATAACGTAATCTTGTCGGCCTTTGATTGGCTACTACTGACGCGCGTATCCAGAGGCAGACCGAGGTCGCCGAATGCGCGGGTAAGCAGTTGCGACCCCATCAGGGCCACAAGCTCCTTGAGTTTTTCGGCATCATGATTAAGCAGCGTTTGTGGCGAGTCCTCAGCAGAAAAGGTTTTTGCGCTGATTCTTCCGATGACTTGCCGGGTTTTAGGGTCGATCAGCTTGATCAGCACCTGCAATGATGTTTGCGCGTTAAAAATTCTATAGGTCCCGATGCCCACTTCCAATAAAGCATCAACCTGTTCCAGGTCAGATGGCCGGTAAGCAACGGATGACGTGTCTTGGCCGTACCATTGCTCAATGGCGTTATGCCAGTTACCGAGATTTGCGTTGCGGTTCTTGCTTGCCATAGGAAGACGATAATGTTGCTTGCTCAGCCTTGCCTTGATTCTGTCGCCATTCAGTTGCGCGACCGCTTCCTGCGCTAATGCAAGGGTTGGCGTCCAGTTACCGGGGAGCGATGCGTCAGGTGAGGTTGGCTGCATATTAGCCGCTGGCACAGCTTCATCTTTGCTTACCATGCCGGCGATGAGTATCCCGCCGGGATGTTGATAGATTTTTTCGTCCAGGTACAGATACGATGGCATGGCTTGATATTGAAACTGGTTATACACAGGAAACCGGTTTTCTATCAGGTCGGGAATTACCTCAAGCGGCGGCGATTCGACTGAAGCCACCAGGATTTTCCGCACCTCGCTGATCTTGGCGGATGGCGGTGTGATCGGCGCGGCAGCGCAGCCGCTCAATATAAAGAGTATCGGAAGCAATACGCTACGGTTTTTGCCGGTCGGCAAGAAGCGTCGGACATGCAGCATCTTTTCAAAAAAATGGCCGTTATGCGCTGTATTCAGCAGCTTTCGGTAAAAGGGTGTAATAAAGGTCGGTTGTTCACAGGGAGCTTGGTTTTTTTCATTCCGCCGGGCGGTAAGATTATTTCGTGTCATGTTCTTCTCCTGTCTGGGCTAAAAATACGGCGACAATAGAGTTAGCAATTAGCAATTAGCAATATAAAACTATCTATATATAAGACAAACGATATTTATTGGACATTAGTATCGATATATCCGATATTAACGCGATGGATATAGATCAAATCAGAACTTTTTTGGCGGTAGTCGCCAATGGCAGCTTTCTTGAAGCGGCCACCAGACTGCATGTGACTCAATCGACGGTAAGCACGCGCATTCAGCGGCTGGAGTCCTATCTTGGCGCTATCCTGTTTGTCCGAAACCGTTCCGGCGCCGTATTAACGCTGCCGGGTCATCGCTTTTTGCGCCATGCCAAATCCCTGTTATTAACGCTGGAACAGGCACGGCATGATATTGGCCTGCCCAATCGTTACCGGGCCAGCATTACAGTGGGCGCGCGGATTGCGTTATGGGAAGAAATGCTGCCCCGATGGGTTGGAGAATTGCGCAAGCAGGCTCCGGATATATCAATCCGTAGCGAAATCGGTTTTGAAGAAGACCTGATGCGAGGGCTTATTGAAGGCAGGATGGATGTGGGTCTGATGTATACGCCGCAGCATAACCCCGGTCTCCAGATTGAACATTTATTTGATGAAACATTGGTGCTGATGACTACCGACCCAAGTAGGCCGTGGCCGAACGAGGATTACATCTATGTAGACTGGGGACCGGCATTTTATGCTCAGCATACTAGCAGTTATCCTGATCTGGAACGCCCTCCGCAAGTGGTCAATATTGGCTGGCTGGGGGTGCAGTTAATCATCAGCAACGGTGGCTCATGTTTTCTGCCGATGCGCATGGCCGAGCCTTTAATCCAGGCCAAAAAATTGTTTCATGTGCCTGGCAGCCTCCAATTCAGGTTGCCGGTGTATATGGTTTTTCCGCGCGACAGTGATTCCATGGTGTTGCAACAGGTGGTCGATAGCTTGCGTCTGTTGGCTGTTATCGAGCAGCAAAAAGCGGTTACTGAATAGGCTGGAGATTAGTTTGTCTAAGTTTTAAAATCGGTTAAGAGTACCCACAGAGCTGTTGAAGCGGTAGTCTTAGGCATATAGATCAAAGCCCAGTATTAATGGCCTGTTTTAAGATAGAATTTCATCCAAGTCTTCTGGTTAATGGGCTAACCTAAACGGAGGCTCGATAAATATCAATCAGGTAAAGCTATTGAAAGGTACTTTGCGATGATGCCTCTAAAAGAAATACTCAGCGAGATTCTGGCCTGCAAAATCTGCGAGGCGAAACTTCCCCACGGTGCCAGACCTGTGCTTCAGTTTCACCCGAAAGCGCGGATTTTAATTGCAGGACAGGCTCCGGGGAGAAAGGTTCATGATTCGGGTGTGCCGTTCGACGATGCAAGCGGCGATCGTTTGCGGGACTGGATGGGCGTGACGCGCGAGGTTTTCTATGACGCTGAGAAAATTGCGATCTTGCCGATGGGCTTTTGTTACCCCGGTTCCAGCGCATCAGGAGATTTACCGCCCCGACCGGAGTGTGCCATCGCATGGCGCGAGCAGCTTCTTGGGTGTCTTAAACAGCTTGAAGTCACCTTGGTGCTGGGCCGCTATGCGCAGGGCTACCATATGAATACAGCCAACTTGCAGGTTACTGAAACCGTACGGGCATGGCGAACTTACTGGCCGAAAGTCATTCCTCTACCGCATCCCAGCCCGAGAAATAATCTCTGGATTCGACGAAACCCGTGGTTCGAAGCCGAACTACTCCCGGCGCTTCGAAAGCGGGTGGCCGAAGTGCTCTGGCAAGAGCCGGACTGATAAGAACAGGTCCTTTAGGCATCCTTATCTTGGGAGGCAACGATGAAAATTCAACTTAAACGGGTTTATGAACCGTCGGCGGATAGCGACGGGATGCGCATCCTGGTTGATCGCCTGTGGCCGCGCGGCCTTGCAAAAGCTGAGGCCAAGATCGATTTATGGGCCAAGGAAGTGGCTCCCTCCAGTGAGCTTCGGCGTTGGTATCAACATGAGCCGGAGAAGTGGCCCGAATTCCAGCGTAAATACCGTGCCGAATTACAAAGCAATTCGGGCCCGGTACAGGAGCTTATCGCCAAAATTGGCAATGGGCGAGCCAGTCTCTTGTTTAGCTCCAAGGAAACTCGTCTTAATAATGCCGCAGTTTTAAAAGAATATTTGGAAACGCTTTTGTGAAGGGTTTAAGGTTCTAGCAGCTTTGCAAAGCCGATTGCAGAGGCCAATATGCCGTGTTTGCAAAAGGGCGCGCAACTAGTTCGCGCCGGTTTATCTAGGCCGAAGCTGGTCGCATCAGCTCCGGCCATTCGCTGCAAGCCAACTTGATAGGATGTCTCCAAATTGGAGAGCAGGGCGTTCAGCCAGACTTATTTTTCCACTTGGGCGACATGAAAAGCATCTGTGTAAATATCGTTCATAGATGCGCCTTTCATAAACGCCATTTTTTTGGTCTGGTTGATCATTTCCGGATGGCCGCACAGAAAAACCCGCCATCCGTTTAATGTTTCAGTGGATGATAAGGCAACGTCATGAGCGCGGCCCCGGATATGCTCCGATTCAACATCCTCTCCTGAAAGACAGGGCGTGTAATAAAAATTGTCAAACTTTGCGGCAAGCTCGCGCATCTCATTAATGAAATACAGACCGTTAAGATCGCGGCTACCATGAAACAAGTGGATAGGCCCGGAGTGGTCTTGCGCCAAAGCATCGGCAATAATACCGTAAAGCGGTGCCAGGCCACTGCCGGTTCCAATCAACATTAAAGGCTGTTCTGCACGTCCGGGCAAATAGTGACAGGAACCTTGCGCTTCTGAAATGGCTAATTGAGAGCCGATCTCCAATTCATCATAGACCCAACTGCTGAATTGACCGTTCGGCAAACGGCGAATATGAAATTCCAGGATGTTTTCATGAGTCGGGATATTCGCAATCGAATAGCTGCGGGTTAAGCCATCGGGCCGTTTCAAATTCACAAACTGGCCGGCGAAAAAAGTAAACGCGGTTTGATATTCCAAGACCAGCTGTACGATATCGGGCGTTAGCAATTGTTTTTTGATAACGACGGCATTAATTGAAGGGCCTTGATAATTGGGCAAGGCAACCGTCATATCCCGCTCGGGATGACAGATGCACGCCAGAAAATAGTTCTGCTTTTGTAAGGTATCTTTAAGGCCGACTTGGGCGGAAACAGGTGGAGAGTTATCAATACTGCGCATTTGGCAGGCTTGGCAAAGTCCTTGGCGGCAACCGTTAGGCACTTTTATGTTTTCCCTTAACAGGGTTTCCAGTACAGTCTCATCCGGTTGACAGGAAAATGTTGATTCGCCAATAGTTATGCTTCGCATGGTCTCCACCTGGTATTTCGTTATTTGCCCAATACGTCGTTGCGTGTGCTTTCTGCAATAGCAGCAGCTTGGGCGATCAGTTCTTGCGGTACATTCAACTCGGCCAATGTTGCGCCAAGGTGTTCCATGACGATATCAAAATGGCTGGCGTTTAAGCCCATTTTGACAAGGTGGGCATGAGCATTACGCATATCTTGACCGTTATAATTGTTTGGACCACCGAATGCCATGGTCAAAAAAGCTTTTTGTTTGGCCGCTTGTTTTTCCATATCGGAATTGTCGAAAAAGCGGTTAATGCGATAGTCTGACAATACTTTACGGTAAAAAATATCTACAGCAGCATTAACAGCCGCTTCGCCGCCAAGTTGTTCATATAGTGATGGGTTTGAAGTTGTTTCTTGTGAATCGCTCATTATTGTCTCCAGTATTGTGTAGTGTCATTATTTTTATATAAGCAAACTTGCTCAAAGTGGAGTTTATAACAACAGATGATTTTTTGCTATATAAAACTTTTACAAGTTAAATATGTCATAATGAGTTATTATTAACGCACACTCAACAACATAGGATGAATCCGCTAATGCCTCAGAAGATCAGTTCCCGCCAACATCAAATACTCGAACATTTGCTGGAAAGCAGGAACGGTTTGAGTGTTGATGAGCTGGCTAAAGCGCTGGATATTTCCAGAACAGGTGTACAGCAGCATTTTGTTGTTCTTGAGCGCGATGGCTATATCAAGAAAAGCACTCTTAATAAAACAGCCGGGCGACCGGTGACGATTTACGTTCTAACTGACAAAGGCAACAATTATTTCCCGAAGCAATATGCCTGGTTTTCAGAATTAATCCTTAGCGATTTGCAACAGGAAATCGGCCCAGAACGCTTTAAAGCCTATATGCAGAAACTGGGCGGCAAGCTTGCAGAGAAGCTGCGCGGCAAATTTGAAGGCAAAAGTTTACCTGAACGTATTGATGAGTTAGCCAAAGTCATGGCCGATCTTGGTTTTCAAGTCAAAGTGGATAAGGAGCCCGAAACTGAAAACCTGAATCTGCAGGCTTATAACTGCATTTATCATGACTTGGCTCAAAAACACCATGAGATCTGCGAGTTCGACCTGATGCTGATGTCTTCGTTGTTGGACAAAGAGATTGAGCAGTTAAGCTGTATGGCCAAAGGCGATTGCAAGTGTTGTTTTAGAGTCAAGTAACTTAAACAGCGTCTAGCGTATAACGATCAATAAGCTGCCGGTAATAGTCAGCTTCATCGGTTTTTCCGCGTTTTGTAACGCCGGCAAGGTAAATTCGGGCTTTTTTCACCAACATCTTTGCCGCCGCTTGCCGGTTTTGTTCGGACAATTGACCGCCATCAATGATTTTTTGCAAGGCACTGATGCGAAACCGGTCCATACCCCAAAATGCCATGGATAACTGGTCTTCATGGCCGCCATGCTTGTTTATTTGCGGCTGCTCAACCAATAAAACCGGATAATCTGCGGCGATTCTGAGCCACAGGTCATAATCTTCACAGGCGGGCAGTTGGGCGTCAAACAGGCCTATGCCGGTAAATACCGATCGGTGTATCAAGACTGTGGACGGCGATATCGCACAGAGCGGCAAGCAATCGGTAAAAATCCAGCCGCCTGTTTTGGCGTATTTCTTGGGCACGTCAACCCGAGCTCCGTTGCGTATCCAGTTTTCTTCGGTATGGCAAAGCCTGTACTCAGGGTTGGCCGCCAACGCCGCTTTCTGGACGGCCAATTTTTCAGGCAGCCATTCATCATCAGAATCCAGAAAAGCCACCCAATCGCCGCTCGCTTGTTGTATGCCAAGATTACGGGCCGCACTGACGCCGAGGTTTTCTTGATAGCAGTAGTTTATCTGAGGAAATTCCTGTCGGAGCATTAATTCCGTACCATCGGTAGATCCATCATCAATCACTGTGACTTCGGTCGGCAACGATGTTTGAGAAAAAACAGACAATAATGCGCGTTTCAGCAAATCTCGGCGATTATAAGTGGGAACTACTACTGAGATTTTCACAAAATATCCTTATTATTTAATTAATTGTTGCGATTTCTTCATAATCGACATAAATTAAAGCCACTAACTAAAACCACTAGGAGTGCGCTCATGTCGTTTGCAGTTCAAATGAATCCGGAAAAAAAACAGCAGGCTTATCAACTGATAGCTGAATTACAAAAAGAAAGACAAGAAGTCTGGTCTTTGTATTGCCATATTGCTGAACTTATACCTTTTTCGGCCAACCGGACGGTAAGAAAGAAGTTGGCCCGGTTTTCCGAAATACTCATTGATTATGTTTCTCTTGGCCATTTTGGTGTTTGCGAATATATGTTCGCTGGTGTCGATAGTCTGGATCCGGCATTCTCGCTCGTGGAAAAAATCGATCTGGTGTTGTCAGCATCTACAGAGGCAGCGGTATTGTTCAATGATAAATATGAAAGTGATGCCGCCATTATTCTTGATGACTTAAAACAAGACTTATCGGCCTTAGGTGAAAGTCTGGCAGCAAGAAGCGACCTGGAAGACCAGCTTTGTGAATTGATGCTGTGACAGGTGCTTTATGAGTATCGGCCAATAAGAAGGTTGGCGTATATCATAGCGCGCACGGTTAACCGGCGCACTTGTTGGCCGAATTTATTCATATTAAATCCGTAGGGATTATATCGGCGAGCTGCGTGAGTGCAGAACAGTCGCTTTATTTAAACGATCATTGATTGCCCGCCATGGCTCGGTTTGCGGGGGCTGCTCTGTCAAAATCACATCCAGTTGCAAATTATCCAGCCCCCTGAGTGCCGCATAAAGGCTTTGAGCGTAATTAGCGGCTTGTTCGGGTAAGCGCAGCACACGAAGCTGACTAGTTTCCGAGATGTCCAATTGATAAGCCAGTAAGCCAATCCTTTTGCCAGCAGTGAGCAATTGCTGAATCTTCTCCGGCAACAGTTCTGCCGGACACCGTATTGCCGGTGTGGACGGCGCATAATGCACGGCCATCATGCCCGGCGCACGGATTTCCTCCGTCATCTTGGCAGTCGGCGCGGCGATTGATGGCAGCATCAATTCAGTCTGTAAAACCATTTCAATGTCTTCACGAGTGATATGTCCCGGCCTTAGCAATTTCGGCTTGCTGCCGCTTAAATCGATAATCGTCGATTCAACGCCGACCTGACAAGCGCCGCCATCAAGAATCATATCGACCGCATCGCCCAGCTCTTCGCTGACATGACTCGCTTGGGTCGGGCTGATCCGGCAAAAGCGGTTCGCCGACGGCGCGGCAATGCCGCCGCCAAAACTTTTTAACAAGGCCAGAGCGACCGGATGATTGGGTATACGCAAACCGACTGTTTGTTGGCCGCCGGTAACCGCCAGCGGCACTTCGGGCTTTTTGTTCAAGATCATCGCCAATGGGCCCGGCCAGAACCGAGCAGCAAGCTTTAGCGCCGCTTCGGGCACGGTGCTGGCCCAATCGTAAAGACTGTCAATACTGGCGATATGCACAATTAGCGGGTGGTCGGCTGGCCGCCCTTTGGCTTTAAAGATACCCGCGACCGCATCAGGATTGCTGGCGTCAGCGCCCAAGCCGTAAACCGTCTCGGTCGGGAACGCCACCAGCCGGCCTTGGCGCAATAAATCTGCCGCGCGCTTAATCGCGTCAGCATCGGCAACAATCGGTTTAATATTCTTCATCATGCTGAGGGGATAATTTCGATCAATACTTCGTCGGGGTTGGCCGGTTCGCCTTTAACCACATGCACGGCTTTAACGGTTCCTGCTATCGGCGCGGTCACTTCGGTCTCCATCTTCATCGCTTCGGTGATCAAAACGGCCTGTCCGGCAGTCACTTGCTGGCCGACTTTGACTAATACCTCCAGGATATTGCATGGCATGCCGACCACAACATCGCCTTCTGCGGAAGGTTTGGCGCGTTTACGGGAAATGGTGCTTTTAACCGCGCCTTGGGTGCCACCCTCGAGGACTATTTCGTCCAGAGTTTCGACCACGATGTCTTCGGGAACGCCGTCGACCATGAAATAAAAATGCCGCAAAGTCTGGTTTTTCGGGCCGGCACCGGTGACTTTGACATGATAAGACTCGCCATGCAGCGCCACATTGAACTCGGTCGGTGCTTTCTTGACCGCGTCAGCCGCTCTGGATTCAATTTCTAAAGGTTCAGGCACCAGCGTGTTATTCAAGCGCTGTTCCAAAAACGTCCGGCCGACTTCGGGAAACATCGCATAACTCAGCACGTCTTCGTCGTTCAGCGCCAGTTCGCCGATTTCCTGGCGAAGATTATCAAACTCTGGTTTCAGTAGGTCGGCAGGACGGCAATCGATCACTTCTTCCTTGCCGATCGCGCGTTTTTGCAGATTGCTGTCGACCGCTGCCGGAGCTTTGCCGTAGCCGCCTTGCAGGTAACGTTTCACTTCATTGGTAATGGTTTGGTAACGCTTGCCGGTCAGTACATTCAGCACGGCTTGCGTTCCGACAATTTGCGAAGTCGGCGTCACCAGCGGCGGATAGCCCAGGTCTTTACGAACCTGAGGGATTTCTTTATATACTTCGCCGATGCGGTCCAGCGCATTGCGCTCTTTCAGTTGGTTGGCCAGATTGGAGATCATGCCGCCGGGCACTTGGAATACATGCACTTGCGTGTCGATGCCGGTGAATTCGCTTTCATAGCGGCGGTATTTTTTCCTGACTTCGGCAAAATAGCTGTTGACGGCTTGCAGCTTATCCAGGTCCAGGCCGGTGTCATAAGGCGTGCCGCGCAATGCCGCGACTAAGCTTTCAGTCGGCGGATGGCTGGTGCCGCCCGCCCAGGATGAGATAGCGGTATCGATATACTGACAGCCCGCTTCAATGGCTTTGAGCTGGCACATTTCGGCCAAGCCGGAAGTTGCGTGGCAATGTAAATGCAGGGGCAGGTCTACCGCATCTTTCAGTGCTTTGATTAGTTCAGAGGTCGCATACGGCGTCAGCAGCCCAGCCATATCCTTGATCGCAATCGAATCGCAACCCAAGTTAGCCAAGTCTTTTGCCAATGATACAAAGCCCGCAACGTCATGCACCGGGCTGGTAGTGTAGCAAATGGTGCCTTGCGCATGTTTGCCGGCGGTTTTGGTTGCTTCAATCGCGGTTTTAAGATTGCGTACATCGTTCAGCGCATCGAAAATCCTGAACACATCCATGCCGTTTTCGGCGGCCTTGGCAATAAACTTTCGCACCACATCATCGGAGTAATGGCGATAGCCGAGCAGGTTCTGCCCGCGTACCAGCATCTGTAAGCGGGTTTTTGGTAAGGCTTGCTTCAGCTTGTGCAGTCGCTTCCACGGATCTTCTTTCAGAAAACGCAAGCAGGCGTCGAAGGTCGCGCCGCCCCAGCATTCCAGAGACCAATAACCGATATCGTCAAGCATCGGGCAGGCCGGTAACATGTCTTCGGTGCGCAAGCGGGTCGCGATCAACGATTGATGAGCGTCCCGGAGAATAACGTCAGTAATATGAACTTTTTGCATCTGTTTTTCCTTGGGTTACAGGCCGGTATGCGCAGCCAACACAGCGGCGATAACGCTGGCCAGTTCTTCGGGTCGGAGTTTATTGGAATAATTAACAAGTTCGGGGTATTTATCGACAAAGCCGGTATTGAAAGTTGCGGCCCGAAACTCGGGATGACGCAGGATTTCCAGATAATAAGGCATGGTGGTCTTAATGCCGAACAGGCCCATGTCCTTCAACGCCCGTTCGCCGCGCTTGATGGTATCTTCCCAAGTCATCGCGTTGACGATCACTTTAGCCAACATGGAGTCGTAAAACGGCGGAATTTCGTAACCGGTGTAAATCGCTGTGTCGGTGCGTACGCCGGGACCGCCGGGCGCATAATAACGCGAGATCCGGCCGAAACTGGGCAAGAAGCCGTTTTGCGGGTCTTCGGCATTAATCCGGAACTGGATCGCATAGCCGCGCCGGACTATTTCGTGCTGCTTGAAGCGCAAGGTCAACCCTGCGGCGACCCGTATCTGTTCTTCGACGATATCCACGCCGGTCACGGTCTCGGTGATGGTATGCTCGACCTGAACGCGGGTATTCATTTCCATGAAATAAAAACGATCGTTATCGTCCAGCAGGAATTCGACCGTTCCGGCATTGGTATAGCCGACGGCTTTGGCGGCCAGCACGGCAAGGCCGCCAATATACTGGCGCTGCGCCTCATCGAGTTGCGGGGACGGGGCTATTTCGATCAGCTTTTGATTGCGGCGCTGGATGGAACAGTCGCGCTCGTAAAGATGAATGGTATTGCCGTGATGGTCGGCCAACACCTGCACTTCAATATGCCGGGGATTGATGATGCACTTTTCCAGAAACACATCGGCGCTGCCGAAAGCTTTGGTGGCTTCGGAAATGACCCGCTGATAATTTTTTTGCAGATCATCGGCATTGTCGCAACGGCGTATGCCGCGGCCGCCGCCTCCGGATGTCGCTTTGAGCATGACCGGATAGCCGATTTTTTCGGCTACGGCCAGCGCCTGCTCGACACTGTCGACATTGCCGTCGGAGCCGGGCGTAACCGGAATGCCTGCGGCAATCATCGCTTTCCGGGCTTCGGTCTTGTCGCCCATCCGGTGGATCACCTCGGCATCGGGGCCGATGAAAATAATGCCGCGCTCTTTACAGGCTCTGGCGAACTGGGCATTTTCGGACAAAAAGCCATAGCCCGGATGGATCGCGTCACAGCCGGTCGCGGCAGCTAAATCGACGATGCCGTAGACATTCAGGTAGCCGGCTACAGGCTCGCTACCGATACAATAAGACTCATCGGCTTTTTTGACATGCAGGGCAAAGCGGTCTGCGTCCGAATAAATCGCGACCGAGCGTATGCCCATTTCGGCACAGGCACGGATGATGCGCACTGCAATCTCGCCTCGATTGGCGATTAGAATTTTTCGTAACATGAGTCTTCCTTAAAGCCTGCCTATTGTCGCTATTGAGCCGAATTTAAGCTGGAAAACACCAGGTCTTCCAGGAATAAAACAATCTCCGCTTCATTTTTGTTTTTGCCAAAGTCAGTTAGCGACGGCAGATTGTTCATAAAAAAATTCTGGAAATGCGCCATTTCAATAATGGTGGACGCTAATGATTTCGGGTATTTGTAGTGAGGATTGCACTCCAAAATCATATTTCCGATAACAGCACAAAGGTCTTTGTAAGGTTTGAACAAGTGGTCCTTGTTATCTTCGGATACCCGTTTAGTCAAATAGGCTTTGGAGCCTTCTGTAACAATAATCTGATGAAGAATGCCTTCGTCTACATAGCTGGTCCTGATATCGTCTTCCACTGTAGTAGCCAGCAATATAATGACCATTTTGAGCTTAACAACAGGGTCTTTAATGTTATTAGTCTGAAAACTAACCCGATACTCAAGCCAGCTCCAATACCAGGCGGTAATGTATATTAGCAACCGGTGCTTGTTTTCAAAATAACGGTAAATACCTGCTTCGGTGGTACCGATCGCTTCGGCGAGTTTTTTAAACGTGAATGCTTCAAAGCCGTTTTTATGAATGAGCTGAATACTGTGCCGAATGATTTTTTTGCCCAGCTCGGATTGCTCTGGATCCCTGAGAAATAGTTTTTCATTCATTTTGATGTGTAACTGTATTTCCATCGCTTTGGTTGGCTTATCTGATATTAATGCATTGCCCGGTTTGCCCTAAAAAGAGCTATTGAACTGTATATAAATGATAACGGAAGTATTGCCGCATTAAAAGATAGTGTTGCTATCATTTAAAAATGGTTTGCTATTTTACCCTTATTTTAAATTAAGAGATGTATGAAAAGTTCTATACAGCTACATAGCAATAAGGATGAATCACCGGACTTTTCGCATAGCGCTCTAATGTGGAGTGGGTTAGTTACGCCGCGCGTTTTATTCAGCCTGCTGTTAGTGACTGGTTATTGCTTGCTAATCGTTGTGCTGGACCACCAGTATTGGCGTCCGTTGCGGCATCTTGATGTGACGCTGTTTGAATATATCGGAGTGGTTGCTCGGATTAGTCCCGGTGTTTCGAACCAATGCGGGCCACGAGCGCTGAATGGAGGACGAAAGCTGGAAAGGAAAGGTTGATTTGCTTTTTTGCAGGCTGGAAGAGACGAATTCTGCTGTGGAGCGGTTACAACAACATAAAGCTTAAGCTATGAGGTTGGACCGGCCGAAAAAATAATGACCGGCGGATATCGCTCCGCCGATCTTGATCCGCTGTTTTAATTCTTGGGTTTAGGCTCTACGATCGCTCTAGGCGTTTCCGTCCCGTCGCTTTCCGCGGCAGTCTTCAAATAAACTTGCTTCAAACGGTTAAAAGCCGACCATAAGGTTTTATCCATAACCACCACGTTGCCAATAGAAACAATGACCCGGGTTAATTCAGGTATTTTGTTTTTGGTTGAGGCGAGATAAATGGGTTGCACATACAGAACAGAATTACCCATCGGCAGGATAATCATCCGCCCCATTTCAACCACAGAGCCGGCTTGGCCCCATAATGTAAATTGGGCGGAGATTTCAGGGTTTTGGTTAATCAAGGCTTCAACCTGTGCCGGTCCATTGACTTGAACATCCTTGCCGAACTTATAAACGGTAATGCCGGGTTTGTAATCCAGATTACAATTTGTGGTATCAAGTGTTCCTGCAATGCCGATCATGCTGAGGTTGGTCCTGTTAACCGGCGTCATGGGGTTAATTGAAACAAACTCTTCCGTATCATTGCAGTTGCCAAAGTCCATGGTTTGATAATAAGGCAATACCGGTTCTCCGCGGACATTGGCAAATTGCCAGGTTTCCGCCTGCTCGTAAAATAACTCCGGGGTTTGCTGATGATATTTGGCGAACACCTTCATCTGCAGATAATAAAGATCGCGGGGATAACGTAGATGCCGCTTTAATTCGTCCGGCATTTCCTGGAGATTTTTAAATAATCCGGGATATGCACTGCTGTATGCCTGGATGATGGCATCCGAGGGGTCTGAAACGTAAAAATCCACGTCGCCGTCGAACGCATCGACAATGATCTTGACCGAATTGCGGATGTAATTGAAATCTTGATGCCCTTCCAGGAAATCATCGTCCGCCGGCTTGGATACTGGATATTTATTAGATAAGGTATAGGCATCCTGTATCCAGTAGAACCGGTCTTGGGTTATAACCAGATAAGGATCTTTATCCAGATGCAGGAACGGGGTCAATCTGTTGATGCGCTCGGTGATATTCCTGCGTATCTTGACTTTGCTCTCTGTAGAGATGTTGGGTGAAAAGAATATTTTTAGGTCTTTGAAATAAAACGAAAATAATGCTTTTCTGAACAGTGACGGAATGGGGATGCCACCCTCGCCGTGGTAAGCTTCCTCTGTGCCGGGCTCAGAGCTGGCAATGCCTACGATATTGAGTTTGTTGGGTACTATGGCATAGTCAAACTTTTCCTGGCCGTAGTAGATGTCCGGGTGTTTGACGTTGAAACCGACATCGGAGTGCATGTTCAAGTCGCGTAAATACCAGACCAGCGGGTTATCGGCATCCTGCGCGGCAGGGGTGACGACAGCGCCATAACCATGGGTATAGCGCAAATGCATGTTTTCCCAGTTTTGCGCTTCAGGAGGCAGCTTCGAAACATTGATTTCCCTGGCAGCCAAATTAACCTGTCTGGTATGGTCAAGAATAAAATAGCGGTCTTCATCGACAGACAGGATTTTGTAATAGGGTCTTATTTCCTGTAATTGCTTGTAGCTGTCAATGATGAACTCCCTGTCCCACACCGGAATATTCTCAAAATGTTTTTGCGTGCTCCAGGTTTCAATATCCTTGGCTGCATCCAGCTTAATGCTCAAATCAACCGTCTTGATATTTTTCAAGTCGTAAGCAGCCAGTGTCGAATCAATATTGTGCTGCATCAGTGACTTATTGGTTTTAACCGGATTCGGGTTGACGATGAATTTTTGAATTAAATTAGGGATAAATTGGACATTCGGTAAAAATGCGACAAAGAGAAATAAGCCAAGCGAGATTAAAAACGGCGTTTTTACCCGGTGTTTTTCTGAAAAAATAAACAGGCCAGCCGTTATCGCTGTTGCTACGAAGGTAACGATCTCCAGCCAGATTAGCGGCAAGTGATAGCGTATTTCTACAAAGCCGGGACCATAAAATACCGGTTCGTGCTTATCGGTATAAAGCAGGCTGTAGCGATCCAGCATGAAGCCCCAGACCACAAAAGCAACGACAAAACCGATCAGGGTAGTTAAATGAATCTTGGCCCCTAACGGAAATTCTGAGCTTTGGCTAGGAATAAAAATGTGTTCCAGCCAATATAAAATACCAACCATGCAGAAGATTAACGAGGCGGTGGTCAGCAGTTCTTGCTGAATCAGCATATAGGTTGGATAGGACAACATATAAAAGCTGACATCCTTGCCGTAAACCGATTCGGTTACGCCCGAATCGCTGCCGAAAAAATACAGCAGAGTCGTTTCCCACTGGTTATAGAAGGGAATGGCGATAAATATCGCAAGTATAAGAGATATTGGCGTATATACGGCGGCCGAGCCGTTCAGAAAAGTGTCGGCAAAA
Organism: Methylobacter sp.; assembly: GCA_036560465.1. Taxonomy (GTDB): domain Bacteria; phylum Pseudomonadota; class Gammaproteobacteria; order Methylococcales; family Methylomonadaceae; genus Methylobacter_A. The sequence continues at coordinate 87,289 of DATBRD010000008.1, forward strand.
CGCTGGAAGCGTCGGCGCTTATCTATACTGCTGAGAATTTCATCCGGGGGATTTAAGCCCAGATAGCGCGAGGCAATCCAGAAATGAAAAAAGAAAATGGCAAAAAACGCCAGCGTGACGGCGCCGGAAAGAAAGAATTTGTAGAGCAGTCTTAGCCAGAAGTAGGCTTCAAGCTTTAATGACTCAAACCACCATAAGTCAACGAACAAATCGAGAAATATGTAGTAAAAGGCGACATATAAAACCACAGCGATGGCAAGGGTTACTACAATCAGCGCGGGGAGAAGCTTCAGGTTCCGCATAGTGTCCTCTTAATAGAAAATGTTTTAAACGTATTCGTTTGGTGCATTTTTCAGATGTCAGCTATTCGATCCAACGCACTTTAATCGTATTCTAGCATTCAATAGTAGGTTCGTAATGATTTAGACAGTATCTGATGTTACCCGCAATGCCTTACGTCCGTAAAAAGATAAAGCATAGATTAGACCGAATCATTGTCCGGAAAAATTCTTGATCCCTGCTTGGGAATATTTGCTGTAGGTCATAGTCCGTTATCTATTATCGAATCCGCTTTTTGCGGTCTTTGAACAGCATGAGTCTTAAGCAAGTATTTGGTTCACGAAAAACACGAAAATGTTCAATTAGATGCCGGAATATGGGTTAATCGCTTTGCTGGCCGTTCCGGTAAATCCAGCCTTTGCGGCGCATCCATTTTTCAATTTCCACTATAAAGAACACAATCGAAAAAAGCACCAGACAGAACAACAGTTCATTGCTCAAAGCTTCGGTTTTGAAGATAGGCTGCAAAACCGGCACATACAACACCGCCATTTGCTCGGCGGCGGTTGCGAACCGTCACCGGCCCATGGGCTAGCGTAACGGGGCAGCACATTTTCCGGCGCGCCTTTGGTGTAAGCGACAAGCTCGCCATTTTCCTATACAGCGTGGTCATCAGCTTACGCTCGGAATCGAAAGGAATCTCATCCAGTCGCGGCGTTGCTTTGACGAGATCGGCGCCGACGTAGCCCACGCTCTCAGCCGCTTCTTAACAGCGCGAGTGCCCGAATAGCGGGGGCGGAAAATCGTCGGCGATGCCTTCCCGCAAGCGCTCTTCGACGTAAAACGCTTCGTCATGCATGCGGTTTTGCGTCAGTGTGCCGGTCTTGTCGGAGCAGATGAAAGTCACCGAGCCCAATGTTTTCACGGCAGGCAGGCGGCGGATCAGCGCGTTTTTGATGACCAACTTGCGCGCGCCGATGGCTAAGGTCACCGTGGCTACGGCGGGCAGGGCCTCCGGGATAGCGGCCGCTACGAGGCTGATGGCGGTCAGAAACATCATCACGGGGTCTTCGCCGCGCAACAAACCGACCACGAAAATAATCGCGCAAACGGCCAAAACCAACAGCGCAAGGCGCATGCCGAAAGTGGCAAGACGTTGTTGCAGCGGGGTTTTCGTCTCCTTGCCCTGACGCAGAAGTTCGGCTATTTTACCGAGCTCAGTGTCCATCCCGGTGGCAATGACGATGCCGACGCCACGGCCATAAGTCGCTACCGTTCCCTTGTAAGCCATGTTGAGCCGGTCGCCGAGCGGCGAATCCAGTTCCCGGATCAACGCCCCCGATTTTTCGACCGGCAGCGATTCGCCGGTCAGGGCGGCTTCTTCCACCTTGAGCCGCGCCACATCCAATAGCTTGAGGTCGGCCGGGACGATATTGCCGGCCTCAAGTATGACCAGATCGCCGGGAACCAGTTCCTGGGCTGCGATAGTCTGGATCTTGCCCTCGCGCAGCACTTGCGCGGTGGGGCTGGACAAGCGTTTCAGCGCGGCCACGGCTTTTTCAGCCCGATATTCCTGGACGAAACCGATGATGGCGTTCAATACGACGATCACACTGATGGCGATCGTATCCGTCAAATCGCCGACCATGCCCGAAACGATGCAGGCCATGATCAGCACGATAATCATGAAATCGGCGAATTGTCCGAAAAACATCCGCACCGGTCCCCGGCGGCTTTGCTCCTTGATCGCGTTCGGGCCGTAGGTTTCGAGGCGTTCTTTTGCCTCCTGATGATTAAGTCCTTTTTCGGGATCGACCTTGAGCCATGCAGTGGTCTGCCAGGGTTCCAGGAGATGCCACGGAGGCTGTCTGCTTTGATTCTTTTGTCGGTTGGGCAAGGTTCGATCTCCTGTAAAACAGACGCTACAATTATTTCAGCTTATTCAGCTTATATAGTAATTGCAATAGCACCTAAAAATGGAAATAACGTGGACATTGGCGCATTGAATTGTCGGGTATAAACAAGACGACCGAACTATCGAGCTGCGATAGCAGAAGCTAAAAGCTTAAATATAAAATCCTAATGAATTATGTTAGGTTGCGTGGTACTAGATAATAATTTTTTAGGAGTACGTAAGATTGCTTAATTATTCTTTTTTTCCATTCAAAAATATTTTAGAGGAACTTGATGGCAGTGACTTATCTCTTTTGCGTGATGTTTCAGAGGGTTGGTATATTGATTATAAGGTACAAGGGTTAAAAGTATCTGACTATGGAAAGCACTTGGCCGCCTTTTCCAATCAATATGGTGGCTGGCTAATCATTGGCATAAGTGAAAAGAATGATGGTTCACGAACAGCGGGTGAATTTCCTGGTGTAGAAAAAAGTGAAGTAGCAAAAATCACGTTAGCTTTAAGAGAGGCTGCATCGGCTCATGTTAATCCAGAAGTTCTATATGAAGAAAAAGTCATTGATGGGCCAATAGATGAAATAAATCTAGCGAAAGGAAAATCTATTGTAGTGGTTGGCATACCTAGAAGTGTTGCTACGCCGCACATACATTCTTCAGGCAGAATTTATCGTCGTGTAGCGGATCAATCTAAACCAAAAGAAGAAACAGATAGATATATTCTTGATGAGCTATGGAAACGAGGTAATGAACATCAACAGAAAAATGTTAGGCACTTAACTAAAACACCAGAATTACCAGAATGTCAGTCTAATTCTCCGTGGGCATATATTTTCTTCAAGCCAAGCGAAAGGCAGCTACCGCCGACCAAGAAGTTAAGTTTTGATGAATTTGTACGTATCGTTACAAATTCAGATAACAGCATAGTTGGTGTGCATGCGCCACTGCCTGCTGCCCATAGCGCCTTGAATGGCTTTGTTGCTAGGCAAATTGGAGATAATGACCCAAGTCTTGCTTTGTTGACTATTCGTTGGTGGCACGATGGAAGTGTTCGATTTGATATTCCTCTAAGTCTCTACGATTTATCTAATTTTGCCAAGACACACCAGAAAAACATCTATGCAGGTCAATATTGCAGGATTGCATATGAAAACCAGTGTCAAGATATGAAAATCGTCGATTATGCTATGTTTGTTCCAATTATTGTGGCGTTAACTAATTGTTACCTTCATATGCTTAAAGCTACTGACGACCAACGAGATGTTTTTTCGTGTTTTACTTTACGAAATGTATTTCATACATCGCCATTTGTAGATTCAAGTTGCTTTATAGATAGAATAAAGTCTTTGTCTTTACCATTGACAATGGATCGTGAGATAGTCCTTCCCAAGGAGCCGACTGAAGATAATATGTTTATTCATAAGGCGGAATTGCGGAAATTGAACTGCTCTATTAGTAATGATGAATATCAGACTGTTCCATATGTGTTCGCAACGCCTCTAATCTACAGGATTTTTAACTCAGTAGGGCTGGCTCCCGACTGGGATAGTTTCGTAGAAGATATTGAAGCATGGGGCTTAAATAAGATTAACAGTATAGCGTTTCCCCCTAACGGTTAAGTTCGATGTAATGGCTGGAGCTCGATATGATGGTTAGAGAGAAGTACAGGGTCAGGTTTTGCAATCACATATTCCGCCGTTCAGGCAACAAAGCGGCGTCCTGACGTAGTGCAGGCAAGATAAAAATTGTCGTCCCTCCAAACATGGAAATGCCGGGAATAATCAACATGCCCGTTCGACAGGACTTGCAGGTTTACCGCTTCAAGTCCCGGTAAAAGTTTTCATGGGAACCCAGTAACAACAATAGACGAGTGCGGGGATCGTATTCGTAAGCCAGTAACATCAGTTGTTCATTGCACTTGAACTTATGCACAAACACTCCCGCCAGATCGCCTTTCTTGGCTTCGCCGATGGTCGGGTCGCGAACAATTTCAGCTACGGCATCATCGACATCGGTTTTCTGATTCGGGTGCAATCGCTTATAAGCCCGTTTGAACATTGCGCTTTGCTGTATCTGAACGGCATCAGTCATCAACCACGCTTTCCTTCGGGCACGAAAGGAGTGGCAAGCGTCGGTCCTTCTGCACGGGCAACCAACAAGTCACGGACGAAATCAATCGGCAGATCGGGGTTGTCCAAGGCGGTTCTTCCCACCAAAGCCCAAAACTCTATTTGCCCGGCAATCGTGCGCCGCTCAGCCTGCGCTTGCGCCCGTGCCTGTTCGTACAAATCATCATTTATGCGTACCGGCATTCCCATAGCTTCACTCCGAAATAAAATACTACAAAAGTAGTTTCATGCTAAAGCAAACATCTTAGGAACGCAAATACAGGTTCGCTCGGATACGGGCGGTTTTTGGACTGTTGGGTTTCAGAATAACGAGCAGAGTTTTCAGGCCTGAGGGACAAAACAAGAGGCTAATCTAATAATTCCGCCTAGAACCATTGGATTAGCCTCCTGCCTTGGGTGTTTTGCTTTACGGCTGTATTTGCTTTTGTCGCAGAAGGTTTGTGCTTTATTAAACAGATGTGCGTGCTTCGCGACCAGGTTTTGAATGGGGGCAATTTGCGGCCCTTTCGGATTTTTACGTTTTTTCATGATTTACCTCTTATAATATGTCAAGTTTGTGTGAATCCACACAGTAGTAATATACCATTTTTTAAGAGTACATAGCGCTAGTGAAATTTAGAAGAGATTTTGATGTCATCGTAGTTGGCGGCGGTCATGCGGGTACGGAAGCCGCGCTGGCATCGGCTCGGTGCGGTGCAAATACATTGTTGCTGACGCAAAATATCGATACCTTGGGGCAAATGAGCTGCAACCCGGCCATCGGCGGGATCGGCAAGGGACATCTGGTTAAAGAGGTCGATGCCTTGGGCGGGATAATGGCGAGAGCTATCGATCGCGGCGGCATTCAGTTTCGCACCCTGAACGCCAGCAAAGGTCCGGCCGTTCGTGCAACCCGCGCCCAGGCGGATCGTCAGCTTTATAAGCAGGCGGTTAGAACGGCGCTGGAAAATCAGCCCAACCTGGCTTTGTTTCAGCAAACCGTGTCCGATTTGATTGTCGAGGGAGGCAGGGTTGCCGGCGTTAAAACGCAAATGGGTTTGAGCTTTACCGCAAGAGCCGTGGTTTTGACCACCGGCACTTTCTTGGGCGGCAAAATCCATATCGGCCTCGAAAATTACAGTGGCGGCCGTGCGGGCGATCCGGCCTCCATTGCTTTGGCTGATCGATTAAGGGAACTGCCGTTCCGGATCGACCGCTTAAAGACCGGCACGCCGCCGCGCATCGATGGCCGGACGATTGATTTCAGCAAGCTGGAAGAACAGCATGGCGACGATCCGGTGCCGGTGTTTTCGTTCATCGGCAAGCCGGAGCATCATCCGCGGCAAATTCCATGTCATATCACCCGCACTAACAATAAAACTCACGATATTATCCGCTCCGGCCTGGATAGGTCGCCGCTTTATTCGGGAATTATCGAGGGCATCGGGCCGCGTTACTGTCCGTCGATTGAAGACAAGATCGTGCGTTTTGCCGACCGGGATTCGCATCAGATTTTTGTTGAGCCGGAAGGCCTGAATACTCATGAGATTTACCCGAACGGCATATCGACCAGCCTGCCTTTTGATGTGCAGTATGAGTTCGTGCGCTCAATGCTGGGCTTTGAGAACGCCGAAATCGTGCGTCCCGGTTATGCGATCGAATACGATTTTTTCGATCCTCGGGATTTGAAATCATCATTGGAAACCAAGCACATGGATGCGCTGTTTTTTGCTGGTCAAGTCAACGGCACAACCGGTTATGAGGAAGCGGCCGCGCAAGGCTTGATCGCGGGGCTTAATGCGGCTCGATTGGTTAAAGGGCTGGACAGCTGGTGTCCGGGACGCGACGAGGCTTATATCGGCGTAATGATCGACGACTTGATTACCCGCGGCACCCAAGAGCCGTACCGGATGTTTACTAGCCGGGCGGAATACCGCTTGCTGCTGCGGGAAGACAATGCCGATTTGCGCCTGACCGAAAAAGGCCGTGAATTGGGCTTGGTTGATGACGAGCGTTGGCAGGCATTCGAGACTAAACGTGATGCGATTTCGCAATTGCAGGGCGATCTGAAAAAGAAATGGGTCAGAGCGGAAACCGAAGAGGCCGGTCAAGTCGAGCAATATTGGGGCAAACCGTTGTTACGCGAAGCTAACTTAATGGATTTGCTGCGCCGTCCGGAAGTGGATGTTCAGCAGCTGTTGTCGTTTATGAATGATGCCGGGAATATAGATCCGCAGGTAGCCGAGCAGGTCGAAATTCAGGCCAAATATGCAGGTTATATAGACCGTCAGCAAACCGAGATAGACAAGGCTTTGCGTTATGATCATCTGCGTTTGCCTGAGATCATGGATTACAGCGGCGTCCCGGGCCTGTCCAATGAAGTGAGCGAAAAGCTTAAAAAGCAACGGCCGGAGACTTTGGGTCAGGCATCGCGTATCCCCGGCATAACGCCGGCCGCTATTTCCTTGTTGTTGGTTTATTTAAAGAAGAAAAGCGCCTGATGGAAGACTGTCGAAAAATCCTGGTCTCCGGGATAGCCTCGTTAAATTTAAAGGTAACTAATCAGCAAGTTGATCAGTTGCTGAACTTTATAAAGCTGATTGAGAAATGGAATAAAGCCTATAATCTGACCGCGATACGGAACAGGGAAGAGATGGCGCGACTGCATATACTGGACAGTCTGGCGATTGTTCCGCATATCGAAGGCAAGCGAGTCATCGATATTGGTACCGGCGCGGGTTTGCCCGGTATTCCGCTGGCGATCTGTTTGCCGGAAGTCGGTTTTACGTTGCTTGACAGCAATGCCAAAAAAACCCGGTTTGTGCAGCAGGTCGTTTTGGAATTAAAACTTAAAAACGTCGAAGTTTTGCACAGTCGCGTGGAAAATTATCATCCTGAACAAGGCTATGATGCAGTTCTTACCCGGGCGTTTGCCAGCTTGCCCGATATAGTGAAGCTGACTGCGCATTTACTGTCTAAAGATGGTGTATTGCTGGCAATGAAGGGGCAGAATCTGGATGCAGAACTGGCAGAAATTACTGCAAAAAAATCTGTCATCTCGGTTAGCGTTCCGGGAACTGATGTTGAACGATGTCTGGTACGAATACAATCGCCTGAACAGGCCGAGGTAAGCTAGTGGGAAAAGTAATTGCCATAACCAATCAAAAAGGCGGTGTAGGAAAAACTACAACCAGCGTCAATCTGGCGGCTTCGCTGGCCGCAGCTAGCCGGCGCGTGTTGCTGGTGGATCTTGATCCGCAGGGTAATGCGGCAATGGGCTGCGGCATCGATAAGCAGGAAGTTAAATATTCCAGCTACGATTTGTTGATGGAAGAAGTGCCGGCGTCAGAAACGGTCATTCAACTTCCGGAGATCGGTTTCTCGGTGATTCCCGGAAACTCTGACCTGACTGCGGCTGAAGTGGAATTGATGCATGCCGATCATAAGGAGCGGCGGTTGTCCGATGCCTTAATCCCGATAAAAGCGGATTATGATTTTATTTTGATCGATTGTCCGCCTTCATTGAATATGCTGACCTTGAATGCGATGGTAGCGGCCAACAGCCTGTTGATACCGATGCAATGCGAGTATTATGCGTTGGAAGGACTGTCCGCATTAATGACGACATTGAAGAATATCCAGGATTCCGTTAACCCTGGGCTGCATCTGGAGGGTATTCTGCGAACGATGTTTGACGACAGGAATCGCCTAACCAAGGATGTATCGGAGCAGTTGATTCGATATTTCGGCGATAAGGTATTCCGAACCTGCGTACCAAGAAATATCCGTCTGGCGGAAGCGCCGAGTCATGGTTTGCCTGTGCTTAGCTATGACAAATCTTCGCGAGGGTCTATGGCCTATATTGCGTTAGCGGGTGAAATGATTAGAAAAGAGAAACATAGCGGCACATGACTTTTAGAAAACGTGGTTTAGGTCGGGGGCTTGAAGCCTTGTTGGCTGACGATTCAGCTAAAGAGAAAATACATCAATCGCAAGCTGTGCAATCGGATGAAAATCAGCCCTCTAAAGATGTGATTCAGGATGAAGTGCAGGCAATTGAGGAAGTAGATGATCAGGCGGCAATGGTGGTCGCGTTATTTAAAAATATCCAAAAAGAAAATCGTATGCTGCTTGACGAGGCAGAGGCTTTAAGAAAGCTAATAGAAGAGTTTGAAGCAACAGTTCGCGCCAGCATGGATTAGTGCAATGGGCGGAAAATGACCAACAGAGAAAATTAAAAGTTATGGCTGTGAAAAAGCGGGGATTAAATCGAGGGCTGGATGCTTTGCTGGGCAATGTTGCCGGGAAAGACGATCAAGGTGAAACCGGGGAAGGCCATCAGCTGCAAACCCTGCCGATCGAGCACATGCAGCGGGGCAAGTATCAGCCAAGAAAGGATATGAACCCCGAAAAATTGCAGGAATTGGCCGATTCCATCAAGGCGCAAGGAATCATCCAGCCGGTTGTGGTGCGCATGATGGCGCCGGAAAAATACGAAATTATTGCCGGGGAGCGGCGTTGGCGTGCGGCACAATTGGCCGGATTGCAGCAGGTGCCGGTGGTCATCAAGGAGATAGACGATCGTACCGCAATGGCGATAGCGCTGATTGAAAACATTCAGCGGGAAGACCTGAATCCTTTGGAAGAAGCGGAAGCGCTAAAAAGGCTGTTGGAAGAGTTTGAAATGACCCATCAGCAAGTAGCCGATGCGGTCGGCAAGTCGCGCGCGACGGTGACTAATTTATTGCGATTGATAGAGCTGCACCCGGAAGTAAAAAAACTATTGGTCAGCCGGCAATTGGAAATGGGGCATGCGAGAGCGCTGCTGTCTCTGGATGGTCCAAAGCAGGTGGCCGCGGCCAACAAGATCGTCAAGGAAGGTTTGACGGTAAGAGCGGCAGAGCGTCTGGTAAAAGACAGTCAGGCAGAGCCTAAAATACCTAAAGCAAGGGTAATAGATAAAGATACCTTGCGTTTACAGGAAGATTTGACCGCAAAACTGGGTGCAAAGGTGCTGATTGAGCATAAAGAAAATGGCACCGGAAAGCTGGTCATCGCTTATTCTAGCTTGGAAGAGCTGGATGGAATTCTTGAGCAAATTAAATAGCGTGAGTAGATGATCTGCCTGTAGATGAAAAACAATAGTAAATGTAAGTTAAATTTAATCTTCCTTGATTTAATGAGGGTCGCTAGATATAATTCCCGAGCTGTTGTGTATGGAGTTGAGTGTGGCCGATAGAAAGCGCTCTACTGTCAGTAAAGTCATAAGCTATCAGATTCTGGTGATCATAATGATGACGGCAGGATTTGCCTTGGTAGGAGCTAGGCCTTACGCCTTGTCGGCGGCTTTAGGCGGAGCGGCGGCATTCATTCCCAATCTGTATTTCGCGTTGAGGGTGTGTAAATCCGCAGGACAGGAAGCAAGAAAGATTGTAAGGTCTTTTTACGCAGGGGAATCAGGCAAATTATTATTAACAGCCGCGCTGTTTTTTATGATTTTTCAACTCCCCAATATAGAAATATTACCGCTGCTTTCAGTATATATAGCAGCATTATCGGTTTTTTGGTTTGCGTTGTTAATGCGCTGACACTATTACTATTTAGAGAGGAACGATGGCTACCGAAGCTCATGCTGCCGAAGGTGCAACCGGTTATATTATTCACCATTTAACTTCGCTAACCGTAGGCGAGGGTTTCTGGGCATTGAACCTGGATACGTTGTTTTTCTCAGCTGTTCTGGGCGGCCTGTTCGTCTGGTTTTTTAAGATGGCGGCAGAAAGAGCAACAGCGGGCGTTCCAGGTTTAATGCAGAATTTTGTAGAAATGCTGATTGAATTTGTCGATACCCAGGTTAAAGACAGTTTTCACGGTAAAAACAAATTAATCGCGCCTCTAGCATTGACTATCTTCTGTTGGGTGTTTCTGTGGAATTTTATGGACTTATTCCCAGTCGACATATTGCCGTTAATCGGTTCAATGATGGGTATTGAATATCTGCGCGTTGTTCCAAGTACGGATTTAAATGCAACATTCGCAATGTCGATTTCCGTTTTCTGTTTAATTATTTTCTACAGCATTAAAGTAAAAGGCCCTTGGGGTTTTGCCAAAGAATTGATGTTTCAACCTTTCGGTCCATGGCTTTTGCCGTTCAATCTGCTGTTGAAATTGGTAGAAGAAATAGCAAAGCCAATCTCACTGGCACTTCGTTTATTCGGAAACCTGTATGCGGGCGAGTTGATCTTCATCTTGATAGCCTTGTTGCCTTGGCAGCTTCAGCCGGTGCTGAGTTTTCCTTGGGCAATCTTTCACATTTTAATTATCACGTTACAGGCATTCATATTTATGGTTTTGACCATTGTTTACCTGAGCATGGCGCACGAAGATCATTAAAGACTTTTTTAACTTTTATAATTAACTAACCGTTTGGAGGTTTCATGGAAATTGCAAAATTAATTGCTGATGTACAAGGCATGACTGCTATTGCAGTAGGTCTGGTTCTTGGTATGGGGGCTTTAGGAACAGCGATAGGCTTCGGTCTGTTAGGTGGAAAATTCTTGGAAGGCGCAGCCCGTCAACCGGAAATGGTACCTATGCTGCAAGTAAAAATGTTTGTTGTTGCGGGTCTGTTGGATGCGGTAACTATGATCGGTGTTGGTTTGGCATTATTCTTCACATTTGCTAACCCATTCCTGTCTGCTGTACAAGCTGCAGCGGGTCAATAAGTCGTTTAAATTTAATAGCAACAAGAGGAACGCATCGTGAGTATCAATGCTACTCTGATTGGGCAAATGATTACCTTTGCACTTCTGGTATGGTTTACCATGAAGTACATCTGGCCGCCTTTATTTGACTCTTTAGAAGAACGTAAAAAGAAAATTGCTGACGGTTTGGCTGCGGCTGAAAAAGGTCAGGAAGAAATGCATTTGGCAGAGAAAAAGGCCAAGAGCGTTTTGAAAGAAGCCAAAGAACAATCTTCCGAGATTGTAAATCTGGCTCAAAAACGCGCCAATGAAATTGTTGAAGCATCAAAAGATACCGCCAAAAAAGAAGGTGAACGTTTGATTCTTGTGGCAAAGGCGCAAATTGAGCAAGAGAAACAGCAGGCTCAAGAAAATTTGCGTAAGGAAGTGTCGGCCTTGGCTTTGCGGGCAGCAGAACAGATTCTGAGTGCAGAAATCGATAAATCCAAGCACCAGGACCTCCTGAGCAAAATCTCTAATCAATTGGGTTAAGCGAAATGAGCGAACTGGCAACATTGGCAAGACCTTATGCAGCGGCGGTGTTTAAACGATCCAAAGAAACCGGAACAACTGAAAAGTGGTCGAAAAGTTTGGCGTTTATATCAGCTGTCCTGAAGGATAAAGAAATTTCTGTCGTAGTGGACAACCCGAAAGTAAGTAAAGAGCGGTTATCAGCGCTGGTGCTTGATATTTGTCAGGGGCAAGTAGATGACGAAGGTGCAAATTTTCTGAAATTACTGGTTCAAAATAACCGGCTAAACCTGGCTCCGGCTATTGCGAAGCAGTTCGAAATCTATAAGGCGGAAAGTGAAGGTTATGTCGATGTCGAAGTGGCTACAGCCTATGCCTTCTCTAAAGAAGAAAAGCAAAGTTTCACTTCAACGCTGGAAAAAACGCTAAGCAAAAAAGTCCATATGAATGTGACCGTGGATAAATCATTAATTGGTGGCGTACTGGTACGTGCAGGCGACAGAGTGATTGACGGTTCCATAAAAGGCCAGCTTCAACAATTAGCAAAACGACTCTAACCAGAGCGAGAAACAGAATATGCAATTAAACCCATCTGAAATAAGTGATCTGATTAAAAAGAAGATCGAAAACTTCGACCTGAGCGCCGAAGCCCATACAGAAGGTACCGTAGTTAGTGTGACTGACGGTATTGTTCGAGTACATGGACTTTCTGAAGTTATGCAAGGTGAGATGCTGGAATTCCCCGGTAACACCTTTGGTATGGCGCTTAACCTTGAAAGAGATTCCGTGGGTGTGGTGGTATTAGGTTCATACCAACACATCTCTGAAGGCGACACCGTAAAGTGCACAGGAAAAATTCTGGAAGTGCCTGTTGGCGAAGCATTGCTGGGTCGCGTCGTTGATGCACTGGGTAATCCTATCGACGGCAAGGGCGCTATCGAAGCGACCGAAACTTCACCAATTGAAAAAATTGCACCCGGCGTAATTGCCCGTCAGTCGGTTGATCAGCCCGTGCAATTGGGTTTGAAATCTATTGATGCGATGATTCCGGTAGGCCGTGGTCAACGTGAGTTGATTATTGGTGACAGACAAACCGGAAAAACGGCTATTGCGATTGATGCGATTATCAATCAAAAAGGCACAGGCATTAAATGTATCTATGTGGCTATCGGCCAAAAGCGCTCATCGATTGCTAACGTAGTGCGTAAGCTTGAAGAGCATGGCGCAATGGCTCACACTATTATTGTGTCAGCATCAGCTTCAGAATCGGCGGCCCTGCAGTTTATCGCGCCTTATACCGGTTGCTCAATGGGTGAGTTCTTTAGAGATCGTGGCGAAGATGCCTTGATTATCTATGATGATTTAACTAAACAAGCATGGGCTTATCGTCAAATCTCCCTGTTATTGCGCCGTCCGCCAGGTCGTGAAGCATACCCGGGTGACGTGTTTTATTTGCATTCCCGTTTACTGGAAAGAGCTGCACGCATTAATGCCGCTGAAGTTGAAAAATTAACCGGTGGTAAGGTAAAAGGTAAAACAGGATCATTAACCGCGTTGCCTATTATTGAAACCCAAGGTGGCGACGTATCAGCATTCGTACCAACTAACGTAATTTCTATTACCGATGGACAGATATTCCTGGAAAGTAACTTATTTAACTCCGGTATACGCCCGGCGGTGAATGCAGGTTTATCGGTATCGCGTGTAGGTGGTGCAGCTCAAACCAAGATTATCAAGAAATTAGGTGGTGGCACGCGTCTTGACTTGGCGCAATACCGTGAGTTGGCGGCTTTCGCACAGTTTGCATCTGACTTGGATGAAAACACCCGTAAGCAGATTGAGCGCGGTCAACGTGTGACTGAACTTATGAAGCAAAATCAATATTCACCAATGTCGGTCGCGCAAATGTCGGTTTCCTTGTTTGCTGCCAATGAGGGCTTCTTGGATAGCGTGGAAGTTAACAAAGTACTTGATTTTGAGGCAGCCTTACAGTCGTACATGACGTCAGAACATTCTGAATTAATGAACAACATTAATGCAACAGGCGATTTCAGTGATGACATAAGAAAGGGGTTGCTGACAGCAATCCAGACTTTCGTCAAAACTCATAGCTGGTAAAAGGGTCTTAAGATGGCTGTTGGTAAAGAAATACGCAGCAAGATCGGGAGTATTAAAAATACTCAAAAAATTACTCGCGCAATGGAAATGGTTGCTGCGAGTAAAATGCGCAAAACAAAAGACAGAATGATGGCGACACGCCCATACTCTAAAAAAATTGGCCAGATTATTAAACATCTGGCTCAAGCAAATCCAGAGTATAAACATTCTTTTCTTATTGAACGTCCGGTCAAGCGGGTTGGTATTATTGTAATTAGTTCTGACCGGGGGTTGTGCGGAGGACTGAATTCAAACTTGTTCAGAAAAACGCTGGTCCAGATGGTGCAATGGGATAAGGCAAATATTGAAGTGGATATTTGTACAATTGGCACCAAGGCGTTCGGTTTTTTTGGTAATCTGAAAGCTAATCTAGTTGGTCAGGTTTCAAAATTGGGTGATACCCCGCACCAACATGACATTATTGGCATCATTAAAATCATGTTGGATGCATACGTACAAGGTCAAATCGATGAATTGCATGTAGTCAGCAATGAGTTTGTTAATACTATGACTCAAAGGCCTACCATCGAAAAATTACTACCTGTCGTAGCTGGTGAGCTTGAGGAAAGTCTAAGCGGTCATTGGGATTATATTTATGAACCTGATGCTAAGGAAGTCTTGGATCATCTGCTAACCCGATATGTCGAATCCATTGTCTATCAGGGTTTGGTTGAAAATAATGCCTGTGAACAAGCAGCTAGAATGGTAGCCATGAAGAGTGCTTCGGATAATGCCGGAAATATTATCAACGAATTGCAGCTGGTCTATAACAAAGCTCGACAAGCCGCTATCACTCAGGAAATTTCAGAAATTGTTGCCGGTGCCGCAGCTGTTTAAGCCCAAGTAAAAATGACACAACACAAGAGGACAACTCAATGAGTTCGGGTAAAATCGTTCAGATTATCGGCGCGGTCGTTGACGTGGAATTTCCACGTGCAGACTTGCCCAAAGTATATGATGCCTTAAATGTAGAAGGCAAAGGCTTGGTGCTGGAAGTTCAGCAGCAATTAGGCGATGGTGTCGTCAGAACTATTGCCATGGGTACAACTGATGGATTAAGCCGAGGCTTGGGCGTCAGCAATACCAATGCACCTATTGCGGTACCGGTCGGACAAGAAACCTTAGGACGCATTATGAACGTGCTGGGCGAGCCTATCGATGAAAAGGGCCCTATTGGCGAAAAAGTAACTTGGGGTATTCACCGTGAAGCGCCTAGCTATGCTGAGCAAGCTGCAGCAACCGAGCTGTTGGAAACTGGTATTAAAGTTATCGATTTGGTCTGCCCGTTTACCAAGGGTGGTAAAGTGGGTCTGTTCGGTGGCGCGGGTGTAGGTAAAACCGTTAACATGATGGAACTGATCCGTAATATCGCGATTGAGCACAGTGGTTACTCGGTGTTTGCCGGCGTTGGTGAGCGTACTCGTGAAGGGAACGACTTTTATCACGAAATGACCGATTCAAACGTAATCGATAAAGTCTCGTTGGTTTACGGGCAGATGAATGAGCCGCCAGGAAACAGATTGCGGGTTGCCTTGACCGGTTTAACCATGGCAGAATATTTCCGTGATGAAGGTCGTGACGTTTTATTCTTTGTTGATAATATATATCGTTATACGTTGGCGGGAACTGAAGTATCGGCGCTATTAGGCCGTATGCCTTCAGCGGTAGGCTACCAGCCAACACTGGCTGAAGAAATGGGTGTGTTGCAGGAACGTATTACTTCAACAAAAACCGGTTCTATTACTTCTATTCAAGCGGTTTATGTGCCAGCGGATGACTTGACCGATCCATCACCTGCGACCACTTTTGCACATTTGGATGCGACCGTTGTATTGTCTCGTCAAATTGCCGAATTAGGTATTTATCCTGCGATTGATCCTTTGGATTCTACCAGCCGTCAGTTGGATCCGTTGGTAATTGGTCAGGAGCATTATGAAGTGGCTCGTAAGGTTCAGGGTATCTTGCAACGTTACAAAGAATTACGCGATATTATTGCGATCCTGGGTATGGATGAGCTATCTGAAGAAGATAAATTAACTGTATCAAGAGCACGTAAAATGCAACGTTTCTTATCTCAGCCTTTCTTCGTTGCCGAAGTATTTACCGGTTCACCTGGTAAATATGTGTCACTGAAAGATACCATTGCCGGTTTTAAAGGCATTATCGACGGCGAATATGATGCTATTCCTGAGCAGGCTTTCTATATGGTCGGTACCATAGACGAAGCGCTTGAGAAAGCAAAAGGCATGAAATAAGTTATAGAACTGTTAGGTAATAATAATGACCATGACCGTACATGTAGACATCGTAAGTGCAGAAAAGGAAATTTTTTCCGGATTAGCGGAAATGGTATTTGCTCCTGCTGAACTAGGCGAGGTAGGGATTTCGCCTCGGCATGCGCCATTAATATCCAGACTTAAGCCCGGAGAAGTCCGGGTAAAAGTCAGCGACAAGGAAGTATATCCGTTCTATGTGTCAGGAGGTATGCTGGAAATACAACCGAATCAGATTACCATTCTGGCAGACACGGCGATAAGAGCGAAGGATATTGACGAGGCGGCCGCAATTGAGGCCAAGACCAGAGCTGAAGAAGCGTTGACAGATAAGTCGGGCAAGATTGATCTTGCAACTGCTCAGGCACAATTGCAGGAAGCTATTATGCAATTAAGAACATTAGATAGATTTAGAAAACGCGGCGGGTAGTCAGAATACACGGCACGTCTCTGTCCTTTTGAAAGCCCGATAACGTGTTAGCCGCGCTATCGGGCTTTTTTGTTTAACGGAATACTAAATGAAAATAAAGACCATTATTCTAGCAGCGGGCAAAGGAACGCGGATGCGTTCAGAGATGCCCAAAGTTTTGCATCAAATAGCCAATAGGCCTCTGTTACGGCATGTCTATGACACAGCTAAGCATTTGGAAAACAATGTTATCAAGATTGTTGTAGGTCACGGAGCAGAGCTGGTCACAGAAGCGTTAAAGGATTTAGATGTCGATTGGATAGAACAAAAACAGCAGTTAGGTACAGGACACGCCGTGCAACAGGTCAGCGACCAAATTGTCGATGTCGATACCGTCTTGATATTGTACGGCGACGTACCGTTGTTGAAATTGTCAACTGTTAGGCTGTTAATAAACAATGTTAATGACCAGTCTCTTGCTTTACTCACAGTGAATCTTGCCAATCCAAGCGGTTACGGCAGAATTGTTAGAAATGCCACTGGTCAAGTGACTAAAATTGTTGAAGAAAAGGATGCGTCATCCAGCGAAAAGCTGATCAATGAAGTCAATACCGGCATTATGGCGGTGCAAGGTAAGCAATTAAAAAAATGGTTGAGCCAGTTAAGCAACAGCAACGTCCAGGGCGAATACTATTTGACTGATGTGATTGAAATGGCGGTTGCCGATCAAGTCAGCATCATTACAAGCCAGCCGGAAACTGAGGATGAAGTGCTGGGTGTTAATAATCGCATACAGCTTAGTCATTTGGAGCGTGTCTATCAGCATGAGCAGGCCGTTAGCTTGATGGAGCAGGGCGTTACCTTAAAAGACCCGATGCGCTTTGATCAAAGAGGCTTAATTGAAAGCCTGGGTCAAGACATTGAAATCGATATTAACGTGATTTTAGAGGGGAAAAATAGTATTGGTAGCAATGTCAAAATAGGTGCCAATACTAATATAAAAAATTCAATCATTGGTGATAATGTAGATATTCTTGCAAACTGCATCATTGAAGATGCGGTGATCGGGCAGGGCAGTAGAATTGGTCCTTATGCCAGATTAAGGCCGGAAAGTGTGCTGGCTAATGATGTCCATGTCGGCAATTTTGTAGAAATCAAGAAATCATCAGTAGCGGCGGGCAGCAAAATAAACCATTTAAGTTATATCGGCGATGCAACGATAGGCAGTAAAGTCAATGTTGGAGCGGGAACGATTACCTGTAATTATGATGGCGTTAATAAATTCAGAACCATTATTGAGGACGGCGCTTTTATAGGCTCGAACAGCCAATTAGTGGCTCCAGTTACTATAGGCAAAAACGCCACGATAGGCGCAGGATCAACCATCACCAAAGACAGTCCTGAAAATCAGCTGACTTTAAGCAGGGCAAAACAGATATCCCTTGCAGGATGGCAGCGGCCCGTCAAGCACGATTGCGTGGATGGAGAAGGTAGCGTGACGCCAGAGCAGTTACCAAGAGCAGTGTCGGGAAAAATTGCCGGGGAGAAATAGAATGTGTGGAATTGTAGGCGGTATTGCGCAACGAAATGTAGTGCCAATTTTACTTGAGGGGTTGAAGCGATTGGAATATCGCGGTTATGATTCGGCAGGACTGGCAGTCATAAACAATCAGCAAATCTACCGGAAACGAGAGCTGGGTAAAGTAAAAGGCCTTGAAGCGCTACTGGAGGCAGACCCGATTACAGGCCAGATCGGCATAGCGCATACCCGCTGGGCTACTCACGGTAAACCCAGTACAGCTAATGCGCATCCGCATATTTGTCGACATAAAGTGGCTGTCGTCCATAACGGCATTATCGAGAACCATGAGAGTTTAAGAGAAACGCAGCGGCAACAGGGTTACGAATTCACTTCAGAAACCGATACTGAGGTTATCGTGCATGAAGTTTATCACGCCTTGGAATCTAATGAAGGATTGCTGAATGCTGTTAAAAAGACTGTCAAAAAGCTAGAGGGAGCCTATGCGCTAGGGATAATGAGCGTAGATGAGCCCGATACTCTGATAGCATGCAGAAAAGGTAGTCCGCTAGTTATCGGTGTCGGAATAGGCGAATACTTTATCGCTTCGGATGTAGCGGCATTGCTTCCGGTCACGCAACGCTTCATTTTTCTTGAAGACGGTGACATCGCAACGATCACAATTAACGGTCTGACTATTTATGACCTGCACGATCAGGTTGTCAATCGTTCGGTCATAGAAAGCAAGTTGACAGCGGATGCCGTCGATAAAGGCGACTATCGGCATTACATGCTGAAAGAAATTTATGAGCAGCCTTTTGCAATCTCACAAACCCTGGAAGGGCGGTTCATCAACAACCGATTGCAGGAAAGCACATTCGGGCATAATGCTTCTACAATATTCAATAGCATAAAAAGCATACAGATTTTAGCTTGTGGGACCAGTTATCATGCAGGGTTGGTGGCACGGTACTGGTTCGAAGAGTTAGCCCATGTTCCTTGTCATATCGAAGTGGCCAGTGAGTTTCGCTATAGAAGTCCGGTTTTAGCGCCAGATACTTTGGTTGTCACCATTTCGCAATCCGGCGAAACTGCCGACACTCTTGCGGCATTGCTGGAAGCCAAGAAGCTCGGGGCAAAACACTCGTTAGCCATCTGCAACGTACCGGAAAGTTCGCTGGTCAGAGAATCCGATTTGGTATTAATGACCCGCGCCGGCCCTGAAATTGGCGTTGCATCAACCAAAGCATTCACGACGCAACTGGCAACATTAATGCTGCTGGTCATTGCTATCGGTAGACGCTTTAAACTGAACGAAATTGAGGAGCAAAAAATCACCTCGGAATTATTCAGTTTGCCTGGAAAAATTGAAAAAGCTTTACTGCTGGATGAGGAAGTTAGAAATCTGTCCGAGCAATTTGCCGAAAAACAGCATGCCTTGTTTTTAGGCCGAGGCACTCATTATCCAATAGCGATGGAAGGCGCGTTAAAACTAAAGGAAATTTCCTATATTCATGCCGAGGCTTATCCGGCAGGCGAGTTAAAGCACGGTCCCTTGGCATTAATTGATGCCGACATGCCGGTTGTGACTGTAGCGCCAAACAACAGCCTGCTTGAAAAACTGAAATCGAATATGCAGGAAGTTAGCGCCAGAGGTGGGCAACTGATTGTTTTTATGGATGAAACATTAGCTACTGCAAATGATGAAAATGTACAGATAGTAAAAGTACCTCAGGTTGGTAATGAGATATCGCCTATTATCTATACAATTCCCTTGCAGCTGTTGGCTTACCACGTCGCTGTTTTAAAGGGTACGGATGTGGATCAACCCAGAAATCTTGCGAAGTCAGTTACGGTGGAATAATTGTGGCAAAATTATCACTACAAGTTGTGAGAGAGTAATAAAGAAATACTCATTTAACTTGTATAATCAAACATAACCAAATAAGCCCTGATCAGTCTGAGTTCGGGGCTTTTTTTTGCAAAAATATTTTTATGTGCTAATTTGAAATGTAATCAAATAATCAAGATGTAGCTTAGTGAACCGATGGATGCTGTTAAATTAGTTGCCAAAGTGTTTCGAAGTAATGCCGGCGTGTATGAGGAAATCCCTGTTTTAATGACGGACCAAGGGATCATCAGTTCTCACATGGAATATCTTCTTGATCATGCTCACGCCAGAAGTCAAAGTTGGATGAAGTTACAGATAACTTCTCTGAAGTTATTGCTTCGATATGTAAGTGCAAATATAAATTTATTTTCTTCCGCCCAGGAAATGTTTAAAACTTTTGTTCAACAGCTATATAGCGGAACAATTGGAACTGATGGTAATGATCCATCTATGCTGTATTGGTTACCGAGAAATACCGCAACAGCAAACGGAATTATTGCCAGTTTGGCCCAATACTCAGATTGGCTAACGAGTAATTATCATATAGAACCTCTTAACCCAATGAAACAAGCTTGTAGCTATGAGCAGATTTTATACTGGTCTGCATGGAATCATAGACATAATAGAGCTTTCTTAGGACACACTTGGGATAAGAAAAAATCGATTGAGAATTCCTGGTTTGTTAGATCAGTAGTGGCAAAAAAGAATTCTAAGCAGCTTGGTTCAGTTAAGTATTTTCCGGATAAGCATTTTGCAAATTTATTATTTAGTGGATTTACCAATTACGGGCATGAGCATTCCAAGAATTTGGGTGAGAGATTTAATATCCGGGATATTTTAATTACCTTATTGCTGAATGGTGGAGGATTGCGAATTAGCGAACCATTTCACCTATACTTACATGATGTAACCCTTGATCCTCTGCATACTGGGCGCAATATCGCATATGTTAGGGTTTATCATCCAATAAATGGACAAGCTCCAAACGATTGGTTTGATAGAGATGGAAAACCTTATACAGTAAATCGAGAAAGTTACCTTAAAGGAAAATTTGGATTAATACCCCGCAATAAATCAACGAACAGAACATACAGAGCAGGATGGAAAGTCAAAAAACTCGACAATGAAAAGAGTAATTTCATTACCGTACAATGGTTTCCTTCTATATATGGTGAATTGTTTTATGTTCTATGGAAACTATATTTACGACAGATACGGGACGTAGAAAGAAATCATCCATTTGCATTTATTTCGTTGAGTGGTAGTAATCTAGGGAAGCCATTATCTATATCAGCATATTATCAAAACCATGCAAGAGCTATTAATAAAATTGGTTTCTATCCTTCAAAAGATACAGGCCTTTCACCACATGGTCATAGGCATGCTTATGGTCAAAGATTAAAAAATGCCAAAATAGACCCAGTAGTTCGGCGCAATGCGCTTCATCATTCAAGTTTGGAATCGCAGTTGGTTTATTGTCAGCCACAAATTGAAGAAGTATCTCGAATTTTAAATAATGCTGAAAAAAAGCTTGGCTCTGAAACTCTCTCTAACGCAGATTTCGACGATCTGATGTCAGAAGGTTTTAAAGACGTAGATCCTTATGAGCTTTTGTCAGGTCAGTCTTGGTTGCTAAGGAGCTAATAATGTTCGAATCATATGGTGGAATTACAGAGGACATTTCATTCCAATGGCTAGAGAGTTCATATGGTCTCCAATATAAGGAGTGGGCTAAATTAACTTCGAATTGGCTATTAAAGCAAGATCGCGGGTTATCAAGTAAAAGAAATAGTCTTAGCCGATTTTTTCGATCTTTTATAATTCCATACAAGTTACCGTCGAATCCTTTGGTTTTTTTCGATAGAAAAACTGTAGTACCTGATTTTTTTGAAGAAACCATACGGCCTTCAATAAAAAGTTGTGAAGCGATTTCACAAAGACAAGCGGTTACTTATAACAATTATATAAAGGAGTTTTTAGATTATTGTTTGTCGGAGCTTGTTGGTGTTGAAGACGATTATGGCCACATAGTGATACCTCAAAGATATCGAAATCCAATAAAACTTAAAAACCGGTCGGGGATGGTGGTAACAGAAACCGTTTACACCCCGCTACCCTATAAATACATTCTTGAACTTCGCGAAATTCTTTGCCCTCCAAATGCTGAAAATTTCTCTGATTGGAAATGGGCGCATGATGCAGGAGATTGTCAAGTTAAAGCAAAAGGCGATGGTGATTGGTTTGAGGTCGATAGGGATAAAATCGATTTAACTGATCCAAACTGTGTTTGGCGTAAGCGAACAATACCCAAAGGGCGTTCGTATGATGGCTTAAAACTGCATAAAGATAAAATAGTCTATGAGATGTGGTGCCCTGTCAATGCAGTTGCTTTACTGATTAAATTAGAACTGCCCCTTAGGACAGCCCAAGTCAGGTGGCTTGATTCAGGCGAGGCTGATTATTGGAGGTATATTTCCGGAAAGTGGGAAATTAACGATGGGCCACTAGCACCCGCAACAAAAAATGAAATAAAGAAGTATCAGATTGGCCGTGGGGTATTCAGAAAACACACTGACCTTGAAAGTGAAACTACGGTGCTTTTTATTAATTCAAACAAAACAGCGGATGTTAATAAACATGGATTATCAAAAGGCTATATTATTCCATGGCAACATGAACGTGTTCTTAAGTGGTTGGAAATATTAAGGAATTGGCAAGAAAAATACAATCCAATTCACAGCCCAACAAACTGGTTATCTTTGAAAAGGAAACATACAGGGGATTTAAAGAGTAAACAACAACTGATGGAAATGGGTTCAACCTGTTTCTTGTTCCGAAACCGAGCAGTATTGAATAATGATGAACATCATTTTCCGATTACAGACCGTTCTATGTCCAGATTATGGTATGAGGTGTTGAGTCAGCTTGAAAAGAATTGCTCTTCCAGAAATGAGACACTTTCTAACGGAAAACCCCTTGAATTTATAAAACCCAATGGAAGAAAAGTAGGTCATCCAATAACTTACTGGACAACCAATTTTCCACTACATTCTTTACGAGTCTCTCTCATCACCAGTTTTGCGCTTGAAGGTGGCGTGCCAATACCGATTTTGTCTAAGTTAGTGGCAGGCCACAGTAGAATTGTCATGACGTTGTATTACACCAAAATCGGTCAGGCCTACATGCAACAAGTAATGACCGAAGCTGAAAAGAAAATTAGCGTTCAGTCCCAGATTCAATTCAAACAATTTTTAGCTAACGCCGAATATCAAGAACTTCAAGAAATAACTGCAGTTAATCATGTTTCTGCTTTAGATGCACTTAATAAAAAAGCTGAACTGAGCTGGCAAATCATGGATAAAGGCATATGCCCTATCGCTTTTCAGGGTTGTGATAATGGCGGGGAACAGTATGTCAAACTTGGTAATGCACCTATTAGCTATGCTCCAGTCGCTCGGGATTTTCAAGGCAATACAAAAAATTGCGTCCGCTGTAGATGGTTTATTACCGGCCCAGCTTTTTTACCTGGGTTAATTGCTCATTTCAATAATTTGAGCTACGAGACCAGCAATGCAGGCGAACGATATATAGCGATTGAAAATAATTTGGAAAATTTAAGGTTAGAAAATTTTGCATCCGAAGAAAAGGACCAGCCGTTTTTAAAACAACAAGAACTCATTCAGGCTGAGCTTGAATATGAAAGGGAAGCGACTAAGGTAGACTCTATCATGAATGATATGCATGCAACTTTTCAGTTAATCAAACGTAGTATCGATATTTGCAAAAATAGTGAAAATGAAGGTGTTAAATTATTAAGTTTGGAATGGCAAACCATTCCAGATCTTCGTTTAGAAGAAAAATCTTTATTAATGCAATTGGAGACAGTTTGCCGGAATGCTGAAATATTTCCTTCATATGATGCAACAAAAGCAAGTCTGCGCCGAGGCCAAGCGATCGATTTGATGTTAAGTGCCAATGGTAAGCCGCCAGTCCTGCTTTGTTTATCTGAAGCGGAGCAGCTTGAAATTGGCAATCAAATTATGATGCTGATAGAAGGGTGGTAAAAAGCGTGCAAAACTTTCCAGGGTCCTGGGGAAAAGAGCGTTGAAAAGTTTCCACTCCAGGTTATTTAATGTCCGGTTTTTGACCGGAGAATCCTGGAGTGTTAGCAATGGACGTTATTGCCGAAATCAGACGGCGTCATCATATCGATAAAGAAAGCATCAGTTCTCTGGCGAGTACCTTTAATCTGTCCCGTCCCACCATCCGTAAACATCTCAAAACGATTGAAGCGCCTGTTTATCAGCGTCAACATCAACCCCACCCGAAGTTGGGTTCGTTTCATCAGCAACTAGACGCCTGGCTGGAACAAGAAGCCGATCTCCCTCGTAAACAACGACGTACGGCTCAACGGTTGTATGAATGTCTCCAGGTGGAGGGTTATCTCGGGTCTTATACGGTCGTACAACGTCACGTGAAGCGTTGGAAGAAAACGCGAGCCGGCAGTCCCTCCATCAAGCAAGCCTTTGTGCCGCTAGCCTTTCCGGCGGGCGAGACCTGCCAGTTTGATTGGAGCCAGGAAACGGTTTCGTTGAGCGGCGTGGTGCAGACCATCAAAGTGGCCCACTTCCGCTTGGCGTATAGCCGCCAAATGTTCGTGGTGGCCTATCCGCGTGAGACCCAGGAAATGGTGCTGGATGCGCATAGCCAAGCCTTTGCTTACTTTGGCGGCGTCCCTAAACGCATGGTGTACGACAACCTAAAGACCGTCGTGGACGCGATCTTCGTGGGCAAAGAGCGGCGCTTCAATCGGCGCTTTTTGGCCTTAGCCAATCACTATTTGTTCGAGCCGGTCGCGTGTACCCCGGAATCGGGCTGGGAAAAAGGCCAAGTGGAAAACCAAGTCGGCAATATCCGGGAATGGCTGTTTACCCCCATGGCCAAGTTTGAAAACTTTGCTGCCCTGAATGCCTGGCTGGCAACACGCTGTCGTGAATTGGCAGGACGGCCGCATCCTGAGCAACCCTCACGCCGCATTGCTGACTGCTTTGCTGAAGAACAACCGCTGCTGATGCCGGTCAAGGCGAGCTTTGATGGCTACGTGGAAGAGATAAGACGCGTTTCACAACTCTGTCTGATACGTATTGACCGTAATCGCTACAGTGTACCGGCGCAATGGGCGAATACGGTGGTTTCGGTCCGCTTAACCGCAGAGCGCGTCGCTATGGTCGCTGAAGGCCAGGTTATTGCTGAACACTCCCGTCAGTTTGGTCGTGACCGGCTGATCTGTGATCCTTGGCATTATTTGCCGGTATTGCAGAAGAAGCCTGGCGCATTGCGGCATGGAGCGCCTTTTCAGAGCTGGGAGTTGGCGGTGCCGATTAAGGTGGTTCGGGATCGACTTCTCAAACAGGACCAAGGGGATCGGGCTTTTGTCGATCTGTTGCTGATGGCGAGATCACTCGGTGACTGCGGCCTGGAAACACTGGAAGTGGCCTGTGACCTGACCTTGCAGGCGGGTGTTATCAGCGCCGCGGTTGTGCTCAACGAAATGCGCCGGTTAACCGATGCGGCAAAGCCTAAAGCGTTGCAGGATCTGCCTCTGTCAACACCGACACTGACGGTGGAGCCGATGGCCGATTGCAGCCGCTACGATAGCTTACGGAGCTTACGCCATGTCCATTGACCGTACGGCTCGACTGAAAAGCCTGCACCTGTACGGCATGGCCGCGGCCTGGAGCGATTGGCAAGCCGAATACGCCCTTCAGCAAAAGCCGGTCATGCCGGAAGTCTGGCTGGACCGCCTGATTGAAGCGGAACAGGTCGACCGGCAGGCCCGTAGCCTCAGCTATCAACTCAAAGCCGCACGCTTCCCACTGCATCGTGACTTGATGAGCTTTGATTGGCAGGAAACACCGTTACAGCAAGCCAGGATCGAACAGCTGGCAACGGCTGGCTTTATGGAGCAAGCCTATAACTTAATCCTGGTAGGAGGCACCGGAACCGGCAAGACCCATCTGGCCACCGCCTTGGGCATAGCCGCCATTCACCAGGGAAAACGCGTGCGATTTTATAACGCGGTGGATCTGGTCAATCAACTGGACAAGGAAAAACAACAGGGCAAAGCCGGCAATCTGGCCAAGCAACTAGCCGTGATGGATGCCGTTATCATGGATGAACTCGGTTACTTGCCGTTCCCCGCCTCCGGAGGGGCTTTGCTGTTCCACTTGATCAGCCATCTCTACGAAAAAACCTCATTGATCATCACGACCAATCTGAGCTTCGGAGAATGGGTCCAGGTCTTCGGCGACGCCAAGATGACCACGGCTCTACTGGACCGAGTGACTCACCATTGCGAGATTCTGGAAACCGGCAATGACTCGTACCGGTTTAAACAGCGGAAAAAGGCGGCGGCAAACCAATAACCTTATAGTTAAACTGGAAACTCTTCGACGCTCTTTACTGGAAACTTTTCAACGCTTTTTGACACAATAGATAAAGCTTTTAAAACAGGTGTTTGCGTAACAGTACGATTTTTCCATAAGCAACCGGTATCATAAGATGATGAGTAAGATGGCACAACAGCACATCAGGGATGTGTTAACCGATTTTATAGTGGCTATTCGCTCGATGAGTGGTAAAGCGCTAATTGGAATTCAGCAGCAGTGGTATTGGTTAAGGCTAATGGCTTAACGGTCAATCCATCTTAATCCTATTAGTTGTTTAATCCATGTCACTGATACATAGCCTCGTTAGGGGGAAACGCCGTCCGAGAGTAATCTGCGTTTGTGGGTTGGTGTTGATATCATATTTCGTCCATGCCAGCGGGCATGCTCATGACTTAACCCAAAGTCAGGCAGTAGCTGCCATCCATCCACAGGAGTCTCTTGTCCAATTAGGCCGCAAACTCTTTTTAGATACCCGGTTAAGTCGTGATGGCACAATCAGTTGCGACTCCTGCCACCAGCCTGAGCGAGCCTTTACCGATGGCAAGCCTCGGGCTGAAGGAATTTATGGGCAACTAGGTACGCGCAATACGCCATCGCTTTATAATGCCACCTATACCGACGCCAAATTCTGGGACGGACGCCGTCACAACCTTACCGAACAAGTTCTAGACCCATTCATAAATTCTCGAGAACATGGTCTGGCCAATCATACCGAATTACTACAGCGGTTCCAAACAGCCAAAGATTACGCGAAACCGTTTCAAGCCGCATTTAAACGCTCGCTGACGCAGTCTACCACCACAGATCTGGCGGAGGCCTTGAGCGCCTATATAAACCATCTTAAACCGCAACCTACTCGCTTGGAACGCTATCTCTCAGGCCATGGGAATACGGAGTTCAGCGCAGCTGAGCAACAAGGCCTGGAGCTGTTCCGCGGACGGGCACATTGCGCGGATTGCCATCACTTGAGTACTCATACTGCACCGCTGACCGATGGCGACTATCACACCAGAGGCATAGGTCTTAGTCAGCTTTCGTCACGATTAGCGAAGCTCACCAAAGCCTTGGCGGTCAAAGCGCTTCCAGACCGAGAACGTGCTATTGGCGAAGATCCGGATATCGCCACGCTCGGCCGGTTTGTCGTGACCTTGTATCCATCCGATCTTGGCAAATTTAAAACGCCATCATTGTATGACGTGGCCCTCACTGCGCCATACATGCACGATGGCAGCTTGGCTACTCTAGAAGCCGCCGTAGATTGGGAATTGTATTACCAAGGCCAAGAATCCAGACAACCCATCGTTCTAAGTCAATCAGAGCGTGCCAATTTACTGGCCTTTTTGCGGGCTCTGACAACAACCCCACGTACCGGTCCGTCCTCGTGATGTGCCGGACACCAGTTTAAGGAGAATACAGGTGAGGCCTCTATCCAGCCGTTTTTGGCACACATTAAATCGCTCGGCCCAGACAGGCCATGTCGGCAGCAACATTCTCTTGCTTGAACTTCTCCAGAAAATCAGTGCATTCATCGGTCTGATAATATTATTATCGGGCACGGGTGTCTCAACAGCTCGGGCCGATGCCCAATACGTCTATGACGAAACCGATAGATTGGTGGAAGTCGTGGACGCCGTTGGCAATAGCGCCATGTATCAATACGATGATGCCGGCAACCTGTTCTCCATTCAACGTCACACACCTGATGACCTGGCCATTGCCGAATTCACCCCGAATAGCGGACCAGTGGGGACTGTGGTAACAATTTACGGTGTCGGGTTCAGCGCCACCGCGGCCAACAATGCGATCACATTCAATGGCGTAGCTGCCGCCGTCAGTTCGGCCAGCCCGACGAAGCTGATAACCACGGCGCCCACTGGGGCAACCACCGGGCTCATCAGTGTAACGGTTGGCCTGAAAACAGCGTCCAGCGCCAAGCCTTTTACAGTCACCGCGGACCTTCTTAATGCGCCCCCGGTCATCACCAGCTTTACGCCGACGATCGGATCTGTGGGCACGCCAGTGACGATCACTGGACTCAACTTCGACACAATCCCCGTCAATAATGACGTCGAGTTCAATGACTTGTCTCAAGCCGCCGTGACTAGCAGCACGTTGACCCAGATCAGCACTACGGTGCCGACGAATGCCAGCAGTGGCCATCTCAATGTGCGCAACTTCTATGGCGCCGCGACCAGTAGCGCGGACTTTTTTGTCTTGCCTGCAGGCTATACCGCGGCCCAAGTCGGATCCACCGCCCGGATAGTGGTCGATGGATCTTCATTGGCTGTCAACACCGGCACGGCGGGTAAAGTCGCCATGGTGCTATTCGATGGCGTTAAAGGCCAAAGCTTGGGCCTGGGCATGCCGACACTGACCACCACGCCGACCACTGGTTTGGTCACGCTGACCATCTACAAGCCCGACAATACCGTGTTGACCACGTGTTATATGTACGGGAACGCCAGAGACTGCAATCTGCCTCTGCTGCCGGCTTCCGGCACGTACCGGATCTTTGCCGATCCCGGCAGCTCCACGGCTTCGTTCGACTTGCTCCTGAGCTCCGACCTGACCGGCACCTTGACCGTAAACGGGGCCGCGCAAGCCTTTATTACTGATCGAGTAGGCCAAAATGCCCGCTACGTCTTCAATGGCACGGCGGGGCAAGGGTTTGGATTGGGGATACCGGCCGTGTTTACCACTCCGGCGGGTGGCGTGGCTACGGTTTCCATTTATAAGCCTGACAATACCAAGTTGACTACGTGTTATATGTTTGGCGTGGCCGGCAGCACGTGCAATCTCGCCCTTCTGCCTGTTTCCGGCAGCTATACGGTATTCGTCGACCCTGGCAGTTACACGGCCTCGTTCGGTCTGTTTATGAGCTCTGATATAACCGGCACGTTGACTCCAGGCGGAGACGCGCAAATGTTTAGTACTGATCGAGTGGGCCAGAACGCCCGCTACGCCTTCAATGGCACGGCAGGGCAGAACCTGAGCCTATTGTTTAGCGGTGATACCTTTTCAGGGTCGACTTCTGTTTATATCTATAAACCTGACGGTTCCCTCTTGTCGAGTACAAGCGTGTATTACAGCGGTAGCGGTCCGGCTAGCACAGGTACGTGGAACTTAACCAATTTGCCTGCGACGGGAACTTACACGGTGTTCGTGACGTCGTCAGGGGCCGCCACCGGCGCCATCAGTTTACAAATTCCCTAACCGATGGCCACTACTTCTAATAACTTCTATTGTGACGCGCTCGTAATGACCGAGAGTCAAGGACTATGAATATGACCCCGATGCAGGCATTCTCTAAAAACCCCATTCAGGCTGTTCGACGGCTAAACCGGATGGGTCTTATGCTCATGGTGAGCATTGGTATGCTGATAACGGGGTTGGCCGTCGCCGGCGATCAAACTGATGGCCCCATTGTCCAACATGGCCAAACGACGACTCTGACATTGCCCGTGTCCGCGCAAACTAACATCCAAGGCGCGACGGCCACCTTACTACCCACGGGCCAATGGCTGTTATTGGGAGGCCGGCACGACGATCATTCAGCTCCCGTGCCTGACGCCCGGCTTTATGATCCAGTTAACCAGCAAATTGTTCCATTGCCCTCAGGCCTTGTCACTGCGAGGGCCTATCACACCGCTACTTTGTTGCCTGATGGTAATGTGCTGGTTTTCGGCGGTTCTAACAAGGCCGGCACCGTGATTGAAACCGCAGAATACTTCAACCCGACTACCGTCTCCTCTTCGGTCGCGAACTTAAAATTGACTGCACGTACCAAACATCGCGCGAGCTTGTTGGTTGATGGGCGTGTACTCGTTAGCGGTGGCGAAGATGCCCACGGCGAAGTGCTCGATGAGGCCGTCTTGATTGATCCACGCATCAATACGGTAGAGTCCGTATCATTCAAACTCAATACGGCCCGATTCAATCACTTATCGACGTTATTGCCTCAACACGATGTGCTGATCTGGGGCGGTGTCGGCAAAGACGGTTCGCCGCTCAAACAGGCTGAACTTTACCAGCCTGGGCAACCCTCTTTTCTAACGTATGATGCCGCTGCCGCCGAGAAACGCCTCGCTGAGCTCAACAACCCCAATCTACCGACCCTTCTTGATAGCGAGCCGAAAGAGGGTGACGTCAACGTGGCCGCGGGACAGATGCTTTCGTTGCGCTTCTCGAAGCCGTTAAAAGTCAGTAGTGTAAATGCCCAAACTGTCGTGCTAATAGGGCCCAACGGTCCTGTGCCGAGTACGGTAACGCCTACGGAAGAAGGCTTGGTGGTGTTCGTGGTGTCCCATCAGGACTTATTGCCTGGCGCCAATTACACTTTGCTCATGCAAGGGGCGGTTGACCCAAGTGATCAGCCGTTGTCTTTCCTGTCTATTGGTTTTTCCACAAAGACTTTGAACAATACCGCCAATAGTCAGCAGGGAAAAAATGATGCCACGAACCCTTCTTTGACTACCGGCACTGTCAACGCTGGCGATACTGCCAGTACTGCGAGCACTTCGACCACAGTCGTTAATAGTGCCGCCAGCTTTCGAATAGCGGCCGGCGCCAAAGCGAATGCACAAGTCGCGGCCGATAGGGATGATGATGAAGTTTGGGTTCCAGGCGCCCAACATCGCGAAGGCAACTGGCGTTCAGGACGCCCCCTACCGGAATCCGCCGCCGATTTGCTGGACAACGAAGCATCCGTACGCCACAAGATTAAGGCCATGCGTGCACGTTTGCCGCAAGATAAACAAAAACAGGCTCGCACCCTGTCTAAAGCCTCTATATCGGACACGACTACCGGCGTGGCCGGCACCGTGTTACGCTTGAATGATCAACCTCTGGCCAACGTCACCGTGACTGTCGGTACGCAGTCCGCCCATACCGATAATCAGGGGCACTTCGAGTTGACCGGCATTGCTCCGGGCCACTATGAAATGGTGGTCGACGGGTCTTCCGCTAACCGTCCCAATCATGAGTATCTTCAGTTTGTATTGGGCGTTGATGTGCAGAGTGATGGCCTGACTGAACTCAGTCATTATCTTTATATGCCACGTATCCGGGCCGAAGACTGGGTGGATCTGCCTTCGCCGACAGAAATTGCTACGGTTGTGACTCATCCGGCCATGCCGGGCTTGGAAATCCACATTCCGAAAGGCACGGTATTTCGCGACCGGCAAGGCAAGAATGTATCTCGTATCGCTGTGGTGCCTGTGCCGCTGGATCGAGCGCCTTACCCTACGCCGGATGCCTTCCCGAGCTATTTCATGTTGCATCCGGGCGGCGCCATTATACAAGGAACAGGACCCGAGGCCGCGCAAGGGATCCGGATCATCTATCCTAACAATACCCAGGCTGCACCAGGTAGCCAGCAACATTTGTGGGTCTATGATCCGCGCAGCAATGGCTGGATGATTTATGGCCATGCCACGGTGTCAGCCGATGGCCGGCAGGTTATTCCTGATGCCAGCGTGGGATTGAATGAAGTCATGGGCGCGGGCCACACGCCACCAAATACGCCCCCTGGGCCACAACCACCAACGCCACCGCAAATATGCCCTGTGGGTGATCCAGTCGACTGTGCCAGCGGCCTGTTCTTCCACGAACGCACTGATGTGTTTTTACCTGATGATATCCCCATTGAAATTCAGCGCAGCTATCGACCGGGTGATACCGTCGTCAGGCCGTTTGGGATAGGCACCAATTACACCTACGGGATGTATCTGCGCGCTCCGAACGCCAACTATTCACAAATCGATCTCATGCTTCCGGACGGTCGTAAGTTTGAGTTTCCGTTCATCAGCGGCACCAATCTGCATACCGATTATCTGTGGGAACACACGGCGACGTCCAGCCCGTTTTACCGCGCGCGTATCAGAGCCGGTGTCTTTACGAGTGGCATCTTCAGTGAAACGTGGGATCTGCATTTGCAGGATGGGACGGTCTATTTCTTCAGTATAAGTGGCCAGCTGGTCAAGGTGAGCGACCGGAACGGCAATACGCTGACGTTCACTTACAATGGCGGGCAGTTATTACGGATCACTTCCAGCAGTGGCCGGACGCTGGATTTTACCTATGACGCTTTGAATCGGATCACCCGACTCAAAGACATACTCGGGCGAATCTGGACGTATGCCTACAACGCGGCCGGGTATTTGCAAAAAGCCACGTACCCTGACGGTACTTTTGAGGAATATACCTACGATACCGCCGGTCGGATGCTGACCGTCAAGGATCGCCGCGGCACTATCATGGTTACCAATGAGTTCGATGCCAATGGCCGTGTAAGCAGGCAAACGCTGGCCGATGGGGGCATCTTTGCCTTCGCGTACACGTTGGATGCCAACGGCAAGGTCACGCAAACCGATATCATCGATCCGCGCGGCAATGTGGAACGAAAGCAGTTTAACGCGGTGGGTTATCTGACTGGCCGAACCGCTGCGCTGGGCAAACCCGAGCAGCAAACCATCGCCTATACCCGCAATGCTGCCAATTTTGTGACGATGGCAACCGATGCCTTAGGCCGCATGACGGCGTATCAATACGACGCCAACGGCAATACCACCCAGGTCACTAGGCTGTACGGGACGCCTGATGCCGTGAGCTGGAACTATACCTACGAACCGGTTTTCCAGCAGGTACAGACCGTCACCGATCCATTGGGCCATATCACCTCCCTAAGCTATGATGCGCAAGGCAATGTCACGAGCCTGCAAGATCCTCTGGGCAACCATGTGGATATGACCTACGATGGCTCGGGGCGAAGGCTGACGGCGACCCTCTACGATGGGACTACACCGCTGACGACGACTTTCGGTTACGACGGCTCCGATCTCGTGTCGGTGCGCGACCCTCTGAACCGGCTGACTGAGCTGTTCCCCGACGCCGTCGGCCGGGTCGTGAATACTAAAGACCCCTTGGGCCGCTTCACGCGCAGGGATTATGATGACCTGAACCGGGTCATCCAAACGACGGATGCGCAGGGTCATTCAGAAAGCTGGACCTATGACGGCAACGGCAACCGGCTCACTTTCACTGACGTCAAAAACCAGGTGACCGCCTTCAGTTACGATCCTCGCAACCGGTTGAAGAGCAAACAGGATGCCTTGCTCAAGACTGAAACCTACGACTACGATCAGGCCGGCAACCCGATCTTTATCACTGACCGCCGTGGGCTAGTCACCGGCTATGTCTATGATGCCTTGAACCGGCGCATGCAAACCGGTTTTGGCGCAACCTCGACCCTGACGCCGGCCTATACCAGCACCATCAACTACACCTATGATGCCGCTAACCGGCTGATCGCTGCGCAGGATTCCGTTAACGGCATCATCACCCGGAGCTACGATGATCGTTTCGATGCCATCTCGCAGGAAGTGAGCCCACAAGGCACCGTGAGTTACACTTACTCGGCCGATGGCCGGCGCCAGAGCCTGACGCCTTCCGGCGGCAGCACGATCACGTATGCGTATGACGGCGCTCACCGCCTGACCGGGATCGCGCAGGCGGCAGGTTTAGGCGGATCCGTCCCTGCCACTGCGCAAACCGTGAGCTTTAGCTACGATACCGCCAACCGGCCTACCGGCATCACTTTGCCCAATGGCATCACCCTGACCTACAACTATGATGCCGCCAGTCAGTTGACTGCCATCACATACAAAAAAGCCGATGGCACCCCTCTGGGTGATTTGGCCTACACTTATAACGCCGTCGGTGACCGCATCGCCACCGGTGGCAGTTTAGCGCGCACCGGGTTGCCCTCTGCCATCGCCACTACGCAATACGATGTGAATAACCGTTTGCTCGGCCGCGATGGGACCGCCTTGAGCTATGACGACAACGGCAACCTGACCAGCGACGGTACCCGCACGTATACCTGGAACGAGCGCAACCAGCTCACTGCCATCAGCGGCGCGGACACCGCCAGCTACAGTTACGATGCCTTCGGCCGGCGTAGCACCGCAGCGATCAATGGCCAAACCACCGCGACCTTGTACGACGGCTGGAACCCGGTTCAGTTGCAGGCCGGCGGCGTGGCCGTGGAAAACCGGCTTATGGGCTTGGGGCTGGATGCCAATTTCGCCCGCACCCGGAACGGCGTGACCGAAAGTTATCTGGTGGATGCCCTGGGTTCGACGCTGGAACTGCGCGATGCCGCGCAGAACCAGACGGCGGCGTACACTTACGATCCTTATGGCAACACCACCAGCTCCGCAGCCAGCACCAATGGCATAAAATATACCGGACGCGAGCAGGATCTGGAGGATTTATATTACTATCGGAACCGCTATTACAAACCATCAGCAGGTCGGTTTATTTCCGAAGACCCGATTGGCTTGGCGGGCGGTAGTAATATCTATACCTATGTAGGGAATAGTCCACTTCATTACATTGATCCTTATGGATTAACACCCGAAGGAGCTGCAATCGGCGGAGCCGTTGGCGCAGGAGTAGGCGGTTTATTAGGTGGTTTAGCTGGCGGAGTTGGAGGTACTTTAATGGCGCCTGGTTTGGGTACAATCGGTGTAGGGATTGCTGGAGCAGGTCAAGGCGCAGTTGATGGTGCTGTGATTGGATCGGTTCTTGGGGATGCAATTTCAAATATAAGTAACGCTATTGCTAGCTCATCAAACCCACTATCGGGTGTACCAGGAAGCGAAGTTTCATGTAACAATAAAAAAGGGAATCCTAAGCAGACGCGTCGTTATGGTTCGGACGGATTTCCTGACACTGATACTGATTGGGATCACCCCCACGGCGGCTTAGGAAGTCCTCATGTCCATGATTGGGGCAGGCCATCAGATGGAAGTAAACCAACAAATGCTGATAGAGGGGAAGGCAGAGCTCCTCAATCAGGTGATCCAGGAATCCCTTAGGATAGGAAATGCAATGTTCAATAATATTTTGATCTCAGAAGACGATAGCATTATTGATCCTAATGTGCATGATTCTCGGATTCTTGGGCTAATCACATTGGAAAATAAAAAGCTATTGCTTCCGATACAAACAACTGATAAATCAATTTTATGTATTGCGTTTAACGATTTAGATTGTTTGCGCGTTGATGATTTCAAAGAAGGTAATATTATTTTAGATATAACTATATCGAGAGGTTCCGAGGTAGAAGTGAGTGATATTGCCTATGCTTATGGACTAGAGCAGTTTATGCCGCCTCTCGAAACAAATAGCTATTTGGATAAAGCAGTGAAAAGCTTTATTGCTGATAAAAAGCTTTTTGTTCAAATTAACCCATCTTATGGATGTAAGCTTGTATGTATTTGCGGTGAAATTGAGGTTCTGAAAAATTGGATTTCGAT
Organism: Methylobacter sp.; assembly: GCA_036560465.1. Lineage (GTDB taxonomy): Bacteria > Pseudomonadota > Gammaproteobacteria > Methylococcales > Methylomonadaceae > Methylobacter_A. The sequence continues at coordinate 122,813 of DATBRD010000008.1, forward strand.
AATTAGCGATCAGTGGAGGTAAGGCTATAAAGCCGAACCGTCCAGCGGGCTCGCCAGATTTTTTACGCGATAAGGTGCGCTGATTTAAACGGCATAAAATACGCCGGGCGTGAACAGGATCTGGAGGATTTATATTATTACCGGAACCGCTATTATAAGCCATCCATGGGACAGTTTATTTCGGAGGATCCGATTGGTCTGGCGGGCGGAAGTAATCTTTATAGCTATGTCGGCGGGAACCCAGTTAACCTAGTTGACCGGGATGGATTAAGAGGTATGCGAGGTGGAAATTATGGTTCTCCCTATGGCCGTCCTGGTGGTTATGACTATGGTAGGAAACTACCACCGATGGATCCGTTTCCCGAAGGAAGCAAGGGACGTACTGTTAATGATGCCGCACAGCAGTTGCCAGAAAATATTTGTGATTACTGGCCTGCATATTGTATACCAAAAATTCCCAAGCCACCACAGCCTTGGTGTAGGCTAGTTTGTCCTAATGCTGGCAATTCATGTAATGCTCCGCCCAAGAATGGCTCACCGAGCCTTGCAAATCCAGGCTGTTTCGAAGTATGCACGGAAGGCCCTTTTTTGAAATAATACTAATATGGCTAACACTAATCGTTTAAAGCGTTTTGTAATCGCCCTCCTTATCACTCCGATCCTAGTGGCGTTCTGGTTAATTGTGGATAGTCCGGTCGAGCCAGGCCGTACCTTGGTAGGAGTTGTTACTCAATCAGTTTACATTCCGGCAAGGTATTCAGACGGATACACACGTTATGTTGTTCAGATCGAAGGTGGTAAAATTGTTATTTTTCGGCGTTATGGGCAAAGCTACTTAAGGCCTGGTATGCACGTTAGCGTACTGCTTCGCAAACGTAGGCTAAGTAATTTCAATGACTATACTTTGCTATACTGATGACCTTCAACGTGGCGAGGGTATGTATAGCCAAGTAGGGTATGCACCGCATACCTTTTATTGCTATATAGCGGAACCTTGCTAGGTTCCGCTTGTGGCTGACGGTAAAGCCACTGGCCTTACAACTGCAAGAACAACGCCGGTTGTCCCCGATTGACGGTGTAGTAGTCTAATAAAAACGGACACGCCGATATGATCCCCTCCATTAAAAATGGACAGATCAAGAAGCAAGCCGGCGGCGTGGCTGATGGTAAGGATTCGTACATAAATGGATAGTAGAGCTCTGTAACCCGCATTAAAATTGGATTTTCATCGTTCTTACTGAAACCTGCTTTGTCCGGAAACGAGCAGTTCCGGACACGTCTTGTCATGGGTGTACCAAAGTAGGCTAACTGTATTTCGTACATAGACTATAATCCGTACATCACTTTCGGACGGAATTTACCGATGTCACGCGTTTTTACTTACTGTCGAGTTTCGACGACCAAGCAACCCAGAATCAGCGTCTAGAAATCAAGGCGGCAGGCTTCGCTATCGAAGCGTAGCGACTGATTGAAGAGAGTATCAGCGGATCAGTGGCGGCCAAGGAGCACCCAGGTTTTACTAAATTGATCGACCGGATGTAATCCGGCGATATTCTGTTCGTCACCAAACTGGACCGGCTGGGGCGTAACGTGATGGCTGTTCGGGCAACCATCGAGCAACTTTCCAGTAGGGGGTACGCGTCCATTGTCTCGCCCTGGGCGGAGTTGATTTGACCAGTCCCGCAGGAAAAATGACCATGCAGGTGATCGCAGCGGTCGCCGAATCCGAACGTGACCTGTTGATTGAACGAACGCAGTCAGGGATTAACCGGGCCAAGGCTGCCGGCAAACAATTTGGCAGACCGCCGGCGTTAAATAGAACGGAACGCGCAGCCGTCGTAGAGAGATTGGCCACCGGAATGAATGTCACTGAGGTAGCGCGTGAGTTCAAGACGACTCGCCAAACCATTATGCGAATCAGGGAAGCCGCTTTGACATCACAGTAAGGTAAGCCTGATCATCAAATCAAGATTTTTGGCACAAAGGTCGCGCTTGTGATTTCAACCTTTTGGCCGTGTCATAAATCAGAGTCAAAAGAGGGTTGCATATTCCATCTCAAACCAGCAACCCATTCCGATTGAAAATAGCCACCTGTTTCGACGCATTGCCAGCCACTGATTCCGATCGCAAACCCACAACCATTTATGTTAGAGTTGCTCCAAAGTGACTGTCCACTTCTGGGCGTCGCGAATAGGTGCTATCGACCCGTTGCGGTCTTCGCCCATAGTTTTATAGTGCCTAGGGGGAATGATGCAGAAACACAAGCATCTACTACGTCAATGATGTGATGCAATTCCAGTACTTGACACATAGAATTGGAAAACCAATTTCAAGGAAAATCATGTCATTAAAATCTACAAAAGAACAGCTTGGCCAACTGCTAGCCGACAAAGACAATAAAGTTATTGCTCTGTCAGGCAAATGGGGCACCGGTAAGAGCTATATGTGGGACGAAGTCAAGAAGTCTGCTGAAGATGAAGGGGTAAAGACCGCTCTCTATGCATCGCTCTTCGGACTGTCCACCACCGAGCAAATCAAGATCAAGCTTCTTCAAAGCGCGGTGCCCTCAATGGAGGCCAACCCAGGTCTGTGGGAAAGTGCCAAGCAAATATGCAGCACGGGAGTGAAAGCTCTTGAAGGGTTTCATAAGAGCTTCGGGGCACTAAATGACGTTGGTCTAATTTTCGCGCCGGCAATACTCACAAATAAAGTAATTGTTCTTGACGACATTGAGCGTAAGCACGATAAGCTCAATATTGATGAAGTTCTGGGATTCATTGATGAATTCACTCAGCGACATGATTGCCGCTTTGTTCTCATCCTTAACAGCGACCAACTCGACCAACGCAAAATTTGGGATACCTTCCGTGAGAAAGTTATCGATCAAGAACTGCGTCTGAGCACATCGGCTGCCGAGGCCTTTGAGATTGCCATTGCTCTGAGCCCTTCAAAATACAAGGATAGAATACTAGCTACAGTGGAATCCTGCGGGTTGACTAACATTCGCATCATTCGGAAAGTCATAAAAACGGTTAATCGGATCCTTGATGATCGTGAAGGCCTAAGAGACGCGATGCTCTCCCGCGTTATCCCGTCAACGGTATTACTCTCCGCAATCCACTACAAGGGCATTGAGGATGGCCCTGATTTCGATTTTGTCCTTGCGTCAGGAACGGATCGGGATTGGAGCATTTTCCTTAATAAGCAGGCGGAAGAAACAGAGGAGAACAAACGTAAATCCAAATGGAGACTGCTCATGACAGAGTTGGGCATTCGGGGATGCGATGACTTTGAACTTGTTGTCATCGAATTCTTGGAATCCGGCTTATTCGATATTTCCAAGGTTACAAAAATCATTGACCGCTATATAGCTGAAGAAGATGCATTGGATGCCCGTAATGCATGTAACAAGTTTCTTGAGCGCTCGGCGTGGGACTGGAAACTGACTGATGAGCATTTGCTTAAACTAGCAAAAAATGTAGCCTCTAAGTCACATTTGATGGACCCCTACATGGTCTCAGCGCTACACGAGGCCATCACGGAGCTTCCGGACGGTCAGTCAATTGCGGATGCCGCTGTAGAGCGTTGGATTGAGGTGTTTAGAAGAAAACCCCTTGAGGAATATGAGCTTAACAACTTTTTTAATCGCAAGATACACCATCTGATCGACGCAGAGGTTAATAAGATCAACGACAGGGTCCAAATGAGGACTACTATCTTAGACGCTTGCTACTACGTGGCTAAGAACAGTGCTTGGGGGACTCGACAGGAGCTGGCATTCAAGTCCGCGACGATCCAAGACATAGAGTCGACAATACGGAATTCTGATATTTCGGATCTAAAATTTTTCATGCTTAAGATGTTGGATATGTGCATCCACAAAGAAACTTACGAGAGCTACTTCGGGCCGGGGATCGATAACTTTGTCTTGGCCTGCAAGAACATTGTTGCCGATCCTGACTCAAGACGGCTTGGAAAGTTGGTGAATATTTTATTTGCCGATGCTAAGCTCGCTCATTTGATCAACTGATCAACCAGACATCATTAGTTGAGGTGGTTGAAACAGTTGGTCATATTAGTAATACTCAAGCCTGAGCATGAACGACCGCTTTTGGCCGAACTCGGGCATTCAAAATTTGGCCTGGTTTGTATCGGAATTGGTGGCGGTTTTCAAATCGGAAAACCTGGCGGGTTTGCGATTTGAATCAGTGGTGGATTTCATCGGAATACGCAGAGGGTTATGTTACCCAGTCTGGCCGTAAGTATTAAGACCCATACCGAAAACCCCTCTGAATTTACATTTCCATAACCCAGTAAAAACGGGGCCTCCGGCGTGGCGGTTTTGCCATACCGTAAACACTTGTTTACGGTATGTGCTTCTGATACTATCCGAGCATGACCAGACAAACAAAACGTGTTGCCCTATATCTTCGTGTCTCCACCACAGAACAAACGACCGACAACCAGCGGTTAGAGCTGGACGCAGTTATCAAGCGCTGCGGTTGGAAAACCGTAGAGGTCTATGAAGACCACGGCATCAGTGGTGCGAAGAGCCGGGACAAGCGCCCCGCCTTCGCCCGCATGATGCAGGACGCGACACGGCGGCGGTTCGATGTGATCGCTGCGTGGTCGGTAGACCGGCTAGGGCGGTCGCTGCAAGACCTGGTGTCCTTCCTCAACGAACTCCATGCCCTTGGCATAGACCTTTATCTGCATCAACAAGCGCTAGACACCAGCACCCCGTCGGGTCGTGCCATGTTCAATATGTGCGGGGTATTTGCCGAATTTGAGCGGGCGATGATTCAGGAACGGGTCAAGTCAGGTTTGTCGAGGGCGAGGGCCAAAGGCAAGCAGCTTGGCCGGAAACCGCACGGGGAGGACGTCGAAGCGGAGATTAAAAAGCTCCGTTCTGGCGGCATGGGTAAGGTAAAGATCGGCAAGACCCTTGGCATTGGCACATCGGCGGTGCAAAGGGTTCTGACGGAATCCTAAAATTGAAGTTGTTCATTTTGTCCAATGTTGACCTCTAATGACGCTACGCAAAGCCGTGCCGCGCTTATGGTCGTTGTCACAACATCAGACAGTTTGGCTCATTTTGTCTCATCTTACTGTCGGCAAAAGATTGTCCGATAAATTAGGATTTTTCGGACAAATGGTCGCCGAAAAATAACGAAACACAAGATATTGTGTCCATCAAAAGGGATGCCTTTTGGTGTGGTGTCTATCAAACAAAACGTACGGACCGTTTAAGTAGGTAAACATTAGACAGTTCGTATCGAAGTGTTTAATGCAGTCACGTTATCCCGCCTATTCGCGCTAGCCTAACAGATAAGGAGGCCTAAATTGCGCGTGAATATCAAGAAGTGTATATTCCCAGTAAAATAATGGAAATAACGGCATGGTTGATACCAATACCTGCGGCAGACTTTTTATCAGTTACTCGCGCAAGAACAAGGCGCAGGTCTATCCTTTGGCCGACGCATTGGCTAAGACGGGCATCGACATCTGGATCGACCGCGCAGAGATCGATCCGCTCGACGATTTTCCCGCCCGCATCCGTGATGGCTTAGCGCGATCTCACGCCCTGCTCGCCTGGTACTCGCCAGAGTATGCCCAGTCCAGTTATTGTCAGAAGGAACTCACCGCCGCGTGGATTTGCACGCAGCACCTAACCCGCGATGTCCTCTCACGCATCTTCATCGTCAACCCAGAAGAAGACGTGGCGCACATCGCCCTGGGCGATGTCGGGCGACAAAACTACCTGGCCGCGCCGAAGAACGTGGCTTCTCTTGCCCCATTCATCCAATCGATCCGCGACAAGCTGGCCCGGCTTTCGAGCAACTTCTCCGCGCTGAATGAATTCAAGAAGCTGGCATGGCATCCCGCGTCACAACCCGGATCGTCACGATTCGTGGGGCGACTGTGGGAATTGTGGCGCATCCACACCGCACTCAATCCGGTTGGCATCTCGGATCAAGAAAACTCCAACGTGATAGTCCAGCTCACTGGACTGGGTGGGATCGGCAAGAGCCTCTTGGCGATTGAGTACGCTAAGCGCTTTGGCATGGCCTATCCCGGAGGCGTCTACTGGCTGCGCGCCTATGGGTTTGATCCACAGAAACCGTTGGATTCTGAAGCCCAGGAGCACGAACGTCAACGTCAAATTGAAGACCTGGCTCGGCTCCATGATATTCCGATCCTGGACAAGGACTTCCGCGAAGTCCGCCGAGACCTCGGCAAGAAGCTCGCCGCAGGCGAGCCCTATTTATGGATCGCGGACGATCTGTCTCCGGCACTGGACCAGATGCAGGGCTTTCCAGGCTGGTGTGCCCCCAGTGGGAATGGGCATACGCTCATCACCACGTGCTCCAAGGAATACGCGGGGCTCGGCATCACAGTAGAGATCGACGTGCTCGATCCGGCAGCCGCCTTGGAGTTGCTTACCCAGAAGCGCAAGCCTCAGACCAAGCAGGATTTGCAGGATGCAGAGGCACTGGCCGATGACCTCGGACGGTATGCCTTAGCGCTTGATGTGGCTGGCTACTTCCTCCTCAAAACCATGGGCTTCGCAGCACTGCGCGACCAACTAGCCCAAGTCGAGCGTGATCCGCTCGGCGAGTTGGTCACGGGCTTACAGGGACAGTTGCCCGGCGGGCATGAAAAAAGCATCGTGGCGACCCTTTTGTTGAGCGTGCGGCTGCTCGGCGAGGAAGGGTTAAATTTGTTACGGCTCGCCGGTGAATTGCACGGCAGCACGCCGATTCCGTTACGGCTTGCCCAAGGCGTCTTTGCCAAAACCTTTGCACTGGACGAGCCGACCGCCGCCGGTTATCTCGCCCGCGCAGTGAACCAAGTGGAAACGCATTCGCTGGCGACCCTTGCCCTAGGTGATGCGGGTGGTGACGCCTTTTCGGTGCATACCCTCATACACTACAGCATGCTGCGTGGCGATCCGGCCAGACAAGAGGCGTCGTTGCTGCGGCAAAAACTGCGAGAGGGCGCGGTGATGGCGCTCTTCGATTTACTATTATCTGAAATCATAGATATCCGCAACCACGCGAGGCTGAAACTGGTGGTGGCCCACGCACGACACTTAGTGTCAGAACTGCGCACCGAGGCCGATGTGAAACTGTCTATGTTGCTGGCCAGTTGCTTCGGTAGGCTCGGCAACTACCGCGAAGCGCTGACTATCGAGAGGAAGTTATTGCCGATCTGCGCGCAGGTACTTGGCGCGGATCATCCTGGGACACTTACTATTCGTGGCAGCATCGCCACCTGGACCGGGGAGAGCGGCGGGGCGCGCGAGGCACGGCGGCTGTTCCTGGAACTGCTGTCCGACCAGTCGCGGGTGCTTGGCGCGGATCATCCCGACACATTAGCCACCCGCGCTAACATCGCCGTCTGGACCGGGAAGAGCGGCGAGGCACGCGAGGCGTTGCAGCTGTCCCGAGAATTGCTGCCCGATCAGACGCGGGTGCTTGGCGCGGATCATCCCGATACGCTTGCTATCCGCGGCAACATCGCCGCCTTGACCGGGCAGACCGGCGAGGCGCGCGAGGCACGGCGGCTGTTCCTGGAACTGCTGTCCGACCAGACTCGGGCGCTTGACGCGGATCATTCCGACATATTAATCACCCGCTCAAACATCGCCATCTGGACCGGGCTGAGCGGCGAGACGCGCGAGGCGTTGCGGTTGTCCTACGAATTGCTGCCCGATCAGACACGGGTGCTTGGCGCGGATCATCCCAATACGCTTGCTCTCCGCACCAACATCACTACCTTGACCGGGAAGAGCGGCGAGGCACGCGAGGCGTTGCGGCTGTCCCGCGAATTGCTGCTCGATCAGACACGGGTGCTTGGCGCGGATCATCCAGACACATTAATCACCCGCGCTAACATCGCCACCTTGACATGGCGGACCGGCGAGGCGCGCGAAGCGTTGCGGCTGTCCCGCGAATTGCTGCTCGATCAGACACGGGTGCTTGGCGCGGATCATCCAGAGACGGAAAGCATACTGAGGTGGATACGGTTCCTAGAAGGTCACGAGCATGGTCATCCTCCGTCCGATGTGCGACGTAGCGGTGTCGAGCCACATCGGTACGCGAGTAAAAAGATCGGTCGCAACGAACCCTGTCCCTGTGGCTCCGGACTTAAGTACAAACGGTGTCACGGCAATAAGGAATAAACCCGAAATTGTAAACTTTGTTTGGAAAGTTGGCATTTGTTAATTTGGAACTACAACAGAATTAGACAAAACAATAAAACATCTCAAATTCCTTTCGTTAAACTGTCTTTGTGTCCTTTCTCCAAAATTACCACGCCATTGATGAGTTTTCCTGGGGTATCGCCAACATACCAAAAGGGAACCCTTTTGACAGAGAACAACTCCCTTCACAAATGCCTGATCTTTAAAGCCCTTGGCTCAACCAAAAGGGCGTGTCTTTTTATGATTTGTCCGGAAATTCTGGATTTTTCGGACAATCGTTTGCTTCTATAAATACAAAGTCTTGCGTGTCAGGTAATTCTGTCCGATGCGTCTTTTAAAAAAGTCGTTTTAATGCACAAAAAAGACATATAAAAATTATTGTTTACGATTGGCCAAACGCAATCATTAGACAAAACGATACGGTCTGTCTAATCGGCTAATCCATATTTTCCAAGACATCCGTCTTTCCTATATATGTGATAAAGGACATTATCACATATAGGAGTGACCGTCATTTCAATAGCAAACAGTTCCTTTACCTTGATAAGTTAACGGGTATTTGGACAGTTAAGCGCTCAGAAAAGAGTGCGAAATCGTGGTTTGCCAAACCTGTCCAATAAATGACCGTTTGTTGAACAAAAACAGACAGGTTTAGCCAGCACTAGCCATTCATTAAAATCGTATTTTGTTCGTACTGGTATTGCGGTGATCTTTATACATTGTGAATAAGCCCTTGGCATCCCAAAGCCGCTTATCATAAGAGCTAGTAAACATAGGTGTTTATACGGGCTACATATTCAATTCTAATACTGATACTTTAAAAACGGTTCCGGTGAATTACGAAAGCTGTTTCGAGGTATGTGCCTTTTAACTGAACTCATTACAAAAGGAAAAACTTAAGGACATTAAACCGACATTATCCATTTTTGATCTTTCATCTTTTTGTCCAATCTTTAGGTGCTTCGATGCAGCTGAAAGCCGCACCGTTACTATTGATAGATTTCAGACATTAGACAAATGGGTTCATTTTGTCTAATGTTTCTCCGTTACTGGCATTTTGCACCTAATTTTTGCAACCGTGGCAACCTTGATTTTCCTAATGATGGTGTTTGTTGCAAAACTTACCCTTTGTGCAACCGGCAGAAAAAGATCAAATGTTTTGGTATTCTTAAGGCTCTGGAAGTTGTACACTTTAGGCAAAAATAATCCGGTATTTTTGTATTGTTGCGCCTAATTTTCTTTTAAAAATAAAACACTTCAGTAAATCTATTGGCCGGATAATTTTGCAGAGGTACTTACATGAATATCGTTATACGTAATATAGTTCCAATTACAGCAATAATAATATTGCAAATATTCTGGTCTTCATATTCATATGCGATTGGAGAGAAACACGAGTATTGTGTTAGGAGCGATCATAATCTCGCGTTGGACAAATGGGCAAATTGCAGGACATGCTGGAGTTACATGGATGGTGACGCAGGAAAGGCCGATTGCATAATGAGAAGGTTTGGGGTTGACGCACTTTTTGATTCATGTGAGGAAGCAAAAAATAAAGCCACATGCATTGACCTTGATAATTACAAAAAAACCAATAACAATAAGATAAAAAATAAAAATATAATTCCAATTGCTACTGGTTTCTTGCTACTAAATTAAATACATATGAGGCATAGACGATGAATAAGGCAATCGCTTTTTTCCTGCTACTAACCGCGCCAAGCATATTATTTGCCACAATTTGCCCAACCAAAGTAATAAGCACACACGTAGATTCTAGCGGAGATGTATTAGTAAGACCTGACTTTACGGGGGGTGATGGCCATCTAGTAATATGTAATCTTGAAATCGTAAAAAATGCACCAATCTCAGTCTGCAAAGCTTGGCTTACTATACTTGAGTCGGCAATAGCTACGGGAAAGCAGATTGACATAAGCTATCCTGATAATGTCAAGTGCGAAATTCTTAAAGATGAAAAGTATCATTATAATAAGGCACCGGCACTGAATTATATTTTGCTGCATGATCAGTAATAACAAATACCAACATTATTCAAAAATAGCCTACTAGACATTTCGATACAGACTGTCTAATATTTTGATCGACCGTCAATTTAACATAACGCCCGTTCCACGAAGTTCTCTCTTAGGGGGCAGATGGTTGCCAATCTGGCTGCCTTTGTATGGCCGCTTTTTCAAGGTTAACTAGTCGTTCACTGGAAATTAGCGTTCGTCTCTTGCTGGTGAACCTTGTCGTTCTGAATTTGGCCTGATTTGTATTGGACTTACTGAGCCACTGAACTAATAATCCGAGTGATTTGTGGGTGCGAATTTTTTATGTCAACTACCAAATCAAATCATCAGGAACCTGGTACTGCGCATAAGGATCATCTACCACATCTTCCGCTGTATTCTGCTCATTAAATACAATCACAGCGCTGGCATCGCGTGACTGTATTTTTCTGGCCACCTCGGCTGATACGACTTCATATTCTGTCCCGAACTTGACAATCGCCTGCCGTCCCTCGGCAATCTGATCGCGCATCGCCTCAGAAACATACAGCCGCTTGACCTTATTGTTATCGGTAAAGTTGTAAGCCAAGCCTTCAGCATCCCTGGGTAGTCGGTTTAACTCAATAATCTGTTTGACTTGAGCGGCCAACTGTTTTTGCTCGTCCTGTTGTTGGCGTAATTGATTGAGCTCCCTGTCCCGCTCTATTTTTTCAGCCTGTGCTTTTTGAGCCAACTCTTTGGCTTCATCGAGCACTTCAACCCCATTTTTCCGCTGCTGCTGGGCTTGTTTGCGCTTATCGGATTTGACGCTTTTGGCTTTAGCGGCGCTGACTAAACCGGATTTTAGTAATTGTTCTTGTAATGATAGTTTCATTTTAGAATCTCCTTAGCCCCGCATTCCATCGTTAAATTAAAACATAACTTTTTATTAAGCTTTCACTCTAGCGTTTTCTACTTACTTTTTCAACTTCAAAACATGAGCATCAACTATTACGCGTGAGGAAGTCTTGAGTTTTGTGTAAACAGATTTTATTGATCAAGGATATTAATTTATTATATATAACTTTATATTATTGTAAAAATTACATATTCTTATAGATATTGATTATATTTTTACTAGGTATATCTTTATTACTCTCCTACACCAGCATCGGTGCTTCAGGGGGCAGTCCGTCAGAATAAATTCAGAAACAATATGTTTTGCACATATCTTCGTGCTCCGTAATTTTAAAAGCCTTTGATTTAGCAATCATAAATCTCAGACGGACCAAATACTAAGGATTCCTTAGTATCATTCTACTATAAAAACTAAGATTCTCTTAGCTTACTTTTTGTACGGAACTAGAAAGTGAGCGAAAAAATAGAGATTCAGCCGCCGCTGCCGAAGCGATTGAAAGAAGCGCGGGTAAGATTAGGAATATCGCAAAAAACCTTAGGAACTCTGGCCGGAATCGATGAATTTTCAGCCAGCGCCCGTATGAATCAGTATGAGAAAGGTAAGCATGCTCCGGACTATGCCATGGCAAAGCGCTTGGCAGCGGTATTAAAGGTACCTTGCTCTTATTTATACGAGGAAGACGATAGCATCGCCACTATGCTTGTATCGTATTATCAGTTGAGTGATGATGAGCGTAAGCAGATTTTGGGAAACATTTTGGCTATGCAGCAGGACTACTCCGGTAATTAACCGTTACAAGGCTTACCTGTTGCGTATTTCGATCAAAGCTGCCGCTGATTCCTACTTGAGAACCTCAGGCTTTAAAAGAGACTTTATTAATGAGCTCTGTTGAACTTCTGGTGTTTCTAAGTTAATACTAGATTAATAATCGCCACTTAAGATATTTTATGTTCTGTTCCAGATTGAGAAAATGAACAGAAAAAAATCAGTGCAAGATTTTGATGAAATTTGTGTTTTTATTTAAACAATGAATTCGGGGTAAGTAGATTCCAAAATGAAACTTTCATTACAAGAGCAATTGCTAAAATCCGGTTTAGTCAGCGCTGCTAAAGCTAAAAGCGTTAAAGCCGAGAAGCGCAAACAGACTCAGCAGCAGCGCAAGAACAAAGTCGAAGTGGTCGATGAGGCCAAAGAACTGGCTCAGAAAGCACAGGCTGAAAAACTTGAGCGGGACAGAGAGCTTAATCAGCAGCGCCAACAGCAGGAAGAACAAAAACAGTTGGCCGCGCAAATCAAACAGCTGATTGAACTGAACAAGCTGCCGCAAGATCCGGACGGCTTGGCCTATAATTTTACCGACCATAATAAGGTCAAGCGGTTGTATGTTTCGGAGGCGATGCGCGACCAAATCGCCGAAGGACGTCAGGCTATTGTAAAGCTAGGGGCAAACTATGAAGTTGTACCAGCCGAGGTCGCTCAAAAAATACAGTCACGCGATGCCGCCAGTGTGATTGTCTTGAATGAGCCGAATAAAACGCCTGATGCGGCGGACGATCCTTACGCGGCATATCAGGTTCCCGATGATTTGATCTGGTAGTGGGCAGGGACTTATTTATGCCTTGTAATGTAGGGTAGTTTGCCCACAATTTGTGTAATTACAATACGTTGCATCGGTTACGGCCTTGCTGCTTCGCCTGATAAAGAGCTTGGTCTGCGCGTTCGAACGCCGCTTCATCGGTGTCATCTGGGATAAACTCGGTAATGCCGCAGGAAATAGTAATGGCAACGGAGGTGCCGCTGGCATTAAATCCCGTTTTTTCAATAACTTGGCGGAGTTGATTGGCTCGGCTCAAAGCCGATTGGCTGTCGGTGTTCGGTAGCAGCATGGTGAATTCCTCACCACCAAAACGAGAGATAAAATCGGTCGTGTAGGAATGGTCGGATAATTGTTTGGCGATCAACAGCAGCACTTTATCGCCAGCCTTATGACCATATCTGTCATTGATAGTTTTGAAATGATCAATGTCCCAAATGATAAGGCTTAATGGAGTGCCGTAACGTTTCCAGCGAGCCAGTTCGGTTTCCAAGCGTTCGTTATAAGCGTTGCGATTTGGCAGGCCTGTTAAAGTGTCCCGTAGTGCCTGGGTATTGGCAATTTTGAGTTTGGACTTAAGGTCACAGGACTCTGATTCCATACTTTTTATTTTATCAATCAAATCATCCAGTTGCTGCTGTGTTTTCTGGCGTTGAATTGCCTCTTTTTGGGTGTGTTCCTGAATTTCTTTGGCAATGCTTGCTAATCGGCTGGTAATAATTCCTTTCAGAGGTTCAAGTTTGGTAGCGTTGGTTGAACTTAGCTGTAATTCTTTCATCTGTTCGGAAACGGACTGATCGAGCCTGCTTCTGTTTTCGGCCGACTCGATTGCGGCCGTACTGGCTCCCATTACACTGGCATCCAGTGTTGCCAGTTGCTCGGTAATATGGGAGAGAAACTTATCAATGTCCTGCTGCTCTGATTGGTTGTACTGTTTGATTTTAAGCAGCAGTTTAAAGGATCTATCCAGAATGGCTTCAAAAGCTAGTGTGGTTTGATTTGGAGTGGCGAGCAACTGTTTTGCAGTTTGCGCCTGTTGATCAAAAACGCTCGGTATTTCAATGCCTTCTAGAAAAAGCAACAACTGCCGACTGACAATTTCTATATCGATTTGGTTGGCGATGGTATTTGGCGCTGAGGTTTCGGTGTCTGACTCTATGGCTTCAAGTATGGCAATAAATAATTGATTGGGAGTCTCAAGTTTTGCAGTCTGAGCCTTTTTCTTCAGTAGTTTTAATATGCGTTGTTGTTTTTCAGTTGTGTACCGCTGAAGTAGAAAATCAAATAATGGCTCGATTTCCACTGATTGGTTCTGGGCTGGTATGTGCTTGATTTGAGCTACGGAAATGGTAAATTTTTCAAGCTCATCTTTAAGTGCATGGCTATTTATGCCATTTTTTAATTGGTCACGGATATTCAACAGATGCGGGTCCAGAAGGGGATCCAGTCCAGTGGTTGCTATAGTCAGGCGTATTATTGTCTTGCAAAGCAGGTCTTCTTTTTCCTTACAGGAGGTTACCGATTGTTCCTGTTCATCAAGCAAGTTTAAGTATTTTTTTCTCCATGTATCCTGATCGGCTGTCCTACTAAAAAAACTCATGATAGACCTTGTCAATGAATAACGATGAAACTGAATAACTTATGCTCAAAGCAATGGACGGCCTTGCGAGCCGCCGCATCGTTATTATGTATTCAAGTTATAAAATATTTATTAAGTCGACGGTAATCTGTCGATGCACGAGACAATTATTTTGCAGCGCTTTCCTTTTGAATCAGCTGATTGACAACGTCGATCATTTTTTCTTGAGAACCAGCCAGAGGGCCGTTGGTTTTATATTTGCCGTTAACAATGATGGCAGGAACGCCGGTTACGCCGTAACGGCTCGCTGTAGCAGCTGCCTGGCGCATTTTGGAATCGACCAAAAATGAATTATAGGCGTTACGAAATTCAGTTTCGTTAACACCGTGCTCAACAAAAAATTTTGCTAGTTGATCTTCGGTTTCAAGATTCTGCTTTTTATTTTGGATGGAGTCGAAGAGGTCGGCATGAACTTTATCGACTACGCCCAGCGCTTCAGCAGTAAAATAAGCTTTGGCATGTTTACCCCAAAGGTCGCTGAATACAGCGGGCTGACGGATAAATTCAACATTTTTAGGCAGGTTCTTTACCCATTGCTCCAGTACCGGTTCAAAACTATAGCAATGTGGGCAGCCGTACCAAAAGAACTCAATGACTTCAATTTTGTCAGGGTTATGAGTGGGTTGTGCCGGCGACAGGGTTTCATAACCGGCGGATTCGGCTTTTAACAAGGCTGAGAAGGAAAACAATAGGATTAGTAAGCTGGTTTGAGCAATTTTTTTAAGCATGGCTAAAGTTCTCTCTATTGGTTTTGTAAGGCGATTTTATTAAATCAAAATCGCCAAACTTTGGGTGCGAACAGGCGGATTGCAGAATAATGATTCCAATACAATCCATAGAAATGTAGGGATGCTGACTTGCATGGAACCAAATCAGCCTATGCAGCCGTAGCGCGAGTCTGACCTACACTTATTTCATCATTGATATACGGTATGAAACGGCTATTATTTCTTCATCCGTCATTTTCTTTGCAATCATGTGCATTATGTTGTCCGGATTATTGCTGCGTGAGCCGGATTTAAAATCAGTGAGTGCTTTTATTAAATAGTCGGCGTGTTGCGATCTTAATGCCGGGAATGAAGCTGGTTTGTTGCCTTCGCCAAAAGGACCGTGGCAAGCGATGCAGGCGGAGACTTCGCTTTTCAGGTTGCCGTTGCGGTAAAGGTCGCTGCCTTGAGCAATAATGGCCTGGATGTCATCTTTTTTACTCGGTTTTTCGTCTTCATCATCAGCAGGCGGCAAGACAGGTAAGGCGTTTTCTGAAACCTTTTGTGTCGCGTAATAAGCGGAAATGTCCGTTATATCTTCATCAGTTAACGCCAGTGCCATAGGTGACATCATAGGATCGCTACGGCTGCCGTCTTTAAATGCGTGCAATTGCTTTGTCAAATATGAAGAATGTTGCTGTGCAAGCTTGGGGAATGTTGCTACTATGCTGTTACCGTCGTCTCCGTGACAGCTGGTGCAGGATGCTGATTTTTGTTTTCCTGCGTTAATATCACCTTCTGCATGTAAAATACTCGTAGCACTGGCCAACGCCAGAGAAATTGAAAGTACCTGCAATTTTTTCTTCATCAAATTCCCCTTCGGAATGGTTAATCATTTATGCCAGTTTTTTGGTTGCTCAGGCTGCTGTGCATAACCGAATTTTACTCTAAATAGTAACTCTAAGCGAGACAACGATGAATCCAATTTATCATCAAGCAAAATTTATTAATAGTTCGCCGCATCTTAAGGATACGCCCCCGGATCAGGGTTTAGAGGTTGCGTTTGCCGGGCGTTCAAATGCAGGCAAATCCAGTGCGATTAATACCTTAACCCGGCAAAACGCATTGGCTCGTATCAGTAAAACACCAGGCAGAACGCAGATGCTCAATTTTTTTGAGATTGATGAACGGCAACGGTTTGTCGATTTGCCGGGTTACGGCTATGCCAAAGTGCCGTTAGAGGTGAAGAAGAAATGGCACGAGTTGATGGAAACTTATTTAACCAGCCGCAAATCACTGTGCGCTATTATTTTAGTGATGGATGTGCGACATCCGTTAACCGAATTCGACTGGCAGATGGTAGAGTGGTGCGAACATACCGGGTTGCCGCTGCATGTGCTGTTAACCAAGGCCGATAAATTGAATTACGGAGCAGCTAAAAATACCTTATTGCAGGTACAAAAGGCGTTAAAGGATGCCAGTTTTCCTGTGACGATACAGCTGTTTTCGTCTTTGAAAAAAACCGGTATTGACGAGGTGCATGCTGCGCTTGACCGGTTGTTTAATCCTGTCGATCAGGGTCAGAGTGAGATATCGACGCCTTCCTGAGCGAGCAACAATTCGCAACTGGTGCCCGGGTTGTTTTCTAACAAGTTTTGATAAATGGTGTCAAGGTCTGCATCGCTACGGGTCGGTTCATGGTGGGTGAAAAACAGTTTTTTTGCCTTTGCCGCGGTAGCCAGTTTTATTCCCGAATCATAAGTGCCGTGCCCCCAACCTTGTTTGGCGGCATATTCCTCATTGGTATAGGATGAGTCGACAATCAGCGCATCGACATCTTTCATGGCCAAAATCACTTCATCCCATTTAGCATCGACAAAAGACTGGAATTCGGCGTATTCATCATCTTGCGGATCATAGATGTTGAGTTGCGGTTCGTAATCGCCGGTAAAAAAAACTGATTGCCCGTCGCAATCGATTCGATAGCCGAAATTTAATACCGGATGACTGAGCACAATGGGTGTAATTGTGGCGCTGCCTACTTTGACCGGTATGCCGGGCTTGACTGTGACATACTCAATCCGGGCATTCAGCTGCGCTTCCCGTATCGGAAAGAAACTATATTGCAACTGCACGGAAAGCGCCCGATTGATGGTCTCGTTGGTTACCGGATCGATCCCGCCGTAGATTTTAATCTGATTGTTCGGAATGAATATCGGGATAAAAAAAGGTAGACCCTGTATATGATCCCAATGGGTATGGGTAATAAAGATATGAGCCTGAATGGGCATTTCTTTTAGCAGGTTTTGCGCGAGCGTGTGGATGCCTGTACCCGCGTCAAGAATGATCAAATCGTTATCGTTGGTCCTGATTTCTATACAGGTAGTATTGCCGCCGTATTTAACAGTATTGGGCCCCGGTGTAGGTATAGACCCTCTAACGCCCCAGAACTTGATTTTCATTGTTGACCTTCGGGTTGCATGAATGGAGGAGGTAAGGCACCAAAAGTAGGCGCTTTAGGCGAAAGAGCCTACTTTTGGTAGGCAATGCAGGAACACAAACTGAGCATTACGCGTTAATAAAAGATTGAGCTTCAGTTTTGATGGATTCTAAATTCCCCCAAGCGTCGCATAGGGCAGGAAGTGTCGAGCCAAAGCGGGTGGTAATGGACTGCGGGAAGGCTTCTATCGTAGGATTACCGCCATCGCCGAACTGCAGATGCTTACTGATTTGATTGGCGGCAAAAACGCAGTCTCGTAAGACATTTTGGTTGCCGTCAAGTTCATGATGATACGCGATGGCATCAATTAACGGGCCTGACAGTTCCCATTTCTCGGCGAGTATTTTGCCGGCCTGCGAATGATTAAGACCTATAAATTCGAGCTCGGTTTGATGCAAAGGCAGCTGATGTTCTCTGCTCTTTTCCAGCGCGAGTTTGAACTCGTCAGGAATAAATTCAGCAAATACCACTTTCCCAAAGTCATGTAGTAATCCGGCAACGAAACAATCACTACATTCCACCGAAGATAAACCTATGCGTTCGGCAAGCATTTTGCTGATTGCTGCAGTAGTCAAAGAATGCAGCAGAAAATTGGAAGTATTGAAATTGGCCTTGTTATTGGGATTCAGCATGCCCATTGCGGCAACGCCTAAGGCAATATTCTTGATAGTATTAAGGCCAATATGTACGACAGCTCTCTGTACTGAAGTGATTTTTTGAGGTAATCCGTAAAAAGACGAATTAATGGCTTTAAGGATTTTAACGGTCATGACCGGGTCGCATTCGATGACGCGAACAATATCTTTCGCCGAGGCGTTAATATCTGACGTTAATTGTACTACCTGTTGGACGCTTTTAGGGAAGGCGGGCATTTTCTCAACGAGAGCGATGAGTTTTTCATTTTTTGAGTTTTGCATTTAAAAAATTCGTTAGGCAGTATTAGAGCATAGCGGAAAGAAATATTTGCCAATTACTATAATACAATACTGCCATATTGCCGAAAATAATACTAACAGTTAATGGGCTTCGTCCCAATTATTGCCTACGCCTATATCGACAATCAGCGGTACTTCAAGCTCGATAGCTGCACACATAATGGATCTGATCTTTTCTGCGCAAGCGTCTACTTGATTTTGTGCAATTTCGAACACCAGTTCGTCATGCACCTGCATAATCATTTTGGCGTCCGGATTTTCTAGGTACAGCCATCGGTCGACGGCAATCATGGCGCGTTTAATGATGTCAGCCGCAGTTCCCTGCATCGGTGCATTGATAGCGGTGCGTTCGGCGTATTGGCGGCGCGCCGCATTACGTGAATTTATTTCCGGTAAGTACAGTCGTCTGCCGAATAATGTTTCAATATAGCCTTGTTCGCGGGCTTGTTCCTTGATCCGATCCATATAATTTTTAACACCCGGGTAACGGGCAAAGTACAGATCGATATAAGATTGCGCCTGGTTGCGCGACAAGCCCAACTGCTGCGCCAGCCCAAAGGATGACATCCCGTAAATCAGCCCGAAGTTGATGGCTTTGGCGGAACGGCGTAAATCAGTAGTGACTCGCTCTGGAGCTACACCAAATACTTCCGCCGCAGTGGCCCGGTGCACATCTTCTCCGTCGGTAAAAGCTTTTAGCAGGCCTTCATCAGCCGATAAATGCGCCATGATACGCAGCTCGATTTGAGAATAATCGGCGGCAACTATTTTTCTGCCTTCGGGGGCGATAAATGCCTGCCGGATCTTCCGGCCTTCTTTGCTGCGTATCGGAATATTTTGCAGATTGGGGTCTGAAGAAGACAATCGGCCGGTTGCGGCTATCGCCTGATGGTAAGACGTATGAATCCGGCCCGTTTGTCCGTCAACCTGCTGCGGCAGTTTATCGATATAGGTTGATTTAAGCTTGCTCAAACTACGGTGTTCCAGAATCAGCTTAGGCAACGGATAGGTGAGGGCCAGTTCCTGCAAGACCGATTCTTCCGTCGACGGCTGGCCTTTCGGGGTTTTCTTTAAGACCGGCAGCTTTTGCCGATCGTAGAGGATTTCCTGGATCTGTTTCGGCGAGCCCAGGTTGAATGTCTGTCCGGCCAGATCGTGGGCGAGTTGTTCAAGAGAAATAATCTGGCTGGAAAGTTCAAGGCCTTGTTGCGCGAGCATGTCGGTATCGATTAGCACGCCGTTGTTTTCAATGCGGGCCAGCACGCTAATCAGCGGGACTTCCATTTCTGTATAAAGCTTGAGCAATTTTGGCTGTTGCATAAGCCTTTCATACAGCACCTGATGCAGTTGCAAGGTAATGTCGGCATCTTCTGAGGCATAAGGAGCAGCTTGTTCTATCGATACTTCCTGAAAGCCTATTTGTTTGGCGCCTTTGCCGGCCACGTCCTCATAGTGGATGGTTTCTACGCCCAGATATTCCTTAGCCAGATCATCCATATTATGTTTGGTTGCTGTGCTGTTTAACACATAGGACTCGAGCATGGTGTCGTGCGCAATGCCGTCTAATGTGATGCCGTGATTAGCCAAGACATGCATATCATATTTCAGGTTTTGCCCGAGCTTGGGTTTGTGCGGGTTTTCCAGCAGAGGCCGCAGCTTTTCCAGTACTTCCAGCCGGTTCAACTGGTCCGGCACGCCGGGATAGTCATGAGCCAAAGGCACATAAGCGGCTTCGCCCGGAACGGCCGCAAAGGATACACCGACAATCTGCGCTTTGCTGTAATCCAGGCTGGTGGTTTCAGTATCGAAGGCAAACAGCTCGGCTATATGCAGTCGCTCAAGCCAGTCGTTAAAATGCTGTTTGGTTAATATCGTCTGGTAAGTGGGACCGATTTTGGCCGTAGCGTTGCCGCCGGTGGTTGCCAGTTTCGTTTCAATAGGTAATGTTGCTAGCGTAGCCGACGGGCTTGTCTTGAGTTCGGGCAAAGGAGCATCGAGCATTTTTAACCAGGATGTGAAACCCAGATCAGCCAATAAGTTTCTCAGTTCCGCCTTGTCCATCGGTTGCTGCTTCAAGTCTTCGATGGTGTAGGGCAAATCGAGATCGCATTTAATGGTGGTCAGTTGTTTGGATAACGGCAGTTGATCCAAACTGGCGCGCAGGTTTTCGCCGATTTTTCCGCCGATCTCATTAGCGTGGGCAATCAGGTTTTCCAAAGTCTGGTATTGCTCCAGCCATTTTGCTGCGGTTTTGGGGCCGACTTTGGGTACGCCGGGAATATTGTCGACGGTGTCGCCTATCAAGGCCAGATAATCGATGACCTGTTCCGGCCTGACGCCGAATTTGTCGATAACGCCCTGAATATCCATGCGGGTATTGGACATGGTGTTTTCTAGGATAATATGCTCGGTGACCAGTTGTGCCATATCCTTGTCGCCGGTGGAAATGATAACGTCATAGCCTTGTTGTTCAGCATGTTGAGCCAGCACGCCCAGTACGTCATCGGCTTCCACGTCGGGTTCGATAATTAGCGGCAAACCCATTGCCCGAATCAGGTTATGCAGCGGGGCAATCTGTACCCGTAAATCATCGGGCATGGAAGGGCGATGGGCTTTGTACTGAGCGTAAAGATCATTACGGAATGATTTTCCCGGCGCATCGAAGACCACCGTAATGTAGTCGCTGTGATAGTCGGCGATCAGTTTGCGCAGCATATTGCTGACGCCGTAAACGGCGTTGGTGGGTTCGCCTTTTGCGTTGGTTAACGGCGGAATGGCATGGTAAGCGCGGAACAGGAAAGACGAGCCGTCAACCAGGATCAGGCGTTCCCTTCGGCCGGGTTCGGGACAGGTTTGTGCTTGTTGGGACATAGAATTTAGATGCAAGGTTAAAGATTAAAAATACACGCCGCGAAGACAACACGAAAGGCACGAGTTCTTCGCATCTTTCGGTATGTAATCAATATGTCTACTATACAGATTTTTTGCTTAAGATGATGCGCATGAGAGCGAATTGCTTGCTCTTGCGTCAGGTTTTACGCTTAACGTCGACGATGTTAGGCAATTGGCTTATTTTATTAAGCACTTGGCTTAGCTGATCGGTATTTTCAATTTGAATGGTCAAATTAAGCAGCGCTGAAAAATCGGGATGCGTCTCCAGTGCGGCGTTGGAAATATGAATTTTAGCCTGAGCTAAAATCTGGGTAACGTCATTCAGCAAGTTTTGTGAGTTAAAGGCGTGGATAACAATAGGCACGGCATAGCTGGCTTTTTTTGAGCCCCAGTTAACCGAAACGAG
Organism: Methylobacter sp.; assembly: GCA_036560465.1. Taxonomy (GTDB): domain Bacteria; phylum Pseudomonadota; class Gammaproteobacteria; order Methylococcales; family Methylomonadaceae; genus Methylobacter_A. Next base: position 144,602 of record DATBRD010000008.1, read on the forward strand.
CTGGGCCTGTTTTTCGGGGCCAAGATGCAGGATATTTTCGCAATCTTTGCGGTGGATGGTAATGCCTTTCTTATGGGAAATATAGCCGATAATGTCATTGCCCTGAACTGGAGAGCAGCAATGCGCAAGAGAGGTTAGAACATTATCAATGCCTTCTACGGCAATGGCTGATTTAATTTCGGGCTTTTTGCGTTGAATGGGTGCTGGCGGGCCTTCCAGTTCAGGAATCTTGAAAAATGCCGCAAGCTGGCGGCTATTAATATCGCTGCGGCCTATAGCCTCAAGTAACTTATCGGTATCTGGTTGATTAAAATGCTTGGCCAGTTCCGCTAAATTTATCATTTTTAAGCCCAGCCGCTGGCTTTCCTTGTCCAGAATAGCCTTGCCGGTCGCAATATTCTGGGCTTGTTGCTGATTTTTAAACCAGCTTTTCACTTTGCTGATCGCTGCCGACGTCTTTAGATAGCCTAGGTTCAGGTCAATCCAGTTGTGGTTGGGGCCGCCATCTTTTGCTGTCAGAATCTGCACCTGATCGCCGGATTTTAATGTATAGGTTAACGGCGCAATACGGCCGTTAACTTTGGCTCCGCGGCAACGGTGTCCTATTTCGGTATGGATGGCATAGGCAAAATCCAAAGGCGTAGAACCTTTAACCAGATCGATTATTTTGCCAGCCGGCGTTAAAACATAGACCCGGTCATTAAATAATTCGCTACGAAAATTTTCGGACAGTGCTTCATCGCTCTCTTCCTTGCGATCACGCTCAGGACCGGTTTCTTTCAGCAACTTACGCAAAGAAGCGATATTTTTTGCTATGGCCGCGTCATGCTTGCCGCCTTCTTTATAAGACCAATGTGCAGCAACCCCGAGTTCGGCAAAGTCATGCATTTGTTGGGTACGGATTTGCACCTCAATACGATTGCCGTCAGCGTCGATAACGACGGTATGCAAAGACTGGTAACCGTTTTCTTTGGGATTGGCGATGTAATCGTCAAATTCCTTCGGAATGGTTTGCCAAAGGCTATGCACAACACCTAATGTGGCGTAACAGGCAGTCAGATTGTCGACAATAATGCGCACCGCTAACAAGTCATAAAGTTCATCTATGTCCAGCTGCTTGCGGCGCATCTTTTTCCATATGCTGTAAATATGTTTAGGTCGGCCGTAAACTTTGGCAGAAATCCCTTCTTCGGAGAGCTTTTCCTGCAGCAGGGCAATAAATTTATTGACGCAATTTTCTCGCTGCACACGGCTATCACTCAGTGATTTAGCGATATGGAGATAGGATTGGGGCTCCAGATAGCGGAAGGCCATGTCCTCCAGCTCCCATTTTAACTGGTGAATGCCCATGCGATTGGCAATCGGCGCATAAATATCCAGCGTTTCCTGGGCAATAAAGCGCCTGATCTCGTAAGATTCCCTGGGCAGGACTTTAAGCCGTTGGACGCGGTAAGCCAGTTTTATTAATACGGCGCGGACATCCTGAGTCATGGACAGCAACATTCGGCGCAAAGTTTCCGCTTGGCGCGGCTGATCCGTCATTTCCAGGGAATAAACGGTTAGCTTATTCAGCCAGTTAACGTCTTTAACCAACGCTGCAACCGTTTCGCCAAATTGTTCTTTGATATCAGGTAAGGGATCTAAATGGGCCAAGCGCGGATCGCTTAATATCGCGGCAAGGATGGTGTTCAGATCAACATTAAATTCCATTAAAATTGCCGCCACCTCAATTCCTTTGGGACGAAAATAATGCGGATCATCAGGGATTTGCGCGATAATCGCTAGCGCCCGATTGATTTGTTCGGTATCGGGAACGGAAAATCCGTTAAAAAGTTGTTTATTGGGCTTAGTGGTTTTTTGCATCAAACGATGGTCAATAATTTGAAAGCTTGACGATTATGATAGGTCAATGCCGGTAAATGTAACAAGCAGTCATTGCTTACCTGGGCATAAGCCAAGGGGTGTGAGTGTGCGGAGTGTAAGACATCAAAAACAACATAGTCAGCCCGCTGCATATGTATTTTAACGTATTGAAATGCAATGAGATAAATTTATGATAATTATGGTCAATAATGGTAGTTTTATGGCTTTGGCAACAGGTTCATATTTTTAACAAATAATTAAAATTAAAAAATGAAAATTACAATATTTGGAAGTGGTTATGTGGGATTGGTGACAGGCACTTGTCTTGCGGAAGTCGGTAATGAGGTTATCTGTGTTGATATTGATGAAGAAAAAATTGCCAAGCTGCAACAGGGCATCATTCCGATCTATGAGCCGGGACTCGAAGCTATGGTCAAAGAAAATCAATCGGAAGGACGGCTGATATTTACTACCGACATAAAGCAAGCCGTGGATCATGGCGTGTTTCAGTTCATAGCCGTTGGTACGCCGCCGGATGACGATGGTTCGGCAGATTTGCAGTACGTGTTGGCGGTTGCCAAAAGTATTGCCGAGAATATGGATGAGTATCGGGTGGTGGTTGGTAAGTCGACAGTGCCGGTGGGCACGGCGGATAAAGTTAAAGCGGCAATGCAACAGATACTGGCAAACCGCGGCAAAGACCTGGAGTTTGATGTGGTCTCGAATCCCGAGTTCCTGAAAGAAGGAGCCGCAGTGGAAGATTTTATGAAACCGGACCGTATCATAATTGGTACTGACAACCCCAGAACGGCGGAGTTGCTCAAGGCGCTTTACGCGCCGTTTAACCGTAGTGTTGACCGGGTCATTACTATGGATATACGTTCAGCCGAATTAACCAAGTATGCCGCGAATGCGATGTTGGCGACTAAAATCAGCTTCATGAACGAGCTGGCCAATCTGGCCGAACATCTGGGTGCGGATATAGAGAAGGTAAGGCATGGCATAGGTTCCGACAGCCGCATCGGCTACAGCTTTATTTATCCCGGTTGCGGTTATGGCGGTTCCTGTTTTCCTAAGGACGTGAAAGCCTTGGAAAGGACGGCAAGGGAACAGGGCTATCATGCCGAGTTGCTCAATGCGGTAGAGAATGTCAATAACCGGCAAAAGCATCGGTTGTTTGCAAAGATTACTGAACACTATCAAGGCGATTTGACAGGCAAAGTATTCGCGCTGTGGGGGCTGGCGTTTAAACCCAATACCGATGACATGCGCGATGCGCCAAGCCGGATTGTGCTGGAAGCGTTGATCGAGGCAGGCGCAACGGTTCAGGCGTTTGACCCTGAGGCGCAGAAAGAAGCGAAGCGAATTTATGGCGACAAACCGGGTTTAAGTTATCACGATTCGCCCAAGGCCGCCTTAAAACAAGCCGATGCGTTGGTGATTGTTACGGAATGGAAACAGTTTCGCAGCCCTGATTTTGATGAGTTGAGCCAGCAGTTGCAGGACAAGGTGATCTTTGACGGCCGGAATATGTATGAGCCGAGCAGAGTGAAGCGTAGCGGGTTAACCTATTACACGATAGGCAGATAGAAGTTGTATTTGCGAGGCAAACGTCTACACTTAGTCGCGAATGGTTAATAATAATTTGGTTGGCATCTATAAGACTATTCTCAAATCATAAATCACATAATTTTTACAATAGGAAATTAAAGATGAAAAGATTATTAGTCGTAGTATTTGCCGCTTTCAGCTCATTTAATGTTATTGCCTCACCTGTAAACATCAATACTGCGGATGCAAAAACCATAGGAGAAGCTCTGTCAGGTATAGGTCTAAAAAAAGCCGAAGCCATTGTTAAGTACAGGGAAACGAAAGGCGAATTCAAAACAGCGGAGGATTTGATTAACGTTGATGGTATTGGCCCGAAAACCGTTGAAAAAATCAAAAGCGATATTTTGTTAACTGATGCAGTAATTGCTGATCAAAAAGCGGACAAAAAAGTAGAAGAAAAAATTGATAAAAAGACAGAAAAAACCAAATAAATTATTAACAGTAATTCCACATGACCGGCAGTTTCTGATTAGAGATTGCCGGTTTTTTTGTGTCTCATGGTTTTGTTTGGTTACTTCACTCATATGTTCGTTTTATAGAATCACAATAAATAGCCACCGGAAACACTAAATATGAGTCGCCTTTGCTTGAGGTTAGAGCAACAAGCAGACGATAAACTGTAACCGCTGCCGGGCAAAAAAACAGGCTGCTCAAAAATACTGTAAAATAACTTAACCGGCCTGACCTCAATCATACTGATTTTGCCGATTATTTTATGCATGTAAGCCCTGAAGGCTGCAATGAAATAATCACATAGCAAAATTGAATTGAATGCGACTGCAAGGATGCAGGAGCGTGCCGAGGATATTGGTTTATTTGTTTTTAATTGCAATGGTTTGATATGAAATGAGTGAAGAATACGAGTACGAATACGATGATGAGGAAGTCGAATATTACGCAATCCGGCCTAATAAAACACAGATAAAAAAAGATATGGCGGCGCTTTTTGCCGTAAGCGAAGAGATGTCCGAGTTGTCGGCAGGGCAATTAAAAACCCTTGAGCTTCCTGAGGTCATCCATAAAGCCGTTGTGGAAGTATCCGGAATGCCGCATAAAGGTGCGAGAAAACGGCTGCTGAAATTTATTGCGGGTCAGCTCCATAAGATAGAGGTAGAACCTATTTTAGAGAAGCTGGCGCGTATCAAAAACAAAAGCGCCCACGCCGTCAGGGAACATCATATTGCTGAACGTTGGCGGGATCGGCTGATTGCCGAGGGTAATGACGCCTTGACGGAATTACTGGATGAGCAGCCCCATGCTGACAGGCAGCTATTAAGGCAATTATTACGCAATGCTCAAAAAGAAGCCGAAACCAATAAACCGCCCAAATCTTCCCGTCTGTTATATCGTCAACTGAAAGAGTTATTTAAGGTTGAAGGCGAGCCGGATGATGATGTTGGATTTGAGGATGAGCAGGAAAGCGATTAATTGCCTATACTCCATCCTGCTTAACAATTACCAAATAAATCCATTTGCCGGAGATGAGTCTGGCCTGGCTTGCTTTCCAGCGATGACAGGGTAACGCCCAGCAAGCGAACATTACGACTGCCAACCTCGGTGTCTCTCAATAAGTCTTCAAATATAACGCTTAGAGCTGGTTCCGCCGTGATGAGATGCGGTAGTGTCCGGCTGCGGGTGATTTGCACAAAATCGTGATATTTGATTTTTACGGTCAGGGTATGGGCAGCCAACTGTTTTTCGGTGACTTTACTTAATGCCTTTTCCAACAGGGTCTGCAAATGCGCAATGACATCTTCTTTAACCTTAATGTCCTGTTGAAAAGTAATTTCCACGCCCACCGATTTTCTGACGCGGCTGTTGCTGACGGGGCGGTTGTCTATGCCCCTTGAAATGCTGTAGTAATGAAGTCCGGCCTTCCCGAAATGGTGCTGCAACATTTCCAGCGGCAGTTCCTTTAAGTCCTTGCCGGTTTTGATGCCCAGCGAATGCATTTTTAACGAGGTCGCCTTGCCTATGCCATGGAACTTTTCTACCGGAAGTTGCTCGACAAAGTCTGAGCCTTGCTCCGGGGTGATTAAATAAAGCCCGTCCGGCTTATTGATGTCCGAAGCAATTTTAGCGAGGAATTTATTATAAGAAACGCCTGCCGAGGCGATCAGCTGGGTTTCCTGCTTAATCGCAGCTTTGATGGCTTTGGCGATTAGCGTGGCAGAGCCTTGATGTAAACTTACATGGCTGACATCCAGATAAGCTTCGTCCAGCGACAGGGGTTCAAAAAGGTCGGTATATTCGGCGAAGATTCTTCGGATAGCCATTGACGCGTTTTGATAAGCCTCAAAGCGGGGCTTTACAAAGATAGCCTGGGGACATAAACGGTAAGCATGAGCCGAAGGCATTGCCGAATGGATGCCGTATTTTCTCGCCTCATAGCTGCAGGTCGCCACTACGCCGCGAGAGTCCGGGGCGCCACCGACGATTAGCGGCTTGTTGCGATATTGTGGAAAATCGCGCTGCTCTACGGCCGCAAAAAATGCATCCATATCGATATGAATGATTTTGCGGCTAGAGTTCATCCGCGACTGCATGGATGCAGGAGATAGAGCAATGCACGGAGAAATTGCCGAGAGCAGCGCAGGGAGCAGTTGCCGAGGTAGAGCACCAACAGTAGGCGCATTAGGCGACGCAGGAGCAACTGCCGAGTGTTATTTTGCGGGGTTTTTCGATTCCGGCAATTCCAATTCTGCGGTCATATTCCAGTCGGAAAAAGGAAAAGGCAGGGTTTCGGTGTTGAAAGTCAGGAACAGCAGAATGTGGTACGTATAAACGGAAAGGCTGCGTCCGAAATTAAGAATATTGACGTTAGCTTTGCCGGTCAGCAGCGTTGATGCTACCTGCAAGATAATAACGGCCCACAGCAGCATTCTGACCAGTCCGCCGATGGCCGCAAAAATCAGCATGAAGAAAATTCTTTTCCAGGTACTGGCTTGCGTCAAGTTGTAGTTGATCTGTTCATCCATAGAAATTAACCTCGGTTCATAATGTCACGTAAATCAAGTGCCGCGGCATTTGCACGAGCAATATAATTTGCCATAGACAAAGAATAGTTGGCGAAAAGGCCATAGCCGCTACCGTTTAAAATCATCGGGCTTAAAATAGGGGTTAAGGCATTTTCCAGCGCCTTGATCATGATATCAACGGTACGCATAGCTCGTTTATCCAATAAAATATCTTCAAAGTCATGTTTGATGGCTCTGAGTATATGCAATAACGCCCAGCTTGCCCCGCGCGCTTCATAGAAAACGTCGTCAATCTCCAGCCAACCCACTTTGGCTATAGTGGTGCCTTTTTCATCAGCGGCTTCTTTTTCAAGTTCCGTTAATCCAGGACCATAGTTGCCGCTGGCACTGTTTGCGGTCAAGCGGGTGGAAAGCCCGCCCAGACGTTTAATCACAACTTCAGTATATTGCCACAGGTTGTCGGCGCGGGAATAAAATTGTGCCTGTTTTACTGGGCCACCGTATTTTTGTAGACGCCCCATATACTTATGCAGGGCCTCGACACCTTTTGTGTATTCGGCTTCGGTTGACGGCAGAGCCCATGAGTCGTTTTCGTAGTAGAAATAAGGCTCCGCAATCGCCAGATCGGGATCTTCGGCTGATTGGGACTGATCTCTGGCAAAGTGGTTTCTTAATGCCGACGTGGCGTCGCGCAGCATCACTAATGCGCCATATTCCCAGTTGGAAATGTTATCTAGAAATACGCCCGGAGGCGCGACGTCATTAGTAATATAACCGCCGCTTTTATGCAACAGAACCTCGGCGATATGAGCCAGGGTATTGGTATAGACATAGCCGACCGGCATGTTTTCAGTGGAATGGGTTTCTTCTGCGCGTTTAACGGCTTCGTCCTGAACATTAAACTGCTCCGGCTCGCTGCCCCACCAAGCGCCCAGAAAGACCAGAATGACTACTAAAGTGAGGGTAAAAACGCTAAAGCCCCAGAGTATTCCTTTTGATTTTATATCGTTCAGTGTATCGTTTGCCGCCATTTTCGAAGTCCCGTAAAGAGGTTTTTTGCGGAGGCGAACAATATTTCCCCCGCTGCTTTCATATGAAAAATTAGCTACATGGTAGCAGGTTTTTTTATTATTTGCTTATGGCGCAAGCTGTTATAAAGGTTTTTTTTTGGCTCTCGGGTGTGCTTTATCATAGATTTCAGCCAAATGCTGAAAGTCCAAATGAGTGTAGATCTGGGTCGTGCTGATATTGCTGTGCCCGAGCAGTTCCTGAACGGCTCTTAAGTCCTGGCTGGATTCAAGTAAATGGCTGGCAAAGGAGTGTCTTAGCATGTGCGGATGTATATGTTCGGCAATGCCTTTTTTCTTGCACCACTGTTCCAGCCTTAATTCAATGCTGCGCTGGCCGAGCCGGGTTCCGCGCGTTGAAACAAACAAAGCGGGCTCAGTGGCGGCGGTTGTTACTGCCCGCTGTGGCAGCCAGTTCTTGATAGCCGTAACGGCTTTACTGCCTATCGGCAACACCCTCGATTTTCCGCCCTTGCCTATGCGCACGGTCAATGTGCTGTCCGGTAAGTCAAGGTCGGTTAAATCGAGCGCCGACAATTCGCTCAGTCGCAGGCCGGATGAATAGAATAATTCGAACATGGCCAAGTCGCGGATTTCAAGCAGTGAGCTTGTCCCAGCTTCCAGCAGGCCGGACAACTGATCGACATCCAGCGTTTTAGGTAGTTTTCTGGCTTGTTTTGGCGCTTGGATATGCTGGGCCGGGTTGACGCTGACGTGGCCCTGTTTTAACAGGTAGTTATAGAAACTGCGGATAGCGGACAGTTCACGTTGCAGGCTTTTACTGCTCAGGCCTTTCCTGTGCCGGCCGGCTATGTAGGAGCGAATATCCGTGTGCGTCAAGTCGGCCCAGTGGGATTTGGCCTTGTCTGTACAGTAGCAGGATAGCTGTCTAATATCCCGCTGATAGCTTTTTACAGTGTGTTCCGAGGCGCGAACTTCAACGGTGAGCTGCTTGAAAAAATCAGCCAGCACAAGTTCGGCATCATAATGCATGTTGTTAACGTTGCTGCGACAATGTGATCAGCCGGGTACCTATGATTTCGCCCATTTGGTTTAAAAACAGATTGCCCATGCTGTAGTGGAACCGGCCTTCTTCTCGGCTGCCGATCGCCAGAATGCCGTCCAGTTCGGTAAAGGCTAGGGGGATAATGGCGCAGGATTTTACTTCAAACGCCAACTCGCCGAATAAGACTCTTGCCTGAGCTATAGTTGGTCGACCGCATTTGGGCTTATTGCTGGCCAATTCGCTGGCAAACGGTTCCAGATCCTTGCTGTCCGGTTCAATAAACAGATTAGTAATGGCGGGATCCGGATTATATTTAATGATGCGTACCGCAACAAAATCGATCAAAAAATATTCCGACAGCACGGCATCAAGATTGGCAACTGCTTCTTCCAGCGTTGTGGCATCCAGCAGCGCCAGAGTCAGTTTGTGCATACGGTTGTGAGAGGTATCGTTATCCCTGGCGATTTCTATCAGCGCAGTGAGCTGGTTTTCCATGTCATGATGCCGGCTTCTAAACAGTTCCAGCTGTTTGGAAATCAGGGAAACCGCGCTGCCGGTAGGGTGAGGAATACTCATGTGCTCCAGCAAACTCAAGTGTTCATGGAAGAATTCGGGGTGTTTTCGCAGATACTCTGCAACTTGGCTTGAAGTGAGTTCCGACGGCATGGCCGCGCCTGTTTCCGACATTCTTTCCGGATCAGAAAGGGGAGCTAGTTCGGGAGCAATTACCGAGGGGTGTTCGTTCATAGCGTTATTTGTCCTTCAAAAACAGAAATGGCAGGTCCTGTCATTAACACCGGTTCGCCGCGGCCAGCCCAGTTGATGGTTAGCGTTCCGCCGGGTAGATCAACACTGACAGTATGATCCAGCAGATTGTGTTCAATGCCGACGACCACAGCGGCACAAGCACCGCTGCCGCAAGCCAGAGTTTCGGCAGCGCCGCGTTCGTACACGCGCAGCTTTATATGGTGACGATCGATGACCTGCATGAAACCGATATTAGCACGTTCCGGGAAAAAAGCATGGCTTTCCAAAGCCTTGCCCAGTTCAGCCACCGGTGCGGTTTTAATATCGGTGACTTGAAGAACAGCGTGCGGATTGCCCATTGAAACAGCGCCAAAGGCTTTTTCAGTGTCGTTAACCAGCACCGTATAAAACCGGGATTCTTCATCCGCCAGCAAAGGGATTTCAGCAGGTGCGTGCCTTGGAACGCCCATATTGACCGTGATCAGGTTGTCGGCATCAAAACGCAGCACCAATTGGCCTGAATTGGTGTCGACGCGGATTTCATCCTTGTCCGACAGTTTTTTATCGCGTACAAAACGGGCAAAGCAACGAGCGCCATTGCCGCATTGAGCGACTTCTCCGCCGTCCGCGTTAAAAATCCGGTATCTGAAATCGGCATTAGCGCTTACCGCTTTTTCGACCAACAGCAGTTGATCAAAGCCTATGCCGAAGTGCCGGTCAGACAGCAGCCGGATTTGTTCGGGTGTTAAGGCTAGCTGCTGATTGATCGCGTCAATAACCACAAAATCATTGCCGAGGCCGTGCATTTTAGTGAAGTTGATCATTTAGTCGGTGGTCACTTGGGTAAATGTAATTGTTTTATAAAGCCTTAGGGCAACAAATGCTCGCCGGCCCAAAGTTGAGCAATTGTTTCTCTTTCCCTGATGATATGCAGGTTGTCTCCATCAACAATCAGCTCAGCCAGTCTCGGTCTGGAATTATAGTTTGAACTCATGGTAAAGCCATAGGCGCCGGACGAACGTATTGCCAGCAAATCGCCCTCAGCGATTTTAAGCGGCCGTTCTTTACCCAGGAAATCGCCGGTTTCGCAGACCGGGCCGACGATGTCCCAGGTTGTTTCCGCCGCATTACTTTTCAGGTTGACCGGAATAATGTTCTGCCAAGATTTATATAAAGAAGGACGCACCAGGTCGTTCATAGCCGCATCGACAATGGCAAAATTCTTATGATCGGTCGGTTTAAGATATTCAACCTGGGTCACCAGAATACCGGCATTGCCGACGATAGCGCGGCCCGGTTCCAGTAAAATCTCGAAATCGGTTTTGCCCAGCCGCGCCAAAATGGCCTGGATATATTCGGCCGGTTCAGGCGGTTGTTCATCCTTATAGCAAATGCCGAGGCCGCCTCCCAGATCCAGGTGATGCAGCTTGATGCCTTCGGCTGCCAGTGCTGCAACCAGATCCAGAATCTTGTTCAGTGCATCCAGAAAAGGCTTGGTTTCGGTCAGCTGCGAACCGATATGGCAATCGATGCCGATCACGTCAATATTGGGCATGGCCGCCGCACGGCGATATTCAGTCAGGGCCTGCTGAATGTCTATGCCGAACTTGTTTTCCTTCAACCCAGTGGAAATATACGGGTGAGTTTTGGCATCGACATCCGGGTTTACCCGAAAAGACACCGGCGCAATAACGCCCAACTGCCCGGCCAGCCGGTTAATCCGGTCCAGCTCTCCGCTGACCTCAATGTTGAAACAGCGTATGCCGATTTTTAAGGCCGCCAGAATTTCATCTTCGCGCTTGCCGACGCCGGAAAACACGATTTTCTTAGGATCGCCGCCGGCGGTAATTACCCGCTCCAATTCACCCAGAGATACAATATCAAAGCCCGAGCCTAAACGGGCCAGCAGATTGAGTATCGCAATATTGGAATTAGCCTTTACCGCATAACAGATTAAATGCGGCTGTTCGCCAAAAGCCTGGTCAAAAGCGTTCCAATGCCGCTCCAGCGTAGCTCTTGAATAGATGTAGCAAGGGCTACCATACTTATAGACGATGTCCTGCACAGCGACGTCTTCGGCGAAAAGCTCGTCGTTTCGGTAATTAAAATAATCCATGGCTATTTGTTTTCTTCGGGCTTAGGTTGGGGCTTTTGAGCAGGTTCCGGTTCTACATGAATCGGTGCCGGTTGTCCCGGCAAATAAAGTGGGCCAGGCTGCCCGCAGCCTACGATTACTGGGCTTAGCAGTAAAAGCAGTAATAATTTAAAAGGTTTCATCGGTGTTATCATAAATCATTGTGGTAAGCATGAGCAGCTGAAGCCTCATGACAATAATAGCCGATATAATAAGCTCAATTGTAAGAAAAGGCATCAGAAATGCGGACAGCTGCGCATTTTGAGGCATGAATTCAAAATGATTAGCGAACGGGGTCTTGTTAATTAACAGTAGCGGGTTCTTTAAAGCTGAAGACTATAGATTAATCTGGCTGCGAGCTGGCGGAACATGCATTTATCAGTGAATAGCGTATTTGGCTAAAGCCGTATGTTTTTATAAAATTTGCATGGCTTAGATGCTATTATTTTATAAAGTGTAACCGGACAACCCGTGTAAGTATGATTGAACCTAAAGCTCCAAAATTAATAGCCATTGAAAATACGCTGGAGTCCAATGCGCATATATTAGATGCTTCACATTGGGGAGAGGATTTCTCATGGGAGCAACTGCAAGCCATCAGTTATTATTTTAAACCTTATTCTGCACCAAAAGGCACGGTGATTTATAAAGAAGGCGAAATGGGCTCTTCAATGGGAATTATTGTCAAAGGTGCGATTGGCGTTTACAAAAATAATAAACTGATTTCCACCCTGCGAGTCGGACGTACGTTCGGAGAAATGTCAGTCGTTGACGCACAGCCCCGATCAGCGACTGCCCGCGCAGAGAGGGAAACGGTTTTCTTGTCGTTAGGTAAGTCGAGCATGCTGATTTTGGCTGATAAGCATCCTTCCCTGGCGTTTAAAATTATCTGGAATATTTCCCGCGCCCTGAGCCAGCGGCTTAGGCTTACCAGTGCGCAATTGGCGGAGTTTTTGGAATCCAATACAATCTGATATACGGATTGCATCAGGCATGGCTGATCCCAGTCGATATTGCTGATTTAATTCGTTTGTGCGAGCCGTCTCATCGTTAGCTCAAACAGACAACGTTTTTGCCCATATCCTCAAGCTAAAGTACGAAGTTTTTACTTTGGCTTTTCTCCGAAGCCTCTCCCATGCAGCGCATTACAGATTCTAGGGCGACTAAAAGTCAACCCTAATATCTCTTAATTAGATACGTGCATCTAATAATGTCGTTTTATTAAATATTAAATCCTCTTTAAACTTGCCTCCAACTCAAAACAGCTGGTTTTACTTTAGACAGTAATGGCTTTCAGGAGCATTGGCATGGCGCTTAAATCAGAAAAAACATACAGAGAACCGAGAATATCTGAAATTGCAACCAAGATTTCAGACATTTTACAAGACATCAGGTTTGGCTCGATTGAAATTATTATTCACGAAGGCAAGGTCGTACAAATCGAGCGTAAGGAAAAATTACGCTTTGATAATAAATAAATTACCCATTTCTACCGTAAAAAACGGCGATTAAAAAAACTGTACGAGAGATAGCAGCCCGACCGGACCACCGGATGGGTGGATTTATTTAAGGATTAGGACTATGAAACATTTTAAACGCACTGCCTTAGCAAGCGTGATCAATCTTGCTTTATTCGGTATTCCCGATGCGCATGCCGATACCGAAGCCCTGGAGCGACGCATCCGCGAATTGGAAAGCCGCTTGGAGAAGCTGGACCAAGCCGGAGCGCTAGCCAATAAACCCGTGACGGCGGCTCCGGCTCCCGAAGTGGAAAAACTGAGCCGGAAAGTTAATACCCTGGAACGTAAACTCGAACTTCAGGATGAAGTGACTACCAGTACTTTCCAGAAACTGCCGGTATTCGAAGCAGGCGCGGATGGATTCAAGATTACTTCTTCGGACAAAAAACACCAAGTGCGGGTGCGCGGCGCTACGCAAGCAGATGCGCGTTTCTTTATCGACGATAACAGTCCTAACAACCTTTATAGGCAAAACGATAGGTTTGAAATTAGGCAGGCGCGTATCTGGCTGGAAGGTTATTTCTTTAAAGACCTTTATTTCAAAATCATGCCCGATTTTGCAGCGAGCGGTAACATTTTACCTGATGCTTATCTCGACTACGCCTATCATCCTGCGGCCAGTCTGTTGGTCGGCAAGTTCAAGTCCCCCATCAGTCTTGAACGGTTACAGGGCGACTCGGACGGCACCTTTTTGGAGCGAGCCTTTCCAACTTCTCTGGCATCCAACCGTGACGTAGGTATCCAGTTGCATGGCGCGTTCGCCAAGCCGGGCTATAAGACAGAGACCGTAGCAGGCCCTATCGATACCAAGAATACGTTTACCTATCAGATCGGCGTGATGAATGGCTCCGGAGACAGTGGCAGCCTTCCGTTTGATTCGAAGGGTACCAATGACAATAAAGAAGTCAACGGACGTTTATTTGCCCATCCGTTTCAGCATACCGGCTATACCTGGCTGGAAGGACTGGGTCTGGGTGTAGCAGGCTCATTTAGCAATCCAGATAAACAGACTCTCCAGGTCCAGAAAACACCGATAGGCCAAAGCACGTTTCTTGATTATGCGAACGTTGCTACCGGTGTTACAGCTCCTGTGACATCTGACGGTGCTGCCAATCGCGTTTATCCGCAGGGTTACTGGTATTCCGGCCCGTTTGGCGCCATAGCCGAGTATGTTGTTTCGACCCAGCACCTCGCCGCTACGAGAGCAGGCAGAGGCGTAAATATTAAGCAGAGCAATAAAGCCTGGCAGATTCTGGGGTCTTATGTGGTCACCGGCGAGGATAACAGTTTTAACGGTGTCAAACCTATTCAGAATTTTGATCCACTGAACGGCAAGTGGGGCGCCTTGCAGCTTGCAGCGCGCTACAGTGAACTGGATGTGGATAATGTGACTTTCCAACTTATTGATCCGAGCAAGGCTGCCAGCAAAGCCAGAGCCTGGACCTTAGGCGCCAACTGGTTCCTTAACAGCAATGCCCTCATTCGGGCGGATTACGAAAATGTATCTTTTGAGGGTGGTGCCGGAACTGCAGCAAGAGTAACCAACCGTCCTAACGAACAAGTTTTTGCAACACGATTCCAATTAGCGTTTTAAACAACCTGACATAAGGGGTTTACTCATGAAAAACAAATTTACCAATATCGTCTTTGCGGCCGCATTAGCCGTATTGGCAGCCGGTGAGGTGCGCGCGGCGGATATCAATCTGCTGAATGTGTCTTATGACCCGACACGTGAGTTGTATAAGGATTACAACACAGCCTTCGCCAAATACTGGAAAGCCAAAACCGGGGATACCGTGACCATCAATCAATCCCATGGCGGTTCCGGAAAACAGGCGCGTTCCGTACTGGAAGGCCTGGAAGCCGACGTGGTTACTCTGGCGCTGGGTTACGACGTGGACGTGTTATACCAGAAGCGCAAACTGATCCCGGAAAATTGGCAAACCCTGTTGCCCGGCAATAGCTCTCCTTATACGTCCACTATTGTATTTCTGGTGCGCAAGGGCAACCCGTTGGGCATCAAGGATTGGAATGACATCGTCAAACCCGGCGTCAGCATCGTGACGCCGAATCCGAAAACTTCCGGCGGCGCGCGTTGGAACTATTTGGCGGCCTGGGCGTATGCGCTTAAAACTAACAATAATGATGAAGCCGCCGCCAAGGCATTCATCGCCAAGTTATACAAAAACGCTGCCGTGCTGGACACCGGGGCTCGCGGGTCCACCACTACTTTTGTCGAACGGGAAATAGGCGATGTATTGCTTGCCTGGGAAAACGAAGCTTATCTAGCTTTGCGTGAATTCGGCTCTGACAAGTTTGAAATTGTTACGCCTTCATTGAGTATTTTAGCGGAACCGCCGGTCGCCGTCGTTGAGGATGTAGCACGTAAACATGGAACTGTAGACGTAGCGACGGAGTACCTGAAGTATTTATACAGCAAGGAAGGCCAGGAGATTATCGGCAAGAACTTTTATCGCCCGACCGACCCTGAAATAGCTGCCAAATATGCCAAGCAATTTAAGCCATTGGAACTAGTCAAAATCGACCGATTCGGCGGCTGGGATGCTGCGCAGAAAAAGCATTTTGCTGACGACGGCGTGTTTGATCAAGTCTACGGGCCGGGAAAATAGTTCGCCGCTTGTTTGAAGTTTTAGGTCATTTCTCACTTGCCCGAGCCGGATAAGTGAGATTGAACCTATTTGAAAGACCCCGTTGCCTGACTGAAAATGTTTCCGCTACGACTTTATCGTTTGAATAACCTGAACCAGGATTTTTATCCATGAACAAATATTTTATCCGGATTATCGTTGTGACGGTATTATCGGCACTGACCGTAAGTCATGTCTCGGCAGCAGACATTAACCTGCTCAATGTATCTTATGACCCGACACGCGAGTTGTACAAGGACTACAACACAGCTTTTGCCAAATATTGGAAAGCCAAAACCGGCGATACCGTGGCTATCAATCAATCCCACGGCGGATCAGGAAAGCAAGCGCGTTCCGTATTGGAAGGCCTGGAAGCCGACGTGGTTACTTTGGCGCTGTCCAACGACATTGATCAGCTGTACCAAAAACGAAAACTGGTTCAAGAAGATTGGCAAAAATTGTTGCCCAACAATAGCTCTCCCTATACGTCTACTATTGTATTGCTCGTGCGTAAAGGTAATCCTCAGGGCATCAAGGATTGGAATGACATCGTCAAGCCAGGCATTAGCGTAGTAACGCCGAATCCTAAAACCGGTGGCGGCGCGCGTTGGAACTATCTGGCGGCCTGGGCGTACGCGCTTAAGGCTAACAATAATGATGAGGCTGCCGCCACCGCATTTGTTAACAAGTTATACAAAAACGTTGCCGTATTGGATTCCGGCGCTCGCGGATCGACAACCAGCTTTGTCGAACGGGAAATCGGCGATGTGCTGATCACTTGGGAAAATGAAGCTTACTTGGTGCTGCAGGAATTTGGCGCGGAAAAATTCGAGATTGTCACCCCGTCATTGAGCATTCTGACTGAACCATCAGTGGCCGTAGTCGAAGATGTGGCGCGCAAGCATGGCACCACCGAAGTAGCGACGGAGTATCTGAAATATCTGTACAGCAAGGAAGGCCAGGACATCATCGGCAAACACTTTTACCGTCCAACCGATCCTGAAATTGCCGCCAAGTATGCCAAGCAATTTCAGCCGGTGGAGTTGGTGACCATCGATAAGCTCGGCGGTTGGGATGCCGTACAGAAAAAACATTTTGTTGATAACGGCGTGTTTGACCAGATCTACGGGCCGGGAAAATAGTCTGTTTGTAGTTTGTAGTTTGTAGTTTGTAGTTTTGTATTTTGTAAAAATGTAGGGTAGACAAACGATCTTATCGCTTGTCTGCCCTATACGGTTTTTCGCAAAGTGCTCTATCAATAGTGGAGTGAGGTAATGTCGCAAAGCAGTATTATGCCGGGTTTTCGCCCAACCATCGGGTTTACCCTGATCTATCTAGGCCTAGTGGTTTTAATTCCGCTAAGCACTTTGGTATTTAAAAGTTTTGAACTGAGTTGGGAGGATTATATCCATATCATTACCAGCAGGCGGGTATTGGACTCTTTTCGCGTCAGTTTTTCCACCGCGTTGATAGCCGCGTTGATAGCCGGTTTCTTTGGCTTTATTGTCGCGTGGGTATTGGTGCGTTATTCTTTTTTCGGCAAACGTTTTTTTCATGCCTTGATCGATTTCCCCTTTGCGCTGCCGACAGCCGTTGCCGGTATTGTCTTGGCAACCATTTTCCAGCCTAGCGGTTTCTTAGGTAAATTGCTGATAGATGTCTTTGGCGTACAGGTGGCCTTCAAGCCGCTGGGTATCGTGATGGCGCTGATTTTTATCAGCATCCCGTTTGTCGTGCGCACTGTCGAACCGGTATTGCTGGAATTTGAACCGGCTTTGGAAGAAGCGGCATCCAGTCTCGGCGCGACGCGCCTGCAAGTATTTAGCAAAATTATTTTCCCGAATGTTTTTCCGGCTTTGCTGACCGGTTTTGCGTTGGCTTTTGCCAGAGGCGTAGGCGAATACGGATCAGTCATTTTTATTGCCGGCAATATCCCTTATGTGTCTGAAATTGTGCCGCTGTTGATCGTCGCCAAGCTGGAACAATTTGACTTTCAAGGAGCCACTGCCATCGCGTTGACGATGCTGGTTATCTCGTTCGTGATGCTGTTGCTGATTAATTCACTGCAATTATGGGTGCGTAAGCGCTCCGGACAACTATAAAGGTAATGTGAACATGAACGCTATTACGCAACCCATAAATCCGGCCAGGCTGGTGGTACGTCAACAACGGGTCTTACGAGATGCAGACTGGGTCAGACGGAGCCTGATCGCTATTGCCGTCGGCTTTATCGCCCTGTTTATCTGCCTGCCATTAGGCTTGGTTATTTTTCATGCCTTCTCTAAAGGTCTGGAGGCTTATTGGTCGGCATTATCCCAGGCCGACACGCTGGCCGCCATCAAGCTGACCGTATTGACCGCATTGGTGACGGTACCCTTGAACACGGTATTTGGCGTGGCCGCCGCTTGGGCGATCACCCGTTTTGATTTTAAAGGCAAAAGTCTGTTAACCACATTGATCGACTTGCCGTTTTCAGTATCGCCGGTTATTTCCGGATTGATTTTCGTCTTGATGTTCGGCGCACAAGGCTGGTTTGGCGAGTGGCTGATGGCGCATGATGTAAAAATCATCTTTGCCGTTCCGGGCATTATCTTGGCTACGTTGTTTATTACCTTTCCTTTCGTAGCGAGGCAGTTGATTCCGCTGATGCAGGAAATGGGCAACCAGGAAGAAGAGGCCGCGTTATCACTGGGCGCGAGCGGCTGGCAGACATTTTGGGCGGTGACCTTGCCTAACATTAAATGGGCGCTGTTATATGGTGTGTTGCTGTGTAACGCCAGAGCGATGGGCGAATTTGGCGCAGTTTCCGTTGTTTCCGGGCATATTCGAGGCTTGACCAATACATTGCCGTTACATGTGGAAGTTAACTACAACGACTATGACGTAGTCGGCGCTTTTGCCGGCGCCTCGATTCTTGCAGGCTTGGCTATCATCACATTAGTTTTAAAAACGGCTTTGGAATGGCGGCAAGCCAACCGATAAGCTCCATGATTTTATTCTTGAGATCTCTCCTATGAGTATTTTACTTTCCAATATCAGTAAAAAATTTGGCGCGTTTGCCGCACTGGACCATATTAATCTGGAAATCCCGGAAGGCGAACTGGTGGCCTTGTTAGGGCCTTCCGGTTGCGGCAAAACCACGTTGCTGCGCATCATTGCCGGTCTTGAAAGCGCCGATCAGGGACGGGTATTGCTAAGCGGCCAGGACCGGACCAATCATGACGTCAGCGAGCGCGGCATCGGCTTTGTATTCCAGCATTACGCGTTGTTCCGGCACATGACAGTGTTCGAGAATGTGGCGTTCGGCTTAAGAGTCAAGCCTCGCCGCGAGCGGCCGAGCGAAGCGATTATCCGCAAGAAAGTCCATGATTTATTGAACTTGGTGCAGCTTGACTGGCTGCATGACCGCTATCCCGACCAGCTTTCCGGCGGCCAACGTCAGCGTATCGCGCTGGCTCGCGCCTTGGCCGTGGAGCCTTCGGTGCTACTGCTGGATGAGCCGTTCGGCGCACTGGATGCCAGTGTGCGCAAGGACCTGCGGCAATGGCTGCGTAATCTGCACCACGACCTAAATGTCACCAGTATTTTTGTCACCCATGACCAGGAAGAAGCCATGGAAGTCGCCAGCCAGGTTGTGGTGCTCAACCACGGACGCATCGAGCAGCAAGGTTCGCCCAGCGATATTTACGATCATCCGGCCAATGCTTTCGTGTCCCGTTTTATCGGGCAGACCAATATCTTTGATCTGGACCAGCAAGATAACGACTGGCTGCAAACAGCGGGACTGTTGACGCCGCAGCAAGGCAAGATCGCCCATGTCCGCCCTCATGACATCGTCATTGAGAAGCCGACGGTTGACAGCGACGCGTTTGTAACGCTAAAAGACTGGCAGCATCTGGGTTCCCTGATCCGCATCGAGCTGGTCAACAGCGCCAGTAATCCGGCGGTGAGTGTTTATGCAGAGATGCCCAATGACCAGTTCAAGCGTTTGCACCTGAACAAAGGCGACAAGGTAGATTTGCGGATACGCCATGCGCACTGGTTTCATTAACGGTTATTGTTTAGTAGGGCGTGCGGTGCGCGCCTTCTGCGTTCCTTAACTTCCTTTGGACGCGCATAGCACGCCCTACGCTGAGCAACATGCATGACAGAGCTAATCAATGCTGCTTATGTCAAAGCCAATAACCGATTTTTTACAAAGATATCCAGACTCTTAAGCATATTGTGAAAGCTTTGCGCTCTTCGTATATGGATGATTTTATGCTTTAATTCGATACAGATGCATAGTTGCGCTCCTTGCTTTTTATAACAAAGAAATATCTCAATAAATGAATTTAAGCCAAATCGAACTGCTTCGCGTTCTTCAGGAAAACGATTTCAGCCTGTCAAAAGCGGCGGAGAAAATGCACATCGTGCAGTCGGCGGTCAGTCGGCAGCTGCAACTGTTTGAGGCGGAGCTAGGTTCGCCGATCTATGAACGCCAAGGCAAGAAGCTGATAGGTTTGACCTCCTTGGGGCAGCGCATCATGGAAGAAGTCGCAACCATTAACATGGCCAAAAAAAATATTCAGACTATCGCGGCCGATTATGTCGACAGCAATCAGGGTGTACTGCACATTGCGACCACGCACACCCAGGCCAAATATTTTTTACCGAAACCTATACTGCGCTTTAGGGAAAAATATCCGGGTGTCAGGATTTATATGATTGAAGCATCGCCCGAGCAGCTGATTGATAAACTGCATGCCCGGAAAGCGGATATTGCCATCTGCACCGAAAAAATCGGCGAAGATGCCGACCTGATCGTCAAACCCTGTTATGAATGGCATCATTCGGCGGTAGTGACGCCAAACCATCCGTTGAGCGAGGGCGGCATTTCTCTTGAACGGCTCGCCTCTTATCCGATACTCACCTACAGTTTCGGTTTTACCGGACGCTCAAATATCGAGACTGCATTTAAAAACACCAACATGGAGCTGGATATTATCCTGGCCGCCGCCGATACCGACGTGATCAAAACCTACGTTCGCCTAGGGATGGGGGTCGGCATTATTGCCGGTATGGCGTATGATCCGGCAATGGATCAGGATTTGGTGGCGCGGGATTTGTCGCATCTGATTCCCAGCTCGAAAACCAAGATCGCTTATCTGAAAAACAACTACTTGCCTTTATACACGCAGCACTTTATCGACGAGCTGCTGATTGCGGCTAAAGAGCTTAATATCCATTAAATAGCGGAAGTTAACAAACAGCGATTCCCGTAAGAGTGCTGCGAGCACACTCTCACGGGAGATAAATAGAGTGCAATTACTCCTTCTCGGTTTTTAGAATCTTTCCGTTAGTATCCAGTTCAAGCTCGGTTTTTTTACCCGCCGTTTTGATTTCCACCTCATAGCCGGTCAGCGTCCCATCAGGCTTCATTAACTTCTCTACTTCTTTGATTTCGGCTTTGGGATGAGCTTTTTTGACCGCCTGAGCGACGGGTTTAGGTAGTGATTTGCCGTCGATTTCCTCTTCTTTCTGTAACAGAGTGCCATCGTCGCCATATAGCAAAGCAACTTCTTTGCCGTTTTCCTTGTATTCCACTTCATAAGCCGTTTTGCCTTCAAAAGTTTCTTGTTCAAACTCTGATGCCTTGGCATTGGGATAGTCCTTTTCGAAGGCATCAATGACCGCTTTAGGGACTTGATTTTTACTCAGCTCTTTTTCGCCGGCATTCGCTTGGCCGAGAATCATCGGCAAGGTAGCCAAGACAGCTGTTATTAGGTATTGGTTTTTCATAAATACTCCTGGGTTGTGGACGAATGTTTTGATTAACACGCATTAGCCGCGTTCCTGCAAAGAATCGTAAAGGTCGAAAAACCTCAGCGATATGAAATTCCGTTGGCCCTTGTATACGCTTGCGCGGTAGAATAGTCAACAATCTAGTTATATAAGAACCCAAACTAATGCATTGCTTCTGGCTAATCTTTATCGTCAGTTTACCGACCCACAATTCTGCCGGGCGCATGCGTGTATGGCGTGCGCTGAAGGCTTTAGGCTGCGGCGTTTTACGCGACGGCGTCTATTTATTGCCGTATCGTCAGGAGTTCCGGAAAACGCTTCAGTTTCAGGCTGAAGATGTTATCGCAGGGGGCGGAAGCGCTCATATCCTGGCCTTGGACAGCGAAAATCAGGATCAGCAAACCGTCTTCGAAAACTTATTCGACCGATCGGCCGATTACACCAAACTGGTCGAGAGCATCCGGCAAATTCCCTATTTAAATCTCCAGCCGGAAGATAGTGTCAAACTCCAAAAACAGGTTCATCGCTTGCGCAAGGAATTCGAAGCCATCGTGCTCCAGGATTTTTTCCCCGGCGCAGCACAAGAACAAGCGGCTGTTGCGTTGGAGGATTTGGAGCACGTAGTCAACGAACAGCTTGCGCCGGATGAGCCCCATGCCGTTCGGCATCGAATCAAGCGGCTCCAGCCTAAGGATTATCACAACAGGGTTTGGGCGACACGCCAGCGGCCATGGATCGACCGTCTCGCCAGCGCCTGGCTTATTCGCCGTTTCATCGATCCCGAAGCCCATTTTATTTGGCTTGTTGCGCCGAACGATTGCCCTGCCGAAGCGCTGGGCTTCGATTTCGACGGGGCCGCGTTTACGCATGTGGGCGCAAAAGTGACTTTCGAGGTTTTACTGGAGAGCTTCGGGCTGACAAAAGATAGCGCATTGAACCGTATCGGCGCTTTAGTGCATTACCTCGACGTGGGAGGGATTCCCGTCCTTGAATCGGTAGGGCTGGAAACGCTCATTAAGGGGATGCGGCAACGCTGGACTGATGACGATGAACTGCTCGCCGAAGCAGAAAAAATTTTTGATGCCTTTTACCAAGCCTTTTTAGGAAGCGACTGATGAACAACCCCAACCCATTGCAAACGCCTCCATCGCCAGTCACTTTCGGACAGGCTTTTTGGTTTTGGTTCAAACTCGGATTTATCAGCTTCGGAGGACCTGCCGGACAAATCGCGATCATGCATCAGGAATTGGTCGAGCGTCGACGCTGGATTTCGGAAAAACGTTTCCTGCATGCATTGAATTACTGCATGTTATTGCCGGGACCGGAAGCGCAGCAACTTGCGGTTTATCTGGGCTGGTTAATGCATCGCACCTGGGGCGGCGTGGTCGCCGGGCTGCTGTTTATCCTGCCGTCGCTGTTTCTTCTGATTTTTCTAAGCTGGATTTACCTGAGTTTCGGCCAAGTTCCGGCGGTGGCAGGCGTACTTTACGGCATCAAGCCGGCCGTGACCGCCATCGTGCTGTTCGCCGCGTATCGCATCGGTTCTCGGGCTTTAAAAAACGGCTTACTGTGGACTTTAGCGGCATTGGCTTTTGTCGCGATCTTTATCTTGCATGCACCGTTCCCGTTGATCGTACTGATTGCGGCCTGTCTCGGCGCCATTGGCGGCCGCATCGCCCCTGACAAATTTGCAGTCGGCGGCGGTCATGGCTCGGCTAAGCAAAGCTACGGCCCGGCTCTGATTGATGACGACACACCGATTCCCGATCATGCCCGATTCCGTTGGCGGTATTTGCTTAAAATCGCGGCGGCCGGGTTGATCTTGTGGGGCGGAGTGATGGGCTTGTTATGCTCGCAATACGGCTGGAACGGTGCGCTGACGCAGATGGGCTGGTTTTTCACCAAGGCGGCCCTACTGACTTTCGGGGGAGCTTATGCGGTATTGCCTTATGTTTATCAAGGTGCAGTGGAACATTACCACTGGCTGAGCGCCACGCAAATGATCGACGGTCTGGCGCTGGGTGAAACCACGCCGGGCCCGCTGATCATGATTGTTACTTTTGTTGGGTTCCTGGGCGGCTGGAGCCAGTTGCCGTTCGGTTCAGATGCGTTATTGACAGCGGGTGTGGTCGCGGCGGTCGTAGTGACTTATTTCACCTTTTTGCCCAGTTTTCTTTTTATCCTGGCAGGCGGCTCGTTGGTGGAATCTACGCACGGCAATTTAAAATTCACTGCGCCGTTGTCGGCGATAACGGCTGCCGTGGTCGGTGTAATTTTAAACCTTGCGGTATTTTTTGCCTGGCATGTGTTCTGGCCTCAAGGCTTCGCAGGGCCTTTCGACGCCAGCGCTGCGCTGATCGGTGGGGTAGCCTTGCTGGCATTGTTCCGTTACAAAGCGGGCGTTATTCCGGTCATTGCCGTTTGCGGTGCGGCAGGACTGTTGCTGTTGTTCACGAAATCCTGGCTAGGGCTGTAGGCTGAGCATGCTGTCTATGCCCAACATTGTGATGTTCGATAGGGGGCTTTCTATTGTCATGCGCCCAACCTAGCTCACAGCGTTTTTCTACAATCTCTTAGTCGATAAATTAAAACCGACAATACCGGCAAACTCATTGCCGGTATTTTGTTCCGGCACGGCCACGCCCATATACATTTGAATATGTGAGGTTATATTCAGCAGCATATTAACCGTGGCGCCGGATAATGAATGATGTCCGCTGATATAATCCATTTGTAACGATAATTTATCTTGGATAAATGTAATTTCAGTGCCGGCAATAAAACCAATTTGCCGTGATGTTCCGGTTAACGCCGCATTAGCGAGATAGGGACCGGCGTGTAGCAATAGCCACGGCGTAACATCATATCGATTATCTAGATAAGTATAGTCATACCATAATTGCGGTTGTAGATTTACCATAGCCAGTCCGTTCTGTGAGCCGGCGACTATAGAGAGATCATCATTAACAATAAATGTTTTGGCGACACTAAAAAAGGTATCTCCTTGGAATTGTTTATTACCGCCTAATACCTGAGTATTTATTAACGACAAACTAAAATCCCATCCATGAATGGCTGAATATCCGACGACTATATTTTGGAATGTGCCGGCCCGATAAATATCGGTTTCTGTATTAGCCGTCCAAGCCTCTTCCTTATCGGTAACGGGATTGGTTTTTAATCGTTTTTGTTGGCGATGCGACTTTGTTTTATGTTGGCTATCAGCGGCATAGTTAACACTGCTATACATTAAGCCTACAATGATTAATATGAGGGTTGCCGTATAATTATGCACAGTATTTCTGACAACAATTCCAAGCATGATTATTCTGCAGGTTAAATATTATATTTATTATAGTATATAACCGTTTAACGCAACGGAGAGAGCCCGCCATAACTCTGTAAAAAAACTCGCTCCTTTGCCTGGCATTCATGGTTAACCAAATGATGTGCATGTGTAAATAAGGCATGATTATGTCCCCAATTGTTTTTCACTGCTAAATGAAATATTAGTTGTATAGGTAGGGACAATAGTTTTATCGTTTCCCTACAGATGCACTCCTCTCTTTCGACAGGGCAACGGGGGCAGTGGTGCTGATCTTTAAATTCAGCTGCTGTTTTTAGAATCATTCAATGCGGGGAGATTTAATATATGACGAATTTTCTCATCATCGATGGATCTCACGGCGAAGGCGGCGGGCAAATCCTGCGCAGTGCGCTGAGCTTGTCCGCCATAACAGAGCGTCCGGTGCGCATCGAAAATCTCCGCGCGAACAGGAAAAAGCCGGGGCTGGCAGCGCAGCATGTGACTTCCGTACGGGCGGCAGCCATGCTCTGCGACGCAGAATTAACGGGTGCGGAGCTCGGCTCGCAAACACTGCAATTCATCCCCCGCAAGCCGGTTCAGGGCGGCGATTACTTACTGGATGTGGCTCATGCACGGGAAGGCGGCAGCGCCGGCGCGGTCATGCTGGTACTGCAAACCCTGCTGCTACCGCTGGCTCTGGCTAAGGGCGCATCCACTGTGATTTTGCGTGGAGGTACGCATGTTTACATGAGCCCTTCCTACGACTACGTGCATGATGTCTGGTTGCCGATGCTGGCGCGCATGGGGGTGAACGCCGAGCTTTCCCTGGTGCGCTCCGGCTGGTACCCGGTGGGACGCGGAGAAGTCAGGTTGCGGATAACCGGATCCGGAAAACTGCGTCCGTTGCGCGTGGAACATCGCGGTCCGTTGCGGACGATTACCGGGCGCGCTTTGGCCGCCAATCTGCCGGACCATGTTTGCGAACGTATGGCCGCTCATGCCCGCGATGTTCTGCAGCAGGCCGGAATGAGTGCGGAAGTTGAGGCGGTCGTCATGAAAGCGGCATGTCCCGGAGCCGGCCTGTATTTGACGGCTCACTACCAAAACAGCTTGGCCGGTTTCGGCGCTCAAGGCAAACGCGGCAAGCCTGCCGAGCAAGTTGCCGAGGAGGCCTGCGCTGCGCTGTTGCAGCACTACCGCTCGGGTGCGGCTTTGGAACAACATCTCGCCGATCAGTTAATCCTGCCAACTGCCTTGTGCCATGAAGAATCCGTTTTCAGCGTCGAACATATTAGTCCGCACCTCGTCACCAATGCTTGGGTAGTCGAGCGTTTCGGGCTGGCGCGGATAGATATCGTTCCGGCCAGCGGCGAAACTGGTCTCGTCAAAGTCATTGCCAACCGGTAACGCGATCATGATTCCCATTCAAGACCTTTTGCATCGCATCCGCTGGGATCCGGAATTCGGCGGCGGCGAATTCGTTATCGGTTATTACGACCGGATTGAGCACGAAATTATCCGTGTGCCCTTCCTCCAAATCGCATTCCCAAAGGATGTCCCCGGGGTTTTTGAACTGGTCGATCAGGAGGGACAAACGCACACCATTCCGTTGCATCGGGTCAAGGCGGTTTACAAGAACGACGAGTTGATCTGGCACCGGGAGTGAGCGGGGATGCGCTTTTCATCTATCCCCGCAAATTATCGTTCCTCGGTCCGTGGATCATGGTTAGCAAGGAGTAGGCCGCTGCATTGAAGGGCGATTGGATTTGTTAGTCCGCTGCCCGTTGGACTGATCGCCATAGACCATCCGGAGAATTTCCCTTTTGGCTTCCAGCCAGTCGCGCAGTTCATTGCCAGGCTTAAAGGCGCGCTGTTCTGCCTTGTAATAGGCCGCTTCGGCGATCATCGACGCAAGATTAAGGTCAGTCTCGCAGACAGGAGTAGGATGCTCCGGGGTAAACCCGAATTTCACCAAGCCGAAAACAGTTTGCGGCGAGTCGTTTTTAATGCCGATATCCTGAGGCTCAAGCTCTACCAGTGTGCCGAACAAGCGATCCCAAATCGAAAAGGCCGCGCCGTAGTTGTTGTCGTGCTCGTTGCGCTCCGTCGAATGATGCGCGCGGTGCAGATAGGGCACGATAATGACCTTGCCGAAGCGCTTCTCTCCGCGAAATGAAATATTGGTATGATGGAACATGATGAACAGGGTCAGCAGGGTTTCATTGATGAGCACCATCGTTTGAGTGACGCCCAGCAGAACGATGTAAACCAATTTCAGCACGATGATGATTAACAGCTCGACGATGTGCAGGCGGAAGGCGGTCGAGACATTCAGATAAGGATCGTTGTGATGCACCTTGTGGAACATCCACAGGCCATCAAAGCTGTGGCTGACTCGGTGCCAACCATAGAGCAGCAAGTCCAGCAATATAAACGACAGCAGGGCTTTCGATACCGGATTGGCGACATAATTTAGCAGCCCCCGGTCAGCATAGTGCTCGGCCACGACCAGCAAAGGCGCTGCCGACAATAACGAGATCACGAGATTGTTGAAAACAAACAGGCCGACATTGGTTTGATAAGACTGGCGCGATTGTTTCAAGGATAATCTGCGCTTGGGGCAGTTAAGTTCGAGAGCCGCCAGGACGACAAAGGCAATCAGCAGGGTAAAAGACGCCAATTTTCCCGGCATGCTGGATAGCCAGATTACATAGGGTTCAACCAAAGTGATTAAGGATGTAATTTCGCTGGACATTGTCTTTTCCTCGCTATAAAAAATGCATAAACCTCAGAGCAGCAATATCTTAAGTAACGGCAGTGACAATTTGATGAAACAGGTTTGGGCTATTCGTATAATCAGTTTTTTTACTCAAGAAAACGCTCTGATCAAGTACACGCAAAATTCAGACCATAAATTGCCTGTGGTCGAGGAGGGCTGCAAAGTGCAGCTCAATATCCTCTGCAAGCTATGATTCTCAAAGGATTGGAAGACATAAGAGAAAGCACAAGGACTGCCGGCAATGTTGAGGCAGTTTATCTTTTAGCCGCAAGATTGCATCAGTCCGGGGCAATTGTTCTTTTTTTGCACCGGTTGCGACACTAAAACTATGCATGCATTGTTGTCTATTCGACTTTGTCTTTTTGGAATGACTCTAAGTCAGCTGGCTAGTAATTAATACGATAACGGACGTTATAGGTTAATTTAGGAATCTGTTGGGCTTAGTGGCTAAACCATTAACCTCAACTTGTTATTAGCCAGATAAAATCTTGGTAATCAGTCGTCTAAAACCGAAGCCTATCAATAATACAGCCTCCAGGACGGTTCCTTGAAACTCACCCGTAACCAGAGTTGAGCTTCAGCAGCACTTTACTACTGATCAAATTCGCAAGGCTGTCTCGTCAGGGATAGTCTCCCAACAAAGTCTGCTGGATATACAGCACAACCTGATTCAACAGACCGCTTCCTTACAAAGTCATCCAGCCTGTTGCCAGCGGTGGCAATAGCGCCAAATCCTCAACCGCTCCGTTTACCTCGTCAAAAGCCAGCTGGTATGTCTCTTGCACTGCTCTTGGCTGCTTCTTCATATTACTTTTTCAGCGTCTACAAAACCTAAGAACCTGTTCACGATCTTTGATTAGTTAGATAATAGAAAGATGAGAAAAGTATATCCCAGCGACATCAGTCGAGAACAATTTGAACAAATCCGGCCGCTGCTGGAAAGCGTGCGGAAGCAAACCAAACCCCGTACAGTCGATTTATACGAGGTTTTTTGCGGCGTTCTGTATTTACTGAAGAGCGGCTGCCAATGGCGCATGCTACCCAGTGACTTTCCGAAGTGGCGAACCGTGTATGCTTACTTTGAAAAATGGCGATCCCCGGCTCAAGACGGCATCAGCGTTTTGGAGCAGGCATTAAAAAAATCAGCTTGGCGAGGTCCGCTGCAAACAGGGGCGGAACGCCTCGACGAGTTTCATCATCGTCGACGCACAGAGTGTGAAGAACACCGATAGCGCCGAACAAAAAGGCTATGACGCGGGCAAGAAGGTATCGGGGATTAAACGACATATTGCGGTGGACATGCTCGGTTTGCCTCATGCAATCGAAGTGACCACTGCCGAGGTGACTGATCGGGCGGGCGCACTCAAAGCGATCACACGCTGCGCCGCTAATTTGACGCAAGTCACGAGCGTTCTGGCTGATGGTGGTTATTCCGGCCAACCTTTTGCCAGCGCTGTCAGCGAGAAACTCGGCGCCACGGTTCAAATCGCCAAGCGCAACGAACTGCAGACCTTCAAAGTGATTCCGCAACGTTGGCTCGTCGAACGCTCTTTCGCCTGGTTGGAAAAATGCCGGCGCTTATGGAAAAACTGCGAGCGAAAGCTCAATACCAGTTTACAGTTCGTCCATTTAGCTTTTCTGACACTTTTACTCAGAAGATCGTAAACAGGTTCTAAGAATACTCGCTTTTTAAAGTATCCACTATTCGCGGTGGGGATCACTTTATGATGGAAAACTAAAAAACACAGTCCAATTTAGCCAAGTTTATCCAATAATTTTTGTACGACAGCATTAACCAAAGGTTCAGGTGCATCAGTAACCAATAAAACCACCAGAGAGGTCTGCGCCCACTCTGTCCAAACACGACGTAAAATTTCCACTAGGGAAGTGCTGCCAGCCAAGCCAACCGCACCTGACCAAGCATTGATCTGCTCTGTACTGCCATTGAAAAGCAGATGCCACATGCCAAATGCACCAAGTCCAATTAGTGCGGCCAGAACCACAAATAATGCTAAAAACGTATAAAGGAGCGTCTTACGATGTGCATCGAGCTTTTCCAACAAGGGATTGCCCTGCCCATCGGAGCCCAAATCAGTTCTTTCAGCTTCCCTCAAGATTTCAACCAGTTTGCTCATCTTTGTCTCCCTATATTTAAAAATCTACGACCTAACCGAGCCAACAAGCTTTGCGGTTTCGCTTCAACTTCACATGTCTCAACAACTTTCACCAAATCCTTATAAGCCTGAACCCGAGCTGTGCTGTAACTCATACCCTCAGCATACAAGTGGAATGTACGCTCAAGTAGCAATCCGGTTAATGCCGGTTTTTGCGGTTTTTCAAACTGGACAGTCCTGTATCTTGCTCGCGAAGTCCGCACTAGATAATCGCTAAGCACTGTTGAGGTACAAGTAGTCAGATCAAGCAAACCTTGAAAATTACCATCTACAGCATCTTTGACCGTTTCTTTATCATACAGTCCATCAGCAAATTCAACGCGGTTGCCAGGACGCATCAACACTCCTCCAAATAGGCTATCGAGTTCATCCCTGTTCCATGATTGAATGGTGAAAGGACTGGCGGCAACTTCAAAGTCATCGCCATGATGTTTGCGCCAAGCATCGGTTGTTTGAATGAAGTTGGTCATGATCTGGCATACATCAATCATAGAGTGTGGCGGCTTCAGCGCAAAGGCTTGCTGCAAGCATAATGCTGAAGCTGTCGCGGCTTGTTGCGCCTTTGCGACATATTCTTGTGGATTTTTATCGGTAAGATCTTCAGGTAAAACTGCTGGCCCTTTCCAATGAGAAACCAATACGACCGTTTGGAACTGTTTAGTAGCTAGACTAAGATCTGATAACGACACATTCTCAAAAACCGCCATACCTGCATGACTGGCTGCTTCAGCTATAGCTAACCAAGCCTCGGCTACGTCTTGATATGTCAGACGCCATGAGCCTTTAGGATCAATACTAAATCGACGGAGATAATCACTGCTTTCAATTCTAGCCAGAAAATCTGCCTGGTTCGTTGGCAAAGCTAATAATAATGCGCCGGACATAAAGATTTTTGATCTAGTTGAGTGCCCGGTTCATACCGGCAGCATCATTGCGGGCTATGCGGAAATGAAGTCCACCTTCCCTTATGATGGTCATGATACGTTTAATGCCGCTTTGCCCAGGCTGCTTGTCAATATAGGCTTTAATCCTTTTTTGGAACGTAATAAGATTAACTGATGAATCCGTTTTTGCTTCAGCAACCGCATTGCGGATGGTTTGGCGGCCTTTCAGCTCATGCGCTGGATCTAAGCCCGCGACAACATCAACTTGTGTGTCTGCTTGTTCATTTGTCCACTCTAAACGCGTGATATAGGGCTTGCCATCCCGTGCACTATCCCACTTGACCATCTGTAGAATGGCTGGATTTTGTGAACTGGATAATGCCTTTGTTGCTGCTTTACCTTCCAGGGTTGTTTCGGTTGTTGCTGCAAAATTACGTAGTTTTAATGCGCTAATTTTGCTTTGATTCCCCTCGAAAGGCCAGAGAACTGTGATAACGTTGCGATGTCCGTCACCTGAATGGTAAGCTTTGCCGACAAACGCTCCCTTGCCTGTGCCAGAGTTGCTACCGCCGCCACCAAAAACCTCAAAGCTCCCTGCATCAATCGCACCTATTACAGGTGGTGGTGTCCTGCTTCCGCCATTACCGGCAGCAGTTGCTAATAATGTGTCATCATTAGCTGCGACACTTTCGGCCAAGTGTCTAACAAAGGGATCAGGTTCCCCTAGAACCATTACATCACCTTCTTTAAGTGATTTTCCCAAAAATTCATAAGTACTAGAAGTGTCGGCGAACAACATACAGCACTTGGCCGCCCCCCCTTGCCGATAGGCACCGACCAGATAACCGTCCTGGTTGCGCATCATAACGGCTGAAAACGACTGACTATCTTGTAGTGATGACATGAGCGTAGATTTCATTTGGGCATTGCCCAGTTCAAGCGTGGTTACCCGCGTAGCAGCAACAGTAGATGGATCGAAACTTGCCTTGCCCAACACCTCCTGTGCTGTACGGATGGGCATTATGGCTTGCTTGCTAATTAATTGGTTAACACCCTCAAGCGTTCCCTTTTCGTATTCAATTTTGCGTGCAATTTCACGTGCCTGTCCAGCAACTCTGTCGGCTTGTGAGGGGGGTACGCGAAGAACAGGGGTTCCATCCGCCTGATATTCTAAAGCTATTGCGCTAGCCTCCGCATCAGTTTCAATTCGTAAAGTACGGGCAGTCAAATTATGACCACCAACTAAATCTGAATCTATCGTGTCCCAGGACACTACAATTGACGGTGTTTTAATTCGTCCGGACGGCTCAGTGTTATTAGCCGCCATGAAAGCAGTGCGTATATCATCAAAATTCTGCGTTGAAGATGCAACTGTACTCATGGCATATTTTACTCGATTTGTAAGCTTTTCAAATGCTTCGGCTTCGGCTTCTAGGTCCTTATTGGCTTGACCAATGGCTAATTGCTCTGCCTGTATTGATGCTGCTTTTTCTCGCAATTCAGCTGGCAGAGCTGCCATCAATTGTTCTTCGCTTTGTATTGAGGAGGGTAAGTTAGCTTGGTTGTTTTCTAGCCAAGCCTTAATTTCATTTTCGGTTGATTGTGCTAGCCTTTGATTCTTATCATCGCGGGTTAAAAGAGCCTTTTTCTTTTCTTGAAATACTTTGTAAAAACCAAATTCTCTCACAGTTGGTGTGTCAATACCGTGTGGATTAGCTAACAAGTAGGCGAGTTGCTTACGGTTATGGCCATACTTCTGGTAATAATCTAGTAACAATCCATGAGCTTCTGTTAATGCTTCACGAAAGTCAGCATCAAAATTACGTTTGAGTGTCAGCTTATCAACACCTGCTAAAAAATTCGCCATAGCTTTAACACGCACGGAATCTTGTTGGCCATATCCTGCTAATAATGATTCTACTGCTTGAGCACGCTTTAAATCTTGCTCTTCATGATCAACATAGTCTGTTTCTGCGGCATTAGTATACTTAAGATTGCGCTGTTCAATACCCGCTAAAAACTTTTCTGCCTGTCTCACCAGCAAAGCGTTCCCCGAGTTTTTCAATGTTGGCTTGCTATCAATTTGTGTATCGCCTTTTGATGCGGTTTGTGCGCCTCGGAAAATCTGGTACATCAATGTATAAGAGACAACACGAGCAAGATTAGGGTCGCGTTGGGCAACGAAATAATCATAAGCAGAATTTTCTCTAATGCGCAGTTTCGGCAATTGATCACCAGTCTGCATCTCTTCGCCGGCCACATCGGAACCGTAAGTTACGGGCAGCGCGCTGGTACGTCCTGCAGCTAGTACATTGAATTCCTCGTCGGCAAAAGTAACGGCTCCTCCCGCTGTATTCCAATTAAACAGCACTTCGTTACCGCCGATTTCATTTTTAACTATGGTACTCAGCGGCTCGTCACCAAAAACAAATTTTCCTTTAGCGGGGTGCAAAGGGTAGTCAAAATAGAGATAGTCAACATCCCCGGCTTCCGACCATGATTTAAGAAATTGGTCGGTAATATTCAACAAAGCACCAAACTCAGTGTTAACTAGCGATTCAGAAAGCAGTATCGGTGCCCAATCATGATTTTGATAGGCTCCTGTTAGCAATCTACCCGCAAACAGATTAGTGCGTTCGTAACTTTGCTTTAATTCACCACTCTGCTCACGAACAAGGGCGGTAAAGGTTTCAAAACGCAAAGGCGGAATCGCGGCCGTTGAGGTGCGCCGCGAACGTCCG
Organism: Methylobacter sp.; assembly: GCA_036560465.1. Classification (GTDB taxonomy): domain Bacteria; phylum Pseudomonadota; class Gammaproteobacteria; order Methylococcales; family Methylomonadaceae; genus Methylobacter_A. The sequence continues at coordinate 177,845 of DATBRD010000008.1, forward strand.
ACGATTGCCAACCCGCCTTCCTTATTCCAAACGCCACCTAAGATGGTGTCGCTTGATACCGCGAAAAGACGAAATGTTTTCTGTAGTTTATTTAACTCGTCTTTATCCTTCCGAATCGCTTCCAAGACAGTGGCAGGCAGTACAAGAATAACCAGCTGGTGGTCGGCATTTATGTAGCTTCCTGCTACATCATTATTGAATAATTGATTTAACAAGAACGGGGACCCAGACGAATAAACATCCAAAGATGTCCATGGGGTGGATGCGCCAACAGTCCAATTGCGCAATTCCAGAGGTCTGGGGGCAACATCAGGAGCTGATGAGCGGGCGGCCGCATAATCGCTATCGGCACGTTCAATGGTGCCACCGAATGCCGTGCCAAACAAAAGCTGTTGCAACATTCGGACTCGATCAGTGAGAGCAGGATCATTTTCAGGGTTTGCGGCAAATTTCGGTGTACTGGTTTTAATTTCAAGCACGACATCTTCAAGCCAGCCATCAGCTCCGATCATCCAACGTCTATTGGTAAGGTTGAGCAAGTCAGAACCGAAAGCAACATGAAGGAGTTTCTCCAGTTTAGCCTTGGGAATACTGGGTGCTGGTTCGGAAATAATCAAAACCGTTGAACCATCTTTAACAGGAGCTACTGCAAATGTTTGATAAGGAAATGGATGCGTGTCTCGAAATGTTTGCCACACATGGCAGCTTTGATCGTTGCCGCATTTCGGGTCGAATGATTCAAATTCAAGCTGTTTAAGCATCTGGGCTTGCTGGTTAGCAGTTGCAAACACACAAACATTTCCAAAAATTAAGATGCAAATTAAACAAAACCTTACAAACACAAAACACCAACAATCATGATTATTCGCTTTTATGTTCATATAGATACCCTGTTTTTTGTTGCGTTAATTCAGTCTGACACATATATGGACTTCCCCTCTATTGCAAGACAAAATCCCCAAAAATTAATGCTTTCAACAGGATCGAGATTGCAGCCATATATCCGGTCTCCTAATAGAGGTATTCATTAAATCTCTGGCCTCTGATGAATCTATCCGCGCGCTTTTTCCCAAAGCAGCCTGTCGGTTTCTATAACCTCTGTGTTAATCGGGTTTTAAGCACCAGTCTGAACCTGTTTTTGTCATCAATGCTGGTTTTCTTGCCTCCGCAATCTGATTAAATTCTGTTAACCAACATGAGGGATATCCACGCTTTGCTTGTCACCTCCAGCTAGCCATTGCCCAAAGCACACGGGCATTTTTGTTGGCCAGCGCTACGACCACCTTGTTAAAGCCGCGTCGATCAACCAAGTTCTGAAGCCGTCGACTCAGTGGGTCGGTTTTATCATTGCAACACCTGATGACTGACCGCGCACCCTGGATCAATAAAATGCGCAGTTAAAGGTTGCCACGCTTACTGATCCCAGAAACACTTGTTTGTCCCACTGCTGTGCTGTCGCGGCACTGATCCCACCATCAAAAAAGGACAGATCAAGAAGCGAGTTGTTGTTTAAAATTGACCTCAATATAAAGCCGCCTAAAAGACCATTGTGTCGCCATCGTTGGATATTTCCTTTTGATCGGTAATGGCCAATGGACAGATCACACAGGCTTCCCTTCCACGCTGAATCCACCAGCGACAACTTTCCCTAATGGAACAAGGACTCAGTTTAGCCTCTTGGAGAACTCCGGCAGAAGAAGCGAAAATATGTAACTCCTCGATTACACCGCAACCTTTTCCATTCCAATTGGCACATCTTTTTTCCTGGCAAGGCGAGGAGAATCGATAACGCTGTTCCAAGGGGCCATGGACTATTGCCTCCTTGATAAACTCAGCGTCTATCTTTAGCCCCGTGGCCAAATGTGCGACACGCCCATCCGATCCGACAACCCCAATGAGAGTTGCCCCTGGTTCAGCAGGAGCGCTTGGGCAGAGCACTCCTTTTTCAGGTTTATCCGTCATCTTTTCCAGTGTCTCTTACAACGCAGCTAACCAGCAGTATGACCTTGTTTTGACGCGATATTGGCGGCCTCAACAACTTCTTCAAGACTTTCACGAAGGATAAGTCCCAACCAAGGTGGTCTTTTTCCAATACTGCCTAAACTAAACGCGTTCTCAGATGCGCTTGGAATATTGGCAAGATGGCCAAGCACTGCTTTTTGAATGGATGCAGAAATTTCGGCTTTTTGTGTATCCGAAAGTTGAACTTTTCCTAAATCTACGACAAATCTGGTCATTATTATCTCCTTAAGAAAATAATACGAGTTGATACAGCCTTATGGGTTTTAAAGCTATCGAATTTAGTGGACTTAATTGCCGGTCACGACTGCCTCAAATAGACTTGAATCAGCCTGCTGAGTTACAGATTAGACCGACCAGAGGTTTGGGTCTGTACGGAAGCGCACATAAGTGATGATGAGCTAAAGATCAAAGCCTCCCAACATTATTAAAAACCACCGGATACTGTTGGCGAATTGGTTTATGCGACCACCAGTGCTGCAAAGTGCGATATTCGTGTCGCTGCCAACGGCCTGCCTGCTAGCCATGCGGCGATCCTATCAAGATTAATGGCGACGGCCGTCACGACTTGTTGTAAGTGGGTTTTCGCCAACCTGCGGTAACGTGTGTGGCGTATCCCAAAGGCTCGGACACCTTGCGATAAAGAGCCTTCGACTCCGGCGCGTTGCGCATAGAGTCGCTTACCCGCTTCGCTTTTTAAACGTTGTCGGGCTGCATGTAGCGCTTCATGTTCCGGCCGTGGGTGTAGGTATAACCGGCGCGGCTGCTGTTTAGCTTGAGTGCAAAGCGCTCTGGCTTGGCAACCTTGGCAAGCTGCCTTCGGAAAGTGGACCAGGTGATACGGCTTTCCCTCTGCGTCGTTATAGTCACGCCAAGCCTTCGAGACTACGTCTTGTGGGCAGCGGGCTTCACGTTTTTCCCAGTCGATTGTAAACTGTTCTCCCGTGTAGGCGCCCTCTACTTTAGTTTGCCACGTGGGATTTATGCGGGCGGGTCCGACCAGGTCGATGCCGTAATGAACACGACTGCGGAGTAAGAGTTCCGCAGACACATAACCGGCGTCCACCAAGTGCTCAAGTGGCGGGACGCCCTTGTCAGTCAAGGCCTGGTGGATGGATTCGGTACACATCGCTTCATGAACGTCGGCCGGGGTGGTATGCACATGGGTAATCAAGTGAACGCTGTTTTCGTCGCAAGTTTCGCTTATATGAACCATGTAACCGGTCCAGTGCATGCCGCTTTTACTGCGGTAGCGGGCCTCGGGATCGTAAGGCGACTCCACCTTTTCTTCAGCCTGGGATACTTCTTGGTTAGTTTTGAATCGCACACTGGGTGAACCGTCTGCGGGCGATTCATCTCGTATATAATGACGATTCCACGCGGTGCGTAGAATCGCTACTTGCTGCAACTGCCTTAGCTTTGCCGGTGCCTCTGCCGATTCAACCCAATCAAGCAGAGCAAACCCGTCCTCGCCGACGGTCTGGGCATAATTCTGTTGTTCCGGGGCGGTTCGGGGCAAACGACGATCTTCAACTCGTCGGCTATAACGTTTATACCAGTCTTTCGGAGTTACACTGCGAAGCCATTCCGGCTCAATGCTGGCGATCTCATTGAGCGCCGCGCGCAAAGTCTCGCCGACGAGCTCCAAGCGACTTAATACTCTCACCGAGGTCAGTACATGGGTCGAATCCGTCCGCTGCCGTCCCCGCGCTTTCAGCAATCCCAGCTCGCGGCACTGGCCGAGAAGCCCATCCAGCAACTGCATTACGGCCTCGCCCGCAATGAGGCGCGCGCGAAATTCGCAGAGTACGGAAAAATCGAAGCCAGGATCTGCAAGCTCAAGTCCCAACAGATACTTCCAATCGATGCGGGCGCGCACGGCTTCAGCGGCCTGTCGATCCGAGAGATTTTCTCGGAATTGGAGAAGGGTGACGAGTGCCAGACGCCATGGGGGGAACGCCGGTTGGCCGCTGGCAGAAAAGAGCGTGGAGAAATCATCGTCACGGTAGAGAGTACCCAGTTCGTCCCGCAAGGTCAGATAGAGAGAGCCCTTGGGAAAGGCGGCATGCGCAATCTGAGCCGTCTGCTCCGGAACCGGCTCGATGAGACTAGGATGAAGAGACATGGCAATACCTGGTCAGCAAGTAATAAATAACTTTAAACTATTGTTTGCTGCAAGGGTGCGATTAATTCGCCAACAGTATCC